>JAZOMU010000027.1:0-7325 GCA_045654125.1 Christensenellaceae bacterium
GCGTTTAACATATCATAAACGCTCGCTTTTACAGCAATGAGCACATTTTGATGCCTTAAAATGCTAAGATAAACTTTGTTTATTTTCTTAAAGTGTGCACCCGTTTGGTCGTTTGCTAAAATCTTAAAGTTTTCATCTACCTCTATGTTTTGCCCGTACGCGTCTCGTAGATTAAAACAAATACATATACCTTTCACTTCATCAGTGTCTAAAACTTTTTCAGTTATATACTTTGTTTTATCGCTTATAAAAAGCACGTCTTTTTCTTTTATAGAAAACAAATAGTTATGCTTTTCGTCATAATATTTGCGCGCGCCTTTTATACAATAATATATTAGATTTTTAGACCTGCCAGTTTTAGAATAGTTTATAACGTTGCTTAAATCATTTACAAAAACAGCTGATATATCAGTAATTTGGCTCTCAATATTAACTAATTGACTTAAACTAATTTGCATTTTTACCACTTCTCTTTTTTTAATTATACAAAACCAAAAAAACCCTGTCAATAGATTTTGCAGGATTTTACAATAAATAAGCAATATAATACATTGAAAATTATAGGTGTTTTAGTTATAATATGGTTAATAACTTAAAACTAAGGGAGAAATTTATGGATAAAAAATATTCTGTTGCAGTTATCGGATGTGGAAATCGTGGCATAGGCTACATAGGTGAAATGCTTACTCACGGTGGTTTCACCATCACTGCTATTTGTGACGTAGATGATAACCAACTAGTTAAAACGCATAGTCTTTTCGGGCTAGAAAACGCATTGGATTTTACTGACCCTGCTAAATTCTTAAAGGAAAAGCGTGCAGACGTTTTAGTTATAGCTACTGCAGACAGGTTTCACGTTGAGCAAGGTGTTAAAGCATTAAATCTTGGCTATGACGTATTGATGGAAAAACCAATAAGCGACAGCCGTGAAGAAATAGACCTATTATTAAAAACGCAAGAAAAGACAGGCAAGCACGTAATAGTTTGCCACGAACTTCGTTACGGTGCAGGCTTTAAAAAATGCGCAGAACTTATTGAGCAGGGGAAAATAGGCAAACTTCATTCAATCGAAGCAACTGAACGCGCTGTTTACTGGCACTGGGTACAGGCGTACGTGCGTGGCGTTGGCGCCTCTCTTGAAGAAGGTCACCCTGCAATTTTAGCAAAGTGTAGTCACGATTTAGACCTTGTTCAATCGTACGCTAAAAGCGAATGTGAAACAGTTTCTTCCGTAGGTGGACTTTATTTCTTTAAGGAAGAAAACGCGCCAGAAGGCTCTACCGAACGTTGTGTAACCTGTAAGCACATTGATACTTGCCCATACAGCGCTAAAAAGATTTATATAGATGCGTGGCACGCTAATGGCGAGCCTAGTTATTTATGGCCTTACTTTAGAGCATGTGAAACTAATCCTATTACAGAAGAAGGCTTATGGAAAGGCATTAGCCAAGGCAGATACGGCAGATGCGTATTCCGTTGCCCCGTTGAAAAGGTAGACCATCAAATGGTTCAAATGCAATTTAAGAACGGTGTAACAGCCTGCCTTACTATGACGTACGCAGGGGATATCGGTAGAAGGCTTGCTTTCTACGGCACTCATGGTGAAATTGTTTTTGATGAGCGCAATCGTAATATTCTTCTTATGGAATACGGAAAAAACCAAATTGAAACTATTGACGTAAAATCATTGTTGCTTGAAGGCAATAATGCTCACGGTGGTGGCGACATGATGTTAATTAACGAACTTTACGAAGTGCTAGTAGGTAATATCAAGCCTAGAACCCCATTAAAAGAATCGGTTGAGTGTCACCTTATTGGCATATCTGCTGAAGAATCTAGGCTTAGTGGTGGTAAGCAAATAAAAGTGCATCAATAATTTTTAAATTATTAAAAAAAGCTCACTTCGACAAGTGAGCTTTTTGATTTATTGTTTGCTTTTTCATTAACAATTCTTATACGTTCTCGTTACTCTAGACATGATTTGCGTTGCTATTTCGTGCGCAATAGTGCCTATGTCTTTAGCCATATCATCTGCAGTGTAATCATCACAAAGAAGCAATGCAGTATCGCCCATCTTCACGTCAATCCCCGTAACGTCTGCCATCATTTGGTCCATGCACACTCTACCAACAATCCTACCCTTTTTGCCGTTTACGTATACTGTGCCAAGATTAGACATCTTTCTAGGATACCCATCTGAATATCCAGTAGTAAGCGTTGCAATCTTCATATCCTTTTCTGCCGTAAAGGTTAGCCCGTATCCTAAGCTATCCCCTTTTTTAAGCTCTTTAACCATTGCAACTTGTGTTTTCCACTCTAAGCACGGCAACACGCCGTCAGGAAGTACGCAATACCAATCGGGCTTTAATCCAAAAAGTGATATACCTAATCTTAAATGGGTGGAAAATCCGTCGTTATGATACATAACGCCAGCAGAATTGTGGCAATGTATAAAGGGTAGATTTAAGTCTTTTAATCTTTCAGCAAAAGCCTTAAAAGTATCTAGCTGATTATAAGTGAACTCGTTCCTATTAAAATCGTCTGCAACGCAAAGGTGAGTAAATATACCCTTTACTGAAAGTTTATCAAGCGATTTTCTAATAAGCTCTTCAGTTTCATCATTGGGATTAAACCCAATTCTATGCATACCAGTATCAATCTTAAAGTGTGCAGAGATTTTAACTCCAGTATCTAATATTTCTTGCAAATGTTCTTTGCAAACTATGGTCTGATGAACGTCATAATCAACTAACTCTTGAGCGCGACTAGCAGGCGTATATCCAAGCACCAAAATCGTTCCCTTAACACCGTTTTCGCGCAATTCAATCGCCTCGTCTACCGTTGCAACACCAAAATCTGTACAGCCCTCTTTCTCTAACGCGATTGCCGTTGGAATTGCTCCGTGGCCATACGCATCAGCTTTTAGAACGGACATCATTTTCTGTCCTGGCTTTAATGTTTTGCAAAATATTTTATAGTTGTCTACAACCCTTTTTATATCTGTTATTAGTTCTGAACGCTTATTCATCTAAACTACTTGATTTCCTTTATTTTTGTAGAAAGAGTTTTTGCTAGTTCGGTAATTTTTTCATAATCGCCGTTATCTAAATATTTTTTATTAACAAGCGAACTTCCCACGCCAACGCCTTCAGCCCCAGCCTTAATAAAATCTACGGCGTTATCTACGTTTACGCCACCTACAGCTAAAAATTTAACGTGCGACATGGGCGCTTTTAATGCCTTTAAGTAGCTTGCATCAGTGCATGGAAAAAGCTTAACAAAATCTGCCCCAGCATTGTATGCAAGTTTAGCTTCACTAGCAGTATATGCGCCAGGTAGTGAAACCAATCCGTTTTTAACGGTATACTTAATAACTTCTGCATCAGTATCGGGTGAAACAATATATTCTGCCCCTGCAGAGATTGCTAAATCTACTTGTTCTGTTGATAATACAGTGCCTGCGCCAACAGTCATATCAGGGCAGGCATCTTTGATTGCTTTAATAGCACTAACAGTATCCTTAAATGACTCTGGATTTTTCTGATTAAAGGTAACTTCAATAAGCTTTACGCCACCAGCAAAAACAGCCTTTGCTGCTTGAACGGCCTGCTCTGGATTTGCCCCACGAACAATGGCTATAACCTTATTCTCCTCTATAGTCTTTATTACTTGTTCACGCATATTTATCTCCTAAATGATTGATAGTGTTTTTAGTCTATTTAATTATATAACTAATATATTTTCGTGTCAAGTGCAAAAGTTAAATTATAGGCTCAACTAAGCAACAATATAAGCTTTTTGCCGTTTTTCTATTTTAGCAAACACCTAAAACTACTCGCTCCTAATTCAAGTCCCTTTTTTATTTTAATACAACAAAAAAGAGTTCGCATCAAACCTATTGGTTTGACTCGAACTAAAACACAATTACTTGCAAAAATAATTTTGTGAAACAAAAGAATTTTTGCAAAAAAGGAGGAGCAGGTATTTAGGTCATTGCTCTTTTGTGAAAAACAAAAGAGCAAGACAATTTGCCTTGCTCCGACGTGGTGCGGACAAAGGGACTTGCTTCTCTCGAGCCTCCCGATAAACAGTGGGTGTCCACTGTTTACCCTACGGGAAAATTGCAAGCAATTTTTCTCCTAATTCAAGTCCCTTTGTAATTTATCAGTAACAAAAAAGAGTTCGCATCAAACCTATTGGTTCGACTCGAACTCTTTTGGTGCGGACAAAGGGACTTGAACCCCCACGGTCTCCCACTAGATCCTAAGTCTAGCGCGTCTGCCAATTCCGCCATGTCCGCATTCGGTTATTAAAACCGAATATTATTGTAGCACAATTATTTTAAATTTCAAAACGTTTTTTGCCACTATATCAATTAAATTGAAAGTATTTTTGATTATTTATCTTTTAAGTAAAACTCTTTATACCACTTTGCAAACTTTCTTAAGCCCTCTCTTAAACTTGTGTTTGGCTTAAAACCAAAATCTCTTTCCAAGTCAGAAGTGTCAGCAAAAGTTACAGGCACGTCGCCTGCTTGCATAGGCACTAGCTCCTTATGTGCATCAAAATCATAATTCCCTGGCAACACTTTTGCATCTATAAGTTCTTGTTGCAAAATATCCACAAAATCTAAAAGATTTTCGGGGCTATTGTTGCCTATGTTGTAAACTTTATATGGTGGCAAGGGCAAGCCATCTTCACCCGTTTTCTTTTCGGGTGCTACTTGCATAACTCTCTTTACCCCTTCAACTATATCGTCTACATAGGTAAAATCCCTTTTACAATTACCATAATTAAATATCTGTATCTTCTCGCCTTTAATAAGCTTATTAGTAAACCCAAAATACGCCATATCCGGCCTACCAGCAGGACCATAAACTGTGAAAAATCTAAGGCCTGTTGATGGTATATTATATAGTTTAGAGTATGCATGCGCCATAAGTTCGTTTGACTTCTTTGTAGCTGCATATAAAGACACGGGATTATCAACTTTGTCATCTGTAGAATACGGAACTTTCTTGTTTGAGCCGTAAACCGAAGAACTTGATGCATAAACCAAGTGCTCTACGCCGTTTTTTCCACCATCATACGAATGGCGACAAGCTTCTAAAATATTGTAAAAGCCGATAAGATTGCTTTCAATATACACGTTTGGATTAGTTATCGAATATCTAACACCAGCTTGTGCCGCAAGGTTTACAACCACTGACGGTTGATATTTGTTAAAAATATCGTCTATTAACTGTTTATCTGCAATATTTCCTTTTATAAACGTCCATTTAGCACGGCCTTCTTGAACAGATTTTTCAATTTGTTTAAGTCTGTATTCCTTAATAGACACGTCGTAATAGTCGTTTAAGTTATCTATTCCAATAACGTGCACGTCGTTAAAAGAACGAAATAGTTCCAGCACCAAATTACAACCTATAAACCCTGCTACACCTGTAATAAAAACTGTTTTTCCATTAAGATTTATATTTTTTTCGAGCATATTCCTTTATACTCCTTTTGCACCTTTTCGTAACTTTCTAAATTCCCTATATCGTAGCGCTTGCCTGGCATTTCCATTGCGTGAACGGTAGAGTTTTTGCATAGCCAAGCAATATAACTACCGGGCGCATCAGTGCCACAACCATCGCTAATAGCTTTTTCTATTTTTTTAGAATCTTCTTTTGTATAATAATAGAATGGTGGGCAACACCAATTGCTCTTTGGCTCCGGACTCTTTTCGGTCATTTCGATAACCTTATCGTTTTCATCTATAGTTACAACGCCACTTTTAACTAACCTCTTTTTATCAGCTTCAAAATAACGCATCACACAAGACGTTTCCTTTTTTACAGCGTATTTGATAAATTCGGTTAAAGAAAAATCTAAAACGTTATCGCCGGCAATTACTAAAACGTCATCATCAATTTTAAGCTCATCTATTGCAAACTGAATATCTTTAACTGCACCCAAACGCGTTTCGTTAGAAGACGTTCCATCATCAATAACAATAATTTTTTGCGATTTAGTTTTTGCCCAATCAGAAAAATGCTGGTAAAATTTATGGTTTGATATAACCACGTATTCATCCACTAATCCTAGTGAATCAATATCGTCTACCAGCCAATCAAGTATAGTTTTATCCTTAACTTTAAGTAGTGATTTTGGAAAATTTTCAGTTAAAGGATAAAGCCTTGTAGCGTATCCTGCCGCTAAAATTAAGCATTTCATAATTTAACTCCGTCTGCACTCTTACAGATGTGTGCAGAATATTTACCTTTGAGTTCGGGGAATTCTTTCAAATACCCGTCTTGTACTTTTTTCAATACATACTCTTCGTAATTAGGGTCGATAAGCGCCATACAGCAACCCTTGAATCCTGCGCCACTAAATCTACCACCATACACGCCATCAGTTTTTGTCATAATTTCGTAAAGAGCTTTTAACTCTGGCGAGCCCGTTTCCCAATTATATATAGAAGACCAGCCACTTTCGGTAGAAAGTTTACCATATAGCTCAATATCGCCATCTCGCCAAGCCTTTGCACCCTTTTCTACACGGTCAAACTCTGTGTAAAAATGCTCTGCACGCTTTTGCCAATTCTCAGGCAACTTGTCCTTATACTGTAAATATACTTGGTATGGCACGTCTCTTAAATAGGTTTCGTTAAACTTGCCGTATTCCATTCCCGCATACGCCTTTAGTGCATACGCTGCCGAACGGCATTCGTCTACACGCATATTAAATTTGCTACCTGCAAGCGTTCTCTCTACACCCGAAAAGAAGATTGCTATTTTATAAGGCTTCATTTTTGGGCTAGTGGGAATTAACTCGTACTCGTCGGTCAAAGTATCTAGATACAATAGATGGTCTTTCTTTGAATAAACTTCACAAGACTGGTCAAGTTTACCACAAGAAACGCCCACGTACTCGTTTTCAGCAGCCTTTGCCGTTAAAATTAGCTCGTTTTCCGAAAGAGTGATGCAGTTAACATTGCAAAGTGCTGAAAGAAATGCAATTATAACGGCAGCAGAAGACGATAAGCCACCGATAGGAAGACTGCCTTCAATAACGCCACAAAGACCTACGCGTAGGTTATAGTTTTTAGCAAGCATTAAGGTTGCACCACGCAAATAGTCTGCCCAGTCGTTTTCTCTAACCTTGGGCGTTGACAAAACGTGCCACTGTGCGCGCTTATCAAACTGCAACGAGCAAAGCTCAATAACGCCGTTTTGCTTTGGTTTATATGCGATATGAATACCCTTATCAATTGCAAGTCCTGTTATTTTGCCATACTGATGGTCAACGTGCGCACCTATAGGACAAACCCTATAAGA
>JAZOMU010000028.1:0-20656 GCA_045654125.1 Christensenellaceae bacterium
AGGATAAGGAAATAGATGACGCAAAGCTAGTGCAACAACGCATAAAACTATTTACTCATATTCCACTCTTTGCAGGCGACATTTTAAGAATGAAAGTCTAAAATATAAAAACTTAAAAAGCGACGGGAAATTTTCCGTCGCTTTTATTTTTGAAAAACGAATTATTTAAATAAATTGATTATGGTTTTTGTAACCATATCTTTCATTACAAAGTAATCTATATAGTCGTGCTTGTCAAAGATATACTCGTGTGAAAAAGACTGAATAATATCCATTGCAAAATGGATTTTTTCCATAGCGTTTTCTTGTGTTTCATTAAGCGAGTTGAGTCTATCGGCAATCTTTACAGTAATAGAATCTTCTAGCGCGATAAACTGCGCGTTAACAGCTTCATCGGTACTGGCAAGTGAGTGCAAAACTTCGTGCATTTTTGCATGTTTTTTGTGCGTTTTTATGGTAAGGTCTATTATTTGAGGAATAATTATATCGTAATCAATGGGCGCATTAAGTTTATCAAATGCCTTGAGTATAGGCTCAAAAACCTTATTGATATAAATTTCTAAAACGCAAATCAAAATATCACGCTTATCTTGAAAATACCCATAAACTATACCCGTAGAAACGCCTGCACGCTTTGCAATTTCTGCAGTATTAGTGCCATAATATCCAGCTTCAGAAAAAAGCTCGTAGCCTGCCTGTATAATCTTATTCTTTTTTTCTATAGAACGCTCTTGCCTTGGTTCTCTCACTAAATTTTTCATAGTAAATTTATTATATAAAATAACGCTATGTTTGTCAAGGTTAAAATGTGAAAAAAATTTCACAAACTTGAAAAATCTTTCACATTTTATTTGACAAGACTGAATATAAATGATAATATAATATCGCTAACATGAAACAAATTTCATATTTGGGAGAGATTATGATAAAAACACTTGATAAGTTTCATATTGGAGAGAGTGGAACGGTTATAAAAGTTGAAGGCGAACGCAAGATTAAAAGGCGCCTTTACGATATGGGTATTACTAATGGTGCAGAAATTTATTTAAGAAAGAAAGCACCACTTGGCGACCCTATAGAAGTTACGGTTAGAAGTTACGAATTGTCTCTAAGAAAAAGCGAAGCGTCTTGCATAACAATGGAGGTATTAGTAAATGCTTAAATTTGCTTTAGCTGGTAATCCTAACAGTGGCAAAACCACGCTTTTTAATAGTCTAACAGGCTCAACTGCGCACGTGGGCAATTGGCCAGGTGTTACGGTTGATAAAAAGGAAGGTGTTTACAAAAAAGGTACAGAGCCGATTGCTATTATTGACCTGCCGGGGATATATTCGCTATCGCCGTATACTCCTGAAGAGATTATTGCTAGAAATTATATTTTAGATGAAAAACCTAATTGTGTTATCAATATTATAGACGCAACTAATCTAGAGAGAAACCTATATTTAACAACGCAAATTATGGAAATAGACGTTCCCGTGATTTTAGCGCTTAATATGATAGATGCCGTTGAAAAGCGTGGGGATAGTATTGATGCTAATGAACTTGAAAAGAGATTAGGTGTTCCAGTAGTAAAGATATCTGCGCTTAAAAACATAGGACTTGAGAAATTGATGGAGCGTGCTTATGAGACTAGCAAAGTTAAAAGGGAAGGGAAAACCGTTATAGAAAACCCTGCGCTTAAGCATCTTATCGGCGATATAGAAATCGCACTTGAAGGGCAGGGCGTTAAAAACCCTATGTTCCACGCAGTAAAACTTGCTGAACTTGACGAAGTTGAAGTGCTTATGCATAAAGACACCGTTAATATGGTTGAAACGTTTAAGAAAACGCATAATGATACAACGTTTGGTGATGACTTTGAAGCGCTTATTGCAGATGCAAGGTATAAATACATAACCAAGTATTTTTCGCCAACCTTAAAGAGAAAGAATAGCGAAAAGTTTACAGTAACACCCTCTGATAAAGCAGACAAGGTTTTAACTCACAAGATTTGGGGCATACCTATTTTCTTATTAGTTCTATTTGCGATATTCCACTTAACTTTCTCTGAAAACTTGCTTTTCCTTGGTGGGATTTTAGGTGAAAACTGGGTATCTTTAGAAGGCACGGCGTTTGAAGGAGTGTTCGGCGCAGGTGGAATAAATTCACCGGGCGTAATACTTATGAATTTAGTAGAAGTGCTGACAGGCTTTATATCCGATGTTATTGCAGGCTGGCTTGCTACTTCGCCTGAGTGGGTTTTAGGGCTTATTTGTGATGGCGTTTTAGGTGGTGTATTCGCAATACTTGGCTTTTTGCCACAGATATTAGTATTGTTTATGTTCTTCTCTATTTTAGAAGACAGTGGCTACATGGCTAGAATTGCATTCATACTAGATAGGGCTTTGCGTAAATTCGGGCTTTCGGGTAGGGCGTTTTTACCTATGATTATGGGCTTTGGCTGTTCAGTACCAGCAATGCTTAACACTAGAACGCTTTCTGATGAAAAGGAAAAACTTGCCACCATTAGGGTAATACCATTCTTTAGTTGTGGTGCAAAGTTGCCTATACTTACGGCTGTTTCAGGCGCAATTATCGCAAAGGCTAGCCTTACTGCTGGCTACGTTGATTTGATAACGTACAGCATGTATTTGATTGGCATTATAACGGCTTTAATTGCAGTAATACTTATGCGTGAAACTAGTTTAAAAGGCGATACACCACCATTTATTATGGAATTGCCTGCGTACCACGCACCACAATTTAAGAGCTTGATGATGCTACTTTGGGATAAGGCTAAACACTTTATTAAAAAGGCGTTCACTATAATTTTAGCATCAACAATAGTGCTTTGGGTTGCAAGCCATTTCAGTTTTAATTGGGAATTTTTAGCTGATGATAAAATGAGCGAAAGTATCCTAGCCGGATTTAGTGGGCTTATTCAACCACTGTTTACTCCACTTGGATTCGGTAGTCAACTAGTAGTTCACGGTTGGGTGTTTGCTCTCGCTGCAATCTCAGGGCTTATTGCAAAAGAAAACGTTGTAGCAACCTTAGGTTCGCTTGCAGTCGCTTTAAACTTTACTGGTGCAGACGGGTTGTTTTTAGCAACAGGCATAACCATACCAGCATTGCTTTCATTTATCGCATTTAATATGACCACCATTCCTTGCTTTGCAGCAGTTTCAGCAGCAAAAGGGGAAATGGCTGATAAAAGGAAATTTAAGTGGACGCTGTTGTTCTGGATTGCAACTTCGTTTATAGTATCATCTGCAATATATCTAATAGGCACGTACTGGTGGACCTTGTTTATTTATCTTGCAGTTGCAGTAGCAGTTGTTTTCTTGGTAAAACTATATAATAAAAAGAGAAAGGTAAAAGAAAACTAATATGTCACTTTTAGAAATTTTAGTTATAATTGCATGCGTTTTGATTGTTGGTGGTGTAATAATATCTACCATTATCAATAAAAAGAAAGGCAAGTCTAATTGCTGTGGTGATTGCTCGGCTTGTTCAAGCTGTAAGTATGAAAAGAGAAAAATTGATAAAGAAATAGATAAAGAATAGTCTTTATAAAAAATGTAAATAAAAAGGCAGTTCAACCTGAACTGCCTTTTTTGTTTTTAATTACAGTTTATTTTTTTCGTCTTAATAGGAAATATGAAGTAGTACCACACACGCAAGCCGTTACAGCAAGGATAATAAGAATGTTCCTAATGGCCACGTTTGCCGAGTCTTGTATAGAAGAAGCATCTATATATCCAACAGCCCAGCTAGTTTGGTCTATCTGGTAAGCGATTTTACAGGTGGAACCATCTTGTTTTAGAAGCCTTATTTCCGTGCCACGCTCAAGTTCTAAAACTGCGCTAGTTTTTTCTTTATCTGAATAAACTGTGGTTTTATTTACCTTTTCTTTAGTAAAGTTTTCCCACTCGAAATCTTCTGCTAGAATTTCCACGGTAAAATCTACTGGGATATATCCAGAACGAGTAACGCCATCAGTTTTAACGCTAGCAAAGTAATAATCTTTACCTAAGAAAGTAAATTTGTTTTGTGGTTCTATCTCGGTATATTTAAGTAATCTTACCTTATTGTTATCTAAAAGCGCATAGCCATCGTCCTTAGTAGAGATTGGTAGGTAATAGGTGTGAACGGCAGTTGTGATAAACGCTTTTTGGGGTGCAGTGGTTGTTATAACGCTTTGGCAATCACTTGTACTTTTTTGGTTTACCAAAACAACACCGTCTTGTCCTGCAAGGGCAAGAAGACTAATTTCTTTTCCAAAGCTAGTGCAAGTAATTTCACAGATAAGTGCAAATTCCGTACGTTTAGCTTGTTCGGTAACTAATGATAGATATTCAAAGCAACTTTCCGTTTTGTTTACAGAATAAACGTTTTCCGTTTCAGTAGGTTTATAAACTTTAAGGTTTTCAAAAGTTGCAGTAGTTGAAGTGGTCACGTAATCAGCAGGAATTTCAAGTGAAGAAATGGCAAGGTTAGAAATCCCACTAGTTTTGCAAACAAATTCTTCATTTTCGTAAATAAAGAACACGTCTTGGTTTACGTAATCCATCGCAAAAGATTTTACGTTATTATCTTGGTCAATACCCGTTCTCTCAATGTCGATTTTCACGAAAGAATTTTGGGTTTCGTTTAGATAATAAACGTCGTTACCAGAAAGGATAAAGAGCGTGCCACCTAAATCGGTTGACATTTTTGCAACGGTATAATTGCAGGAGATTTCTGTGTGGGTAGCCAAGTTGTTTGCTGTATACTTATAAATTTTAGAATTAGTTTGGTCAAGTAAATACACGTTTCCAAACACGTCAACAGTAATTTGCGTTGTTATGTTTGCGTTAGATATATATTCGTTAAATGAAAGTTGGTTTTCAGAAGAAGTGTAAACCTTGCACGCATTACCATCGCTTGTTAGTATATAATATTTACCACTTTGATAACAAACGTCTCTAACGATATTTCCGTCAAAAATATTAACTGCGTTCTGGCTTATAAAAGTTCCATCACTAATATTAAACAAATGCAACTTGCTAGAAGAAAGGTTGCTTTCATACACGAGTAACGCTGTATTTTCTCCAAGTGCAAAAGATGATGGCATCTTGTCCTCTAATTTAATATCTGAATAGTCATTAAAACAATTAGTATCGTAAGGGTTAAAGCTTTGATTGTTTTTGATAAATAGCAATGAATCGCCATCTAAAACGGCAACGTTGTTATGGAATTTTTCTATTTCAGTTACGTTGCTATCTAAACGGTTAAACGCAGTTTTATCTTTAGCAATGGCAAAACCTGTGAAAATAAGGCTATTTTCTACAATCTTAAATTCCTGAACAGCATTAAGTCCTGCATCGGTAATTAGTAAGTTTTCGCCCTTAAAGGAAATTCCACTTGGCGTAACAAGTTTCCCAAGGTCGTAGCTGTCAGTTGATTGTACGAAGAGTTGTTCATTTTTCTTATAATTGTCACTATTGGTGTCTACGTCAATACGGAAAATTTCTCCAGTTTGAGTTAAGTAATAAACAAAGTTGTCTTTTACAAGAATTCTAGAAGGTATAACGTCTAGATATTCCTTAGTTGCGCCAAGAGAAGAAACGTTAGTGCTTAACAACTTTCCTTCTTCATTTATGTAAAAAATGTCGTTATTATCGTTGATAGCTATTGTAGTATTATCTTTATTAGCTTGTTTAATGCTTACAGGCAACATAGAAACTATTGTGCCGTTTTCTATTTCATATATATAGATTTCACCACCAAATGCAGAAACTAAGTATCTATCGTTTAGTGAAAAGCTGTTGGCACTAATTACGCTATTATTGAATTGAAAGTCTTGCACAAGGTTAGGGTTTTCTAAGTCAATAGTTTTTAATATAGCTCTGCTCAAAACTATCAGCTTGCTATCGCTAAGGCGACCAACCTGCTTTAATGTGTCAAAGGTAGGTAAGCCTTGAATAAATTCGCCATCAACGTTAAGTATCAGTGTTGTATAGTCTTGCGCTATGGCAGTTACAGTATCGTCAGAATAAGCGTCTATTGGCGAAGTTAATTCTTTGTATTCAAGCGCAGTTTTAGGCAAAAACAACTCCGTCTCTGCAGGTGAACTATCTGCGCGCGCAACGCTAGTTTTACTTGCAATAAAAGCCACCACGGAAAAAATCATTATCGTGGTTAGCAAGCTAATAAATAAATTTTTAATTTTTCTTATCTTAAGTTCTTTCATAACTATCATTTTAACATATAACTAATATTTTTTCAACAATAAATCAAATCTTCTTAAAATTTTATTTTTTTCCCAAAAAACCCCTAAAATTTGCGCTAGTTTTTTTATATTTTCAAATATGACAAAAGTTGTCAAAATAAGACAGTAATATACAAATAAAAACACGAACATTTGTTCGTTTTAGGTGGCAGGTAGTATTGACTTGTGCTAGATGTGGAAGATATAATTAAAGTGTAAAATGAATTTGCAAGGAGACTAAGATGAAAGAGATTTACGCAAAAACTATGTTGTACGCATACCCGTACGTAGACTCAATGATACAAAGGATAAACGAGAAGATTTTAAATAAAGCACTGAGCTCTATGTTTGATACTTCTCCTAGCGAAGAACAATGTGCAAAAGTTGTGGTTTTAACAGGGCAAAAGGAAGATTTAAAGTATTTCAAGCAGGTGATTGAACGCATGATTATGAAATTTTCTTTTAGTGACTTTGATTACTTTGATTACCGATATTTTAAGATACGACCAAGAGAGTATTATAAAGATAAAATAAAGGTTAACAGAACGTATTATCGCAAACAAGAAAGGCTATTAAAAAAGTTTTGTTCCATATTTGTTGCAATAGGTGGAGACGACAAATGGTTTGAAGAAAAATTCTTAACCATAAAATACATAAAAACTATATACCAAAGATTAGTTGAAATTGAAAAGAATTCTAAAAAACGAGTTAAAATTATTGATAATAAGTAAATTATTCATAGTCGTTTTCATCATAAATTGTATTGCCTACATTTCGTAAGGATTTGTTTTTAATAGTGAATATAAGTGCGATTATACCTGCAAAAAGCAGGCAGGCAACAATAATTATTTTTATGCTGAGCGTTCGGTCTTTATCGGTAGTTTGGCTTGTGTTTTGGTTTTGACTTATGGGTGGCTCTTCATTATATAAAAAGGTTAATTCATTAGGGTGGTTTTGGTAGGTAAAAGGATAGATATCTGCTTCTTTTACGTAGCCTAAACGGTCGTTATAGCTTACGTAGTAAATGATGTGCCCTTGCTTATTTATATTTTTTCCATAATAGTGCATTTCCCGTTCGGGAAAAACATACTGAATAGGAGTGGAAAGAGATGCATCTTCAAACAATATTGCCGTAGTAGAAGTTTTTACGTTAAGATTTAGATAAGGCTCTGTAACGAGTAAACCATCGAAAAAAAGCATATCGGTAGGCACAAATCCATCTATCGCAGGAACACCGTTAGAAACGCTACACTCAACGTGGGTAAAAGAGTTACTGTTTTCAATAACCTTAACGTAATAGGTATATGGCAATAAAAATAACGGTTCAGTATCGGTAGTTTTTTGGTAAAAAGGCGTGTTTTCAGTTATTACTCTTAAATACGTTGACTTAGCAGAAACCGAGCGTAACGGTAAAAATACTATTACACTAGCGCAAAAAAAACATATTAAGAATAAAATTATAAACGGTTTTTTCATAAATTACCTAAATTTTGCTTAAATAAAAAGGTAAAACCAAGTATACATTAAAAATAAAGGCAAAGACGGTAAAAAAATATCGCAAAAGTGGCGATATTGTCGTAACAAACTATTACGCTTTATCTTTTTATAATTTACCACTTATCTAGGAAAGGGCTCTTCGCTGTGTGAAGAGCCCTTTTCTTTGCATAATATATAGTTTAAATTTAATAGTGGTAAACAAATTGTTTGACTTTTTATGGATATTGTTGTAAAATTTTATCATTATCAAATAAAATGTTAGCAGGAGATTATAATGAACGTTTACGAGTTAATTGCGTTTATAATTTATTTTTTGTTCATGACGGGGATAGGTGTTTATTTCTTCGTTAAAGGCAAGAATAAAGGTGAAAAAGATTACTTCCTTGGTGGAAGAAATATGGGTGGCTGGGTATCAGCATTATCAGCAGGTGCATCAGATATGTCTGCTTGGGTACTTATGGGGCTTCCCGGTGCAATTTATCTTTCTGGCATGAACCAAATTTGGATTTCAGTAGGTCTTATTATCGGCACTATTTTGGCTTGGATATTTATAGCTCCAAAACTTCGCAAATACGCTATTAAGGCAAACGATTCTATTACCGTTCCTGAATTTTTAACTAATAGATTTATGGCTAAGGGTGCGTTGCTCCGTGTTTCCTGCGCGATAGTATTTTTAGTAGGATATCTCGTATACGCTGCATCTTCAATCTATGCTTGTGGTAAGTTGTTTGCTATGATAGTACCTAGCGATAAAGCAGATATGCGTGCAATTGGTATGATTATATTTACCATAATAATACTTGGATACACCCTGCTTGGTGGCTTTAAGGCAGTTTGTTGGACAGACTTTTTCCAAGGTATGCTTATGCTTGCAGCGCTTATGATAGTGCCTATTCTCGCATCTATATTCGTAGGTGCAAACGGTGCTCAAAACAATTCAGCAATGCCTGCATATTTCTATAGTTTGCTTATCCACGGTGAAGATGGTTCAGTTAATACATGGAGCAGTATAGCAAATATTATTACCGGTCTTGGCTGGGGCTTAGGGTACTTTGGTATGCCACATATTATCGTTAGATATATGTCTATTAGGTCTAAAAAGGAAATGAGAAAATCGCAAATTATCGGTTCTACTTGGACTTTCCTTATTCTTACAATGGCAACCGTTCTTGCAATCGTAGCTCGTTCATATTTAACAACTTCGTTGAATTCAAACAACAAAGAACTTATCTTTGCTCTGACTGTTAGACAAATGTTAGGCGCAGGTGCACTCGCATTGCTGGGTGGTATTCTTATCGCGGCGATTCTTGCTGCTGCTATGAGTACGGCTGATTCACAATTATTAGCATCTTCAAGCGCATTTGCTTCTGATATTTATAAAACTGTTATCAATAAAGATGCAAGCGATAAAACTGTTTTAAATGTTGGTAGAATAGCAGTTATCGGTATCACTATATTAGCGTTTGGGCTTGCAATGTTAGTTCATTTCTTAAACTTAACCGATATTATGGGTTTGGTTTCAGCAGCGTGGTCAATCTTTGGCGCAGCGTTTGGTCCTGTAATAGTTTTAAGCTTATTCTGGAAGAGATTTAACTACAAAGGTGCAATCGCAAGTATCTTTACTGGTTTTATAGTTTCAATACTTTGGATGGTACTATTCAACCTTGAATACTATGGTTTCTCAAGTGTAATCTTCAATACCGAACTTTACGAAATTGTTCCTGGTTTCATATTAGGTATATTGGCAGGATTTATAGTTTCGCTTTTAACAAAAGCACCTAGTAAAGAAGTTGTAGAATTGTTTGATTCTGTAAAGGTTGACAAAGAAGAAATTGAAACGGTAAACGCTTAAAAATAGAACGACTTAAAAAGGCAACCACAAGGTTGCCTTTGTTTTTAGAATAATACTTGTTTTCGCGCCCAAACTAGTATTATGCTATATGAAAAGATATATGTGGGTGTATTGGTAAAATTTTTAGCAGATGGTGGAATGCGCCCTTTGGAAATTATATGGATTGATGGGCAAAGGTTTAATATAGACAAAGTGAAATTTATAGAGCGTGCGCCATCAAAAGTAGGCGCGCTGATTACTAGGCGTTATACCGTTATCGTTGAGGGTTTTGAAAAAAGGTTGTATTTTGACGAGCGAGCAGAACGGTGGTTTATAGAAAGGAAAATAAAATGAGAACAATTTTGCATAGCGACTTAAATAATTTCTACGCTTCGGTAGAACTTCTTAAGCACCCCGAGTATAAGGGCGTGCCTGTCGTAGTGTGTGGAAATAAAGAAGATAGGCACGGAATTGTTCTTGCTAAAAACCAAATAGCTAAAGAACTTGGCGTAAAAACGGGTGAAGTTTTGTGGCAGGCCCGTAGAAAATGCAATGATAATCTGGTGGAATTTACAGCAGACCATACTTCTTATTACGTTATGAGCCAAAAAGTGCGTGAAATCTATAATAGATATACTGATAGAATAGAAGCCTTTGGAATAGATGAGTGTTGGTTAGACGTAACGGAAAGTATAAAAATTTTTGGCACAGGCATGGAAATTGCAGAAAAGATACGCCAAGCTGTAAAGCAAGAATTAGGTATTACGGTTAGCATTGGTGTAAGCTACAACAAGGTATTTGCAAAGCTGGGTTCTGATATAAAAAAACCTGATGCCGTAACTGAAATCACACCTGATAATTATAAGTCAGTCGTTTGGAATTTGCCTGCAAGCGACCTTTTATACGTGGGCAGGGCAACGGCAACTAAACTAAAGAAGATAGGAATACATACTATTGGTGATATTGCGTGCTGTGAGCAAAACGTATTAAAGAAACTTCTTGGTGTTTGGGGCACAAATCTTTATCGTTATGCTAATGGATTAGATGAGTCACCCGTTATGAAAAAGGGTTGCGAGCCTAATATTAAGAGCATAGGAAATAGTATGACAAACTACCGTGATGCAGAGAACTTTGAAGAAGTTAAAACACTAATTATGCTTTTATCCGAATCGGTGGCAGGAAGACTTAGAGAGAGTGGCTTAGGAAAGGCTAAAACTGTAAAGTTAAGCATTACTGATAACAACTTAATTACTAATGGTAAGCAAATGACCTTAGAAATCCCAACTCACTCAGCAATTGATATAGCTAAGGCAAGTTATAAAATGTTTAATGAAATCTTTAGTTGGAAAAATCATAAGGTAAGGGGAGTGGGTGTATCGGTTACCAACTTTACCATGGGCAAAGAACAACTTATGTTAGGGCAAGATGCAGAAAAAGAACTAAAAAATGATAGGTTAGATGATGCTGTTGATAAAATAAGAAGAAAGTATGGCAACACTGCCGTGCGCAGGGCAACTATATTGCAAGATGAAAAGCTCTTTTATATAGACGTTAAGGGTGAGCATATTATCCATCCACGAGCTGATAGCGAAGTAAAAAACGACGAATAAATTCGTCGTTTTTTTGGTTTTTTATTTAACTTAACATTGCTGATAAACGCTATAAACAAACTCCTAGAAATCAGTTGTTTCGGGCGTAATCAGTTTGCACCCTGAAGCTTGAATTTTATCTAAATAGTCCTGTGGTGGTAATTTTTCGGTAATAAAATAATCCAAATCGTCAAATTGAAAATCTGTGCATAAAAAGGTTTTATTAAACTTAGTGCTATCGCAAAGCATGGCTATTTTTTTAGAATTCTTTTTCATTTGTTGTTTTAGTTTGGCTTGTTCTATACTAGCATCAGTAAAACCATTAACAGTGTCAACGCCCGAGCAAGATACGAAAGTGATGTCTGCATGTATTCTAGAAATATAATCAATGGTGTCAGAACCAATAATAGAATTGGAATGGTTTAATATTCTTCCACCAGCAAGATAGATTTTAACAGTGTTTGTTTGGGATAGTAAAAGCGCGTTTCTAAGCCCCGTAGTTGTTACTGAAAGATAATTAAAATTGTTAAGCAAAGGAATCATTAATCCAGTTGTAGTACTAGAATCTAAAAAAACAGAATCGCCGTTATTTATGAGCTTAACTGCAAGGCTTGCTATTGAACGCTTTGCTACTGTATTAGATTGCTCGCGAATAGCAAATGCCGATTCTTCAGCACTCGATTTAAATGGCATTGCACCACCGTGCGAACGCTTAATAAGCCCCTGCTTTTCCATAGCTCGTAAATCACGCCTAATCGTTGCGCCAGACACGAATAATTCTGATGCCAACTCGTCTACCGTTGCAGATTTATTTTTGTTCAAAATCTCTAAAATTTCTTCTTGTCGCTCAAGTGTAAGCATGTTTAAGCTCCTTTTTTCAATAACTTAGGTAAAATATTGTTCAAGTTTGTTCATTTTTGATTATATTGTATCATAAAAATTATTTATTTGCAACTTAATTTCAAAGTATTCCAAAACATATATATATATGCTATAATTATACTGAAATAAAATGCAAGGAGAATATTCAAAAATGAAAACCAAAGCAGTAAGACTTTACGGCAAATGTGACCTTCGTTTAGAAGAGTTTGAATTGCCACAAATTAAAGATGATGAAATACTAGCTCGCGTAGTATCAGACAGTATTTGTATGTCAAGCTACAAAGCGGCAATACAAGGCGCAGATCATAAAAGAGTTCCAAACGATATCGCTGAAAACCCAGTAATTATCGGCCACGAATTTTGTGGTGATATTGTAGAAGTAGGCGCAAAATGGCAACATAAATTCAAAGCAGGTAGCAAATTCGGTATTCAACCGGCAATCAACATGCCTGAAAACCCAGTTGCTGCACCTGGTTATTCTTTCACCAAGATTGGTGGCGACGCAACGTATATTATTATCCCAAACGAAGTTATGGAAGCAGATTGTTTAATTCCATACGAAGGTGAAAGCTACTTTAAGGCATCACTTGCAGAACCTATGTCTTGTATAATTGCAGGTTATCACGAAAACTTCCACAGCGTATACGAAACACATAGTCACGATATGGGTATCAAAGAAGGTGGCGCAGTAGCAATACTTGCAGGCGTTGGTCCTATGGGTCTTGGCGCAGTAGATTACGGTATTCACGGTGATAGAAAACCATCACTTATGGTAGTAACCGATATCGACCAAGCAAGACTTGATAGAGCAGCAAGCCTATTAACTGTAGAAGATGCAGCAAAGAATGGCGTTAAGCTCGTTTACGTTAACACTTCTACTATTGAAGACCCTGTTCAATATATGAAAGACCTTAACGGTGGCAATGGTTATGACGACGTGTTTGTTTACGCACCAGTTGCTCCACTTATCGAGCAAGGCGACGCGCTTTTAGCTTTTAACGGTTGCTTAAACTTCTTTGCTGGTCCTACTAAAACCGATTTCTCTGCAAAATTCAATTTCTATGACGTTCACTATTCTTTCCACAGAATAACCGGAACTTCAGGTGGTAACACGGCTGACCTTCGTGAAGCGTTAAAGCTTGCAGGTGAAGGCAGAATTGACCCATCAATTATGATTTCACACGTTGGTGGACTTGATAGCGTTATCGACACAACCTTAAATCTTCCAAACATTAAGGGCGCTAAAAAGCTTGCATATACTCAAGTTTCAATGCCAATGACTGCTATTGCTGACTTTAGAAAGGTAGGCGAAGAAACTGGCGACAAGTTCTTTATTGACCTTGCAGATATCTGTGATAAAAATAACGGTATTTGGTCAGACGAAGCTGAAAAATACTTGCTTGCAAACGCAAAGAAAATATAATAACGATAAAAAATAACACTAATATAAAGGAGTAATTTTATGGCAATTCCGGTAACGATGCCAAAGGCTGGCATCACGGTTGAAAGTTGTATTCTTACAAAATGGAACGTAAAAGTAGGCGATACCGTAAAGGTTGGCGACGTTATGTTCTCTTACGAAACTGATAAGTCTTCGTTTGATTATCAAGCTGAAGCAGAAGGTGAAATTTTAGCACTTCTTTGTGAAGAAGGCGACGAAGTTCCCGTTTTATCAAACGTTTGCGTTATAGGTAAAAAGGGCGAAGATATTTCTGCTTTTGCAAACGGCAGTGCTCCTGCACCTGTAGCAGAAGAAGTTAAGGTTGAAGCGCCTGTTGCAACGGCTACTGTATCAGCTGAAGCAAAAGCACTTAATCCAAACGTTAAACCTGTAACCATGCCTAAAGCAGGTATTACGGTTGAAAGTTGTATTCTTACAAAATGGAACGTAAAACTAGGCGATACAGTTAAAGAAGGGGACGTTATGTTCTCTTACGAAACGGACAAAGCTTCATTTGATTATCAAGCAGAAGTAGCTGGCGAAGTTTTAGCACTTTTCTGTGAAGAAGGCGACGAAGTTCCCGTTTTATCTAACGTATGTGCAGTAGGTCCTCACGGTGAAGATGCTTCTTGCTACGCTCCAGGTGGCGTAACTGCACCAGTAGCTGAAGAAGTTAAGGTAGAAGAAAAGAAAGATGCGCCTGCATCAGCTCCAGCAGTGGCTACTGCTACGGCAAGTGCAGACGGTAAAGTTTTTGCATCTCCAAGAGCTAAAAATCTTGCTGAAAAACTTGGCGTTGACTTAAAAACTGCAACTGCAACTGGCCCTAACGGCAGAATTATTGAAAGAGACGTTCGTGAAGCAAGCGTAAATCCAAAGGCTATCGAAAGTGCACCTGCATCAGCTCCAGTAGTGGAACAAAAGGCAAGCGCAGTAGAAAGTGCAGACGTAAAGGCGTTCAAGGACGAAAAGATGTCCAATATCAGAAAGGTAATTGCAAAGAATATGGTATTAAGCCTTTCTACAATGGCACAGTTAACACACACCATTTCTTTCGATTGCACCAACGTAATGGAATTCAGAAAGTATCTTAAAGACAATGCTGAAAAACTCAATTTACCGTCAATCACTATAAACAACATTATCGTGTTTGCAGTATCAAGAGTAATCAAAAAGCATAGAGATTTGAATGCACACTTAATAAACGGCGATACCATGCGCTATTTTGAACACGTTAATATGGGTATTGCAACCGACACGCCACGTGGCTTATTAGTTCCTACCCTTTTCGGTGCTGACCTTATGAGTTTATCTGAAATCGCATCTAAATCTAAAAAGCTATCTGCTGATGCTGTAGCAGGCAAGCTTTCACCAGAACTATTAACTGGTGGTAGCTTTACTATCAGCAACGTAGGTACTATGGGTATTGAAAGTTTTACACCGGTAGTTAACCCACCACAAACTGGTATTTTAGGCGTTAACACGTTAGAAACCAAAATTAAGCTTGGTAAGAACGGCGAAATTATTCCTTATACCTCTATGGCGCTTTCGCTTTCTTACGACCACAGAGCGCTTGATGGTGCCCCTGCTTCAAGATTCTTAAAAGACCTTAAAGATTATCTTGAAAATTTCAGTTTCAATCTTTTGGCTGATAGCAAGTGCATATAAGATAAAAGGAGAATATTATGGAAATTTTTGATTTAGTAGTAATCGGCGGCGGCCCAGGTGGATATCTCGCAGCAGAACGCGCTGGCCATGCAGGATTAAAAACAATGGTAATTGAAAAGAGAGAATTTGGTGGCGTTTGCCTTAACGAAGGTTGCGTTCCAAGTAAAACTTTCTTAAACTCTGCAAAAGTTTTTGACTACGCTAACCATGCAGAAGCTTACGGCGTTAATGGCGTTGGTAAAGCAACGGTAGACCAAAAGTTCGTGGTAGAAAGAAAGAACGGCGTTGTTAAAATGCTAGTTTCTGGCGTTAAAGGACAACTCAAGAGAAATCACGTAACCATGAAAATGGCAGAAGCTTACATTGAAGGCAAAACTGAAGAAGGCATAACAATTAAAGCTGGGGACGACAAGGTAGTTGCAAAGCGTTTAATAATTGCAACAGGCTCTATGCCGGTAGTTCCACCAATCCCAGGGCTCAAAGAAAATCTTGAAGCCGGCGTTGTAATGACCAATAGAGAAGTTCTTGATTTAACTGAAATTCCCAAGTCGTTAGTAGTAATCGGTGGTGGCGTTATCGGTCTAGAAATGGCAAGTTACTTCTCGTCGGTTGGCTCTAAAGTAACGGTAGTAGAAATGCTTAATAAAATTGCAGGACCTACCGAAGCTGAAATTTCAAGCATTTTACAAAAGAGCCTGGAAAAGAAAGGCGTTGAATTTAAACTTGGCGCAAAGGTAACTGCTGTTGAAAAGGACGGCGTAGTTTACGAAAAAGACGGCAAGGTAGAAAAAGTGCCTGCAGAAAAAATTCTTTGTTCAATCGGTAGACGTGCAGTTACAACAGGTTTCGGTTTGGAAAACATTGGCGTAAACTTAGAACGTGGTGCAATCGTTACCGACGATATGATGAGAACAAACGTTGCAAACGTTTACGCAGTAGGCGACGTTAACGGCAAAATAATGCTAGCTCACACAGCATATAGAGAAGCAGAAGTTGCAGTTAACAACATTCTCGGTAAGAAAGACCTAATGCGTTACAACGTAATCCCATCAGTTATCTATACTAACCCAGAAGTTGGTTCGGTAGGCGAAACTGTTGAATCTGCAAAAGCAAAAGGTCTTGACGTTAAGGGTGTATCTATCCCACTTACTTACTCAGGCAGATACATTGCAGAAAATACTGACCTTAACGGCATATGCAAATTAGTTATAAACAATAAGACCAACACGCTTATTGGCGCACACATTATCGGTAGTTATTCGGGCGAATATATCGTAGCCGTATCAGCAATGATAGACTTAGAAGTGGATATCGAAAACATCAAAAAACTCGTATTCCCACACCCAACCGTTTGTGAAATCGTTAGAGAAGCAATCTTCTCTATTTAATAAGTTAAAAATAATAAGGAGATATATAAAATGCCTAAGAATCTAGTAATTGACCCTAATTTTATTAGGGCAAAAGGAAAAATTCAATTTACGGATATT
Source organism: Christensenellaceae bacterium (assembly GCA_045654125.1). Taxonomy (GTDB): domain Bacteria; phylum Bacillota; class Clostridia; order Christensenellales; family Borkfalkiaceae; genus UBA1259. The sequence continues at coordinate 16,631 of JAZOMU010000028.1, forward strand.
CCCGTAAACGTTTACGACAAGAAAATTGAAGACGAAAAGAAGAACTTCAAGAAAGACGATTTCGTACGTATCTTTAATGATATCGCAATGCTAAGAGAATTCGAAAGTATGATTAACGAAATCAAAATCAAGGGTGAATATCAAGGCTTTAAGCACTCATACCCAGGCCCAGCGCACCTTTCAATGGGGCAAGAAGCGGCTGCAGTAGGTCAAGCTTACTTGCTTGATATGGCCGATATGACCTTTGGTTCACACCGTTCACACAGCGAAGTTTTGGCGCGTGGTCTTGCATCAATCAACAAGCTCCCTGATGACAAGCTCTATCAAATAATGAAAGACTTTATGGGTGGCGAAACGCTTGCTCCCGTAGAAAAACTCAACAAGACTGGTAACGTTAAAGATTTAGCAGTAGACTTCTTGCTTTACGGATTTATGAGTGAAATTTTCGCTCGTCGTACTGGCTTCCACAGAGGTATGGGTGGTTCAATGCACGTATTCTTCTTGCCATTCGGTATTTATCCTAACAACGCTATCGTTGGTGGCGCTGCTCCTGTTGCACTTGGCGCAGCACTTTATAAGAAAGTAAACGATAAACCCGGTATCGTTATCAGTAACGTTGGTGATGGTTCTGTTGGTTGTGGTGTAGTTTACGAATCTATGAACTTCGCTTCTATGGACCAATTCCATCAACTTTGGGAAAAGAAGGGTGGACTTCCAATTCTATTTAACTTCTTTAACAACGGTTACGGCATGGGTGGACAAACTCGTGGTGAAACTATGGCTTACGATTTCTTGGCTCGTCTCGGTGCAGGTATTCATCCATCACAACTCCACGTTGAACGTGTAGATGGATTTAATCCACTTGCTGTTATCGACGCAATGAAGAGAAAGAAACAACTTCTCTTAGAAGGCAAAGGCCCAGCAATGTTAGACGTTGTAACTTACCGTTTCGGTGGTCACTCTCCATCAGACTCTATGAGCTACAGAACTATTGAAGAAGTAGAAAACTGGAAGCAATACGACCCAATGATTACATACAGAAAATCGCTTGTTGACGCTAAGATTGAAAGCGATGCTAAGTTTGATGATATCATTGGTTCAATTAAGGAAAGAATGCTTAAACTTTGCAAACTTGCTGCTGACCCTGTTGAATCTCCATATCTTGATTTTGCAAAAGACCCATATTACGTTGAAGACCTAATGTTCTCTAACGGCGCTGTTGAAAAGATGGAAGACAGAGCTATCGAAGTTGGTAAGGACGTTAAGATTCCTATGGAAGAAAACCCAAGAGTAAAACAAATCGCAGGCAAAATCCGTTATGCGTTTGACGAAAAGGGACAACAAGTTTCTAACATGAAACGTTTCAATATCCGTGACGGCTTGTTTGAAGCTATCATTGATAGATATTATAAAGACCCAACCCTTACTTCTTATGGTGAAGACGTTCGTGATTGGGGTGGCGCATTCGCAGTTTATAAAGGACTTACCGAAGCACTTCCTTACCACAGACTATTCAACTCTCCGATTTCAGAAGCAGCTATTGTTTCTTCAGCAGTAGGTTACGGTCTATGCGGTGGTAGAGTTATCGTAGAACTTATGTATGCTGACTTTATGGGTAGAGCAGGTGACGAAATTTTCAACCAGCTCGCTAAATGGCAAGCAATGAGCTCTGGTATCCTAAAGATGCCTGTAGTACTCCGTGTTTCTGTTGGTTCTAAGTACGGCGCACAACACTCACAAGACTGGGTAGCTCTTCCTGCACACGTTCCAGGACTTAAGGTTTGCTTCCCTGTAACTCCATACGACGCTAAAGGTTTAATGAACGCAGCACTTAACGGTACTGACCCTGTTATCTTCTTTGAAAGCCAAAGAATTTACGACAAGGGCGAAGAATTTAGAAAAGAAGGCGTACCTGAAGGATATTATGAAATCCCACTTGGCGAACCTGATATCAAGAGAGTTGGTAGTGACGTTACCATTCTTACTATCGGTGCAACCCTTTATAGAGCAATGGATGCAGCTAAGATTCTTTCTGAAAAATATGGTGTTGAAGCTGAAGTTATCGACGCAAGGTCAATCGTTCCATTCAACTACGAAAAGGTTGTTGAATCAGTTAAAAAGACCGGTAGAATTATCCTTGCATCAGACGCTTGTACCCGTGGTAGCATCTTAAACGATATGGCTGCAAACATTTCTCAACTTTGCTTCGATTATCTAGATGCTCCTGCTGTTGTATGTGGCGCACAAAACTGGATTACTCCTCCATTTGAATTTGATGCTGAATTCTTCCCACAAGCAGATTGGATTATCGATAACATTAACGATAAGATTTTACCACTTAAAGGACACGTTAGCAAGACTAATACTTCTAACGCAGAAATGATGCGTAAAGCAAAGAAAGGTGTATAATCACTAGAACAACGATTAAGGGGCTAGTTTTAGCCCCTTTTCTTAAACAAATGTTATGGAAAAGAAATTTGAATTTATAACCCACGATTTTCACGACCCTTATTTTAACTTGGCAAGTGAAGAATATTTATTAAAGCAAAAGGACGGATTTTATCTTTACCTTTGGATTAACGCGCCGTCCGTTATTATAGGTGTAAACCAAAACGCTTTTAAGGAAGTTAACTTAAACTTTACCGAGCAAAACGGTATAAAGGTAGTGCGTAGGCTTACGGGTGGTGGTGCAGTTTATCATGATTTAAATAATATTAACTACACCATAATTGCCCCTTATCACGAGAGTGAGAATTTATATAAAGAATTTTCTAAGCCGGTTATAGAATATTTATCATCTCTTGGTTTAAATGCTGAGTTTTCAGGCAGAAACGATATTTTGGTTGAAGGTAAAAAGATTTCTGGTAACGCCCAAACAGTTTATAATGGTAGGGTAATGCATCACGGAACTCTGCTTTTTGACACTGATACGTCAGTTTTAGCTTCTGCGCTAAACCCGAACAAGCTAAAAATTGAAAGCAAGGGTATAAATTCAGTGCGTTCAAGGGTAACTAATATTAAGGATTGCCTTAAAAAACCGATTACAGTTGAAGAGTTCTTAAAAGGACTTAGCAAAGTTTTTTTAAAAGACGCAACAAGATATGAGTTTACTGAACAAGATATAAAGGCAATAAACAAGCTCCGTAATGATAAATATTCAACTTACGAATGGAATATAGGCCGTTCACCAAAGGGAAGCGTAGTATTTGAAAACAAGTTCGATTTTGGTATTTTAACCCTATCTTTTGACCTAAAAGACGGCGTGATTGATAATGCTGATATTCACGGTGATTTCTTTTCTAAAAAAGATATTTCAATCCTTATAAAAACACTTAACGGCATTAGGTTTGAAAAAAATGAACTTTTACTAGCGCTAAATGATATTGGTGATTATATCGTGGGTGCAAATCCAAATAGTATTGTGGAAAAATTATTTTTATAAAAACAAAAAACCGTTCGTTAAACACGAACGGTTTTCATATGTTAAATTAGTAGTTGTTTTGTTCTTGTGGGCTAGGGCGATATATAACGCCTTTAGTCGCAAGTTCGTGTTCAAGATAAAAAACACGCCAAATCAAATGCTCAAGTGCTCTTAAAACAAGTAAAACTGCGTAAGCAGAGGCGTACGAAACTGCAACTATAAAATAATAAATAAAATCAGCTTTTATTCCACTTAGCTTAAGAAAAATAAATACAGCAGAAACTAGGGACAAATAAAATCCTATTTGATAAATCTTTCTTATTTTTGTAATTGATCCACAAGCATTTAATTGCTTAATTTGTTCATTGTAATTTACCATAGCACTACCTATAAAAATGATAGCATTTTTGTTAGACAATGTCAACTAAATTTCAAAGTGTTTACATTAAAAACAACAAACCATCATTTTTGTCCTGATACTGTTACTTTAATATTTGTTTCTACTTTAGACAAATAATTATCTTTATAGCGACTGTACTGTTTATAATTAAAACGGTACAGTTTTTCTTTTAGTCTAAGCACGTCGCACCCAGTAGCCTTGCTTG
>JAZOMU010000029.1:0-94237 GCA_045654125.1 Christensenellaceae bacterium
AGACCACATTGATAAAGCTTTAGTTCAGGTCCTACTACGATAACTGAACGACCAGAGTAGTCAACACGTTTACCAAGTAAGTTTTGACGGAAACGACCTTGCTTACCACGGAGCATACCAGAAAGTGATTTTAGTTCACGATTGCCTGCGCCACTAATAGCTTTGCCACGGCGACCGTTATCGATAAGTGCGTCTACTGCTTCTTGAAGCATACGCTTTTCGTTTCTAATAATGATTTCTGGCGCACCAAGTTCCATTAACTTCTTCAAACGATTGTTTCTATTGATAACACGTCTATATAGGTCGTTAAGGTCAGAAGTAGCAAACCTGCCACCATCAAGCTGAACCATTGGGCGAAGTTCTGGTGGAATAACGGGAAGAACATCTAAAATCATCCATTCGGGGCGATTGCCACTCTTTCTGAATGCTTCGATAATTTCTATTCTCTTTACTGCACGAATTCTTCTTTGACCAGAAACGTTTTCAGCAATGATTTTCTTAGTTTCTGCACTTTCTTTTTCAAGGTCAATGGCCATTAAAAGTTCTTTAATAGCTTCTGCACCCATACCGGTCTTAAATGAACCGATACCATAGTTTAATTCATATTCCTGCTTTTCTCTATCGTTAATAACTTGCTTATAGAGAAGTGGGGTTGTACCTGGGTCTAAAACGACGTGGCTTGCAAAATAGAGAACTTGTTCCAAAGATTTAGGGCTCATATCGAGCATAAGACCTATTCTTGATGGAACGCCCTTAAAGTACCAAATGTGAGACACAGGGGCAGCAAGTTCGATATGACCCATACGGTCACGACGAACTTTTGCCTTAGTGATTTCAACACCACACTTGTCGCAAACTACGCCTTTATAACGGATACGTTTATACTTTCCACAATGACATTCCCAGTCCTTTGTCGGTCCAAAAATTCTTTCGCAGAAAAGTCCACCCATTTCAGGCTTTTGTGTTCTGTAGTTAATGGTTTCAGGCTTAGTTACTTCGCCATAAGACCATTCTCTAATTTTTTCGGGAGATGCTACTCCTATTTGTATAGAATCGAAATTGTTAAGTTCAAACATAATTTATCCTATCCCCCTATTAGTCGTTGTCTTCGTCGTCGAAAAGGTCGTCGTCATCAAGCAAATCACCATCAGGAATGGTGGTGTCGATTTCGTCGTCATCATCGTCGAACATAACGTTTGAATCAAAACCGAGTTCATCATCAAGGTCAACTGGGTCAGAATCTTCAAACGTATCGTCATCAATATCGTCGGTACTAAATTCGTCGATATTAAGTTCTTCTTTATTATCTCTTTCACGAACAACTGGCATATCGTCAATATCGCCTTCGATAAGGTCTTTAATTGCAAGTTCTTCTTTATTTTCGGTAAGAACTTTCATATCAAGAGCAAGCGATTGTAGTTCTTTTAATAGAACCTTAAATGCTTCAGGAATACCAGGCTCGCTAATATTTGTACCCTTAACGATTGATTCGTAAGTCTTAACACGGCCAACGATGTCGTCCGACTTAACGGTAAGAATTTCTTGCAAGATATGTGCTGCGCCGTATGCTTCAAGTGCCCAAATTTCCATTTCACCGAAACGTTGTCCACCGAACTGTGCTTTACCACCGAGTGGTTGTTGTGTAACTAAGCTGTAAGGACCAGTAGAACGAGCATGAATCTTATCGTCAACCAAGTGGATAAGCTTAATCATATACATTTGACCAACGGTAACTCTGTTTTCAAACGGTTCACCAGTTCTTCCATCGTAAAGTTGAATCTTACCGTCAACTTCTCCGTCTGGGTTAACTATATTGTTTTCACGTAGCAATTCTTTAATATCGCTTTCAGAAGCGCCGTCAAATACAGGCGTTGCAATCTTCCAGCCGAGTTGCTTACATACTAAACCTAAGTGTACTTCCAATACTTGACCGATGTTCATACGAGAAGGAACGCCTAGTGGGTTAAGAACGATTTGTAGTGGAGTACCATCAGCCATAAACGGCATATCTGATTCTGGTAAAATCCTAGAAATAACGCCCTTATTACCGTGACGACCAGCCATCTTGTCGCCGATAGATATCTTACGTTTTTGTGCAATGTAAACTCTAACGAGTTTATTAACTCCCGGAGGAAGCTCATCTTTGTTTGCACGAGTAAATATTTTAACGTCTACAACGATACCACCTTCACCGTGTGGAACTTTGAGAGACGTATCTCTAACTTCTTTTGATTTTTCGCCGAAAATAGCACGAAGCAATCTTTCTTCTGGGGTAAGTTCAGTTTCACCCTTAGGCGTAACCTTACCAACGAGAATATCACCACTGTTAACTTCTGCACCGATTCTAATAATACCATCTTCATCAAGGTCTTTAAGCGCGTCATCACCAACGTTTGGAATTTCCCTAGTGATTTCTTCCTCGCCAAGACGAGTATCACGAGCTTCAATTTCGTGTTCTTCAATATGGATAGTTGTGAACACGTCTTCACGAACGAGTTTTTCAGATAACAAGATAGCGTCTTCGTAGTTATAGCCTTCCCAGCTCATGAAGCCTACTAAAATGTTGCGACCAAGTGCAAGTTCGCCGTTCTTTGTAGAAGGACCGTCTGCAATAGTTTGACCCTTCTCAATCTTTTCGCCCTTGTCTACAATAGGTCTTTGGTTGAGGCAAGTGCCTTGGTTACTACGTTCAAATTTCTTTAATACGTATTCTCTATCAGTACCGTCTTCTTCGGTAATGATAATCATATCGCTTGCTACTGATTTAACTACACCAGCATTAACAGCGTTAACCATTACGCCAGAGTCGTAAGCGATTCTTCTTTCAATACCCGTTGCAACGATAGCGTTTTCTGGGCAAAGTAGTGGAACTGCTTGACGTTGCATGTTCGAACCCATGAGCGCACGGTTAGTATCGTCGTTTTCTAAGAACGGAATAAGTGCTGTTGCTACTGAAATAAGTTGTTTTGGAGAAACGTCCATATAATCCATTTTCTCTTTAACGTCTTCAGTAATTTGGTCGCAGAAACGGCAAGAAACACGGTCGTTAACAAAATATTTGTTATCAACTAACGGTTCGTTTGCCTGTGCAACGATATAGTTATCTTCTTCGTCTGCAGTTAAATAGTCAACTTGCTCGGTAACAATGGTTTCCATAGTTCCGTCAGCGTTCATCGTGTGTTCTACCTTTCTATACGGAGATTCAATAAACCCGAATTCGTTTACCTTTGCATAAGCTGCAAGTGAAGAAATTAGACCAATGTTCTGTCCTTCAGGTGTTTCGATAGGGCACATTCTACCATAGTGAGAGTGGTGAACGTCACGCACTTCAAAGGTAGCTCTATCACGGTTAAGACCACCTGGGCCTAACGCAGAAAGCTTTCTCTTGTGAGTAAGTTCTGCAATCGGGTTAGTTTGGTCCATAAATTGTGAAAGCTGTGATGAACCAAAGAATTCCTTAATAGCAGAACTTACAGGACGAACGTTGATAAGTCCTTGTGGAGAAACGTCCTTGGGGTCTTGGGTAGCCATTCTTTCTTTGATAACGCGTTCAAGCCTTGCGATACCGATACGGAATTGATTTTGCAATAGTTCGCCAACAGAACGAACACGACGGTTACCTAAGTGGTCGATATTATCAACGGTATTAATTCCGAAAGCAAGGTCAAGGTTAACTGAAACTGAAGCAACGATATCGTCAACGGTAACGTGCTTGTGGTTAAGCTTATCCATAAGAGGACGTAAAGTCTTTCTTTCTTCAGCAGAAAGCATTTCAGGAACGCCGTTTTCAATTATTTCATAGAAACGAGCGCAAGCAGTGATAAACTTAATTCTAGTTTCTCTTGCCTTTTCTTCATTCTTCTTTTCTTCTGGCTTTTCTTCGCCTTCAGTAACACTTGCTTTTTCTTCAATATAGAAAATCTCGTTAATTTCTTTCTTTAAGATTTCAGCAGTTTGTTCTGCGCCGTTCTCTTTAGCAGTATCAGCAACAACTTTAGAGAAAGAAAGCGTGGGATAATAAACGTAATCTAAAAGCCCAAAAGTTCTAGGGTTTAAGCCAGTAACTTGTTCAAAGCTTACTACGTTGTTTGCAATAATTTTATGTCTTTGACCGTTTACGTCTGCATAGAATTCATTGATGCCAGCATCTTGGATAGCTTCTGCTAACGCCTTATTAATAACCTGCCCTGCTTCTGCTAGAACTTCGCCATCAGGACTAATAACGGTATCAGCTGAGGTTAGCCCAATAATTCTTGCGCCAAGTCTTAAGCGCTTATTGAACTTATATCTACCAACTCTAGCAAGGTCGTATCTGCGTGCATCAAAGAATAAGTTCTTAAGATGTTGCTTAACAGCATCGTCAGTAGGAATTTCACCTGGACGAAGACGACGATATAATTCGATAAGACCTTCGCTTTCAGATTTAGAAGTATCCTTTTCAGCAGTATCAACAATCATCTTATTGTTATCGAACAACTTAAAGAGCGCGTCGTCACTACCAAATCCTAACGCACGTAAAAGCACGGTTGCAGTTAACTTTCTAGTTCTGTCAACGTGCACCCAAAGTACATTTTGGGAATCTTGCTCAAATTCAAGCCAAGCGCCCCTTGATGGAATAACGGTGGTATCAAAAATTTTCTTACCAGACTTGTCCATTTCCGAGCCGTTGTAAACGCCAGGAGAACGAACTAATTGAGAAACGATAACGCGTTCTGCACCATTGATGATGAAAGAGCCGTTGTCGGTCATAAGTGGTAGGTCACCCATAAACACTTCTTGGTCGATAACTTCGTCGGTAACCTTATTAACCAAACGGACTTTAACGCGTAGTGGTAACGCATAAGTAGCGTCACGGTCTCTACATTCTTTTTCGTCGTACTTAGGCTGGCCATCTAAGTTATGCTCTAAGAAATAGAGTTCAAAGTGGTCAGAGTAGTCGGTAATCGGCGAAAAGTCCTCTAAAACTTCGCTGATGCCTTCTTTAATAAAGGCTTCGTAGGAGTCTTTCTGGATTTTAACAAGATACGGAAGTTCAATAGCTTCATTAATCTTACTGAACGTTTTTCTCGTAACCTTGCCACACTGAATTTCGGGTAAAATACGTGTCATTAAAACACACTCCTTAAAAAAATTTAAATATTTTTGCGTTACGGTTTTACAAATTATTAATTTTGTTGTATAATTACCGTATTGACAAGTTAAATTCGAGCCTTAAAAAACCGACATTTTTACATAAAAATGAGTAAAAATCAAGCGATTTTTTAAAAAATGGCGATAAGATTCGATATTAACCTATCATAATGCATTTTATAATATTAAATTATTTAGTCAAGAAAGTCAAGCAAATAGCGAAACATTTTAAAATTATTTTATTTTTCGCGTAAATTAGACGAAATTTTTCTGATAAAAAGGATTTTATGAGAATTGATAAATATTTGAAAGTTTCTAGAATATTAAAGCGACGCACCATTGCCCAAGAAGCTTGTGATGGTGGCAGAGTTAAAGTCAACGGCAAAGCAGTTAAGCCATCTTATAGCGTTAAAGAAAACGATATAGTAGAGATTGGCTTTAATAGTGGCACTGTTAAATTTAAGATTTTACAAATAAAAGAAACTGTTAGAAAAGAACAAGTTGAAGAACTTTATGAAATTATTTCGGAGTAACAAATGAAAGTTAGTTTAATTCTTGCCTGTGCAGGTAAAGGTGCACGCGCAGGCTATTCTGAAAACAAGTTGTGGCAAAAAATTGATGGCGAAAGCGTTTTAAGCCGTTCACTTTCAGCATTTAAAAAAAGTGGGCTTATTAACCAGTACGTTATAACGGCAAACCAAGATGATTTTGAAAGGATTTCTAAACTATACGGAAAAGACTGCGTTATAGTTAAGGGTGGTAAAACTCGTACCGAATCAGTTATTAACGCGCTTCACGTGGTAGATGGCGATATAGTTTTAATTCACGATGGCGCAAGACCGTTCGTAACAGTAAAAATGATAAAAGACTGCATTGACACGGCTGATAAATACGGCAGTGCTATTCCTATCGTTCCATCAAGAGATACAATAGTAGAAACAGACGGACAAAAAATTGATAAATATTTAGGCAAAGATACTCTTAGCTCAGTGCAAACGCCACAAGGCTTTAAGACAAACCTAATTAAAGACGCGTACGCACACGCAGGCGCGCACGCGTATAATGACGACGGCGAAGTATATAAGGAGTTAATAGGCAACCTTCATTTTTATTCTGGCGATTATTCTAACGTTAAACTTACATATCAACAAGATTTTGAAAGCACCAAAATAATTCCCGAATATCGTTTTGGCGTTGGTTTTGATTGCCATAGACTAGTGGAAAATCGCGCGCTAATTTTAGGTGGCGTAACTATCCCCCACGATAAAGGACTTCTAGGGCATTCTGATGCAGACGTTTTAACTCATGCTATAATGGACGCTATACTTTCAGCTTACTCAAATAGGGACATAGGCTATCATTTTAGTGATAAAGACGCTAAATATAAAGACGCTTGCAGTATGGATTTATTAAAGCAAGTTCTTGATATGACTAAAAACGCTGGCTTTAAGGTAGTTAGCGTTTCAGCAAGCATTATGGCAGAAAAGCCAAAACTATTAAATCATATTCCAACTATTACTGAAAGTCTTGCACACGCATTAACTTTGTCAACAGAAAAAGTTGGCATTACTGCGACCACGCTTGAAGGGTTAGGCTTTGTGGGGCGTGAAGAAGGCATTTGCGTTCACGCAACAGCTACTTTAGTAAAAATATAAATTTGGTTTGAGTTTTTTACACTAACTATTGATTTTGTTTTAGTTATGTGCTAAAATTGGTTTATAAATTTAATTGGAGATTATTATGCAGAAATTTTACGTATACGAAAACTTTTTTACCGAAAAAGAAAAAACCGTTTACACTAACGGCAATCTTGAAGCAAGCCTTTTTATTTACGACACAGGCGTAAAGGCTATAAAAATCAAGAACTCTAAAGGTAGCGCAACTATTCTTCCCTATATGGGACAAATGATTTGGCGTGCTGACTTTAACGGCAAAGAGCTTACTATGAAAAGCCCGTTCGTTCAACCCAACATGGCAAAACAATGCTATAGCGAAACTTATGGTTGCTTTTTAATGCACTGTGGCCTTACTGCTATGGGCAACCCAACGGCAGAGGATACGCATATTCCCCACGGCGAATTGCCTATCGCCAAGTATAACAGCGTTTATATCGTTAGTGGTAGCGACGAAAATGGCGACTACGTAGGCGTTTCTGGTGTATATACGCATATGGGTGCATACGAAACCAACTATGATTTCTCACCCATGATTAAATTATACGACAACGCTACCTATCTTGACATACAAGTTAAATTCACTAATAATAAAGACGTTCCACTTGAATACTACTACTTATGCCATATCAACCATCGCCCAGTAGACGGCTCGATACTTTCATATACTGCTGATAGAAGCAAGATTAAAGTTAATCATGAAGTTCCTGAAAATTACTTTAACGCTGAAGGCGCAAAATCTACTAACGACTATTTAGATAGACTTGATAAAGACCCGTCTATTATGGATAATATCGGTGCAGAAGGTCAGGCATATCAACCGGAAATCGTGTTTGGTACTACTTCTTACGTAGGTGATGAAAACGGAGATGCTTACACAATGCAAATTTACCCCGATAACACGGCAACTTTCGTTATACATAAACCCGAAGAACTACCCTATGGCGTTCGCTGGATTTCAAGAACGGAAGACGAAGACACACTCGGCATGGTGCTCCCTGCAACAGCAGAACACTTCGGTAGATTATATTGCCAAAGAAATAATCAACAACGCTACTTAAAGAAAGGCGAAACGGTAACCTATCATGTAAAGACGGGTTTACTTGATAGCGAACAATCAGCAAAAATGCAAGCAAAAATTAAAAAAATGGGCTTCTAACTTAAACTTAAAACTTATAAAAGGCAGGTCGATTGACCTGCCTTTTGCATTTATAATTAAGCTTTAATTTCCATCATATCCCCAAACTACTGGGCAGTTAAAAGAGTTCCACATTTCGCTCAAACAATCAGGTTTACTTTTTGCTTTGCAATAAATTGTTAAACTTTCACAGCTAACAAATGCATTAGTGCCAATATTAGTTATACTGTTTGGTATAACCATCGCTATTATTTATTGATTGAATTAAACGCTTCACCAATAATGCTAGTAACGAGTTTATGACTATTGTGTTAATAAAAAACACTTAAGCTTTAAAGTTAAGTGTTTTATAAAAAATTAAAAATTAATAATATCTCTTTATTATCTTTAACATCAATATCCCTGATATTAGGTTTCCAAAAATTAAGGTAATAACGGAAATTATTATATAAGTATTTCGTCTATAACGCACTTCAAGCGCCGTATTAGACATTTGACATACTAAAATAGGTATTAATAATACGAAAGTAAAGATAGCCATAATTTTCTCTTTCGCGTCTGAATTATCTAAATGCATTTTGTATATACATATCCATAACACTATTATAGCCACACCACACAATAATACCGTTAATAAGTTTATAGTTTTAATCGCTTTCTTCATATTCTTATCTTGCCCTCTCTCGTGTCATAATGAATTATAACTTATTTACATACCAATCGAATTAATTAGTTGCCCCCAAAACTATAACCAATTATTTTGCTAACATTATAGCAAAGCAACTCCCTAAAAATCAACTAAATTATCGGCATTGCACATAATTTTAGCCTTTATATTATATTATACAATATTATACATGTCAATTATTTGTATAGAATTTTCTATATATTAACTATTTGTATAGAATTTTCTATACAATAAACACTGTAATTGTTAGAATAAGTCAAAAAACTAAGGGCATAAATATTTAATATTCATAACAACATTATAATAAATCAGGGATAAAAATGTGATTATGGATAAAAAGGAACTTCAATTTAAGGATATTTTAAGATTATTTTTAAAAGAATACGCCCTATCTCAAACGGCGTTTGCATCTATGATAGGCGTTAGGCAGAGTCAAGTTTCAGAGTGGTTAAAAGGAAAAGCCAAGCCTGGATATGATAACATAAAAACTATGGTTATTACTTTCCAAATTCCTGCCGAGTTTTTTTTGGGACTTGAATCGTAAAAATTTTTATTTATATAATTCATAATTTAGGTATAGATATTTATTAAATCAAGATATTTATTAAATCAATATCAAAAAGGCAGGTCGGTTGACCTGCCTTTTGCATTTATGATTAAGCTTTAATTTCCATCATATCCCCAAACTACTAGGCAATTTGCGTTCCAATCACTACTCCAACCATCAGGTTTACTTTCTGCTACGCAATAAATTGTTAAGTTTTCACACCCAACAAATGCATTAGCACTAATATTAGTTATACTGTTTGGTATAACCACAGCTATTATATTATTATTTGAATTAAACGCTTCACCTATAATGCTAGTAACGGGTTTATCATTGTAAGCAAGTGGAATAACGATTTCTAAATCAGTACAAGTGCCTATACCACTAATAGCATATTCAGTATCGCCATTAATTAATGTAAATCCCAAATTTTCGCTAAATTTTTTACTATCGCAGCGCGTGCACTCGCCAAGATGATAATCATGCCCTAAAGCTTGGCCGTAAAAAAAGGTTTTATCGCCCTTTGCACCACATTTGCAAGAATAGTAGTAAATCGCCCTATCTTCACAAGTTGCGCCTTTCCTTTTATATTCATCAGCCACCACTGTTTTATTGTATTCACAGGTATGGAATTCTGCATACCTCCACATATCTCCATCACAAACAGCGTAACCTACGCTAAAGAGCAATATTATTGCTATAATAATAAAACAAGTAATTCCTTTCATATTACACTTTTATTTTTTATTATTTTTTTAACAACTCCAACAAGTCTGCATTAAGCACAAAGTTGCAAAATGGTTTTTCGCAATACTTTTCAATTTTTTTATAAATATATTTTACAATATAATATGATATTACTCCTGCAACACAACCTATGAAAAGTCCACCAAGAACGTCGGTAGTATAATGCACCATCAAATACACCCTTGAAAAAGCCATAAGCAATGCAAACACAAACCCCAACCAGCTCCATTTTTTGTTTGTGCAAACAAATAGCGCCGTCATACTAGCCATAGTAGCCGTTGCGTGACCAGACGGAAAGGAAAACTCGCTTTGCTCTTTGCCCGAAACGAACTGCCAAAACTCTCTATACTCTTTGTTTGCATTAAACGGCCTTGGTCTTGCCACGGCGTTTTTTATTACTACGTTAGTAAAAATTGCACCAACGCTTAAAGCCAACAAAATAGTTATTCCAAGCTTTCTGGTTTTTTTAAAAAGTAAGAAGATTATTGATGCTATTATAAAAAACACACCGCCTTCGCCTAAAAAGGACACACCCTTAAAAAAGGGCGTAAAAAATCCACCTGCTGATTTAGCAAGGTTATGCATTAAATTAAATACACTTTTATCAAAGGTAAAAAACGTGCTATTAAGCCACTCTGCCATAAAAATCCTTTATAACGCTAAAAGCCACTTGAAAATAAGTGGCCTTCAAATAAAAAACGAAATTATAAAAACCTAAAACTAATTAGTCATTCTTTTCCTTTTTAGAAACATCAATAACTTGCTTGCCGTTATAGTAACCACATTTTGGGCAAACAACGTGTGAAGCTTTAAGTTCGTGGCATTGTGGACATTCCGAAAGGTTCGGAGCGTCTATCTTCCACTGAGCAAATCTAGTATTCGTTCTTTGTTTAGATGTTTTACTTTTCTGTACTGCCATTTGTATGTACCTTCCCTGTTAATTTTTACATTTACACTCGCCGTCGTTTAGATTAGTTCCACAGTTTAAGCATATGCCTTTGCAATCTTCACTGCAAAGAAAACTGAGGGGAACGTTAATCAATACAACGTCATCAACAATTTTAGTTAAATCCACCGTATCGTTTTTTACGGGGTAACAATCTTCCGATTGACTATCTGCCGTTTCGGAAAATTCCACTAAGTAATGGTTAGTAGTATCTTTAAGGCATCTAGTACACTCGCCTTGAACGGAAAAATCAACTTCCCCGTCAATATAGCAACTATGCTCGCCCGTAAGCGACACCCTGCCTGTTATCACTATCGGCATTACCAGCTTTGCATTAGGAATATCTACTAGCTCTTTTTCCGGCTGATATTCAAAATGAAAGTCTTGGTAATCTTTCCCACTACGCTTAATTTTTTTAAGGTCTATAATCATACTGCCCCTAATCTAACAAGCCATACAAGTATATACTATATTGCAACGCTTGTCAACGATTTTACCGAATTTTTTGTTTTTACTTTGTAAAAAAGATTATTTTCCTTCAGTAAGAGTTTTAGTTTCTCTTGCGATTGAAAGTTCTTCGTTAGTAGGTAGAACAATAATTTTCACCTTTGAATCTTCGGTGTTAAGGTATCCTATTCCAGAGCTATATTCTTGGTTCTTCTTTTCGTCAAACTTAGCGCCACAGAATTCCATATTTTCCATAACGAGCTTACGAATTCTAGGTGAGTGCTCGCCAATACCACCGGTAAACACAACTGCATCTACACCACCAAGTACGGCAATATAACTACCAACGTATTTTCTTACTCTGTAACCAAGCATTTCGAGAGCAAGTAACGCTCTTTCATTGCCTTCAGCAGTAGCTGCTTCAAGGTCACGAAGGTCGGTAGAAATTCCACTAACGCCTAACGCACCACACTTTTTATTTAGATAGTTAACTACTTCTTCAGGCTTCAAGCCAAGCTTTTCTCTTAAATAGTCAACGGCTGCGGGGTCAATGTCACCACTACGCGTACCCATAACCAAACCTTCAAGTGGCGTAAAGCCCATTGAAGTATCTTGACACTTACCGTCTTTAACAGCAGAGATTGAAGAACCGTTACCCAAGTGACAAATAACTATCTTTGAATTCTTGCCAACGAGTTTTGCCGTTTCTTCGCTTACAAACTTATGAGAAGTGCCATGGAAACCATATTTTCTAATCTTAAATTCATCGTATACTTCGTAAGGAATACCGTACATATACGCTTTAGCTGGCATGGTTGAATGGAAAGTTGTATCAAATACTGCTACCATTGGTACGCCAGGCATAACTTCACGACAGCTCTTAATACATGCTATGTTACCAGGCATATGTAAAGGCCCGAAAACTGCGTTCTTTTCGCAAATTCTAATAACTTCGTCGTCTATAACTACAGATTCTTTAAAGTCTTCTGCAGAGTGAAGAACTCTGTGACCTACTGCACTGATTTCGTCTACTGATTTAAGTGCGCCTTTCTCACTGTCAAGCATAGCTTTCAAAACGAGTTCCATTGCTTCTTTATGAGTGGGCATATCTTGTTTAATAACGCATTCTCTACCATCAAAAGTCTTTTGGGTTAAAACGCCACCTGTTGAAGTTATACGTTCGCAAAGACCTTTTAAGATAACGCTTTCGTCAGCCATATCGATAAGCTGATATTTGAGTGATGAACTACCTGCATTGATAACTAAAATTTTCATTTCGTCTACTTCCTTGTTTTATTATTTAGCTTGCAAAGCTGTAATAGCTATAACTGCAATAATATCGTCAGTATCACAACCACGAGATAGGTCGTTAATAGGTTTAGCAAAACCTTGACAAATTGGGCCAAGCGCCATATATCCACCAAAACGCTGTGCAATCTTATAACCGATATTACCTGCGTTAATGTTGGGGAATACGAATACGTTTGCATTACCTGCAACGCTAGAATCTGGGGCTTTAAGTTTACCAACTTCTGGCGCTACAGCTGCATCGAACTGGAATTCACCATCAAGCTTAAGGTCAGGTGCAGCAGCCTTTGCGATTGCAGTAGCTTCTTGCATTTTTGGAACTGACTTAAAGAACTTATCGTCGTTACCAGAACCCTTAGTTGAGAACGAAAGCATAGCTACTCTCGGTTCAATGCCTGCGATATTCTTTGCAGTTTCAGCAGAAGAAATAGCAATGTCTGCAATTTGCTGAGCATCTGGTTCGATATTGATGGCACAGTCAGCAAATACTGCAACGCCATCAGGATTATACTTGTTTTCACGAGGTGCAACCATAATGAACGAACTTGAAACGGTGTTGATGCCAGGCGCAGTCTTTATAACCTGCAAACCTGGGCGAAGGGTGTTTGCCGTTGAATGACAAGCACCTGAAACCAAACCATCAACGTCGCCTGCTTTAAGCATAAGCGCAGCGTACATAGTGTAGTCTTTAAGAATACCTACTTTTGCAGCTTCAACGTCAGCATATTCGGGCTGACCGGTCTTTTTATTGATTTTGCCTTCCCTTGCCTTGAATAGCATTGTTGCATATTCAGTAGTTTTAGCATAAGTTACGGGGTCTATAACGGTTACACCTGAAAGGTCTACTTGAGGATTGTTTTTAGCAATTTCATCAGGATTACCTAAAAGGGTTACCTTTGCAATGCCTTCTTTAACAGCGAGTGATGCAGCGAGTACTACTCTAGCATCTTCGCCTTCAGGAAGAACTATGTTCTTGTTTAGTAAGCTTGCCTGTTTTTTAATATTTTCCAAAACTGACATAATAATTCTTTGCTCCTTTCTATTTTCTTTGAAATCGTTTTGTAAATTTAACAAAATGTAGTAAAATATAATTACTAACTTATTTTACAACATTTCTAACGAAAAGTAAATTAAATAGTTTGGGGTTTTTTGTTTTTTATGAAAATTTGTGCGTGCGTAGCTGAATATAATCCTTTTCATTTAGGGCATCTTAAACATATCAACTATATGAGAGAGTCGCTAGGTGCAGAAAAAATTATCGTTCTTATGAGTGGTAATTTTACTCAGCGTGGCGAAATATCAGTTTTAAATAAATTTGCACGCGCTCGCCAAGCAATAATTGCAGGCGCTGATATGGTAATTGAACTGCCCACCGTTTTTGCAACGGCAAACGCTGAAATTTTTGCCAAGGGCAGTATAAATATTTTAAACTCGCTTGGCATTTGCAACGGTTTATGCTTTGGCGTGGAAAGTGGGGATAAAGCTTCTTTTATTGCACTTGCTAAGTCCTTAAATAACGAGAGCAAAGAGTTTAAGCGCGCTTTAAAAGAACAGCTCGATAAAGGCGTTTCTTTAGCTAAAGCCAAGTTTTTAGCCGTATCGAAACTCGGTGGCGAGTTTGATGAAAGTTTGATAGGCTCGCCCAATAATATTTTGGGGCTAGAATACACGAAAGCCCTGCTAAAAGAAAACTCTAACATTGATATCTTCCCTATGCTACGCGATGGCAACCATAACGATACCGAGCTTAAAAAAGGATTAACTAGCGCATCTAGTATTAGAGAGTGCTTAAAGGCTGGGAACATTAAAAAAGCAAAGAAAAATTTGCCTGCTTTCGTTTATAAAGAATTAAAGGATTACCCGTTTGATATAGAGAAGATTTTACTGGCAAAACTAATACTTTCATCAGCTGATGAATTAAAGCAAATTTCCGATTGCACAGAAGGGTTAGAAAACAGAATAAAAGCCTTGTCTAAAGACCTTTTATCGCTTGACGAATTAGTAGAAAAAATATCAACAAAACGCTACACAAAAGCTCGCATCAGGCGTATAATTACGGCAAACCTTTTAGGCATAAAACAGGACTTTATTAACGACTGTTTAAGCTCAAAATTATATGCAAAAGTTCTTGCCGTATCCAGTAATAGTTTAGACCTAATTTCAAAAGTTTCAGAGAAAAGCTCAATACCCATTTTAACTAGAAAAAGTGACCTTTCTATGCTAAAAAAGACGGCTGAAAAGTGTTTTAGTATAGACACGTTAGCAAACGATATTTACAATCTTGTTTCAGGCGAAAAGCAAAACGAAAACCAAATGATTATCGTGTAGCAAGAGTGAATAAAACAAAATTAAAAAACGCGCTGTTTTTGACATTTAAAAATCGCGCGCTTTTTGTTTTTTAATATATGTATATTAAACGGTTGCAAAATAGTTAAATTTTTGATATACTCTTAATTATATACAAACAAGTTTACTACGAAAGGCTAGCCTTTCGTTTTTACCGTACGCAGTATGGTAAAAAAAGGATAAAAATGGATACTAAAAAACAAAGCTTCAAAGGTAAGATACTAAAACGAATATTACCTACTTACATAATTTCAGCAACTATACCTTTCGTAATGTGTATTTGCATTCCTTTTGAAATTTTTGGCAAAAACCAAAGCGAATTTTTATTTTCCTTTTCTCAGTTTATCCCAATGGGTATTCTCTTCGCCTTTCTTTTTACCTTAGTTTTCTTTTTCGCTCTTTTATTCTTACCTAATAAAGCCTACAAAATAGCAAGCGCAGTAATTATTGCGCATGCTTTTTTATTTTTCTTGCAAGGCACTTTTCTAAATGCTGGAATAACAACTCTAGCTGGTGACAATCTAGGTGGAGAAAGCATTCCACTTGGAAAATCAATTTTTAATTTAGTTATCTGGATAGTTGTTATTGTTGGCGCAGTTGTTTTAGCATTATTAAAAGATAAGAACGGAATAGTAAGTTTAGCAGGCATAATGCTTTGTGGCATAGTTTTTATAACACAGCTCATGGGCCCCGTTTCACTTGCTTTAACCACCCAAGGCGTTTTTGCAGAAAAAGGCGAACGCATTTCGCTTACCGAAGGTGCTACCACCCCAAAGATTTTAACGTACAAAGGTTTAAACGAAGTTTCTACTACCAACAACGTAATTATGTTTTTGGTAGATAGATTTGACCAAGAATACGCAGAAGAAGCTTATGAAGAATGCCCCGAGCTATTCAGCGAGTTGGATGGCTTTACAGGATTTGACGATAACATATCCTTATACTCACACACATTCCCTGCCGTGCCAAACTTATTAACGCGAAAAATTTATGACCCCTTAAAGAGCAGGGCAGATTTCCTTAACACTGCTTATATAAACAACCAAACGCTTGATAATTTACACGCTGAAGGATACAAGGTGAATTTGTTTACTGCAAGCTACTACTCGTATACGGACGCATCGTTTTTACCATCTTACATTTCAAACGTGGCAGATGCAACTTCCTATAACGTTGAGAAAAACGCTTTGCTTTCACTTAGTATGACGCAAATGTCGCTATATCGTTGTTTCCCGTTTATGTTTAAGCACTTTGTTGCAAATATAAATTCAGCTACTTGTAACGACTACGTTTTATGCGAAGCAACTGGTGGGGAATCTCAATACGCTACCAATATGAAAACCATTTATAATAAGTTTGATGAAAACGAACTAAAAACGACAGACCAAAAGATTTTTTCGTTTATACATTTAGACGGATGTCACGACCCTGTATACGATGAAAACTGCAATAAAATTAAACATGGTGGTAGCAACATTAAATCGCTTAAAGCAAGCTTTAAGATTATTAACACTTATATAAAAGAAATGAAAGAACTTGGCGTTTACGATAATGCTACAATAGTTATAACAGGCGACCACTCTGCCCCACACCACTATGAAAAAGGCGTTAAGGGCGCATCTTTAACGGCATTATTTTTTAAGCCTGCAAATAAAGGGGCTAATGATGGTGAGCTCGTTCGCAACACTGCACCTGTTAGCCACGAAGATTTATGGCCAACCATTTTTGAATCGGAAAATTTAGACTATTTGCAAGATGAAAAAAGCTTGTTTGAACAAAACGACAACAATAGATTAAGAAGATATTTTTGGCACAACTATTTTTCACCTATGACTGAAAAGGTTTTTGAAATTCGTGGTGCAGGCAACGTGTGGGAAAACTGGAACGTGATTGGCGAAAAAACTTACAATAAATTTATAATGGACTAAAAGGATGAAATTATGGACACGATAATATACTATATTTGTATTCCACTAGGCTATTTAATGAAATGGTGCTGGCAATTAGTAGGCAACTACGGTGTAGCTATTATTTTATTTACACTAGCAACCAAATTTGTTTTACTACCCATCTCAGTATGGATACAAAAGAACTCCATCTTAATGGTTAAAATTCAGCCGGAAGTTAACTTCTTAAAAGCAAGGCTTCAAGGTAATATAGATGCTATTGCAGACGAACAGTCTCAGCTATTCAAAAAGGAGCACTATCACCCTATACTATCTATAATCCCACTCGTTTTACAAATAGTTCTTCTTCTCGGTGTCGTTTACGTAATTTACCACCCAATGAGTTATTTGTTCGGCGTTAGCGATGCTAATATTGGTCTTTTAGCTGAACACTTAAAGCTTGACGTTGAGAACTCTTCTTTCCAACTTTCTATTATAGAAGCTATTAAGAACGGCCAGCTCACAGCATCAATGGCAACGGAAATTGGCATTGATTCAGCCACTTTGAGTTCAATTATAAATTCAGTACAAGGTTTTGATAGAAGCTTTTTAGGTTTTAACTTATCATTTGTACCTGCTGAAAAATGGGGAATATACACTATAGTGCCAATACTTGCAGGCTTATCTTCCTGGGTAATGTGCTATACCCAGAACCTTTCAAACGTTATTCAACACGAACAAGGCAAACTTAATCAATACGGCATTATGGCGTTAAGCGTTGCCCTATCTTTGTATTTGGGTTTAGGCGTGCCCGTTGGAATTGCTCTTTACTGGGTGGCAAGCAACCTTATGTCCGTTGCGCAAATGTACCTGTTAAACGTTGCAATTAATCCTAAAAAGTACGTTGACTATCAAGCCTTAGAAGAAAGCAGAAAGGCACTTGAAGAATCAAAATCGTTTGGTAAAATGGATAAAAAAGACCCACTTTACAAACAAATGAAGAAAAAGGAAAAAGCTGACTACAAAGCTTTTAAGCACGTTGCAAACAAACACGTGGTTATCTATTCGGAAAAGAGTGGGTTCTATAAATATTATAAAGATTTAATGGCAGAAATGCTTAAGCGCTCTAACGTAGTCATCCATTACGTTACTAACGATTATAACGACTGCATTTTTGAAATTGCTAAATCAGAGCCAAGAATTAAACCTTACTACATAGGTCTAAAAAAGACGGCGCTACTAATGATGCTTGTTGAAACCGAAGTGTTTATTATGACTACGCCTGACCTTGATAAATATTATCTAAAGCGTTCGTTTATAAAAAAAGATACCGAATACATTTTCGTTCCACACGATACTATGAGCGTGCATATGGGCTTCAACGAAGGCGCACTTGATGCATTTGATACTATTTTCTGCACAGGCTCTCACGTAGTAAACGAAGTAAAGGCAACGGAAAAAATTTATAACCTTAAAGAGAAAAAATTAGTGGAATTTGGTTTCCCGTTACTTGATGAGTTAGTAGAAAAAGGTAAGGCTGAAAATAAAAACAGGGTTGTTTCTAGTAAAAAAGATATTCTTATCGCGCCATCTTGGCAAGAAGACAACATTTTAGATTCTTGCATAGATACTTTGATTGATAAGCTTTATTGCGATGAATACCACCTAATAGTTCGCCCCCACCCTGAATACGTAAAAAGATGTGGTTATAAGTTGAATAAACTAGTGGAAAAATACACTGATAAAGTAGGAGATAAACTTTCTTTTGAACTAGATTTTTCAACTAATAAATCAATATATACTGCTGACCTTTTAATTACAGACTGGTCTGGCATATCAGCTGAATACTGCTTTGCTACCGAGAGACCTGCTCTGTTTATCAATACCAAAATGAAAGTTAGCAATGAAAACTGGCAAAAAATTGATATTACACCAATGGAAATTAGCGTTCGCAGTGAAATAGGTGTTAACGTTAATAAAGAAGATTTAGCAGGCGTTGAAGATATTGTTAAAGAGTTGTTTGAAAACCGTGAAATTTATAGAGAAAAAATCAACAAGCGTTTTGAAAGCTTTATATTTAACCACGGCACTTCAGCAGGCATCGGTGCCCAGTACGTGCTAAAATCAATAGTTGAAAAAAGAAAAAAATAATAAATAAAAATCCAAAACAAAAGGAGAACATATATGAATTTATTTAATTTACTTTACGTAGACCCGGCAGCAGTTTCAGTATTGCTTTCATCAATTACGGTAATCGTTTTAGGCGTTGGCGCATCACTTATTATTTGGTGGAGAAAGTTTAAGAAAAAAGTTAACAAAACTCTTAACATTGACCCCAATAAAGGTAAAGAAGTAGAAGAAGATTTAGTTATGACCGAAGTAGAAGAAGATTTAGTTGCGACCGAAGACAACGAAACTGCTACTGAACAACTCAAAGAAGAATAAAAAAACTAAAAAAGAAAAAGCACGGTTATCCGTGCTTTTTTATTAGTGTTTAGTTTATAACTTTGTTTTTACAATGGCTTACGTATGTTTTTTCATAACATATTATTAAAGTTTATTTCTTTGGATTTTACCACTTATAGTCTTGGGCAATTCATCTCTAAATACAACGACTCTTGGATACTTATAAGGTGCTGTGTGGTCTTTAACGTATTTTTGAATTTCTTTCTTTAAGTCTTCGGTACCCACGGTGCCTTTTGTTAAAACGATACTTGCCTTTACAACTTGACCACGCACTTCGTCGGGTACGGCTGAAACGCCACATTCTAATACGTATGGCAATTCCATTATTACAGATTCGATTTCAAACGGCCCAATACGGTAGCCAGATGACTTAATAACGTCGTCTACCCTACCAACGTACCAGAAATATCCGTCTTCATCACGCCAAGCAGTATCGCCCGTGTGATACAACCCATCATGCCAAGCCTCTTGGGTTTTTTCGCTATCACGATAATATTCTCTAAATAATCCACAAGGAACAATTTTATCGGTGTGTATAACGATTTCCCCAACTTCACCGGCAGGAACGCTATTGCCATCACTATCAACAACGTCCACGTCGTATTGTGGGTTTGCCATGCCCATAGCGCCAATTTTAGGCGTAGTGCCGTAAAGGTTTGCTATTGCAAGCGTTGTTTCAGTCTGACCAAAACCTTCCATTATTTCTAAACCAGTTGCTTCCTTAAACTTGTTAAACACTTCAGGATTAAGTGCTTCACCAGCCGTTGTCATATGACGAATAGAAGATAAATCATATTTAGATAGGTCGCCACGAATTAGCATACGAAGCATTGTAGGTGGAGCACAGAAAGTAGTAATATTATATTCAGCAAACATAGGAAGCAAGTCGTTTTCATCAAATCTATCAAAATCGTAAACGAAAACTGCGCCCTCACAAAGCCATTGCCCGTAGAGTTTACCCCAAAGCGATTTTCCCCAACCGGTATCAGATATAGTTAAATGTAAGCCATCTCGCTCACAGCAGTGCCAATATTTAGCCGTTACGTAGTGACCGAGTGCATAAGTATGCTTATGTGCTGCCATTTTAGGATTTCCCGTTGTGCCAGAAGTAAAGAACATAAGCGCAAGCTCATCCCCAGCAGAACAATCTTTTTGGCGTTCAAACTTGCTTGAGAAAAGTTTATATTCTTTATCAAAATCAAGCCAGCCATCTTTTGCGCCACCAACCATTATGAGTTTTTCTACCTGTGGAAATTTATTAGCTGCACTTTCAGCATATTGATAAGTATCGCCATCGCTAGTGCAAACTATTGCTTTAACGCCTGCTGAATTATATCTATATTCAAAATCGTGTTCTTTAAGCTGGTTGGTTGCTGGTATTGCAACAGCACCAAGTTTATGTAGTGCAACCATACAGAACCAGAACTGATAATGGCGCTTTAATACAAGCATAACCTTATCGCCACGTTTAATGCCAAGCGATGTAAAATAATTTGCTACTTGGTTAGAAGCTTTCTTTATATCCTTAAAAGTAAATCTGCGTTCAAACTTGTTCTTATCAAGATGTAACATTGCAAGTTTATCAGGGTACTTTTCAGCAATACCATCAACAATATCAAAGCCAAAGTTAAACGTTTCGGTATTTTTAAATTTGATTGATTCCAGTCTACCAGCAGCATCTTCCTTTGTTTCAACGAACTTTTCGCAAACGAGTTTTTCGCTTGCCTTTGCGTTCATTACACTCTTTCTAACAACGGTTTCAGCTGAATTATCGCCCGACATAACAACAGCCACGAACGTGCAATCTTTGCCGTCAACAGCAATCATGCCGTGTGGCATAGACGAGTTATAATAAATGCTATCTCCTTCAGATAAAACTTCTATGTGCTCTCCTACTTGTACTTTAAGTTTACCACTTAAAACAAGATCGAATTCTTGACCAGTGTGAGTTGTTAAATGAATAGGCTTATTTTCTTGAGACTGTGAATATTCATAAGTTACGTAATAAGGTTCAGCAAGTTTATCTTTAAATTTAGGTGCAAGGTTTGCAATGTCAATGCCGTCTTCTTTAGCTGTTTCTTGACCTTGACCTTTTCTCGTCACGGTATAAGTAGAAAGTTTAGCAGAACTACCTTCCAAAAGGTCAGTCATATCTACGCCTAAAGCTAGGGCACATTTATGAATGAAGGAAAAAGGAATATCTACTTTTCCACTTTCGTAAGAAAGATAAGTTTGTTCGTTCACGTCGGTTTTTTCAGTCATTTCTTTTACGGAGATACCAATAATTTCGCGCAACTCCTTAATTCTTGTTGCGACTTCCGATAACTGACTTAAAGTGTTGTTTGTATTCATGGTGTTAACCTCCTTGAAAAATTTATTCATCTTTTTTGTTTATTTAAACTTTCTTTGTTTTAAGGTTTTAGAAACGAGCAAGACTAGGCTCGTGAGTGCATTTTGGGTGAGATTAACCTTGCTGGTTATCGAAGTCAAAATGCCGAATAGTTAACGTAGTATTGCGAAGTTTATAATGCCTTAAAAACTAAAAACCCGTCTCAAGCTTTTTGCTTTGAGACGGGTATAAAATACTCGCGGTACCACTCAAATTGTAGAAATTTCTTCTACCACCTTCAGAGTCTATCAACTCCTATGCACTGACGTAGCAATAACGGAAAGCGCCTACTTGATTTCTCTTTGGGACTTTCAGCTCGGAAGTGATGGGAAATTCTAACTTGTTTTATCGGGATTGCACCACCCCCGACTCTCTAAAAAAACGCCTTTTAGACTCCGTCTTCGTCGTAGCTTTTATATTTAAGTTAATGAAATTCTAACACTTTAACTTTTTAATGTCAAGCGTTTTATAAAAATAAAATTCAAAATTTAACTTTTTTCTTTTTATCTAATGTGTTAGCGCTTAGAATATGATATGTTCAACCTTTGGATTATGGCTTCTACGATAAAAAACAAGCTTTCTACCCGTTGCGCAAACAAATTCTGCATCAAGCCTTTCAGCAATCTCAAAACCTGCTTCTTTTACGTCTAAACCAGAGTTTTCTAACACCGTTACTTTTATAAGCTCTCTCTTTTCAATAGCCAAATCTAAGCTTTCAATAAGGCTTTCGTTTACGCCAAGTTTACCTACTTGAGTTACAGGTTCTATTTTTGATGCGATTGAACGCAATTTACTTCTCTCTTTTGAGTTTAACATTTTATCTCCTAGTCAACGAATTCAAATTCTTCTCCACCAATAATAATCGTGGATTTATCCGTTGCGCCCATTTCTCTTAATTGTTTAATAATGCCACGGTCTCTTAAAACCTTATGCATATACGCTAGCGAATTCATATCGTCCATGACAACGTTTCTCTTCAACACGTCAACAAGCGTGCCAACGATAACGAACGTTTCGCCTTCTTTGAAAATCTCGTATTCTAACCTATCAGGCTTAATGTAATTGAATTCTTCAAATTCTAACGGCTGAACAGGTGGCAATTTTTCAAGCACGGCGCACGTTGCTTTTTTTACTTCGTCAAGCCCATACCCTGTTATTGCCGATACAGGTATTATCTTATGCTTTCTGCCTATCTTTTCCTTAAATGCCTTAAGGTTTGCTTCTGCACCAAACATCTCAATCTTATTTGCAACTATTATTTGCTTTAACTTAGCTAGTGCTGGGCTGTAATTTTTAAGTTCGGCATTTATCTTAAGATAATCATCATAAGGGTCTCTGCCTTCTACACCAGACATATCGATAACGTGAACTAGCATTCTTGTTCTTTCAATGTGCCTTAAAAACTCCGTGCCAAGCCCCAATCCTTCAGATGCGCCTTCGATTAGCCCAGGTATATCGGCTACTACAAACTGATTATCATAGTAATCGCACACACCAAGGTTTGGAGAAAGAGTAGTAAAGTGATAGTTAGCAATCTTTGGGCGAGCTTTAGTGATTTTACTTAAGATTGTAGATTTACCAACGTTAGGAAAGCCTACTAACCCAACGTCTGCAATAGTTTTTAGCTCAAGTAATACCTGCTTAGATTCGGTTTTTTCGCCCGTTTGCGAAAAATGTGGCGCGTGCCTACGCGAATTGGCAAACCTGTGATTACCTTTTCCACCATCGCCACCAACTAGAACGGTTTTCATCTGCCCATCTTCAAACATATCGGCAATAATTCTACCACTTTCTTTATCCTTAATTACAGTGCCGAGTGGAACTTTAAGAACCAAGTTTTTACCACATCTACCAAAGCAGTCTTTTGAACCACCCTGTTCCCCGTTTTCAGCTACGTATTTTGTTTTATAATAATAATCGGAAAGATTGGTCATGTTTTTATCGGCAACGAAAATTATATCGCCACCTTTACCGCCGTCTCCACCATCAGGCCCACCGCTTACCTTTCCTTTATAGTGAATAAAAGAAGTGATACCGTTGCCACCGTCACCTGCTTTTATTGTTATAATCGCTCTATCTATAAACATATATCACCTTTTAATTTTCTTATCACATTTATCGTTTATCGGGCAGTTATCACAGTTGGGCTTGCCAGCCTTACAATAACTTCTACCCAGATAAATAAGATAATGGTGCGCCTTTGACCACACCGATTGTTCTAAAATTTTCATAAGCGCCTTTTCAGTGCTTAAAACGTTTTTTGCGTTTGCCAATCCTATTCTGTTTGAAACCCTAAAAACGTGCGTATCTACTGCAATGGCGTTTCCACCAAACGCCACGCTATGCACAACGTTTGCCGTTTTTCTACCAACCCCTGCAAGCAAAGTTAATTCGCTTAAGGTTGCAGGAACTTGTCCGTTAAACTTTTCTAAGATATCTCTACTGGTTTGCAGAATGTTTTTTGCTTTACTCTTATATAATCCACATGAAAAAATATATTTTTCTAACTGTTCTTGCGAAAGCGTAACCATCTTTTCAGGAGTGTTATAATCTCTAAAAAGTTTAGCAGTTATTTTATTCACTCGCTCATCAGTGCATTGCGCTGATAAGATTACAGCAACAAGCAGTTCGTAAGGAGTGGAAAAATTTAGTGCAGGCTTATCTGAAAAATGATTAGATAGCTTGTCTATTATTTCTCTAGCTCTTTTTTTATCCATAATTATTTACCTATATAATCTTAACACAAAAGACGGGATATATACAAGCATTTTACCCCGCCAATTTAACTAAATAGTTCTTATAGACCTGTTCCCACCCGTGTTTTTGTATATAAAAAACCCTGCAAAACTGCTAATATTTAGCGAGCGCACTATGTTTTTTACTAGCGCAAGCCTTTCTTTTGCAATTTTAACGGATAGTCCACACCCCACACCTGCTTCCTTGGGAGTATTTATTATTTCTGAAGCAACCCCGTTTCGCCTTAAATATTCGTAAAACTTAACCGTGTGTGCCCTTGACCTAAACGCTACTATTATATACTCCATAAAATTTTCTCCTTGGCATAAAAGGAATATTTTCCTTATACAATATAGTAATGTAAATTCATATATTTTGTTACTATAAAAGGAGAGAAAATGATATATTTAGACAACGCGGCAACAGGTGGTTTTAAACCTAGAGCAGTTACAGATAGCGCAGAATCAGTATTACGATATTTATCTGCAAACCCAGGTAGAAGTGGGCATAGGCTTTCAATCACAGGCGCTCAAATAGTTGAAGATTGCCGAGATATTATTAGCCAAACTTTTTTTTGCTCGCCCGAACGGGTTATCTTTACCAAAAACTGCACCGAAGCGCTAAATCTTGCAATTTTTGGCGTTATAAAAAATGGTTCACACGTTATTACAACCATTTATGAACACAATTCCGTGCTTCGCCCACTATTTAGATTAAAAGCAATGGGTGCGATAACTCTTGATATCGTTAAACCAACGATAGAAAAAAGCATAACTCATTGTATAGAAGAAAAAATTTGCAACAACACCACAACTATCGTAACCACAGCCGTTTCCAACGTTACGGGCGAAGAACTGCCTGTAAATGAAATAGCTAATCTTGCAAAAGAAAAAAAACTTACTTATATTGTAGACGGTGCGCAAGGCGCTGGGCATATACCATTATCATTAAAGGATACGGGCATATCTCTGCTTGCTGTTGCAGGACATAAAGGTCTGTATGGGATTATGGGTAGTGGTGCACTGCTTATAGCAGAAAATGTAGAAGTTGAGCCCTTAATTTTTGGTGGCACAGGTAGTGAAAGTTTTAACGTTCATCAACCTGATGCCTACCCTGAAAAACTTGAAGCAGGAACGCTTAATCTGCCTGCAATCTCTGCTCTTTATAATGGCGTAAAATACATAAAAGATAATATGGAAAATTTTTCTAAAAATCTCTTTTCTATGACTGATAATCTTATTAAAAATTTAAGTATTATTAAAAACGTTAGCTGTTTTTCCAAACCGAACAGAGCCGGCATAGTATCGTTTGCGCTAAACAACTTACCTAGCGCAGAAGTTGCCGATATATTAAATGCCGAGTATGATATAGCCGTGCGTGGAGGTTTACATTGCGCGCCACTAATTCATCAATTCTTAAACACGCACGGCGAAGGGCTTACACGAATTAGCCTAGCCGTGCAAAACACAAGTAGAGAAATACATTATCTACTAAAAGCTGTTGCAGAAATTGCAAACCGTTAGATTTTCTTTAGTTCTGCAACAATCTTAAAAAGCATTTTCTTTTGATTAC
The DNA here is from genome assembly GCA_045654125.1 of Christensenellaceae bacterium. Lineage (GTDB taxonomy): Bacteria > Bacillota > Clostridia > Christensenellales > Borkfalkiaceae > UBA1259. The sequence continues at coordinate 26,020 of JAZOMU010000029.1, forward strand.
CGTCTAACATAGGTGCAAGCATTGAAGCAAAATTATCTATGTCTGAATTTTTAAGAGTCCCGTTCATCTTGCCTTTTTTTGCCTGTTCGTAAACGGCACGCATAAGGTCTGTTTGATTTCTTCCATCAAACTTACTAGCAAGCGAACCAACCATCTTCATAATATCATCGTTAGCACTAGCACTTTGCCCACTCGCCTTATTGTTCTTTACGTAATCATTAAAATCTTGCATATTACACCCCTATAGTTTTTATTTAGGCTTTAATTAAAACGAAAGCCCTGCTCTATAACATTTTATGAACTTTACTAATACAATGTTAGTGGTGAGAGTATGGATTTATTACAATTTTTAATATCTTTTTTTACTAAAGAGTTAGGTGAAGAAAAAATTGCACCAATTTTAAACGTATTTAAGGATAATTCCTTTAACTTTTCCAAACTGCTAAGTCCTGAATTTATTGGTGCAATAATGCCGTTAATAAACGAGTTGTTTAAGGGGCAAAACAAAACCCCAACCGATTTTTCGGTTGGGGAAGAATATAAACTTGCTCCTATAGCAAAAATAGCTGATAAAGATATCATTTATCAGTTAAACAGGTATTTCTCTTAAATAATTTCTAAAGCTCTTGTTAGTGCGTTTTGTTTTTCTACCTGATTTTCAGCTTTAGTAGTAATACCCTTATTGTGAATACAAGTTTCGCCGTCTGGCCACAAAATTCTTGCCGTGGTTAGCTTTAATGCTCCACCACCTATCAAACCGTAAGTCGTTTGCATAATACCCTTTCCGAAGGTAGTGGCGTTAGAACTAGCATCTTTTTCTATTATTAGTTTATCTTTATTAAAAGCACCACCGTAATGTATCATTGCGCCTATTAAGGCTTCTGATGCTGATGCCGAACGCTTATCAGCTAAAACTACTATACTTGATATTTCCGTATTAAACCTATTTTTACCCGAATAAAAGGTCTCTTTATTCTTCTTGCTCTCGGCTACTGCTACGGCAAAATTGTTTTTTCCATTACAATGGATTAGCGCGCCTGCAACTTCGGTTAAAATGCTAATTTGCCCACCACCGTTGCCACGCAAATCGAAGATAAGCTTTGTCTTTCCACGCTCTTTCATAAAGTCTAGCGCACTAAATAACTGCTCGTCTGCTTTTCCTTCAAAACTAGCAAAGCTTATATAAGCCGTGTCGCTAGCAAGTAATGGATTTCCTTGATCGTTATATTTTTTTTCGAATAAAGGTTGATTGTTTTCCGATTCAAAACATAATTTATATTCGTTATCATAATAAGTTACGTAACTTACTTGATATGCACATTTTTGCACGGTAAAAGCAAGCGTTTCTCCAGCACGCAATACTTTTAGTTCAAACTGAACGTTGCTTGGCAATGCCCCCAAAAACTCAACTACGTCATCATAACTTGCAATAGTTTGTTCCGTTCCATTATAGGTTGCATAAACTATCTTGTCACCTGCTTTTATTCCTACTTTGTCGGCTGGGGAATTGCCGTTAACAAAATCAATTATCGTATCGTAGTTATAAAACGCTATTCCTAAACCACTAGAATTACCCTTTGCTTTTTCTGTGTGCGCTTTATATTCTTCTGCAGTAAAATACTGGCTATATTGGTCCAAAATACCATTAACTAAGGCATCAGCATACTCTTCTTCGGAAATCTCTCTAGGCTCGCCGTTCTCGTCAAACACAAGCCCTACGTTTTCCATTATTCGAATAATCGTGTTTACTCTATTAAGCTTTTTGCCATTTATTATTCGGTTAACAAAAAAACCGCCTGCAAAAGATACTAGTGCGAGAAGTATTGCCGTTATCGTTAATAATAATTTTCGCTTTTTTCCTTTGTTTTCACGGTTTTTATTTTCTATTTCCATATTTTTTACCTTACAAGTTTAGAAAGTATAGTTATAAGCCTGAAAGTAACGGCATCTGAGAACTTTCTGATATTAAGCCCAGTGGACCTTTCAATCTTATCTAGTCTATAAGTTAGCGTATTTCTATGTAAATATAATTTTCTAGAAGTTTCCGAAACGTTAAGGCTGTTTTCTAAAAATTCTTCAGCAGTGTCTATCATTTCTTGGTCGTTAAAAATATCTTTGGCATCGGTATCCATTAAAATTTCTAGATAATCATTAAGCTTGTACTTGGGCAATTCTTCTAGCATTCTAATTAACACGTATTCCTTAAACGAATGAACGTCCCCTTTAACTTCCATTGCCGTACTCATCCTTAAAGCAGTGGTCGCTTGAGTATACGATGATGCTAAATCTACTAACGTTTTAACCGTTCCACCAACGGAAATTTTTACTTTAGCGCCAGTTTCTTCATATACGGATAGTCTTAAAAATTCTGCATACTCAGCAGAAGACTGATATTCATTGTTGGTTTCATCAATAAACTTAACGAACACAATTTGATTTTCAGCTATCTTGCTGATAAAATCTGAACGACCTTCGCTATAATTTTTAAGCACGTTAATAATTTCATTATGCCTATTATCAGCACAAACGATTAAAACAAAAGCAGGCGCATCTTGCATATCGTACTTTTTTTGATAACGCACAACCTGTGAATAACTTACTTCACCCAAAAGTATTGCCTTACAGAACTCTGAACGCGTAAGCTCTACTTCTCTAAAATTACTATTTTTAGCAAGCTCGGCAATGAGAAGAGCATAATTTTTTTCGACTTCAGTTACACCTTGAATACAGCCAATAAATTTTTGAGTTTTATAGTTTATGAAAAATAAGGTTATATCATTTTCTTCATCTTGATACAAATCATCAAAATCTGTTAGCACTTGTAAAGGAAAATGAGCTTGCCCTTCAATCATCTTACCATCAACGCTATAAACGGCAAGGTCAATACCCGTCTTATTCTTAAACCCATCTATAAAAACTTTAATATCCGTTTCCATTTTAACCACCAAAAATTTTATATCTGTTTAAGTATACACTCTTTTTTATAAAATTACAATAGTTTTTTAAAAAATTAACCATTTTTATTGTCATTTTGCACAAAAATCACAAAACTGACTGCTTAAAAATAAAAAAACATAAAAAAGTCCTAACTTAATCAGTTAGGACTTTAATTTTTATTAAAAATTATTCAGCGTCTTCAGCAGGTGCTTCTTCAACGGATTCTTCTTCAGCAACAGCTTCTTCAATTGCAGGAGCTTTTTTAGCCAATTTCTTTTCCATCTTAATTCTTTGCTTTTCAGCAATAGCAGCAGCCTTTGCTTCTTCTTCTGCTAATTTAGCAGCAGCTTGTTCAGCCTTAATTCTTTCTTCTTCTTCACGTTTTGCTTGCAACGCTTCAATTTCAGCTTTACTTTCTTCGTCACGAGCAAGAATAGTGATTTCAGTTTCTTTATCAAACAAGTGAGCGTGTGCAATATCAAGTGCAATCTTAACGGTATCACCAGCTTTAGTAGCAGAACGGTTATCAACCTTAGCGATAAGATTACTTACGTCATCTGCAATAGACTGCAATGATTCGTCTTTATCAACGTATTCAGACCTAGTTTTGCAGTAAAGTAAGGTTTCTGAACCAAGCGCTTCAACAACGTCAACTTTAACTTCAATGGTCGTCTTAGAGTTTTCAACCACAGCACTGTCATCGTTAATATCTTCCGGTCTAATACCGAATACAACTTCTCTATCAGTGTTGAGATATTTATCAATGTTAACGATTAAATCAACCTTTTCTTTAGGAAGCGCAATCTTATCAATACCGAATTCTAGGTAAGTTTTTGCTCTAGTACCGGTAAGTTTACCAGTAAAGAAGTTCATTTGTGGTGTACCGATAAAGCCTGCAACGAATTGATTAATAGGATAATCATAAAGGTTAATAGGAGTATCTACCTGTTGCATAAAACCATCTTTCATAACAACGATTCTAGTACCCATGGTCATAGCTTCTACTTGGTCGTGTGTAACGTAGATAAAGGTAGTTGCTAATCTATTGTGAAGCTTGGTAATTTCAGTTCTCATTTGTGAACGAAGCTTAGCGTCTAAGTTAGATAGTGGTTCGTCAAGAAGGAATACTTTCGGTTCACGAACGATTGCACGGCCTAACGCAACACGTTGTCTCTGACCACCAGAAAGCGCCTTTGGCTTTCTAGAAAGATACATTTCAATACCGAGAATTCTTGCAGCTTCTTTAACTCTTTGGTCAATTTCTGCTTTCGGCATTTTTCTGAGCTTAAGACCAAACGCCATGTTATCATAAACAGTCATGTGTGGATAAAGTGCGTAGTTTTGGAAAACCATTGCGATATCTCTATCCTTAGGTGCAACGCTGTTCATCAAATTACCATCGATATAAAGTTCACCAGCAGAAATTTCTTCAAGACCTGCAATCATACGAAGAGTAGTAGATTTACCACAACCTGATGGGCCTACGAATACGATAAATTCTTTGTCTTCAATGTCAAGGTTAAAATCGCTAACAGCTGTTACGCCAGAAGGATAAACCTTGTAAATGTTTTTAAGATTTAAACTAGACATAATTTCCTCCAAAGCCTAATTTTAGGCTAACTTATTTACAATATAATTTTACTATATTTTGCAAGTATTTTTCAACGAATAATGTGCCTAAATATAGAATTTATTTATGTATATTTTGCACAAACTTTTTTTCAATATAAACTTAACCAACTAATCAAGCTCGTCTAAGGATAATTCGTGCGCAGGCGCAAACTCTTTTAGGTAATAATCAACGTCTAATCTTTTCATACTTTTCAGCTCGTTCCCAATAGAAGTTTTCGCCTTTTTGAATTCGGAATTACCAGCCTTAACTTCCTCAACGCACTTTAAGTATGCTGAAAGCCTATCTGCCACCTTAACAACTTTATATTCTTCGCTATCGGTATCTGGCAAAACATATTCCCTATACTCATTCTCTAAAGTTTCAGGTAACATACCCAAAATTCGCTCGCAAGCGTTATGCTCTAAGTCTTTATACGCCGCCTTAATTTCAGGATTAAAGTATTTAATCGGCGTTGGCAAATCTCCTGTTATAACTTCGCCTACTTCGTGATACTGCGCAAGAAGAACAACTTTTTCAATGTTAAGATTGCCACCGAACATTTTGTTGTTGATAAGTGCTAACGCGTGCGCCGTAACGGCAACCTGATGGCTGTGCTCCATTATGTTCTCTTCCCTAACAGAGCGCATAAGCGACCATCGTTTAATATTTTTCATTCTGCTTAAATAGGCAAAAAACTTAAACATTATATATCCCCTTATAAAGCAATTTATACTTTATTAAAATTTTGGTGGAATTTTATTTTAACACAATATTTTGCTTGACGCAACCTTTTAAAAGTGATAATATGTAAACAACAAAAAATTTTTTAAATATTCGCTATGGGTGCCATTAGGCTGAGATTATACCATTGAATCCGCAAGGTAATGCTTGAAGGAAAATGCTTTAGAATCGTATGTTTGCACCCTTATGGGTGCTTTTTTTATGCGTTTATAGCGAATAGAAGGAGGAATCATGTTTAACTTAATCACTAACTTCGCAATAGACACTTTTGAACCTATTGCAAAATGGCTTGCGCTGGGCTGTGCTTTAGCAGTTTTGGTTGCGGGTGTTTTGGTTTTCTTTTTGAAAAAAGATAACTTCAAAAAATACGCAAAGCTATCGCTATATACCCTATTTGTATTTTTGCTTGTTTTAGGCATTACTTGTTTAGTAATGGAAATTTGCAAAAAATACAGCACTGCTTACGCTGATGAAAACGGTATAGACCCAAGCGTTATTGCAAAATACTTGCTTATACCTATTACCTGTTTGCTTATCACTATGCTTGCTTCTGCAATAGCAATAGCCGTAACGCAGAAAAAATCTAAATTAGATAACGTGCAAAAGAACGTAAAAACTGCAATAACCGTTTGCGGAATAATTTGCGTTTTGGCTTTGGTGTTTGTAGGCGTTATGTTGAGCGTTTATTTTGAAACGGTTAAAGAATGGTATCCAACCCTTAACCAAGCCGTGCTTTATGTGTCTTCTGCAATAGTAATTGCCGTAGTTATTGCACTTGCTATTATTTTTGACAAAAGCGAAAAGCCATTTGATACACGTTGCATCGCAACGGCAGGTATTTGCGTGGCTATGAGTTTCGGCCTTTCTTACGTTAAACTTTGGGATATGCCACAAGGTGGTTCTGTTACACTCGTTTCTTTACTACCTATTATGATATTTTCTAATATCTACGGAACTAAAAAAGGCGTTTTCGTATGCTTTTTATACGGAGTTTTACAATCTATTCAAGACCCGTGGATTATACATCCCGCACAGTTTATATTAGATTATCCTATCGCTTTTGCTTCAGTTGGCGTTGCAGGAATGTTTGCAGAGTTTAAGGCGTTTAAGAACTTACCGCAAATATCGTTTATGCTAGGTGGCGTAGTTGCTGGCTGTTTAAGATTTATTTGCCACGTTCTATCCGGCGTGTTTGCTTTCGCTACGGGCGACACAAATCCTTGGCTTTTCTCTCTTGCATATAACAGTTACGTGTTTATAGATATAGCGTTAGTTATCGCTGTGGGAATGCTTGTTTTCTCTTCTAAACCATTACTAAAAGAATTGAAAAAATAACTTTATCACTAATGCAAAACGGTGGCAAAAATTTGCCACCGTTTTTATTTTATAAATATTTAGCCGTTACGTCTGCAACTAATTTGCATATATCAGCGCAAGGGCGCTTTTTGTAGTATTCAGAAGTTCTTGCATCAGGCTCAGGATTTGTTTTTTTAGCATCAGAACCATCTAAAAGTTCTGCACAAATAAGTGAGCCTAATTCTTCTTTAACTTCTTTGCACGCACTTTGTATAGTTTGATAAATCGCCATTTTATCAACGCCGTCGCTTTTGAGATAACTTAATACCATAGTCATACCACATACAGCGCCACACACTAAACGTTGGCGACCAAACCCACCACCAAAACCGATAATAAGTTTACTAACGTCTTCTTTTGAAATTTTCATTTCTTCTTGAAAAGCAAGTGCAACAGCCTGCGCACAATTGTTTCCTTCTTTAAATAACTTATAAGCAAGTTCACCTTTTGTCATAATCATTCTCCTTTTTATATTGTATCATAAAATTTTATAAATTACAACAATGTTTTTCTTAACAATAAACACTGATGAGAAGGAAGCAGAGAGACTAGTTGAAAGTTAAAAACGTGATATGATAATAAAAATTCAAAAAGCAATAAACACTGTTTACTGCGGACTGCACGACTTTGCCCTACCTTCTTTGACGGACTAGTGCTCAGTAGCGTTAGCGGATGAGAAGGAAGCAGAGAGACTAGTAGCTTTAGGATTTAGTTGTTTCTTCATAAAATTCAAAAAGCAATTAACACCGTTAACTGCTTCCTGAATAATATATGATAAGGGGGAAAATGATGAGTGAATTCGGTTGCCGAAGGATTATCCTTTCGACAAGAATAATATACTATATTCGACAAAAATTGTAAAGCGTTTTATCCTTTATTTTCAAATTTTTATGAAAATTTTTCACATATTTTTTTAATAGGAAATTGTTTTTGTTAATAATTAACATTGTTTGTCAAATATAAACTTTATTTACCATAATTTGGTAATTAGCTGTTTTTCAAGCTATTAGCTATTATTTAGAGAAAATTTTACACGTTAAAACTAGTGCTGCAAGAATTGAACAAACAGCTGATACAATAGAACCGTATGCTAGCACAAAAGAATCTTTTATGCTAGATTTTTCGCCTAGCAACTGACCTAATCCACTAATAATTTTTTCCATTTCTTGATTTGGTGCACAAAGAGTTATCTGCATAAAGAACAATACTGCACTAACGACAAAAGCAACAATAGCTATAAATGAAGCGAATTTGCTTCCTTTACCAAGCGCGCCCAAAATGGTGAATATTATGCCCATTACAACTGCCAAGTAGGTTATAAGGTTCATAAATGAAAAACTGAAATGTTCTATTTTGCCTAGAAAAGTGCTTTCAGTAAACCCAAAAACTATTTGCAAACCGGAATAGGTTTGTTCCGTATTTTTAATAGCAATTGAGGGTGCAAAAATCATAGCAATTGCCACTATACCCAAAATTACGGATAATGCCGAAATCAATGTGTTGTTTTTTGAATTTTTCTTTTTTGCCATAACTATTCTCCCTATTAATTTTGTAGCATTATTATATATGATAAATGTTTGCTTGTCAAGGCAGTTTTTTTAAATTTTTCTATTCAAAATACAAACATTATGTGAGATAAAAGCAAATTATACATACAAAAAAGGCGAGCGCGTTATTCGCACTCGCCTTATTTGTTAAATTTTTATGCTTTGTAAAGAAATTATTCAGCAACAGCAACAGCGCCGATTTCTTTGAAGCTTGCGATAATCTTATCAGCTTCTTCCTTGCTTGCGCTTTCTTTAATGGTAGCACCAGCAACAGCTAAAGCTTTAGATTCCATAAGACCTAAACCAGTAACGTCTTTGATAGCCTTAATAAGCTTAACGCCACCTTCTCCAAGTTCTTTAAGGGTTACCTTGAATTCAGTCTTTTCTTCAGCAGCAGGAGCAGCTTCAGCAGGAGCAGCAGCAACTGCAACTGATGCAGCAGCACTTACACCAAATTCTTCTTCTATTGCTTTAACGAGTTCGTTGAGTTCTAAAACTGTCATACCTTTAATTTCTTCTAACATCTTTTGAATATCTGCCATTTTTCTTTCCTCCTATAATGGACTAATTTTTTAATTTAATATTTTGCTATTAAGCATTTTTTTCTGCGACTTGATTAAGCGCAATAGCGAGTGCCCTTGGAACGCCAAGTAATGCACTTGCGAGCATACCGTAAAGTTGTTGCTTTGATGGGATTGCAGCAAGCGCCTTAACGCCGTTTGCATCTAATCTCTTTTCTTCAAAGTAAGCACTCTTTACAGCTACTTTGTCTTGATACTTTTTAACTGCATCGATAATAACTTTTGATGCACCAGTTTCATCTAGACCGAACGCTACTGAAGTAGGACCGTTCAAATCTTCGTCAAAATCAGTAATTCCTAAGTCGTTAAATGCACGTCTGATTAAAGTATTCTTTAAAACTTTGTATTCTACGTTGTTTTTTCTAAATTCTCTGCGAAGTTCGGTGTCTTCTGCAACACTCAACCCGTCAAACTTAACGAATACTATCGACTTAGAGTTCTGAATTTTTTCTTTAATTTCTTCTACTACAACTTTTTTAGCTTCAAAATTTGCCGACATTTTGTTACCTCCTTGATTTTATGAAAAAGCCCTTGTACACCAAAACGGAATACAAGGGCAATATATCATTATAGCCTTATAAAAAATCCGCCTCGGTGGGTTTACGGCAAGCCGTAATTATAAAACCTACTGTCTTGGGCTATTTAATTTACCTGCTGATTATACCATTTATAAAATGGTTTGTCAACTAAATTTTAGCGTTAATTTTTACGCCGGGACCCATTGTGCTTGCAAGTGAAACGCTTTTAACGTATTGACCCTTTGCAGCTGCTGGTTTTGCTTTAACGATAGCTTCCATAAGCGCTTCGTAGTTTTCTTTAATCTTTTCTTTGCCGAAGCTCTTTTTACCGATAGCACAGTGGATTATTGCGTTCTTGTCAAGTCTATATTCAACTTTACCAGCTTTGGTATCTTTAATAGCCTTAACAACATCCATAGTAACGGTACCTGACTTAGGGTTAGGCATTAAACCTTTAGGACCTAAAACCTTACCGATACGACCAACTAAACCCATCATATCAGGAGTGGTGATGATTACGTCATAATCAAACCAGTTTTCAGTTTGGATTTTTTGAACCATTTCTTCTGCGCCAACGAAATCTGCGCCTGCTTCTTTTGCTTGGTCAGCCTTTTCGCCCTTAGCAAGAACTAAAACTCTAACGTTTTTACCAGTTCCGTTTGGAAGAACGAGAACGCCTCTAACCTGTTGGTCAGCTTGTTTGGGGTCTACGCCCAAACGAACGTGAAGTTCTACAGTTTCATCAAACTTAGCTTTTGCTGTATCTAAAACCAAGCTAACAGCTTCATCAACTTCATAAAGCTTTGCAGTTTCAATAGCCTTTGCGCTATCAATATATTTTTTTCCGTGTTTCATTTTTTACCTCCTGTGGTTCTTTCGAGTATTTCTACTCTCCCACTTAACGATTAATCTACGACTTCTACACCCATACTTCTTGCAGTGCCTGCAATCATGCTAACAGCACTTTCTAAAGTGTTTGCGTTAAGGTCTGGCATTTTGATTTTTGCTATCTCTTCAACCTGAGCCTTGGTTATCTTTGCTACCTTATTCTTGTTAGGAGCAGCTGATGCGCTTTCAATGCCACATGCTTTCTTAATAAGAACTGGTGCCGGCGGGGTCTTTAAGATAAACGTAAACGAACGGTCTTGATAAATGGTCATTACAACCGGAATAATAAGACCTGCCTGGTCCTGTGTTTTTGCGTTAAACTCTTTGGTAAAGCCCGGAATATTGATACCGTGTGGGCCTAAAGTTGAACCTACGGGTGGACCTGGTGTTGCCTTGCCCGCGGGCAGTTGCAGTTTAACGATTGCCGTAACTTTCTTTGCCATAATAGTTTCCTCCATTTGGTGGTACTTGCGTTGCGCCAGTAAAAAAATTTAACGCAACTCCCACTTTATTACAAAACGGTTTTGCCGTTTATGTGCTAATTTGTAATATTTTGTGCTAACCTATAAATATATAATGTTTATGTATCCCTTATTCGCCAACAACTTGCACTTTCTTTACTTGAACGAAATCCACTTCAACGTCGGTAGCTCTACCAAACATCTCAACGTTAACCATAACCTTTTGCGTAGCTTCGTTCATAGCAATTACCGTGCCACTGAAAGATTCAAGTGGTCCTGATACAATAGTAACCGTATCGCCAATAGTGAAATCCACTTCAATAGCGATTTTTACAAGTCCCATTCTAGCAACTTCTTCATCAGTTAAAGGAAGTGGCCTACCCTGTGGGCCAACAAAACCCGTTACACCACGGGTGTTGGTTACTAGGTACCAGATATCGTTAGAGTAAATCATTTTTAGGAAAACGTAACAGGGGAATTTTTTACGCTCTACGAGTTTCTTTTTACCGTTAGCCTTTTCTTCTAATGTTTCTTCGGTAGGGATTTGAATTTCGAATATGTTTTCTTGAAGATTATTGTTTTCAATAAGCTTTTCAAGGCTGTCTTTTACCATTGCTTCATAACCGGAGTAGGTATGAATAACGTACCACTTTGCTTGTTCTGCCATTTTCTACTCCTATGCCCCAATACCAGGCGAAACTAATTTTAATAATTGTAAAAGACCAAAATCGAACGCAGAAATAACAACCAAGAAAATTAAAACCACAACCAAAACAACGCCGGTCTGTTTAACGATTTTTGGAAAATTAGGCCAACTAACCTTCTTTAATTCCGAGAAAACGTCTTTGAGTTTTGCGCCAATTCTTTTGAAGACATTGGGTTTTTTATTTTTATTGGATTTCTTAACGTCTTTTTGCTTTTTAGCGTTGTCGTTAACTTGAACGAAATCGCCTTTAGCAGTTTTTTTGTTTTCCATTCCGATTGCCCCTTAATTTTTAAGCCCTTAGGCTTTTAACAAATAAGCTAAATTATTTTGCTTCTTTGTGAGTGGTATGCTTTTTGCAGAATTTGCAATATTTTTGCATTTCGATTCTTTCAGGGTCGTTCTTTTTGTTCTTGAAAGTATCGTAGTTTCTCTGCTTGCATTCCGTACAAGCTAATGTTATCTTGTTTCTTGCGCCTTTTGCTGCCATAACGCACCTTCCGTACATGAAAAAATTAACACCCCGAACCCGAGATGCTAATTGATTATACTAAATACTTATAAAGTTGTCAAGTTTTTTACCCTGTTTTTTAAACTTTTCTCGCGTTTTTTAGCTTTTTTTAATAGTATATACACATTTAGGGAAAAATCTTAATTCACACACTATATGTTGATTTCTCACCTACTCTTTTCCACCCAAATATCTCTCTATTTTAGCGTAAATATCCCCATTTTCTATAATAGAACGTATTTTTTCTTGCGATAGCGTGAGTATAGGCGAGCCCTCTCCATAAACTACTATTTCATTTAAACAGTTCTCGTCTAGCACGCTTATAAGCTTTCTCACCGTTACATTCTTGCTTATTGCCATGCGCTTCACAGGTAACCCACGCATTAAACTTTGTTCACTTAAAATCGAATAGGCTTTAACGTACTTATTTTCTCTTGCCCTACCAAACGCACCAAAACTAACAAACAGCGCAAAAAATAATAGCGAGAGATTTGGCGTGCTAAATATGGTAACGATAAAGCCAGCAATCAACAGCAAGGTAAACGCCCCACCTATAATCTTGCATAAAAGATACGCCCGAGCGCTACCAAAGTTTTTAGTTAGTACAGCTGAAACCACCCTTCCACCATCTAAAGGAAAAATGGGCAAAAAATTAACTAGTGCAAGAGAAAAGTTTGCTTCTGCCACAATATCTGTAAAAGCATAGCTTTCTGGATAAATCCACCAAATAGCAACAAAAAATAACCCTACTGCAAGATTTATAAACGGCCCTGCTAATGCAATTTTGATTTCGTCGTTAAGTTTTAATCCGTCAATATCACCTTTAACTACTGCACCAAACGGCATAAGCGTGATTTTGTTCAGTCTATACCCTGCGTTAGAAGCTACAAACGAATGCCCTAGCTCATGCAAAACGGCGCAAATAGTGTAGACTAAAAAAACAAATATTCTACCCGTACCGGCATAATACAAACCGAATACGAAAAATAGTGGGTGAACGGAAAGACTTAAACAGCCCATACGACGGAACCGTCGACTATTTGATAGTTAGATATAACTGCATCATTGCCACTCATGAAGCACATTGTTGCGCCGTTAGAGTTAACATAGCCTACAGGTATGTTAGAGTATACACTATCACCAACGCCTGCATAAGCGTAATCAAGCCCTGAAATTACCGACTTAAAATTCTCGCTGTGCGTAATTTCAAAAACGTATTTACCATTTTCATCTTGAGAGAGAGCGCTAACCCTTCCATCGCAAGGCGAATATACGCTACCTTCTCCACTAAACGTTATAATACCTTCGTTAACGTTAACGCTACTCATATCGCCAACTGCGAGCACAGGCGCGAACTCTTCGTGCGTGCGAAGGTCTACAGACTGCGTTTGGTTAGTGCCGAACACACTCTTAAAGAACACGTTTATTCCACTATCGGCATAAAGTGCGTTCGTTAAGAATATAGTGGCAATCAAAACGCCTATAATTATCAATTGCGTAGTTATTAAAGAAAGCTTGAATTTCGGCTTAGCCTTTGGCTTTGCAGTTGTTACCTTTACCGTATTTTCTTGGTAAACAGGCTGTTCTTCGCTATCTTCTAAAATTTCTTCAGAATAGATTTGCTCGGCTATTTTTTCTTCCTGCTCTATAGCAAGCTCTTCTATCTGCTCAGAATTGATTTTATTCATAAGCTCTTCTTTCACCACTTCAGGACTTTTATCTTTTTTTCTGCCAAACTTCTTCTTTTTTACCGTTCTTAATGTAACACTGCAAGTGTTAACGGGTATTTCTAACATCGAAGCATATTGCAATTGTTCGTTCATACATTGTTCTCCTATTCTTTTGGTTTATAAAAATGTATGAATAAAAAAGCGCAAATAGAACAAAAAATCGTTGCTCTAATTAAGAACAACGACCTTTCTTGTAAAATTTTATGTTTATTATCCGTTAATGAGTTTTTGCATTAGTTCATATCCATTATCGACCACTACACCAGTATAACTTGCCTGTTCTTCATCATAGCCTTCTACTCCACTTTTAACCGATTTATTGCTCCTATAAATTATGTAAGGAACAGGGTCAGAACAGTGCGTCATTGTAGATAACGGAGTAGGATGGTCTGGACAAACGAGAATAGAGAAATCTTCGCCATCAGCACTAAGTCCATCAATAATAACCTTAACAACCTTTTCATCAATTTGTTCAATAGAATAAATTTTATGCTCTGCATCGCCGTGATGCCCACACTCGTCTGGTGCCTCCATGTGCACGTAAACCAAATCAAGCCCATCTTTTAACGCCTTTAAGCAAGCGTTTGCTTTGCCCGAAAAGTTAGTATCATAATTTCCCGTTGCGCCTTCAACTTCTAAAATCTGCATACCGTTAATTTTAGCAATACCTTTAAGTAAGTCTACTGCAGAAATCATACCACCTTTAACACCGAACTTTTGAGTAAAATTTTCCAGCGAAGGCTTAGTACCTTCACCCCAAAACCAAAGCGAAGATGCAGGACGCTTGCCAGCTTTTATTCTAGCTAGATTTACAGGGTGGTCTTTTAGCAACTCAACAGACTTCTTCATAACTTCCAAGTAGTATTTACCTGCTTGGCTATTAGGCAAATATTCCTTTATTGCTTTACCCGTTATATCGTGTGGGGGCGTTAAATCACCTGCGATTACACCGTTATCAATAACGTAGCAATGCCTATATGAAATGCCAGCATAAAGCCTATACTTGTCATCGTTTAAATGCTTAGCAAGATATTCTATAAGCTCTTTCGCTTCTGCAGTAGAAATCTCGCCTGCACTGTAATCTATCATTGTTTTGTCTTCAAAATTAGGCTCGTTAGATAAAGTTACTAAATTAGCGCGCGCAGTAACGTCAGTATCCTTTAAGGAAATACCGATACTACCAGCTTCTAACGGAGAACGCCCCGTATAGCACTCTTTGGGGTTATAACCTAAAACAGAAAGGTTAGCAACGTCACTGCCCGGTTTCATTCCACAAGGAACGGTTCTGGCAACACCAACTTCTCCGTTCTTGGCAAGAAAATCTATATTCGGTTTATTTGCTAACATAAGTGGGGTTTTGTTTTGCAAGAATGGCTGGCGATAATCTGCCATTCCGTCCCCTAAAATCACAACGTATTTCATTATTTACTCCAATCAATAGGCGTTTTGCCTTGTTCAACTAAGTATTCGTTTGTTTTTATAAAATGCCCACAACCAAAAAATCCGTTATAGGCTGATAACGGGCTTGGATGTGCGCACTCTAATATCAAGTGCTTGTTCCCATCAATAAGCGCTTTCTTGCTACGTGCATTTGCGCCCCATAATAGAAACACCACGCCCTGTTTTTTATCAGATATTTTTTTGATAACGCTATCGGTAAAATATTCCCAACCCTTGCCTTTATGCGAGTTTGCTTGATGCGCACGCACGGTTAAAACTGCATTAAGAAGTAGCACGCCTTGCTCTGCCCAACCAGTAAGGTCGCCGTGGTTTTTAGGTGAAATTCCAAGTTCTTTTTTAATTTCCTTATAGATGTTTGCAAGCGACGGTGGAATATCTACCCCTTTAGGTACAGAAAAAGAAAGCCCCATTGCCTGCCCATCGTTATGATAAGGGTCTTGCCCCAGCAAAACAACCTTAACAGCATCAAAGTCCGTGCGCTTCATACTGTTAAAAATATCATACATAGACGGAAATATCTTTTGCGTTGAAAATTCTGTTTTTAAGAAATCTCTGAGATTTTGATATTCTTTCGAACTAAACTCATCAGCTAATATCTCATCCCACTTATCCGTAATCTTAACCATTTTATTCGCCCACTTGTACTATGGTTCTATTTTAACATATTTTATTTGACAAAATCAATATAATTTAATATACTTACTGAAAGGATTTTAAATATGCAAGTTATAGATATAATTTTAATAAGTATTGCACTAGCTATCGATGCGTGCGCACTAACCATTGCAAACTGCGCAACTTACGGCTGTTCGCTTACCAAAAAGAAAGAGTGGATGATGCCCATAACGTTTGCTATTTTTCAGGGCTTAATGCCCGTTATCGGATATTTTATCGGTTACGCGTTTAAGGACTATATCGGCGATATAATAAAATATATTTCTTCCGGCATTTTCTTTTTGTTAGCGTTCAAAATTATATTTGATATTATAAAAGAAAGCAAAGAAGAACAACAACTTTCTTCTCCAAACGTTTGTCAAAAAACAGCGCATCTTACTTTATCAATACTACTAATTCAAGCTATCGCAACAAGTATCGATGCCCTAGCTATCGGCGTTACGCTTATAAATCTTAAATTTTCCGTAATAATTGCCATTACAATAATAGTAGTTATCACTTTTATATTAGTAACTCTTTCGCTTTTTTTCGGCAAGTATCTCGGCAAACTTTTCGGGAAATACGCCGAGTGGATTGGCGCAATTATTCTTATTATACTAAGCGTAAAATCGCTTGTTGAAGCACTAGCATAATATATAAACCAAAATAAAAACACCCTGAAATCGCTCTTCTTATAGGGATTTTTTGTCAAATGTAAAGCCTCGAACGTTCATCATTCGAGGTTGTTTTATTTTATTTAATAATAAAAAATAATTTAAGACAGGGATGCTTGTATTGTTTTTATTCCCAAGGCAGTTTTTTGTCGCATATAATTTCGTCTATTTCATCTTTATTACAAACGGTAAACGTATACTTTAAACCGATTTTAGACGAGTCGCACAAAAAGATTTTCTTTTTTGCCTGTGATAACATTATTTGTCGCAAAGAAGTTTCACTTTCGGAAGCATCGGATATTACGCCAATTTCCGATATTGCCTGACTAGAAAAAAACATCAAGTCTGCATTAATGCCTTTTAAAAAGTTTTCCGCAGCACTACCAACGAAAATATTGTTTTCGGGAACAAATCTCCCACCCGTACAATAAACCTGTATTTCAGGGGAAATATTCTCGTTAAAAATTAACTGATTATTTGTGATTATCTTTATATGATGAAAACCATTTATGTACTTTATAATCCGTCTTACCGTAGAAGAACCGTCCATAAATATGGTTGCTCCGTCAAAAAAACGCATAGCGGCTTGTTTAGCAAGTTCATCCTTTATCGAACTGTTGTGATTATTCCTAAGAGCAATGGGAACAACGCTGTTTTCATACCCCGATAAAATGATTCCTCCATAAACTTGTTTAAGATATCCCTTTTTTTCGAGTATTTTTATATCGCGCCTAATGGACGATTCGCTAGACCAAACCATTTTACTTAGCTCTTTAATTGTGGAAAAGTGTTGTTCCTTCAAAAAATTTAATATAATATTTTGTCTTTCATAAACTGTCATAAAACACCTTGTGGAAAAGTTTGAAAAGCTTTCAATAATTGCAACACTTAAAAAAGCAGTTGACTTTATTTTTTGTATTTGTATAATATAATTATATCACTATTTTCAAACTTTTTCAATAAATTTCAATTATTTTCATTTACTAAAGGAGGAAATTATGGCAAATATTACGATAGTGGGTTCGGGAATGATGGGTTCAGCACTTGCATTTCCTGCACGAGAAAACGGTCATGAAGTAAGAGTTGTTGGAACACATCTTGATAAAGAAATCATTGATGAATGCTTAAAAAGCAACAAACACCCGAAGTTTGATAGACCATTCCCAGAAGGTATTAAGTTTTATCAACTCGAAAATTTAGAAGAGGCTTTGTTTGACGCAAACATTGTTATTGGCGGCGTTAGCAGTTTTGGTGTGGAATGGTTTGGCGACGTAGTTTTGCCTAAAATTCCTGAAAACGCAATCGTTCTTACTGTTACAAAAGGGCTTATGGATACGCCCGACGGAAAGTTGTTGACTTACGTTGATTTTTGGAAAAATAAACTTCAAAGTATAAACAAAAAACTTTCGCTTAATGCAATTGGTGGCCCTTGCACTAGTTATGAATTAGTTGCGCACGACCAAACAGAAGTTGCTTTTTGTGGAGCCGACCATAAAATATTACAATATTTAAAAGAAGTTATGCAAACCGACTATTACCACGTAAGCATTACCACCGATATAACTGGAATAGAAAGCGCAGTTGCTCTTAAAAACGGCTATGCATTAGGTATTGCATTAACCATTGGGCTTAACCAAAAGAATTTTGGTGATGACACGTTGCACTTCAACTCACAAGCGGCAGTTTTTGCGCAAGCAACGAAAGAAATGTATAAGCTTTTACAGTTTCAAAACGGTCTAACGCTAAACAACCTTTGCGTAGGTGTTGGTGACTTATACGTTACTGTTTATGGTGGAAGAACGAGACTTGTTGGCATTTTGCTTGGTAAAGGCTTAAATATTGACCAAGCCAAAGCCCAATTAAACGGCGTTACGCTTGAATCGTTGGTTGTTGCAGTAAGAGTAGCAAGAGCCGTAAAGATAAATATTGAAAAAGGGATATTAAACAAAGAAGATTTTCCTTTACTTTTGCATATTGACGAAATTTTAAGCGAAAAAAAGAAAGTTAATATTCCGTGGGAAGCGTTTACTTTTGTAGACTAATTGATAAAAATTAACCCAAAAGTATAGCACACTATACTTAACAACGTTAAGTCGTGTGTTTTTGCAAAGCAAAAAAAAGACTAACGAATGTTTTTCGTTAGTCTTTTATAGTTCCTAAAAATCCCTATAGGAAGAGCGGTAAGGGTGTTTTTTGTTTTAGCTAAATTCTTTTTGCAATTGCCTTTAAGAAATCTTTTGAGTTAAGCTTTTTAGGCGTTACGCCGTCTTTCTTAAATAACCCAACCAAGTCGCCCGTCATTTCACCATTTTCAATGGTGGATATGGTTGCCTTTTCAAGTCTATTAGCAAAGTCAATTAAATCAGGCAAATTGTCTAATTCGCCACGCTTTCTTAATGCGCCAGACCACGCAAAAATAGTAGCCACAGGGTTAGTAGAAGTTTCTTCGCCCTTGATGTACTTATAGTAGTGGCGTGTTACCGTGCCGTGCGCAGCTTCATATTCATAAATACCATCTGGTGAAACTAACACACTTGTCATCATAGCAAGCGAGCCGTATGCCGTTGCCACCATATCGCTCATAACGTCTCCGTCATAGTTTTTGCACGCCCAAACTATTCCACCTTCGCTTCTAACGATACGCGCAACCACGTCGTCAATAAGCGTATACATATATTCTATGCCTGCTTGTTCAAACTTTTCCTTGTATTCGCTTTCGTAAATTTGGCTAAAAATCTGTTTGAAATTGCCGTCGTATACTTTTGATATAGTGTCCTTGGTAGAGAACCAAAGTGGAAGTTTCATATCGAGCGCATAATTAAAGCAAGCCCTAGCAAAACTTGCAATAGATTTATCAGTATTATGCATTGCCATAACTACACCATCGCCATCAAACTCGTGTATAGTCTTAACTACTTTAGCACCGTTTTCATCAGTAAAAACAAGTTCTGCCTTGCCTTTACCACTCTTCCCGTCAACAGCCTTGTAAATATCGCCGTAAGCGTGACGAGCTATAACGATGGGCTTTTTCCAAGTGGGAATATAAGGTGTTATCCCTTCGGTTATAATAGGCGCACGAAACACCGTTCCATCAAGCATAGCCCTGATAGTACCATTGGGGCTTTTGTACATTTTTTTAAGGTTATATTCTTCCACCCTTTGTGCGTTTGGTGTGATTGTTGCACACTTAACTGCAACGCCGTATTTTTTGGTTGCAATAGCGCTATCTTTAGTTATTTGGTCATCAGTTTCATCACGCTTAACTAAGCCTAAATCGTAATATTCAGTTTTTAAGTCCACAAACGGTTGTATTAAAATTTCTTTTATCCATTGCCATAAAACTCTGGTCATTTCATCCCCATCCATCTCAACGAGTGGGGTAACCATCTTAATTTTTGCCATACTTTTTCTCCTAAGTTTTCTAAGCATTATTGTAACACAACTTATGTCTTTTTACAAGCGTTTAAGCCTAGCTATTTCTTTTTTCCCTTTGCCCCTTTGCTTCCACCAAACGATAACACAGCCGAGTTAAATTTTCTATTCTGAGTGCTAGAACGCGCATGCCTTGCTTGTGCTTCTATAACCATTTTATCAAGCATAACTGAAAACCCTTTAAGTGTATCGGAAAACAAATAAAAAGCAAGCGAACCAGGCACCGAGTTTATCTCGTTTAGATAAATTTCTTCGTCTTTAATGAAGTAATCTATCCTGATTGCTCCGTTAAAGTTTAGCTCCAAATACACCTTTTCAGTTATAGCTTTAATCCTATCGGATAAAATTTTAGGGATATCTGCAGGGAACTCTCTCTTCCCACCAGTATACTTATCATCAAAGGATAAATACTCGCCTTTGCTAATCGGGTGTTCACACTCGGAAACCACAGCCTTTTCCCCATCAAAATAACAAGCACAGTTTATCTCCAAAAAGTCTGTAATTTTAGGCTCTACTATTACTTTTTCCCCAAAGCGAAACGCCCCCAATACACCACTTTTTAATTCGCTAAGATTTTTCGCTGTGTATATCCCCACGCTTGAGCCTGAGCACGCAGGTTTAATAATCACGGGGAATTTTAATCGTTCGGTTACAGCCTTAACGTCATCGCCAATCGTTAGCGATACGTAAGGTAAGGTCTTTATTTTAAGCCCTTTCATTACAATTTTAGTAAAGCATTTATCCATACTTACTGCAGAAGCTAAAAGGCTTGGCGATGCAAGTGGGATTTCACACATTGAAAGCAACCCTGCAAGGCTACCGTCTTCGCCACGTTCACCGTGCAAACAATTAATCGCTGTTGATATTTGACAAATCGGTTTAAGCTTTTTACCCTTAACAACGCTATATAGGTAGTCTTTGCCTGCGACCACAGTTACCTGATTAAGCTTTTTTAGATTAAGATTGGCGTAATCATCTAAATCTCTTAAAATTTCCCCAGTATACCATAAACCATCATTATGTATATAAATGGGTATGCCATTATACTTGGTTGCGTCTAGTGAGTTTAAGGTTAACACGCCAGTGATAACTGAAATATCGTGCTCTACCGTTGTTCCACCAAAAAAAACTGCTATATTTTTCATTAAAAAACACCTCTGCTTTATTTTTAAGCTTTGGTGTTTTAATAATGTTATCCGTTTTGTTTATTTATTCACTAATCTATAATTAGTTATAATTATCAGGCAAATCGTTTTCAAAAAGCACAACGTCCCCTTCCTGCATAAGCTCGTTAAGTAGTTCATTGCCCTTTTTAAGTGTTTTTGCAAATAAAATATTTTCTCTATCCATACCGCCTTCAACAAGTCCGTTTATTAACATTACAGCATTGTGAACGCCTGTTATAATAACTTTATCTGCGTGTTTAGCAAGCTTTTTACCCATTTCAAAGTTAGCAACGTTTTCAATTTTGCCAAGCTCTACAAGACCAGGTGTTAAAACGATTTTTCTGCCCTTAAAAGTATCAAGAACTTCCATTGCCGCATCAACCCCGTCAACGTTAGAATTATAGCTATCATCTATAATTACTATATTTTTATTATTGCGCATAAGTTCTAACCTATGCCCAATCGATTGAATTCTATTTATACCCTGTGCAATTTCTTTAGGCGAAAGCCCTATTTTATACGCCACTGCAGATGCTAAGCAAATATTCTTAACACTGTGCGTTCCTAATAATACGGTATTACACTTAACGGGGCGTTCGCCCTTGATATTAAGAGTAAAACTCATGCCACGGATATCTGTTACAATATCGGTTGCCGTTACCAAATTGTCGTTATCAGCTACACCTGCTAGATATTTTTCACCATTGAACCTATTGAATAATTCTATTGCGTTTTGATTATCAGAAGCAAAAAAGCCTTTGCCTTCACTGCCTATATAATCAAAAAGTTCAAACTTAGTATCTTTAATATTCTCAATACTTCCAAAAGTTTCTAAGTGTTGATTGCTAACGCTTGTAAGTATACCGTAAGTAGGCTTAACTAACCTAGCAAGTTCTTTTATATCCCCCTTGCTTCTTGCACCCATTTCTGCAATAAAAATATCGTGCGAGCTATCTAACTGCCTTACGGTGAGCGCAATACCTAGTGGTGTATTATATGATTCAGGCGTTGATAAAACCCTATATTTTTGGGCAAGAATAGTTTTTAATATTTCCTTAACCGAAGTTTTTGCATAGCTACCCGTAATACCAATTTTTAAGACGTTTGCATTGTTAAGCCTTCTATTTGCAAGCCTTAAATATCTACGGCGAGAAATTTCCTCATACGGCTCGTTAAAGCAGTATGCAAGAAAAAGTATAAACGGCGTTAGAATAGGCAATGCGCAAAGAAGTGAAAGCCTAAGTAGTGCAACCACCGTATCCCCTATAACAAAAGAAATATAATTTAGTAATACGATAAAGCCAAAGGTTACTGCCGATAAGAAAATAATATACGTTATGCAAAGTCGAACTAATCTTTTTGTCTTTTTTAGTGGTACTTTTGCGTTAATCTTGCTTTCAGTCTTTATATAGGTTAATGCAAAAAGAAGATATGAAAATAGACCAACGTACGATGCAAAAGTGGGTTGGAAAATAGGTTCAAAACAAGTATTTAACACGCAGAAGAATAAAAACGCAAGTAAACATAAAAGCATCAATCTTCTTAAATACGGCGTATCTTTGTTACCCAACCACTTAAAGTATCTAGTGCCGTGATAACCACATTGCTGAAGAACGAGCAAAAATTTCATGGACGAAAAATACAGTATAAGCCCGTTTGCTATGCTTATAATTACATATGCTAATATTTGGTTTGTGGTAAACAACTCTGAAAAACTCGTTACGTATATTGGGAACATGCTAATCTTTCGAGAGTAAGAACTCTCTCATCTCCAAATTAAATTTTAAGCTTTTATCTATAAAGGCAAAATGCCCTGCGCCACTCAGCACTATCAATTTGCTGTTTTTTATGCCGTTATTAAGCTTTTTTGCCATATATAACGGTGTTTCTTTATCATTTTCACCAAAAATTAAAAGTGTTTTGTTTTTTATGTAGGGCAAGGTGTAGTCTAAATGCTCGTTTACTATTTTAACAAAACTTTGCTTCATAACGCTATCAAGCGCTAGGTAATCTGGCGAATAAAAACCTTTTAATTTTTCTCTAGGCACAAAGTTTTTTAATACTTTAAAAACCGTTCTTTTAACCCGTTTTTTTAACGTGGTTTTGCTCTTTAACCCTGCAGCCCCTGTAAGCACTATTTTATCAAAAAAATCAGGGTTTTGATAGGCTGTTTTAAGCACTACTCTTGCACCGAATGAATGTGCTAAAACGTGGGGCTTATTTAACCTGTTCTTAAAACAAATCTCTTTTAGCTCGTTTACGTAATCATCTAGCG
Organism: Christensenellaceae bacterium; assembly: GCA_045654125.1. Lineage (GTDB taxonomy): Bacteria > Bacillota > Clostridia > Christensenellales > Borkfalkiaceae > UBA1259. The sequence goes on from JAZOMU010000029.1 coordinate 49,267, forward strand.
AATACGGGTATTCCATACCCCTATTATCGCCAAACCCCTTAAAATCAAAAGCATACACGTTAAAATCGTTAGAAAAAAACTCTAACTGCCTAATAAAACTATTTTTATCAGCTAAATATCCGTGTAAAAATATTAACTGCTTTTTATTTTCTCTTTTTTCGTTGGTAGGAAAAAGATTTTGTGTTTTTATACTAAATCCTTTGCCATAATCACGGCATCTTCATCGTCAGGATAATATTTTTTCCTAACCGATATTTCCGTATATCCTAACCCTTGGTATAGCGCCCTAGCTGGCAAATTGCTATTTCTAACTTCTAAAAAGCCTTTTATAGCGCCTTGTTTTACCATTTGCTCTTGCGCGCTTTCTATTAACCGTTTAGCTAGCCCAAGCCTTCTATATTCAGCCTTAACGAACACCGTTTCTATATCAGCCTGCTCCATTGCGATAGAATAGCAAACGAAAGCTACTAGACTTTCCCCGTCCTTAATCCCCAAACAATAAAACCTGCCACTTGAAAAGGCAGACCTTAGTTGACTAAGGCTATATCCATCACTAAATTCGCTTTCTAGCTCTAAAAGACTATCAATATCTAAAACGGATAGATTTACTAGTTTCATCTACCTTCTTCCGCCTGACTTTTTCTCACGTATAACGGGGTAAGCGTTTCTATATCCGTGTTAATTTTATCTTGCATTTGCTCTATTGCCTTAATAAGCCCATCTTTAACCGAAACTATTTCACAAGGCACACCGTCAAGCAAAGTTGCGCTTACTATTTTATATTCTTTGTTAAGCTCAATAAGCTTTTCTTTCATCACGTATACAGGCTCAAGAGTAACCTTTTTATCAGTATAACCACACACGTAAAAACCATTGTGCTTTGCATCAATTACTGCAAGAACTTTTCCGTCTACATTGTATGCTAAAGTATCAAACGAAGTTACCGATAAACAAGGTTTGTTAAAGGCAAAGCACATAGCCTTAACGGTTGCAACACCTATTCTTATACCCGTAAACGAGCCTGCGCCTACTACACACGCAAAGAAATCGGCATCTTTAAGGTCAAAATCAGCTCTTTTGCACAGCTCTTCTACTTGTGGCATAAGCGCAACCGAGTGGTTTACCCCACACTCGCCGTCAAACGCCGTAAAGGTTTGCCCGTTTTTACATATAACCACGGTAAGATTTTTACCACTAGTATCTATCGCTAAATAATTCATAAAATTATCTTTCTCTCGTTTTCACTTAATTTTAATATAGTAACCTTTTTCACTTTTTCAGGCAGAGTATCTTCTATATTTTCTGCCCACTCGATTAAGCAGATGTTATCGCCGTTAAAATAATCAGTAAGCCCTAACCTTTCAGCATCTTCACCACAGGATAGCCTATAACAATCGTAGTGATATAGCATATCGCCGTAAACGTTAAGGTATGCATAAGTTGGGCTAGTAACTCCGTTAAGCCCAAAATATTTTGCAACGCCTTTTACAAACTGAGTTTTACCTGCACCTAAATCGCCAGATAACACCACCACGTCGCCCTTATTTAAGGTTTTAGCATATTCAAAAGCTATATCTTCAGTTTGACTTGCACTCTTTGAAATAAGTTCCATATTTTTATTATACATTTTTTGATGAATTTTTCAAATTTATTTTTGTAAAAAGATAAGATACTTTTTTATACAATAAAATAGTTAATAAAGAAATAACCACGCTTTTGATAGCGTTAAAAGCTAAAACGTATGCCCAAAGCGTTGCAAATGCAGAATCCGAAATTTCATTTGGCACAAAAGGCGCTCCCCCCATAAAGAAAGGGAAATTAACGTATTTGTTAACGAGAAGAGATATTCCCGTTTGAATAATACAAGCGATTGAAAGAGTAATAACAACCGTTTTAAAACCTTTTCTATAGTAGTAAACTAGAGACGGCACTATAACGTACGCCGTAGTAATTATTATATTAGCAAGCTCTCCAACCCCACCCGTACTACCAACGGCTATGTGTATACATTCTTTAGCTACGGTAATCATAACTGCAGGGATAGGTCCGTACATAAACCCTGCAAGCATAACAAATACGTTTGAGAGGTCTAGTTCTAAAAAACTCGCAGGAGTGCCTGCAAAAATAGGTATTTCAAGCAAATACACTACAAATGATAACGCAGTAAAAACTGCCATTCCTGCAACGTTTTTGGTTGTAAAAACATTTTTCATAAATAAACGCCCCTATTATTTGGGGCGCTATGAAAAGACAAAAAACTCAGGCAAAACCCGTTTTGCCACAATTCTTTTCTCATCCGGACTATACCGTCGGTTTTGGAATTGCACCAAATCAACCTAATAAGGCTCGCAGACTTTTACTGCCGGTGGGGAATTTCACCCCGCCCCAAAGAATTTTTATTAAGATAGTTATATTGTAATATTTTTTTTATAGTTTGTAAAGTAATTTGACCTTATAATTAAATCTGAATACCGAATCTTTCTTCTAGCATAGCGCCAATTTTGGCTAGGTGCTCGGTATACACTTTGTTAGCTTTCATCTCTATAAGATTAGATAATTCTTTTATGTTATCAACCGAAGAATAAACAAAAATTTTCTTGTCAACTTTCTTAGCTGTTAAAAGTTCAAAAGCTTTTTTAACTTTATCAACGCTAACGTTTTCAGCAAGCAAAGTAACGAACTTTGCCTTAACTGAATCAACAAGCTTAACTATCTTGCGCAAATCATCTTCTTCTAAATCCACATTTATCGCAACGCCTACTTTTCCTTTACCTACTTTGCACAACTTGTTTAGCCTTGCCTTTTCAATAGATAGTTTTGCAGTGCTAATAGAACGCTTTGCCATAACAACTATAACCGAACTTGCGCCACCTTTAATGCTCTCTTTAACGTCTAAAATCTTTGCCTTAAACGAACTTTCGCCACAAGGATAATCTATAATTGCAGTTATAGAAAGTTTTTCACTACCAAACTTTTCTTCAATTTCTTTTATACAGCTAACTAAATACGGGGTGGCAATAATTTCCTTGCAACCGTATTTTAAAGCGTTGCTATAATAATTTTCAATTTCAGCTATCGTTAAATATCCTTTTGGAAGCGCTATGCCAACCGATTGCATAAGCTCTTTTATTTGAAAAGCATAAAAATCCGATTTCATGCCACTCTCAGTTTTGCCAAGCAACCCTGCAAGCGAAAATTTATCTTCATCAACAGCTTCAACTTCTACTTCTACACCTTTTTCTTCCATTTCTTCAACGGTTTCCATCTTTTCTTCAACTTCTTCGGTAACTTCTACAGTTTCCACCCTTTCTTCTTCTATTACAGAGTTATTACCTAGTTTATTATCAAACATAACGTTCTCCTTATTATATAGTTACGATAAAAAATATCATTTCTCAACAAATACTTTCACTTTAATTATAAGCGCCTAGTGTTATAATTCACTAAAAGGTGAATTATGATATTTTTATTAAACACGCCGTTTGTGTTAGACTTTGCCGTTACTTTTGCGCTTTTTGGCACGTGCTTTTTGTCGGTTATTGCTATTAAAATTTTAGTTTTATCGGTTAAGGCTTACTTCCCAAAACCCATAAAACAAACTCCTAATGTCAAAAAATTTACCAAAAAACCCAAAAAGCTAACACCAAAAACTGAAAATCCCGTGCGTAGCATTGAAATAAATCCCGACGAAATAGATAGAATTTACGTTAAAAAAATTTCCTAAGATTATTAGTCTTGGTATTTTTGCACGTTCTTTCCGTCATCCCAAACGCTTTCTAAATGATAGAAAAGCCTAGTTTCGTCGTTAAAAATATGCACGATAACGTCACCGTAATCTAATACTGCCCAGCGCCCTTCACGAACGCCTTCCTTGCGAATAGGCGCAACGCCAAGCTTATCCATCTCTTCTTCAACGTGGTCTATAAGAGCGCGCGTTTGCGCCATTGACCTGCCTCCTGCAATTACGTAATAATCTGCAACTTCGGTCTTACCACGAACGTCTATCGTCAAAACGTCTTGCGCCTTACGGTCTGATAAAATTTTACAAATTTTTTGGCTAAATTCTAATGAGTTCAAAATACTTTCCTTCCTTTTATTTTTATGTAAACGCCTTACTTTGAAAGCGCATCTTTTAATAGTGGGCGTAAAATTTCTGCCATAATATCGTAGCCTGAAACATGTGGGTGCAATTCATCGCCAAAATGCACGTCTTGCAAGGTTAACCCGTCTTCCTTAACTATTGCGCTATGGAAATCAGCATACAAACAACCGTATTTTTCACATAAAGCCTTAATCTCAGCGTTAAGCGAGAAAATCATTTGGTTTCTTATATCCTTACAACCATATGGCAAAATTGAACATACTATAAGCTTTAGCCCGTTTTTCTTTGCCATTTTCATTATTTTTTCGTGATGCTTTGCAATTTTGTTGCCAATTGCTATCATTTCATCTTCAGAAGCGCCCTTTTTCTTTGCCTTTGCATGCTCTATGCTTAAATCGTTAGTTCCTTCAAACAATACTGCAACCTTTGGTTTAAGGTCAACAACGTCTTCAATAAATCTATTAACTGAAGCCTTGATAAGTTCGCCTGCGTAACCACGATTTACCAGCACGCCAAACTCGTTAAAGTATGCGTAAACTTCCCACCATTCCATTATAGAATCGCCTATAAAAACTACGTCTACTTCTTTATCGTTGCAAATCCACTGGCTATTTCTTCTCTTAAATTCTTCCCTTCTTTTGCTGAGTGGCTTTCCTTTTGGATAGAAGCCGTTCGGGTAATATTTTTCAATAAACTCTTGTATTTTCATTTTTTTATTTCCTTATTTCACATAATATGCAAAAGCATCAATAGTTAACTCATAAATATATTGCTTTTTATTTACTAGGTGCAAAAACTCTTCCTTTAAACATTCAACGAAACATTTTTCAAAATCATCTTTCTCAAACAGCTCTCTTAATTTTTCCACGCCCTCATAATCCCTGCCTTCTTCTATCATATCGGCAACAAATATAAGCTTTCCAAGCGTTGTCATATTAGGCTTACCAGAAGTATGATAGCAAATAGCATCTAGTATTTCTTCATCAGTTATGCCGAGCGTGTTTTCAGCAATGAACGCCCCTAAAAAAGCGTGAACGACAGCTTCTGGCACGCCTTCTGGCAGAATAAAGCCGTTAACTGTTTTATAATCAACGTATTTTGCTACGTCGTGCAAGGTAGCGCTTATTCTTACCTTTTCTTTATCTAGCCCTAATTCTTTAGCTTTTGTCAAGGCTTTAGCCACCACGTTTGCCGTGTGAACCAATCTCTTTTCAGGCAGGTTTTTTATCGCAAACGCAGTAAAGTTATCCCCCGAATATAGACGGTTTTTAACTATATATTCTTCCACTTTTTCAGGTGCTTGACCTTTTAGGCTTAAAGAAAATGATGCATAAGTTCTAGTTTTCGTGCTTGAACAAAGCCTGCCTTGATAAGATAATTTGATAAAGCTTTTGCCGAAATTTTTTATAAAATACTCTCTTTCTGCATCATAATCGGTATAAAAATCTTCCCTATCGAAAACGGCAAGGGTGCAAGCTGATAAAATTCGCTCAGGGTATCGCCAAGTCTTAAAATTAGTTAGCATATCCCCACCACAGATAAAGAAAATTTGTGAGCCGTATTGCTCTTTAAAATGCTCTACCGTAAGGTATGTATAGCTTTTCCCACCATTTAGGATTTCATAATCGCTAATAATAACTTTATCAACGCCGTTAAATGCTAGTTTTAGCATATTTATTCTATCTTGACACGGCGCTGGATTGTCACTTTTATGTGGAGATATAAATGTGGGCATAATAAACAACGCGTCTAGCTCAAGCTCTTCAATCGCGCTCTTTGCAAGGTTTACATGTTCAATATGCACGGGATTAAACGTCCCACCTAAAATACCAATTTTCTCCATATAAATATTATTGCACATTTTCAAAATAAAATCAATACTTTTTTGTTATTAAAGGCTGGCAAATGGTCAATAATTAGATAAAACTATTTACAGGTGTATTATGAAGTTTTCTCTACCATTTACCATAGACCTTGTCTTTTCAACGCTAATAAGTTTTTTGTTGTTTTTTATAACTGCTAATTATTTTTTTGTGAAACCTTATTCAGTAGTTATAGCCATTTTCCTATCTATAATGTTTGCAGTATTAGTATTTAATCATCTGCGAAAAAAACGCGTGAAAGTTTATGGCAAAAAGCAAGATATATTGCTCTATGAAAACGCTACTTTGCAATTTAATTTAATGACTAAACTAGAGCTTATATCTTTTTTCCATAACGCATTGCAAAAAATTGGTTGTAAATCAGAGAAAAAACACGGTGGGCTTTATATAAAAGAGCAGAATACCTATTTGTTTTTTAAGTTTGGGTTTGAAATTGTAAACAAGGCAGATATAGTTAAAATTTTTAATGCCAAGGAAAAAACGGCTAAAGCATATTTGTTAGCTGAAAACTTTTCAGAAGAAATTAAAGCGTTTGCTAAGCGATTTGATAATCTTTACCTTGCCGATGCCAGAGCAACGATAAATTACTTAAAAGACAAAAATTGTTTACCTGAAAATAAATATCAATTAAGCCAACCTAAGCTTAATAAAATAAGCGCCTTAAAATCGCTATTCCAAAGAAAAAAAGCTAAAAGCTTTTTGCTTTTAGGTTTATCGTTTTTGTTTATGAGTTATATCGTTGCGTTCAAAATTTACTATATTATATGTGCAAGCATATTTTTAACCGTTTCGCTAATTTGCTTACTTTTTGGGCAAAGCAGGCAAAATGTAAACGATTAAAAACAAAAAGCACCGAATTTTCGGTGCTTTTAATCTTTTATAAACTCTACCACGTCCTCTATTTTACAATCCAAAAAGGAACAAATTCTATCAATGGTTTTCATTTCAATATTTTGGTTAGCCCTTAATCTACGAACTGTTTTGCTATCTATTCCGCATTCTTCTCGAAGCCTATAAGTAGAAACGCCTTTTTTCTCCATTGTTAAAAATAATCTATCAAATTTAAACATTTTATCCCCCTAGGTATTGACAACTTATATTATGGGGTTTATAATCTTTTTTATTAAGGGGATATAATCCCCAATTTGATAAAAAGGAGATTTTTTATGGAATTATGGAGAGAATTATTAATAAGCGGTTTGCAAAATGAAAATTATAAATTTGACCATATAAGTGATAAAATTTTAATAGAAATATTAGAAAATAAATGCTACAAAGTTTTACTAGCAATCAAGCAAGCCATTGAAGATGAAAAATTATCGGACAAAGACTGCTTTATTAAAATTGAAGAAATATTATGCACGTTAGAAAATAACAACATATTTTGTGATAGACACGATTTTGGCTAACGATAAACCTAAAAACTTTATGTTTTTTATCGCCCATCAACTTAATAAAGAGATAAAATCTTCTTCCGAAAAAAATAAAAAGCACCGTGCACGGTGCTTTTATTTATCGTATTAAATTATTTTAAGGTTTTAGATACGAGCAAATCTCGGGAGCGTGACGCCCCCAAATCAAACCCATTTTAAGAGCGTAGAAACAAGTTAGGCTAGGCTCGACCAATCAAAAGGGTGAGATTAACCGTCTGGTTATTGAAGTCTTTTGCTTTGGGCAGTTAACGACGCATAACGCAGTTTATACGGTCTTAAAATTAGACGTTGCCTTGCGCCTTCATAGCTTCTGCAACTTTTATAAAGCCTGCAATGTTTGCACCTGCCATATAGTTGCCGGGCATACCGTAAGTTTTTGAAGCATCGTCGCACGCTTTGAATATGCTCTTCATAATGCCGTGTAACTTTTCATCAACTTCTTCAAACGACCAAGAAAGTCTTAGGCTGTTTTGGCTCATTTCTAAGCCACTAGTTGCAACACCACCTGCATTTGCAGCCTTTGCTGGTCCGTAAAGAATTCCGTTTGCAAGATAAGTATCAATAGCTTCTGGAGTAGAGGGCATATTTGCGCCTTCTGCAACAACCTTACATCCGTTTTTAACGAGTGCTTTTGCGCTTTCGCCGTCAATTTCGTTTTGGGTTGCACATGGAAGAGCGATATCACAAGGAATAGTCCAAATACCCTTGCAACCTTCGGTATAAGTTGCTTGTGGGTGATTTGAAAGGTATTCTTTTATTCTCTTTCTTTCAACTTCCTTAATTTGCTTAACAGCATCAAGGTCAATACCATTGGGGTCATAAATATAACCGTTACTGTCAGACATAGCAACTACTTTTGCGCCGTATTCAGTTGCCTTTTCGCAAGCGTAAATAGCAACGTTGCCAGAACCTGAAACTAAAACGGTTTTACCTTCAAAACTCATATTGTTTGCAAGTAGCATTTCGTTGGTGAAATAGCAAAGACCATAGCCTGTTGCTTGTTTTCTAGCAAGTGAGCCACCGTAAGGAATACCTTTACCCGTGAGAACGCCAACCCATTCGTTTCTAATTCTCTTATACTGACCAAACATAAAGCCAACTTCTCTTGCCCCAACACCGATATCGCCTGCAGGAACGTCACAATCAGCACCGATATGACGATAAAGTTCGGTTACAAAGCTTTGGCAGAAATTCATGATTTCGTTATCAGACTTGCCCTTAGGGTCAAAGTCAGAACCACCTTTGCCACCACCCATAGGAAGCGTGGTAAGGCTGTTTTTAAAGGTTTGCTCAAAGCCTAAAAATTTAATAATTCCAAGGTTAACCGATGGGTGAAGTCTTATGCCCCCCTTATATGGACCGATTGCAGAGTTAAACTGCACTCTAAATCCACGGTTTACGTGTGGTTTACCTTGGTCGTCTACCCAAGGAACTCTGAATATGATTTGTCTTTCTGGCTCAACAATTCTTTCAAGAACGCCTGCTTCAACAAGGTCAGGTCTTTGTTCAATTACAGGTTCAAGCGTTGATAAAACTTCTGTAACAGCCTGTATGAATTCCGGTTCACCGGGATTTCTCTTTTCAGTTCTTTGTAAAAGGTCAAGTAAATATGCGTTTTTTATTGCCATTTTTCTTCCTCCGAATAAAAATCTAAAATTCTTATTTATTGTAACACATTTATTTTAAAAAAGTATACGATTTTCGCATAAATTTTTATTTAATTTAATTATATTCTCCATTAACAACCGTTATATTAGGCTAAAAGCACTGTTGCAAATCTACCAGCACGGAAAATAGTAGTAGCACAACCAACCCTACGGTGTGAATAATGCTTTCAACTCTTCTGCTAACGGGTTTTTTTCTAACCCACTCAATACCGGTGAACACAACCCTTGCCCCGTCTAACGCAGGTATTGGCAATAGATTAAATACGGCCAGGTTTACACCGATAAAGGATAGCATATTAAGAAAATATCTTAAACCACCAACCCTTATCGCGCTTGCCGTTACCGAAATAGTTGTAACCGTTCCACCAAGGGAATTTAACCCTAGTGCGCCAGTTATTAGTTGACCTAAAACGATAAAAATTGTGCCTGCAAGCTTAAGTGAATATTCTACCGACATACCAAGCGTCTTAAAAAATCCGTGCCTTACGCCCGTAGAGTAAAGTCCTGAATTTACTATTTGACCTTGAGCATCTGTTTGATAATAAATACCAAGCGCATCAAACAGCTTAGTTATATCTTCAACGTTCTTAAAGTGTGTATCGGTGCGAAGCTTTACAGAAAGGCTCTTAGTTTCTCCACTGCGAATTATGGTAAAGTTTACTAGCTCGCCTTTATCTCTATTTTGAACTGCACTCATTAAATCGGTTGTTAAATACACGCTTTTTCCGTCTACTGAAAGCAAAACGTCTCTATCCTGTAAACAGTACTGTTCGCTTATTTCTTGCGTTTTTACCGTTTTATAACTCATAAGAGTTGTTTGCCCATATATGCCAAACATTAACGCAATCACGAGTAGTGCAAGAAGATAATTCATAAGTGCGCCAGAGATTAGCACTATAATCCTTTGCCAAGGCTTTTTGTTGTTAAACGCCATTGGGTCAGCACTATCGCTATCTTCGCCTTTAAACGCGCAAAAACCACCAACGGGGAAAAGCCTTAGAGAAAAAACTTCCCCACTTTTTTTGGTTTTAGAAAAAAGCTTTGGCCCGAATCCTATTGCAAACTCATCTATGCCAAACTTAAAAATTTTACCTGCTACATAATGACCTAATTCGTGCACCGTTATCATTATAAGCAAAATAAGTATTGCAAGCAGGATATATCCGATATAACTCATAACTTCCGAAAAGGAAGCAAGCATTAAAAATTCCATCACACCTTAAACAAATCTAATACGTATTTTCTGGCAAAAATATCGCCTGCCATAAGGTCATCAAAATGTGTATGTGAACCACCGTCATACGACTGCAAGGCCCCATAAATACCCTTATAAATATCTAGGTAAGAAATCTTGTCTTGTAAAAAGAGCTTTACACACTCTTCGTTTGCACCGTTTGCTACTGCTGGATACGCTCCACCTATTTCTGCCGATTGCAGAATAATATCAAAGCAAGGGTATTTAGTTTTATCAACGCTATCAAAGGTTAAACTTTTTAAACGAGCAAAATCTAAACTGTCAACGTTTGAAGTTATCCTTTCAGGGTAAGACAATGCAAGCGATATGGGTAGCTCCATAGACGGATAGGATAGCTGTGCAATCACTGCTCCATCGTTAAACTCTACCATAGAATGTATGATACTTTCACGGTGAATTATAACGTCTATTTTGTCGAAAGTTGTATTATAAAGCCATTTTGCTTCAATAACTTCAAACGCTTTATTTACAAGCGTTGCGCAGTCTACTGTAATCTTTGCGCCCATATCCCAGTTGGGATGCCTTAAGGCATCTAATGCAGTTACACTTTTAAGCTGTTCTGCCGTAAAATCCCTAAACGCGCCACCTGATGCCGTGAGAATAATTTTCTTAAAATTAGCGTTGAAATCAAAGCCTAATGCCTGCCATATTGCAGAGTGTTCACTATCTATAGGCGTAATTTTAACACCCTTTTCCTTTGCCTTTTGCATTACTAATTCGCCACCCACAACAAGACTTTCCTTATTGGCAAGCGCAATGTCTTTGCCCTTTTCAATGGCATCTAAAACTGCTATAATGCCCTTAAACCCAACTAGCGCAACCACAACCACGTCTGCATCATCAATAATAGCGTTAGTAAATGCATTTTCGCCAAAGTAGTACTCCGTCCCTAAAGACAATTTATCCTTTTCACACTCGCAAGATATGGTTGCAACCTTAGGCTTAAACTCGTTTACTTGCGCAAAAAACTCGCCGACGTTATTACCCGCGGCGAGCGAAACTATCTTAAATTTATCAGGGTGACGGCGACAAACGTTAAGCGTTTGTTTACCTATAGAACCCGTGCTACCTATAAGTGCTATTTTCTTCATAATTAAACAATTAAAAATATTATACACACAAACACGCTTGCAAACAGCATGCCGTCTATTCTATCTAAAACTCCACCGTGCCCCGGCAAAATAGAGCCTGAATCCTTAAAACCTAAACGTCGCTTTATAAAGCTTTCAAACAAATCACCTATCTCGGTAAGCAGTGCACTTACTAAGCCTATTCCTGCAAAGATTAAAGTTATAACTATAGGTTTTGCAACTATTATTTCAGGACGGAAAATTAGATAAACTAATATGCCACCGATTATTCCACCGAATAGCCCACCTATCGCACCAGACCAAGTTTTTTTAGGGCTGATTTTGGGGCAAAGCTTTTTGCCACCTATTAAACTACCTACTAAGTACGCCATAGTATCACATAAAGGACTAGTAACAAAAGCAAGTAGCAGTGCAATAAACGCAAAATCTTTTATCTCGTTTATCGTTACCATTGAAAGCAAAAAGATTGCAGGATATACGTAAGGAAGAATTGTTGAAATATAAACTTTCTTATCCACCTTTTTAATAAGACAGACAACGGAAACAATAACGATAGCTACAATAACGCACCCAAACGCCACTAACGCACCCAAACCACCTTTAACCAAGTATTCCACGGCTAAATAAACGGGTATTAAAAGCGATGAGTATATTATTGATGGAATAAAATTGCCCTTTACCGAAACTAGTTTAGTCATTTTAGCAATCTCATAAGTACCTATCACTAAAAATGCAAACGTAAGTAAGTGAAAAAGCCTATAATCAACTAGTTGTCTTAAAAGGAAAAATGCCACCAATATTGCTACGTAACAAGCTCCCGTAATCGTCCTTTTTAACATTTATTCTCCTAAAAATTTCTATACTTTACCGAAACGTCTTTTTCTTTCGCCAAACTCGCTAACAGCTCTATCAAGACTGTTTTCATCAAAATCCGGCCATAATTCTTTTGTAAAATACAACTCGCTATATGCACCTTGATACATTAAGAAATTAGAAAGCCTTAGCTCTCCACCCGTTCTAATAATAAGGTCTGGCTCGCCAAAAGGCGCAGTATATAAGTTCTCGCTTATGCTTTCAACCGTTATTGCTTGATTATTAGAAACAAGTTTATTTACAGCACTAACAATTTCCTGCCTGCCACCGTAATTAAGCGCTATCAAAAGGTTATGCGAAGTGTTGTTTTTGCTCTTTTCTTCCCCTTCTTCTATAACCTTTTTAAGTTTATCGGAAAGCTCCTCCCTTCCACCAATCACAACCAACCGAACGTCGTTTTTTATAACCTTTTTAATAAACTTTTTAAAATAAGTGTATAGCAGTTTCATAAGCTCGTCAACTTCTTCTTTAGGTCTTGCCCAATTTTCCGAAGAAAATGCGTAGAGCGTTAAGGTTTTTATTCCTATACTGAACGCGTGTGAAACTATTCTATCAACGTTTGCTGAACCCTGATGATGCCCGAAAGAACGTTTTTTACCACGCGCTTCAGCCCATCTGCCATTCCCGTCCATTATGATTCCAACGTGTGATGGTATCTTTTCGCCACTCATTATACTGACAATATATCCTTTTCTTTGTCGGCGCAAAGCTTATCGATTTTATCAATGCTTTCAGAAATAGCTTTATCTATTTCCTTTTCGCATATTGCATGCTCGTCTTCAGATAGTTCTTTGCTATTTTTCATCTTCTTAATAGCATCCATACCATCACGGCGAACGTTACGAATTGCAACCTTACTATCTTCTGCCATCTTTTTGATTTGCTTAACTAATTCCTTTCTTCTCTCTTCAGTAAGAGCAGGGAAAACTAAACGAATTACTTTACCATCATTTACAGGGTTAATGCCAAGGTTTTCAGCAATGAGTTGTTTTTCAATAACTTTAAGCATGCTTGCATCCCAAGGCGCAATAACCAAACATCTACCTTCAGTTACCGAAAGGTTACCAACTTGATTAATTGGCGTTGGCGTGCCGTAGTAATCTACTAAAACTTTGTCGAGTATATGTGGGTTTGCTCTGCCTGCACGAATAGTTATATATTCGCCGTTCAAAACTGAAACGGTTTTATCCGTTTTATCCATAATTTCCATCATTATCATTTCATATTGTTCATTCTGTATTGCCATTTTTAATTCTCCCTAATTTTTTTAAGTAATTATTCTTTTATTTAATGAGCGTGCCTATATTTTCGCCTGAAACAGCCCTTAACAATGCATTTTCTTCAAATAAACCAAATGCTAACACGGGAATTTTATTTTCCATACAAATGGTAATTGCCGTTGTATCCATAGCCTTTAAGCCTTGCGCAATGTAATCTTTATAAGTAACGTTAGCAAGCTTTTTAGCGTTGGGGTTTTGCTTGGGGTCGCTATCATAAATTCCATCAACGTTTTTAGCTAATAGTATTGCTTCTGCACCAATTTCTGCTGCGCGAAGTGCCGCCGCCGTATCAGTAGTAAAGTAAGGGTTACCCGTTCCACAAGCAAAGATTACCACCCTGCCTTTAGACAAATGGCTCATTGCCTTTCTTAAAATGTAAGGTTCTGCAACTCTAGTAATGGTTAAAGCCGTTTGAACACGTGTGGGCGCACCTTTTCTTTCCAAAGCGTCTTGAAGAGCAAGCGCGTTGATTACTGTTGCTAGCATACCCATGTGGTCTGCTTGTGACCTATCCATTTCCGTGCCTTGTCTGCCACGCCAGAAATTTCCACCACCAACAATAATGCCGATTTCTACACCTAGATTTTTTACGGCTACTATTTGGTCGGTAATAGCATCTAAAACTTGTTGGTCTATGCCGTTACCCTTATCACCAGCAAGCGCTTCGCCTGAAAGTTTAATAATAACTCTTTTATATAATGCTTTGGACATAATCAATCCTTTCTCCTTTAGGTTTAACTATTTACTATTATATACTATTTAAATAAAAATGTAAATACGATAAAGGCAATCACTAAAAATTATTTCCTTAATTTGTCAAAAGTAAATTAAAAAGGCACTCGTTTGAGTGCCTTTAGATTAGTTTTAATAGCGTTTAATAAAGAAAATTATTTCTTCATTTGAGCTTCTACTTCTGCAGCAAAGTCATCATTTCTCTTTTCCAAGCCTTCGCCCATTTCAAAGCGAGTGAAACGCTTGATAGAAACTTCTTTGCCCATTTTGTTAGAACAATCTTTAACAAGCTTTTCTATGTTCATTCCTGGGTCTTTAACAAATGCTTGACGGAGTAAGCAGTTTTCATCATAGTACTTGTTGATTTTGCCTTCTACCATCTTGTTAATAACCATTTCAGGCTTGCTAGCTAACTTTTCGTCGTTTTTGATTTGAGCAAGAAGAATTTCTTTTTCGTGTTCTACTACTTCAGCTGGAACTTCTTCAGCAACTAAATATAATGGTTTAGCAGCAGCGATTTGAAGTGCTACGTCGTGTGCAAGTTCATGAGCTATGGGGCAAGTGCAACCCTCAAGTTCTACTAGAACGCCTACTTTGCCACCCATGTGGATGTAGCTTTCTACAATGCCGTTTTCAGCCACGTATTTAACAAAACGACGGATAGCAATTTTTTCACCGATTTTTGCAGTAGCTGCAATAGTATCGTCAGCCTTTGCGCTAACTAATGCATCTATATCAGCAACGTCGTTCTTAACAACGTAATCTGCTACGTCTTTAACGAATTCGATATATTGGTCACCCTTAGCAACGAAGTCTGTTTCACAGTTAACTTCTACGAGAACACCGATATTGCCATCAACCTTAGCAGCAACTAAGCCTTCAGCAGCGATTCTAGATGCCTTTTTAGCAGCAGTTGCAATACCTTTTTCTCTTAAAAAGTCAACAGCCTTGTCCATATCGCCATTGGTTTGTTCAAGTGCCTTTTTGCAGTCTGCAACGCCTGCACCCGTCTTTTTACGGAGTTCCATTACGTCTTTATTAGTAAACATATTTAATTCCCCCTATAATTATTCAGCTACGGGAGCTTCCATAGCTTCGTCCATAGACTTAACTTCTTCTTCAGAAGCTTCTTCCTTAACGAGTTGTTCGCCTTGGTTAGCTTCAATTACAGCGTCTGCAATAACAGATGCGATAAGCTTAACTGCTCTAATAGCATCGTCGTTACCAGGGATAACGTGGTCGATTAAATCAGGGTCACAGTTAGTATCGGTAATAGCTACGATTGGGATATTGAGCTTTTTAGCTTCTAATACAGCGATATCTTCTTGGCTTGGGTCTACGATGAACATTAGACCAGGAAGAGTTCTCATATCCTTAATACCACCGAGGTTAAGTTCAAGTTTATCTCTTTCAGCAATAAGACCTGCTACTTCTTTTTTGGGAAGAAGGTCAAACTCGCCCATTTTTTCCATGTTGTTGAGCTTGTTTAATCTGTCTACTCTAGACCTAATGGTTTTGAAGTTGGTTAAAGTACCACCAAGCCATCTAGAATTGATGTAGTATTGGCCACATCTTTCAGCTTCTTCCTTTACAGCGTCTTGCGCTTGTTTCTTTGTACCTACGAAAAGTACGCTCTTGCCCTGTTTAACGGTTTCTACTACGAACGGATAAACGTCGTTTTCGATTAAGTCTACGGTCTTTTCAAGGTTAACGATATGAATACCGTTTCTTTCGCCGTAAATGTACTTCTTCATCTTTGGGTTCCAACGCTTTGTTTGGTGACCGAAGTGTACGCCCGTTTCTAAGAGCTGTTTCATTGTGATAACTGCCATTTTAAATTCCTCCGTTATTCCTCCTCGCCACCTTTTTTATCGGTATCAATTCCCCACGACTATAATTTTTTTAGGGAACACGAAAGCCCGAAAGCGAACGAGTGTGAATTTTTTGCTTGTATATTCTAACATAAACGTAGTTTATATGCAAGGGTTTTTAACTACTTTTTAAAACTTTTTCATTTAAAAATATAAAAACACCCCGTATTTCGGAGCGCTTTTGAATTAATGATTTTAGATATTTTGATGCTCGTTATACCCAATGCAATTTTTGATAATCTTTACTAGTTCTTCCATTTCGGTAACACAATCTAAACCCAACCACTTGTTAATAATCGCCACAACGCCTGCCGTGTAATATTCTAGTTTATATATCCTTTCGTTTTCTTTGGTGATAAACTTTGATATGGCTGGATAAAAAAACTTATCGTACATTTGTTGATAAGTTTTTTTCGCCCGAAACAACTGTGGTTTTTGATGCACGAGCTTTAATACTCGCTTGTTTTCCTTAACGAACTTTAAATATGGAATTATTAGCTCGTCTGTAATAAAAAACGCTTGTTTTTTATCTTGAAATTCAAACAAAGCACCTTCATTAAAAGAATTGACAAACTGTTTATGTAGGTTTTCAATGGTTTCTTCTAATAGTTCATACACGTTTTCATAATGCAAATAAAAAGTAGAGCGATTTACTCCTGCCTTTTTGGTGATTTCCGTTATCGTTATAAACTCCAAATCTTTCTTTTCAAGCAATTCCAAAAGAGCTTTATTCATCAACTCGGCAGTATAAAAGTATTTGCTTTGGCTTTTTTCCATGTTCAAACGTCTCCGTTTTTACTCTTCGTTTACTATCTCGTTTGCAAGTCTAATAATATCTTCTGCGTATTTTTCCTTTTCGCTTTCAAGAATTTTTTTAAACAATGAATAGCATACACTCATTCCCAAAATACCTACACAACCTACCCCGATTCCTAATCCGATAGATACTATACTTCCAGAACCAAGCACGCCCATTACAAGACACATGCCTACGCCGAAAATTAAACAAAAACAAATACCCCACGTAAAAGCAAATATGTTTGGGGTGTTTTTTACCTTTGCGTCTAATCTCTTTAACGCCTTAACTTTTGTGTTTTGTTTTTTTGAGTATTCGTTTGCTATTTGTTCTGCATAAATTTTATCAGTATTCATTTCTTTCTCCTTAAAATAAAAATTTTTTGCTCAAGCACGATTATTATAACACCCAAAAGCGCCAAAACACTACAACAAAAACAGTAAAAAACGTTTATTTTAGGAGATTAAAAAAATCAGATTCTATTCGTCAAAATCTGATTTTTCTCTTAATTATTTGTAGGATTTCGCTTTCACGAGCTCAAATACTCTGCAAGTATTGTTTACAAGGTCTTTCACATAAACACCTTCTTCTTTTAATTCTTTACCAGAAACTAGATTATCGTTTAACGAATATTGTGCGTTAAAATCAACTGCTGGATAAATAGTAACGTCGTTAGCATAAACATTCTTGATAAATACTTGAATTATTGCCTTATCAAAACACTTGTTAAAATACTCTATGGCTATGATGCTTTCGCTATCCACCAAAATTTTTGCAAGTGCCGTGCGATAGAATTCTCTATCTAGTTTATACTGTGTAATAATGTCTTTCCATTTTTCTTTGTATTCAGCTGGGAAAGACGCTATATCGCAAGAAAAACCTAACGGCCCACCTTTCATAAACTCTTCTACAAAGCTATCGGGAACGCCGATAAGAAATTCCCACGTTGCGTTGTTACAGCTAATCATCTTTCCTACCGTTTTAGGGTTGCCAAATTCTGGGAATCCAGTGCAGTACGTTTGCACGTTCCAACGGTCAATCGTGCCGGTGGGCATACGCTTTAAGGTGTCTTTAATTATCCTAATACCATCGTAAGGGCCTTGGTTATCAGTAAACCAAAAACTATCGAACATTTTTGCTTGCTCTAAGTCTAAACGGAATCCACCACCACCACAGCCAGTCATATAAACGCTAGGATATTTTGCCTTAAATTCCTTAATAAACAGTTTATATCCTTGCCAATAACGGTAGAACGCTTGATTTGTTGGGTCGAACGGGGTGCTTGCATTATAGTCTAGCTTAACCCAACCAACGTTATATTTTTCCATTACTGCGCAAACTTTTTCCATAACGAACTTTCTCGCTTCTGGGTTAGAAAAATCAAGCAAGGTTTGGTCTATATAGTATTCTGGATGTTCTTTAAGCGCCTTACTATCTTTACCAGCACGTTCTGGCTCAAGCCAAATACCGAAAATTAAGCCTTTTTCTCTAACGTAATCGGAAAGCTCTTTTAATCTACCTTTAGGTCCACTCTTTAAATTTTCTTCCCAATCGCCAACACAGGTAAACCAAACTTCGCCGTCACCAAACCAGCCTGCGTCAATCATGAACGCTTCAAAACCCAACTCTTTTGCCGTATCCACTTGTTTTTTTAGCTCTTCAATATCCAAAATATCAAAGCAGTATAACCAAGAATTGTAAATTATCGGCAAAGTTTTTCTAGGATAATTTTCATTGAAAAATTGATGTAATTTATATGCATCTAAATCGTTTTTGTTTTCTGCAGAGAAGAATACCACTTCGGGTAAATCAATAGTTTCTTTTGCTTTAACCTTTAGCTTTAGCATACTATCTTGAAAGCCTGTTTCAACAACTACGATTTCCTTGTCGCTCCATGCATGTTTTCTCGCACTCATCTTCCATTGGCAGTTTGGGAATAGATGAAAAACTGTATTTTTGCCGTTGTATAAGTTATGTAGCCCAAGCATTGGCGTGCCACCATCACACGGACGAATACCTTGCGTTTCTACGGTAATTTGCGTAACTAATTTTTGCCACTCACCATTATTTTCATGTTGCCAACCACTATACTGCGTGTATACTTCGTATGCATTTGAATCCATAGCAAAACGAGAACTTAGTTTGTTTACTTCTATTTCAGCATTGGTAAGATTGGTAAAAGTGTCTTTTCTTAATACAACGCCATTTTCAAACTCGGTAAAAGTAGCAGTTAGTTTAATTAAATCATTTTGATAGGTATATACCGTTTGGTTTCCATTTTTAGAGCAGTTAAACCCTTCAAAACTGTTTACTGTGCCAAAACTACCACTTGCATAGAATAAGCCTGTTGCACCCTTAAATTCTCTTGTTTCAATAAAATTTTCTATTCTCATAATCTTCCTTAAAATTGTGGTTTAGGATATTCCTTTTTGTTTTCCACAACCACGTTCATAATCTGTTCAAAGTCCATCCACTCGACTTTATCAGATAGATTTTCATTGATGCGCTTTGCAATTTCACCTAACACTTTTAAGCCCGTGCCAAGCCCGTTAGACATAAGGCTTTGCCAGTGCGTAATTAAAATAGGATAGCCACCCCTTTCAATAACTTTTATAATTTCTCCAGACTTACCATCGGCACTTATAAGTTGGTCTGCAAGAGAGCAAATAAATTCATAAGAAGTATCTATAGTATCTATCGTTTCCCAAATAACGTCATCAGTTGTCGCTGGAATAGAAACCACCGTTTTGTCACCATCGTCAAGCGCTACCCACGGCTTTGCATTATCCCTATCACAAAGTTCGCGCAAAAAATACCACGAATTTTTCTTACCTGTAACGTTATATACTGCTTGGGCGATAGAGAAAACGTACTCATCTTCAACGTCAATAGCAAAGTTCCAAGGCGAAGTAACGCCAAAAGCATCAAACCCTGCCTGCTTTAAAATTGATAGCGCCTTTTCGATATATGGTGTTAACACCGTTCTATCTTTATCGTTAGCCCAAACGCTTTCCTTTTGGTCAAGAGTTTTACCTGTGTTTAAGTCCACTGCTTTATGGTGAGTAAGCATTTCAGGTCCAATAGAAAAGTTTTTAGCAACCCGTTTTTTTACAATATTTAGCCACTCTGCCATAAGGGTTTTATCAACGCCTTCAATGCCGTTTATTATGTCGCCCTTATTTGCTGGCATTGGCACAACGCTAAATTTCCCCTTGATTCCGTTTTGCTCAATTATGTCGCAAAACTCTTTTAAAAGTTCGTTAGAAAAGCTTTTTACCAACGGCCTACCATCTGCCGTAAAAGGGTTTTTTGCGTGTTCACTATGAACGGAAATAACTGGTGCAGGGTCATCTATTATTAGTGAAATAGGGACTTTCATATTTTCTCCTTAAAAAGCGAACAGCACGGTTGATATGCACGCACCGATAATGGCAAACCATTCTAATTTGCTTAATTTTTCTTTGAATATAAATGCAGAAGTTAATGCCGATAAAACTATTACACCACCCGAAACCATAGGAAACTGCACCGAAGCAGGAACACTATCCGCCGCAAGCAAATGCAAGAAGTTGCCGGTGTACATTACTGCGCCTATTATTGCAATGGTTAAAAATGGTTTAAGTTTTAGAGTGCTTTTGAATTCTTGAACTTGAATTTTTCTATCCTTTTTAAGGAACAAAAACGCCAAGATAATAACACCTAACCCCACGGTTAAAATGCAAGACCAAACCATAAAAGACGCTTCGTTAATAGCGTTTGCGTTTATTTGGTGAGCCTTTGCAAGCACGCCCGTTAAACCGTTTACGATAAATATAGCAAGGCATAAAATCAAGAATAGAACCTTTTGTTTTTTGCCTTTGGCGTTTTCTTTCTCAGCCTGTCCACCTTGCCCGAATGCTTGTAGCACCATGCTTGCAGTTAAAAGTACAGAGCCAGCGATTTTACCCCACGTAACCGTTTCGGATAAGAACAAAATGCCGTAAAAGAATGGTAAAAACATACCACCAAGCATCATAAAAAGGCTATAAACGGCAAGGCTACCAAGTGAAAGAACCTTAACGCTTATTATGTAATACGGCACCATAACCACGGCAAAAGCAAGCGCCATTAAAAATGAAAAGTTAGAATACTCTACTTTAAACCCTGCAACTGCAACGTAAATTAACGTGCCAACAACGCTAGTGAAAGTCAATAGCGAAACAGAAGTAGCAATCGTTTGCTTAATATTTTTTTCGTACAATTTAGTAAATGCAAACTGCCCTGCAAAACAAAGCACTGCAATTGAAATAATAAAGTAATCTAACATTTTTAGCCCTATTACGTAATGATAATTATATTATAGCTCATTTTTTTGTATAATTCAATATAAATTCGTGTTTTATATTGCTGTTTTTACAGCTATAATTGATAAAAATAAAAAACAGGCACTCTTGCACCTGTTTTTATTTATCTTTGTTTAACTTTTGTTTATTTTTCAAGGCTTTCTGCTTCTTCAGCAAGTTCATCTTCTTCTAAAACTCTACAGAATTCTTCAAACACTTCGTCAAGTAGCGCTTCATCTTCTACGGGAAGAAGGTCAGCTGTTTCTTCATCATCGCCTGCAAGTTCAAAGATAACTAAGTCATCATCTTCAATGCCGTCAATTTGTTCAGCAGGCTCAAATGCAGAATAGTTTTTGCCCTTGTATTCAATAGTACCTACAAAATAGAACTTTAGCTTTTTGCCATCGTCGGTAGTAAGTTCTACGATATCTTCTTCATCACAGCACTCGCAAGTGCAATCTTCATCGTGTTCGTGACAATCGCAGTCGTGTTCATCACAACCACAAGTACATTTCTTTTCTTTTTCGCTCATAATACTCTCCTTTATAACGCAGTTAACGTTTGTTTTTATTTCTTTCATTTAGAAAGCCTTGTAGAATAGTTGCCGCTGCAAGACTATCTACAAATTGCTTGCGCTCTTCCCTGCTTTTTCCCTGACCTATTAGTGTTTCTTCTGCCTCACAAGTAGAACAGCGCTCGTCTACGGTGTAAATTTCCACCTCTAAAAGTTCTCGTAGTTTTTCAATAAAAAACTGAGCTTTTTGAGTTTGGATAGACGGCGAACCATCAAAATTAACTGGAAGCCCACAAACTATAGCAGTGGCGCATTTTTCTTTAAAGTAACCAGCTATCTTTTCAAGGTCAACTCTTAAGTTTTTCCTGTGATACGTCTCTACAGGCAGAGCGTAAGAATTAAACGGGTCAGAAACAGCAATACCTATTCTTTTATCGCCAATATCTAGGCACAAAAATCTTTCCACAATTTATATTGTACCATATTTTTACAATAAATACAAATGTTTATTAAAAATAAAAAAGAGTTAACCTACTTTTCGGCTAACCCTTTTTGTTAGTTCACTAAAATCAACTTTTAGTATGGTCTTATACTATTTTTTATATTAACAAGCGCAGTTTTTTCTAATCTCGATACCTGCGCTTGAGAAATACCTACCTGCTCTGATATTTCCGTTTGAGTTTTGCCTTCGTAATATCTTAAATACAGTATCTTTTTCTCGCGCTCCCCTAAAGCACCGATAGCACTATCTAGCGCAACCTTTTCCGTCCACTTTTCGTCGGTGTTTTTTTCGTCGCCCAGCTGGTCCATTAAAAGCAGTGTGTCGCCTGCTTTATTATAAACAGGGTCGTAAAGCGAAATCGTATCAGAAATAGCATCAAGCGCATAAACTACTTCGGAAACGGCAACGTTCATTTCTTTAGCTATCAAATCTAAGGTGGGCTCTTCATCACGCTTTTCAATTTCTCCACGAGTTTTAAGAACTTGGTAAGCCGTATCACGAATACTACGCGAAATTCTGAGCGAATTTCCATCTCTTAAAAATCTTTTAATCTCACCTATAATCATTGGCACGGCATAAGTGGAAAACTTAACGCCCACCGACAAATCAAAGTTATCTATCGCCTTAATCAACCCAATACAACCTGCTTGAAACACGTCGTCTGGATTATTTGTCTTTAATCTAAAACGCTTAATTATAGAAAGAACAAGACGCATGTTTGCCACTATAAACTCTTCTCTAGCGTTTTCATCACCTTTTGCAATCTTTTCTAGCAGTTCATTTGTTTTTTGAACGCTAAGCTTAGGGAGAGTTGCAGTATTCACTCCACAAATTACTACTTTATTACTCATAAATCCTCCTTTATGTAATGATTTAAGGCAGGATTTATATAAGTATTGGCAAACAAAAATTTTTTATTCTAAAAATTAAAAACCGTGGCACTAATCCACGGTTTTAATTTTTTTAGTTTGTAGGTGTGCTCACACCATTCCCAAGATATCCTTCTACCCAAGTAGAAACGTCTACGCTAATAATCTGCTTTCCTTCTGCCCTTACCGTAGCTACCTTAACAGTGCCGTGATAACTTCTTTTAGCAACCCATATATTACCTTCTTTCATCATATCCGTTTTATAGCACGCAATAATAGAGCCAAGATATTGGGTTTCTAGATACTTACTTTCAAACGTATAGGCAGTATAGAAAGAAGATGTTTCATATTTAACTGCAAAATCAAGTTTTTCCATTCTGTAATCATCAATAAGCATATGCTTTAAGTTGCCACCGGATACCTTTTGATTAGAATAAACCACTCCAACACCATCTTCAAGATATTCTCTTACGATAGGCTTAGAAGTTGCGTTTAAACCATACGTAACGTGGTCTACGATGTTTTGGATAAGCATTAGGTGATTTTCACCAACAATAACCTCTTCATCGTTATCGCCACCGGGAAGAACTTCTTCTGGTGCATAACCAAATTCGTTAAGCGTTACTTCTGTTTGGCTATCTTTTTCATAAGAAATGCTCATATCAGGATAAATCCACTCTGCACTTAAACTTATGCCAAAAACGCTTATTAAACATATAAAGGCAACTATGATTATGGGGATTTTCTTCATAATTTACCCCCAAAAACTGCCATATTTATAAGTTCTAACACCCACTTAACTTGTCTATTAGAAGTAACTTTAACTCGCATTGAATATTTTGCATATGCCTTAATAGAAGAAGCATCGGTAAAGATATATTTACTGTTCTCAAACTCTTGTGGATTAAGTCCAATATATGCATTAAGTGTTTTGCCCTTAATATTAAGTTTGATTATAGGTTTATTTTTTAACTTATAGGTCACTTGCTTTTTGCTTTCAATACAGCGAACGCCTTCTATTTTTTCAAGTTCTTTAGAAATGGCTAAATATCTTTCCTTCGCCAAAGGGGAAAGTTTTAAACGCTGCCTAAACGATTTGCTCTTTTTCTTTTTAAGGCTTGCAAAAGAAAACTCTTTAACGGCTTGTCCAGCATCTAACGTCGTTGCAGGGACAAGTTTTGCTACAAAGCAAAAATGGTTTGCTTTAGCCAATTCTTTTATAAGCTCAATAACCCACCTAACTTGCCTATCGGAAGAAACTTTAACACGCATTGGATAATGAGTATAAGCCTTTACTGAAGAAACGTCGGAATAAATATACTTTGTGTTTTCATATTCGGCAGGATTTAAGCCGATAAATGCATTAAGTGTTTTGCCACGAACGGTAAATTTAACGATGGGCGTATTTCCAATCTTAATAGTTTTAGACTTTTTAGCTTCAATAACCCTTGCATTTTCTAATGTGATTGCCGTATCAAAAATGCTTTCAAACCTTGCTTTAGCAATTGGTAATACAGCAAGCTTTTCATCAAAAGTACGTTCGTCTTTTTTGCCAACTAGATGAGTAAACCTGTTAATTTGCATTAAAGTTAAGCCTTTTTTAGCAACCAACTCTTCTAAAAGTTCAATTGCCCATCTGGTTTGCCTTTCGGAAGTGAGTTTAACACGCATTGGATAATTTAAATATGCCTTAACAGAGGAAGCATCTTCAAACACATATTTTGTGTTTTCATAATCTTGTGGGCTAAGTGCAATATATGCGTTAAGGGTTTTACCCTTTATGTTTAATTTTGCGATAGAAAGATTACCTTTTTTATAACTTTCTGCCTTTTTGGATTCAATAACCCTAACGCCAACAATACGGCAGAGAATATCTGCAATGGCGCTATATCTTTGCTTAACAATTTCCGATGAAGCGTTAAGTTTTTCCCTAAACGTGCAACCATCTCTTAAGCCATTGAGATGCGCAAATGGTGAAGTTTCTTCATCGTCAGCAATCGCCAATTCAATACTGGAATGGAAAATAGCGAGTCTTGCTGAACGTGCTTGTTTTAGCTTCTTTTCTGCAATAGGTGTTGCAATCATTGCAAAGATAACAAGCAAAATGCATAACCAACCTGCAGGAGACTGCATAAATAAAACGAAACTTCCTATAAAGGGAATTCTGTTTCCGGTATAAATACCTTTAATTTGTTCGTATTTAACGGGAAATCTATCTGGAATATCGTTAGCATCACCTTGTAAAAGGAAATGTCTTTCATTTGGATGCGTTTCGTTTGGTTCTTCGATAGCAACTATTCTGTGAATAATAAAATCTCCCCTAAATTCGTAAACAACGATGTCGTTTACTTTAAGGTCTGCTTCTTTAGGAACTTCGGTAATAAACACAACGTCAAATCTTTGAAGTTGGTTGGTAAGCTGTCCTTCCTTAATGTATTTGTGATTAGGCGATACGTAAGACATACTGCCACTGCGAACAACGTTAACGGCAGGTAAGCCTGCTTTAATTTTGTTTCCGTTGCAAGATAGAGAAACGGAAATCGACATTGCAAAAGAAGCAAAAATAGCAACACTGCAAATCAAAAGCAAAACCCTATCGAATATCTTGCCTATAACCGAGGGCTTTTTATCTTTTGTTTTTTCATATTCAATTTTGATTTTTTCATCGTTTAACCCTGCTTTCGTAAGCCTTAGTGAATATTTAACTAGCACACACACCAAAAAGGTGAAAAGTGCCGTTAACAACACGAAAACAAACGCGCAAAGTATAAACTGGTAAATATCAAATTCCATATCTTTTGCCGTGTTTTATTTTTTTCTATTCACACACGTGCGTATACGTGTGCATTGCGTGCGTGCGCACGCAAGTAATATATCCCACGCGTGCAAAAGCACTCGTGGGATAAATCGTTTACTATAAAATTAAAATTGCACTAAAAAATTATTCTAACTATACTATTAAGCTCTAGGATCAATGTTAGAAAGATGCATATGTAGAGCGATGTTGTGCGTTCCAAATAAGCTAAGAAGTGCGTTGTAGTTATCGATTTCAGGCAAATATAAATCGTGTGCAAAATTGATGATATCGGTAATAGAATTAAATGTGATTTCGCAGGTAAATTTCCCCTCTTGAACTTTGTTCCAAGCAGGTTCTTGAGCATTGTCTTCATCATAAACGTTGATAGTCATTGGAGAGGTTTTACCATTTGCGAAAACAAACAAGTTGGTATCATCAATTTCTTCGCCCCAGTCCCAAGAGAAATCCCTTTCAGTGCCGAAGTAAACGTAAGAAGCAAGAGCTTCGTCACGGATTACGCCTGCGTTAGGTGCAGCATCAAAAGTAAGGTTGAAAATAGGCTTGTCGTCGCCATTGGTATATGTAGCAACAATTGTTGCCAATTTATCTTCTTGGTTGTTAGGCGTGATGTTGATAGATGCAATGTTGTGAGTTAAGGTGTAAGTACCTGCAGCACCATCTAACACAGCGTTTTCAAGAGTAACGGTTTTGTTTTCTTGAACACCAATATCCTTAGTCGTACCAGCATAGTTCCAAGTAGCGTATACGCCACCGATTGTTGCAATTAAGATAATTGCAATAAGAGTGCTTAGTTTTTTCATATTTATCTCCTATAAATAAGTTATACCTTTTTAGGTAACTAAATTATATCCCTCTCAAATATTTTTGTCAAGAGTTTTTTTTAATTTTTTTATTAGGCATATTTTACCACTCATTAAAAGTCTAAAGCACACTTAACATATAAAAAGCCGTGGCAAAATTGCCACGGCTTTTATTTTATTGAAAGACTACTCCTCCACCAATTGGGGAGTCTATTATTGGCTTTATCTGCATAGTCAAATTATCCACGTCCAAAACGTACGAAACGCCTTCTACTTGAACAATCTTCCCATCGTAAGAATAAAAGCTTTCACGCTCATTGCCATATTCGTTAATTATAACCGTTCCGTCTTGCCTAAAATACATTTGAATGTTTTCATCGTCAATTCGTGTATACCAAGCTTCGGGAATAGTATATTTAGGTTCCTCACCATCACCACCTTCATCTGGCAATTCTACATACCCATCATATCTAACGTAAGCACCGATATTACCATCAAAAACAATAATAGACTCACAGAAACTATTGTAGTAATAGAGAAGAATTTTGTCTTCATATAATGCATATCTACCAATTTCCGTAAAGCCGTAACTGCTTATTGACTTATACACGCCGTTGGCGTAGAAGGTAATGGTATACATATCATCTTGTTCATGTTTTAAGAAATCATACGTACCAACTAGGCTTGAAAAATCAGGGTTCTCTTCAAACTCACTGCCATCAAACACTTCATTTATCACATAGCCTTCCATTGCGCCATAGTCACCAACTACACCTAAGTTCATACAGTGGAATTCACTTATATAGAACAATATTGAGCCAGAATTATAAACGGCAGTACCACTAACGGTTGTTTCATCTAAATAGGTAATGGTTGCAGAGCCATCAAATTCAATTTCAATAGTTCCTATGATTTGTCTGCCATAATCAATGTGCTTAAATAAATTAAACTCCCCAACGTATTCAGCAAAATAATTCATTACCATTTCACCGTTTTCTTTGTCAACGTTAAAGTATTGGTTCATACCCATAAGCGATACCATTACAACGTTTTCAGCTACAACTGAATACGACTGACGCATAGTCATGCCCATGGCAGTTATTTCACAAGCACCGTTTGAATAGAGAACAATTCTATATTCTTCAACACCGATTTCACCCATTGCTTCTTCACGCCAAACATATTCGCCTGCTAGCTGTTTAAACTCATCAGTTTCTTCAAAGTTTTCAGCATTAAATTCTGAGTAGAGCATTGCCGTTGCGTTTTCTTCACTAGGATATAGCATAAATACGTTTTGTGAATATTTGCCGTAATTATAGTAGCACATGCCGTTAATTATATCCCAAGAACCAGCTGTATTACCAAAAGTAGCAGTTCCATCTTGGTTAATGGTTAGAGTGCCTTTATCATCGCCTTGCATTGAAGAAACAAAATATTCGCCATAAATATCTACAAGTTCTACCAATATGTAAACTTCATTATCTCCTTCTACAACAAGTGCGCCTTCAGGGATTGCTTGAGTGCATTCGATATCGTAATAATAGCCTATTACCGTATACAATCCACCAAGCATTGGAACTAGTTGATTGCCAAGGTCGATAAGTTTTTCACCAAGCGAAACAGAACCACCTCTAGCCATGCCCGTAGAGCTCAATTCGCCATTTGCTCTTTCAATTATTTCCACCCAGTACGAAGCTCTCATTTCTTGATCGCCACCGTTGTTATTTACTAGAACGTATATTTCAGCATTGTTGTAAACAAGGTCTTCTTCTCCTATTTCAGCGTCAAAACTTGGGCTTGTAGATATATCGATTATTGCATAGAAGCCGTTTCTGTTAGCAACATCATGACCTACTATATTGAAATTGTCTCCATCAAAACCATAACCGACAAATCTATGCATCAAATTCAATTCTTCATCCATTATATTAACGAAAACTTTATTTACAACAACTCTAATATTCATGGAGGTTTGTTCGTTATATACGTCTTCTTCCCCTACCTGTGTATTAAACTCGTCAACGTAGTAAGCTCTAGTTATTTGCCTATTAAAATACATGCTAATTATTTCTAAAACGTTTTGCCCTTCAAGCCCAGCAACAGGAATTTGTCTAACATCAAAACTTTGCCCATCTTCAGAAAGCAATTCAACAACTAACATTTTTTCTTTATCGCTTTCGCTTATATCTCTTATGTTCACGTAAACTGATACGCTTTCCATTGCAACGTCTATTGGGCTTACGATATTCATCATGCTATCATCATAATACACACCAACAATATACTCTGCTTGTGGTCCAAAGAATCCTTGCACGGTATCATATACGTTAGCTCCATTTTCAACGAAAAGTTGAATAAGATATTCCCATCCTTCATCGCCTAATACATAAACTTCTATATAAATTTCTTGTGGATTTTCTTCTCCACTACCATGCATTTTTGATGAATATAAATAGATGTCTACGTTTCCACTAACAACATCGTTTTCCCCTACGGGTAAAGTCATTTCTGCATCATAATAAATCCCGTCTAGAATTTCCATCATATATTCAAAATTAAGCATAATGATTTGAGAAATGCTATCACCTTGGTTAACCTCATACGTGCCTGCTGGTACAAATCCATTTCTAGAACTACCGTAAACGTTCATAACGTATTGCGTTGATTCTTGTTCTTGGTTTTCAACAATAACCCAAACGCTTAGGTTTGAAGTAATTTGATAATCGCTATCAATCATATTTTCAAAAGCACTATCAAAATATACGCCCAATACGTTTGCACCAGACTCGTTAGCAACGCTTGTAATATATTCAACTAAATATGCATTTGCAGGCGCAGTATAATCCCCTGCACAGCCTTCATCACCATGCGTTACGTTCTTATAATACACTGTAAAGGTGTATTCGGTAGGTGTTTCTTGTCTTTCTAAAACAAGATACAGCTCAATATCAGACCATAAAACGTCAGCACCAAGAACTTGCTGTTGACGAGTGCCATCATAGTAACTCTCTACAACCGGTAAGTCGTTTTCATAAGCAAAATCTTCTATGTAGCCTAAAATACTAACGCCTTCATTAACCGTAAATTCGCCGTATTCATTCCAGCCACCATCGCCATAACCATAATGAATAGTAATAGTGTATTTGTTTATTACTGGCTTGCCGTAATTATCTAAAGATGGAATTAAACCTACTATGTATTCACGGATTAACTGACAATCAATAATATCAATAACTTGGTCGCCGTTAATATCTGCAAGTATAGCTTGAGCTTGTGTAAGTTCATACTGCCCACTTAAATCGGTAATACTGCGCTGAACTGTAACAAGGTCAACTAAGTCAACGTCATTATCGCCATCCATATCGCCCATTTTACCAATCGAATTAGATATAACAGAAACGCCCCCTAAGTCAAATTCAACGTCTAACGTAATCTCAGAAGAATTGATGAATTGGTACGATTTAACTTCTACCGAGCCACTTTGCCTATCTTCTTCTAAAACGTTAAGTTCAAGCGTAAAAAGTTTTGCCCCAGCATATTTAATCTCTGTAGAAGAGAGCGCTACTGATGCACGGTTATTTTGCACGTCATACGTATAAGACCCTGCATTTGGGCCTGTTGTTATACCCACACGCCCATCTTCATCAGCACCTAATCTATAGTTCGGTATTACTTTTACAACTTCTATGAATTCTGGAAATTCTAGTTCTATACTAAAACTTGTAAATTCATGAACTGGTTCAAACCATACTTCGTAGTATAGTTCATCGTCTTCGTCGTAATTAAATTCAACGCTAGGCGCATACACCGTGCACATTTGAATATCGCCTTCTGCTTTTGCCCTTAAAGTTGCTATTCCTGCAAAAGCACAGCATATTGCAAGCACGATTAGAACTAGTAATGAAACTTTTTTATTTATACATTTATTCATAATAATTCTCCTTGGAAAAATTATTCTAATTAGTTTTTAGTTCCGTTCATGTAACAAACGGTTTTAACTATTTCACCAGCATCGTTGATAGTGTAAATTTCAATCTTGCTAAACATATTGTGATTTAATCTAGTATCACCAACGAAAGTTGCAATGGTTGTTTCTTCAGTAATTACTTCGCCACTTGCATAAACTAAGGTGTGCGTTTCAAAACTATATGAAGCATACTGTTCGTCAAGTATAACTTCGGTAGCATAACGGCTTTCAACGTTAAGTTTAATTGCTACAAAGTTTACTACCCCGGATATCTTAATCGAATAATAATACTGTGGTGTATCATCTATTTCGTCCCAACTTTCAGTTTTTATATCGTTTAAATATATTAGGCTTGCATATAGAGATAAATCTCTACCTGGCATTTCTTCAGTATCGTTATTCCAGCTTACAAACCATTTAGTTCCGTCAAACTCAGGGTCTTCTACTCTCGGCAATGGATTACCTTCTAGAACGTCAAACTCTGCATAAACATTGCCATCTACTATATATTTTAGCTTATGGTATTCTAACAAGTGGATATAAGCATCAATTCTAACGTCTTCTTTAGGCATCCAATCGGGAATTCTAGTCCAGCCACGGAATTCCACGTTTTCAGGAAGCCCCGTAGGTGCGCCCAACTCGTATTCGGTGTTTTCAATAGTTGTGCCATTAAGCAAGTTGAACGATTTATAAAGAACGTCGTTTACGTAGTAGCTGAGTTTATAGTAGTTCTTATACTCTATTTCAGCGTGGATTATTAAATCGCTTGCAGGCATATAATCGTTTCCATCGTATTTCCATCGTAAGAACACTTTAGTCTCGTCAAACATATCTGAAACTTCATCTTTATATTTAGATGGGTTGTAAATATGTTTACCTTGTAGCACGGTTTCAACAGTAAAAATTGAGCCTTCTACGTAATAGAACAGTTTATAGTAAGCTAGCTTTTCTATAACTGCATCTACCCTAACGTTGTGCTTAGGCATAATTGATGGAACTTCTCCCCAAGACTTAAATATTATCGTTTCTGGCAAATCTTTAGGGGTGGGAAGATTTGGTGTGTTCTTATCTTCTCTTACCGAATAGTTTTTATAAAACTCTCCGTCGATATATAACGTCAAGTCATAGAATTGATAAACATACGTTTCGCCGTAGACGTTAACGTTATTAGCAGGCATTCTCTCTGGAATTTCGCTCCAGCCTAAGAATATCTTTTCTTCTCTGTTATAGGACGGTGGATTTAACGGATTTATTACTTGATTGTAAGTCATATCAACCGTTCTATACATTGTGCCATCTATGTAATAGATAAGTTTATAAGAATTTATGTTAAACGTTGCTTTGATTATTGTGTCGTGTTTAATTGCATAATCAAACGTGAACGTTCTATAATCAGTAACGTTATACCAAGAAGCAAAGGTGTGCCCTTCTTTCTTTGGCGTTGAAACAATTTGTGCACAGTCTTTATATTCAACCTGTTGTGTTGAAAGCACGTTTCCTTCTTCATCAGTAAAGGTTACGGTGTAAACTTCTTTTTTGTAAATTGCATTTACCGTCATATCTGAAGTTACTGAAGTGGTATCTTTATCCCAACGCACGAATATATAGCCTTCTTCGTTTAAATCACGAGATGATAACACAGCTTCTTGCCCGTGTTCTACCCAAACAGTTTCACCATATTTAATACCATTGTTGTTGCCACCCCAAACAAATTTTACCGAGTAGGTAATTTTATCAAATACTGCAACAAAGGTAAGGTCTTCAGTAAGATATTCTCTAATATCTTCGTGAGCGAGCCAGCTATAACCTTTTTCCACAACATCCCAGCGCCTAAACGTGTAGCCTTCTTTTATCGGCTTGGGTGGGGTTGTTACCTTTGCGTATCTTTCAACACTTTGTAGGTTATACACTTGGCCATCAACCAAGAAAGTTGCTGTGAAAGTTGGGTTTACAGTTGCCGTCCACTTTGCATACAAGGTAAGGTCGCCTTTCACTTGATTATTAAAGTCATACGCATTAGTTAAACCTGCATCTAAATACCAACCGTTAAAAACAAATCCATCTTTAACGTAAGAATGCATTGGCGCATTTTTGCCGTGTGCTACTTCGGTTACGAATACAGGTATTCCGTTTTCCATGAACGTAACGATGTAGGTTATCGTTTGGTAAGCTGCAACGTAATTGCTATGTTCTGTAACCAAAGTATAATCATCTAATTCTTTGGTATCCATATTTAACCAGCCGATAAAGATAAACCCTTCTTTTTCAACCTTAGGCGCTTTTGCAGATTTGCCGTATTCAACGTTCTGCGTGCCTATTAACTGCAAATTATCGGTATAAAATCTTACCACAAACGTTTTTGCACGGTATTTTGCGTTGATTACCGTATCTTTGGTAATATTCTTTAGCGATTCATCAAAGCCGATAAATTCATAGCCTTCCTTTTCATTAACAAGTGCCGTATCCACCGTTATTGATTGACCATAGTTCACTTCAAAAGTTGCAATAACGCCGGTATAATCCTTAACTATTACGCTATAGGTCTTTACCGAATACATAGGATATATATTCAAATCTTTTGTAACTGCACTAAACTCTTCACTCCAGCCGATAAACTCATAACCTTCTCTAATCGGGTGGCCAGGCAATATTGCGCTTTGCCCTTCTTCTATTACTTGAACGCCACCGTATTGGTTGCCGTTATAATCGTAAAAAGTTACCGTATACTTGGGCTTTTCAATAGCAATAAATCGCGCTGTTAAGATTAAATCACCCGATACTAGAGTGTTAAAATCATAAACCGTATCGCCAACGAACCAGCCTACAAATATGTATCCGTTTTTCTCAGGGAAAGCCGTAGGCATAGTAGCAACTTTGCCGTAAGCTACTTCGGTAGAAAAATAGGTTTCATTTTCTACAAGGTAGTCAATTTGGTAGGATACAGGTAAATAATTAACGTAAACTTTGCCGTCTTTAACTATATTTTCCGTTTCCCCAATAAATCCATCTGCAATGTAATGCTCTTTTTCAGGGATTGTTAAACTTTCAATGAAAGTAGCACTCTCACCGTGTTTAACTCTACCAGCAGAAATAAGTTCGTTATCAGCATAAACGCTTACCGTGTAGTAAACGTCTGCAAGCACTGCGTTAACGGTTATATTTTCGGTAACAGCTTCAGTACTTTTGTCCCATCTTAAAAAGGTTTTACCAGCTGGACAAACTACGCTACTAGGCTCTATTGCAGAAGCGCCCTTTTCCACTTCTTGCACACTTACAACATTGCCATCAACCACGAAAGTTACCGTAAAAAATTCAGCAATGCTCTCCCATTTAGCGTAAAGGTTAAGGTCTTCAGTTATACGGGTTTTACTAAACGAGAACTTATCGCCTGAAGCTGTTTCCCAATATAGAAATACACTACCGTTTTTAGACGGGGTTTCAGGTATAGTTAGATATCTATTTTCTTCTACCTCAAACGTTTGATAAACGGATTTTTCATCATCTCTATCTAGCATAAAGTTTACTTCATAAGCAGTAGCCTGCGCATAAACAGTACTAGTGCCAAATAAACCTGCCGATAAAAGCAACGTAACTAAAACTAAAAGGCTTAAAATTTTTCTTTTCATCTTAATCTCCTTTTATTAACCGATAACCTTGGCGTAAAGCACCAAGTCTTCAGTTATAGGTGTATTTTCAAAATCAAAAGCAACGTTACTATCCAACAAACACCAAGCGTAATTAGTTAAAGTTCCATCATCGTACGGGGCAGGTTCTATTGCCTTGCCACCTTTTACAATCGCTTGAACGTTGCCATACTGATTACTATCTGCACCGATAAAGGTTACGGTAACGATTTCTGCAATCTTTTCAAAATAAGCGTTGATAGTAGTATCCGTTGTAATAACGGTTGAGAAATCAAATCTAGAAGTGCTATCCGTTAAGTACCAATACTTGAATACCCAGCCTATCTTGTTAGGCGTGTTAGGTATGTTAACGCAAGTGCCTTTTTCAATAGTTACAATAGTTGCCTTGCCATCAGCAATAAAGGTAACTGTACACGTTTCACTTGCATAAACAGCGATAAAGTCTGTATCTTTGGTTATCTTAACTGAGTTAACGTCCTTATCCCAACCAATATGATATTTATTTTCTATAGCTGGTGCTTCGGGCGCTACACCGTTAGCATAATCTTCGTATTCAACAAGGTAATCTTCGCCTATCTGGGTTACGCCGTCTATCGCAAAGAACCTAACGGTAAACTTCTTCTTTTGATATTCAGCAACTATTTCTAAATTGCTATTAACCACACTAAAGTCTTGTACTGACCAGCCTGTAAAGATATATCCTTCTTTAGACGGGTTACCAGGTGCGATAGCAGAGCCACCTTCAAGAACGGTTTGCGTGCTTATTATCGATGAACCGTCTACAAAAGTTACCGTATAAGTTACTATTTGAATTTCTACAAATTTTGCGTAAACGCTTTGGCTTTGCGTTACGGGAACGTTAAAATCAAATTTCTCGTTAAACGAAGAATCTTTATACCAACCTTCAAAGCTGTATCCACTAATCGATGGCGTTTGTGGTATGGTTGCGTATGCGCCGTGGTTAATGTTTGCTTGCGTTTCTATTTCCGTTTGCTCGTTATAGAAAACTACAGTGTATTTATTTATCGCATACTCAGCAATTACTTCTAAATCCGATTTAATAGCCGTAAGCTCGGTTACAGACCAGCCCGTAAAGGTGTATCCTTCTCTTGCACGGTCAGCAGGTACTACTACACTTTGGTTGTATTCTATGGTTTGCTTTGAAATTTCGCTTCCATCAAAATCCTTAAACACTACTGTGAACGACTTAATCGTATAAGTAGCGTGAATAATTAAATCACTTTCAACTACGTCAAACTCAATATCCCAGCCAGTAAATTCATAGCCTTCTCTAACGGGTTCTGCAGGAGCAATTGCACTTTTGCCGTGTTCTATAACTTGCGTATCTAACGGGGTAACGTTTTCACCCTCATCAAAGAATTTAACGGTGTGAGTATTGATTGGCTTATCCACCCAAGAAGCGATTAACTCAACGTCTTCAGTTATTTCACTATCAAAGTCAAATGCCAAAGACTTATCAACGCAATATACCCACTTAGAGAACACTAACGTATTGCTAGTATGGGTTGGCGTGGCAGGGCGAGAGAACTTTGTGCCATAATCAATTTGAACGTCAATATATGCCCTTGAAGTAGCGTAATCAGCATCAGTCTTGTACAACTTAACGTTAATCTTCTTAATCTCGTAGGTTGCCTTTATAATCATATCGCTTTCAACTTCTTTATCCAAAGCAAGTACTACGTCTTTGCCTTGCTCTTCATCGTAGTACATCCAAGCCACGAAATTATAGCCCTCTTTAACAGGACTTGCAGGACGGCTTAAAATTTCATCTCCCCTTGCAATGAGTTGAGTGCCACCGATTTGGCTACCATCTTCATCAACGAAAATAACTTCGTAAATAGGAATAATTTCATCAAACTTTGCGTAAAGTGTTATATTTTCAGTAACGAGCGTACTAGAATTATACGCTTGAGTTAGCGTTGCGTTAACAAACCAACCTGCGAAATTGTAGTTTGCTTTTAACGGCTGATAGTTGTCGAAAGGCGTTCCATAATCAACGAAAGAAATCTTTAATCTATCATAACCATCGTAATAAGTAACCGTGCGCTTTTCTGCTTTGAATTTTGCTTCAATATTCAAATCAAAAGCTGTCATGTTAAAAGTATATTCAGCACTGGTAGAAACCGGCTGGCTTTCACCTTCAATAAACCAACCGATAAAGTTGTAACCACTAACGGGGGTTGCAGTTAAAGTTACTTCCGTGCCAAAATCAACCAAGTCGCCACTAGCTAAGCTTTGACAGTTAACCGTGCCATAGCTTGAGTTTTCCGAACTAAACGATAAAGCATAGCTTGAAGCGTTGAACTTTGCAACAAAGTTAACGTCGCTTATAACTGTGTGCGTAAAGGTTGCACTGCTAGAAACCTTTAAGGTTGATGAATACCAACCTTCAAAAGCATACCCTTCGTTTGCAGTTGCGCTAAACGTTAAAAGTGTATTTTCTGCAACCTGACTGCCACTAGCAACAACCTGTCCTTCTGCTGTTTTACAAGTAACCGTTCCCATTTCAGTAGATTGTGTTGAATATGAAACAGCATATTCGCTCTTTCCCCCACAGCCCACTAAAGCAAACGCAGAAACCAATAATACTAACAAGCATACAAGGATAAATCTAGTTTTTTTCACTTTTGCCCTCCAAAAGCATTGCGTTTTCTTTTATAAAAAAAATAATCTGAAATTTTCATAATACCATCAATAAACTTTAACAAAACATAAAATTTAATAGGTGAAAACTTCAGATTAGTAATTTTCTACATGCCCAGCCGTTGACTAAACGGCATAGTTTTTCGCCCGAAAAGGTTGTCCTTTTCTTTGCCTATATTATACTCTTTCATTTTTATTTTTGCAACGGTTTGCTTATATTTTTAAAAAATAATAATATAGATTGTATTTAAAGCAAGGTTAATTAGCGTAAAAACACACTTGCCTACAACTATACCCATAACTCTACAATGCTTTTGCACCTGTTTTAAGCGCAAAAATTCCTAAACCATTTTAGAAAATTCTTTTTTTAGCCTTACTATAATTTTCTTTTCTAGCCTTGATATATAGCTTTGAGAAATCCCCAATAAATCTGCCACTTCCCTTTGCGTTTTTTCTTCATCGCCGTTAAGCCCGTAACGAAGCGACATTATTTCCCTTTCCCTGTCGTTTAAACGAGTTAAGGCAATGCCCAAAAGCTCGGTTTCCACACCGTTTTCAATTTTACTATACACTATATCCCCATCAGTGCCCATAATGTCTGAAAGCACTAGCTCGTTGCCTTCAGAATCGGTATTCAAAGGCTCGTCAAAAGAGACTTCGCTCTTTAGCTTGGTGGTACGGCGTAAGTGCATTAAAATTTCGTTCTCTATGCATCTTGATGCATAGGTTGCAAGTTTTATGTTCTTTTCGGCATTAAAAGAGTTTACTGCTTTTATTAGCCCTATCGTACCCACAGAAACAAGGTCATCTGGGTCAACGCCCGTGTTTTCAAACCTGCGCGCTATGTAAACTACTAGCCTTAAGTTGTGTTCTATCAGGCTATCTCTAACACCCTTTTGCCCACTAGCAAGCTTTTTAACCATTTCTGCTTCTTCTTCCGTAGAATATGGCGAAGGCAGTATTTCACTACCCCCTATAAACCTTAATAGATTGTCACTTAGACTAAAGTTTTTAATAAGCTTTTTTAATTTGGCTAAAATTTTCATCTTCAACTTCATACTCACTCTCCCTTAAAAGCGCTGGGTGTAATATCACTTGATAGCCTTCCCCAATTTCATCTACAATGCACGCCGTTACGTTTTTATGTATATTCAAGTTTGTCCCGTTATATATCTTTATTATATCAATTTTGAACGCTATTTTTTCAGCTTTTCCGTTTACCGTGCCTACCGTTATTTTTTTGAATTTTATATGTTTAATGGCCCCTGATAAAAACTGCTTAGCATACCCTTTAACACAAAATATTACAGGACTATCATCATCAAAAAGCGCGTTTCCTGTATCTATAAACCCACGCCCCTTTTTTGTTACGCCAAACGCCGTTATCTCTATTTCACGAACGGCACTCATCACGTCTTTTTGTCTGTAAATGTGTTTTATCACGCCGATTGCCGTACGAATTATTGCGTATGCTGGTATTACCATAAACGCTATTGCACTTTCAGAAGAATAGTTAATGGAAAAAATATTAAAAACCCCTATGATAATACCACCCGTTAAAAATGTGTAGCCAAAAAATATTACTGCATTGATATAATAAGTCTTTGGTTTTTTATAGCTATAGGCAAGTAGTATTACAAGTAGCCCCGAAAGAATTTTTATAGCAGTGAATAAAACAACGTGTAGTTTAATCAACGGAAAAATAAGCGCTATTATCGCCCCTAAAAAAGCGCAAAAAACAAGCCTTTTTTTATTATAATTTATTCCCGTAGTAAGAAACGTGGCTTTTAGCATTAAATAATCTATAACGAAATTATCAATCAAAACGTACTCTATATAAACGTTCATAAAAAAGCCCCCGTGCATGTATGTTAGCACGGGGGTAAAAGTGTTTTTAAGTCAATTATTTATATATTTTAATTTATTTTGTAGAAACTTTGTTGATTACTATTTCATAAAAGATAATATTATATCGTTTTGAACGTATAAGTACTCGTCTTTTATTTTCAAAGTATCGCCATCACGAACTAAAAATTCGGATTTTTTGCTTAAAACGTCTTTATACTCGCTGTCAAAGTCTGAATTAAACGTCTTATTATACTTATCAATACTAATTCCGTAAACCGTTCGAAGCCCTAGCATAATAAACTCAAACTTTGCATCGTCTCCTTCGATAACGTCGCTTGAAATTTCAGGGTTTTTATTGCAAATGATTGCGTTTATATATTCGTCAATCTTAAAGGAATTAGTAAATCTTCTGCCGTCTATAAACGAGCTTGCAAAAACCCCAACGCCTATATATTCGCCACGCTTCCAATAGTTTAGGTTATGCTTTGACTCAAAGCCGTTTATGGCAAAGTTAGATACTTCGTATCTATCAAAGCCTTTTTCTTTTAGATATGCGCGAATATCGTCGTAAATATCGGCAACCTCATCGTCAGATAAAAGTTCTCCGTTAAGGTAATCGGTATAAATGGGCGTACCAACTTCTGGCGTTAGTGCGTAAACTGAAATATGCTTTACGCCACCTGCGATTGCTAAATCTACACTCTTTTTAACCTGTTCTGCCGTCTGCCCCGATAAACCTATTAAAATATCAGCGCTGGTATTTTCACCCTTTAATAAATTACAGCACTCTAAAAAGTCTTTTGCAGTATGCACTCTATTAAGTTTTTTCAGCTGTTCGTCAAAGCCTGTTTGCAAGCCTATAGAAAATCTATTTACGCCTGCCTTTTTATACTCTTCTATCTTCTGTTTGTCAACTGTACCTGGGTTAATCTCAATGGTGATTTCAGGGTTTTTAGTTAGCTTAAAACAATTTTTTACCTGCTTTAATGCACCCACAATAAACTTTGCGTCTACTACTGAAGGCGTTCCACCACCTATATAGATAGTGTCAAAGTTTTTATCTTTTAGCTGTTCTGCTCTACCTTTGATTTCACGGTAAAGGCAGGCAAAATAGCTTTCTGCCTTGCCTATTTCTTTTGGGAAAGATGCAAAGTCGCAATAAGTACATTTTTGTTTGCAAAATGGTATATGAATATATATTCCTGCCATAATTACCTGTCGTTATCCGTTTTAAGAATTGATATAAACGCTTCACTCGGTATTTCAACAGTACCGATAGAACGCATTTTCTTTTTGCCTTCTTTTTGCTTTTCAAGTAGCTTTTTCTTTCTAGTTACGTCGCCACCGTAACATTTAGCAAGCACGTCTTTTCTAAACGCCTTAACCGTTTCTCTAGCGATAATCTTACCACCTACTGCCGCTTGAATAGGTATTTCAAACATTTGGCGTGGGATTGCGTCTTTAAGTTTTTCAGCTATTTGTCTACCACGCTCGTAAGCCTTGTCCTTATGCACGATTATAGAGAGCGCGTCGCACATGTCTCCGTTAAGGAGCATATCAAGTTTAACTAAATCACTTCTTTGATAGCCTGCAATCTCATAGTCGAACGAAGCGTATCCACGAGTGCGTGATTTAAGCTGGTCGAAAAAGTCGTAGATTATTTCGTTTAGTGGTAGAATATATTTCATTTCCACACGCGTTTTATCAAGGTAAATCATATCTTTATATACGCCACGCTTAAACTGGCAAAGTTCCATTATTGGTCCAACGTAATCAGGGGGCGTGAATATGCTTGCGTTGATTATCGGCTCTTCCATATAATCTATCTCGGTAACAGGTGGCAAGTGCGTTGGGTTTTCCACAACCATTTCCGTGCCGTCCGTTTTATAAACCTTATACGAAACGCTAGGCGCAGTAGTAATTATTTCTAAATCAAACTCGCGCTCTATTCTTTCCTGAATAACGTCCATATGAAGTAGCCCTAAAAATCCACATCTAAACCCAAACCCAAGCGCTGCTGAATTATCAGGCTCAATAGAGAGCGCAGCGTCGTTCAGTTTTAACTTTAGCAATGCGTCCTTTAGGTCGTTATATTTACTTCCATCTAATGGAAACACGCCCGAGAACACCATAGGTAGCGCTTTTTTATATCCGTCAAGTGGTTCTTTAGCAGGATTTTCTACACTGGTTATGGTATCGCCAACGGCAGTATCTTCAATACTCTTTATGCTTGCAGCTATATACCCTACTTCACCTGCCGAAAGGCTATCTTTAACCTGCATCTTTGGAGAGAACACCCCCACTTCCGTTACGTCAAACTGCTTGCTAGACATAAAGGTTTTTATTTTAGTACCGACCTTAACCGTGCCGTCCATTATTCTAACGAAACAAATAACACCCTTAAAGTTATCGTAATAACTATCGAAAATTAGCGCTTTTAACGGTGCGTTTTCATCGCCTGCTGGCGCTGGGATTTTTTGAACTACCTGCTCTAAAACCTCTTCTATATTCGTGCCGTTTTTAGCAGAAATTCTTGGCGCATCGGTTGCTTCTATTCCCAAAATATCTTCTACTTCCCTACTCGCTTCATCTGGCATAGCAGATGCTAGGTCAACCTTGTTTATAACGGGCATAATCTCTAGGCCGTTATCGATTGCAAGGTATGCGTTGGCAAGTGTTTGGGCTTGAACGCCCTGTGTTGCGTCTACTATTAAAATTGCGCCTTCGCACGCCTTTAGTGAACGCGAAACTTCGTAAGTAAAGTCTACGTGTCCAGGGGTGTCTATCAGATTTAATATATATTCTTTTCCGTCTTTTGCTTTGTAGAACATTCTAACGGGGGTTAGCTTAATGGTAATACCACGCTCACGCTCTAAATCCATAGAGTCTAAAAGCTGGTCTTCCATATCACGTTCGCTAACCTGCCCTGTTTTTTCCATAA
This sequence comes from Christensenellaceae bacterium, assembly GCA_045654125.1. Classification (GTDB taxonomy): domain Bacteria; phylum Bacillota; class Clostridia; order Christensenellales; family Borkfalkiaceae; genus UBA1259. The sequence continues at coordinate 91,139 of JAZOMU010000029.1, forward strand.
GCCTGTCAGCAAGCGTGCTCTTGCCGTGGTCTATATGCGCTACTATGCAAAAATTCCTGATGTTTTTCTTATCTATTGACATATGTTCCCCATTGATAGTATAATAACTTTATTAGATTATATATTATTGTGAAAATTTTTGCAAGTAAATTAAAACGGAGTTATAATGAGATTATCAACTAACCATTGGCTTTTAACTAAACCGATTGCTCACCGTGGGCTTTGGGACGATATCGTTATTGAAAATTCTTTGCCTGCATACCAAAACGCCATTAACCACGGTTATCCGATAGAGATTGACGTTTATCAAACCAAAGATGGGCATTTGGTTAGTTTTCACGATGCGAACCTAAAGAGAATGACGGGGGTTAATTCTTTAATTTTTAATAAAACGTTAGCTGAACTACAAGAATTGCACCTTTTAAATAGTAATGAAAAAATTCCCACCTTTGAGCAAGTATTAGAGCTTTGTGAGAATAAAACACCACTTTTGATAGAACTTAAAGACCAGCCTAGCAAAACTTTTATTGATAGAGTTGTCAATCGCCTTAAAAGTTATAAAGGCGAGTTTGCTATTCAGTCATTTAACCCATTTTATCTAATGCAAGTTAAAAAACTTGCGCCAGAGTTTATCCGTGGAGTTCTAGGTACTGAAAGCCACGCAAACGACAAGGGCTTTTTTACCCGTTACGTGCTTAAAAATATGTGCTTTAATGCTTTTATAAAACCTGATTTTATAAGCTATTCGTTTACAGGCTTACCCCTTAAAAAACGTAAGGCTAAAAACATGCCCGTTATCGCTTGGACGATAAGAAATCAAGCTGAATACGAAAGTATTAGGCCTTTTGCGAAAAATATTATATTTGAAAACTTTATCCCTAAAAAATAATACACCACACAAAAACACATTAGCATAGGTAGTGGTTTTTGTTTTTTGATATCTATAATAAAAGTCCACAGGCTTTTCCTGTGGATTTTTTGTATAAAGAAAGACAGGAACAAACCTGCCTTTTCCTTGGTAACCCCTATTGGTTTCTGCCTCTTGATATGGGGAAAGTAAACGATAGTTTGCCGTCCGACGCTATGTTAAGTTGTAAAGTTTTAATGAAATGTTTGAACTCATAACCTTTACCTTGTTTTTACTGTTAATTATATATCCAATATTTCTACTCACACAGCTCTAAATCTTCTATTTTTATTCCTACGTCTATTTCCGTCGTTTTGTATACACCATCTGCATCTAGATACACGTCACCTTCAAAAACAACTAAAATATACCCATTTCTATTTTCACCCATAATTATGCCTTCTTCGTTAATTTTCACTCCAGCCTTTAAATATTCTGCTCTTTCTTTAATTAATTTAACTCTATCATACATTTTCATTTTACTTGCCTCCATAAGGTGTTGTTAATATTATTTCGCCATTCGGATAAACCATCCATCCTGACACAAAAGAAACTTCGCCCGTTCCGTTCTTTTTAGGCAAAGTTATTATTATACTTATTCTTTGCCCATATGCGTCTAAATTACCTAAACTATATTCTCCACATTGATATTTAAGTTTTGCTTGTCTTGTAAATTCCCGAGCTAAATTTTCAGAATCTATTATACTATATCCCCAAGATTCAAACAACTCTTTTTTCCCCTTGCTTTTACTTCCATCGAAAATATATTTTGTAAATTTTTCAATAGGGCAAGTAATTTTTGGTGTAATTAACGATATATCTATTAATTTGCAATGGCATTTTTCATGTAAAGGTATTGCGGGTGCTTTAGTTTTAACAAAACAGCATCCGTTCAAATTTAAACACCTTGCACAATGAATAGGCAATATTGTTCCTACTACAGCGTTTAACGTTCTCTCAAAATTATTGTTGGCTGGTTTTGTCCCTTCGTGCAGCCACTTAACCCAAGAACAATCAAACATTTTTGAAACCAAATTCTTTGTTTCTTCTAAATTCATAATAAATTATTCCTCCATATCTGTACATTATCACACAAAAATCTCAAAATCAATATTTACTGACAAGTGAAAAGTTCTAAAAATAGCAAAACAGCAAGAGTTTTTCTTGCTGTTTTACATTTTAATAATTATTTTTTTAAGCTAAAAACAAAGGCGAACCCGTCTCCTAAAGGAAACGGGTTCGTCTTTACTTTGTTTGGTGACCCCTACGGGAATCGAACCCATGTTACCACCGTGAAAGGGTGGTGTCTTAACCGCTTGACCAAGGGGCCTTGATCTTCGGCGGAATCTCCGCCTTTATATTTACCGACGCTCCGCGCCATTGTTTTTGAATGGTAGCGGCGGGCAGATTCGAACCAACGACCTGCCGGGTATGAACCGGCCGCTCTAACCAGCTAAGCTACGCCGCCATATCGCTACTTTGACAAGTCTTTCGTCAAATGCTTATGTATTATATCCAAAATCCACGATATTGTCAAATACTTTTTAGCGAATTTGACAAAAAAATTTTATTTTTTAAATTATTCTTACCTATTAAATAAATAAGCGCGGCTTTTTGCCGCGCTTATTTCGTTCTTATTATTCTTTTATTCCGCTTGACAACGGTTGATTTGGGGTATCTACCGCCGACTTTTTACCATTTTGTTTTAGTTCTGCCATTACCATTCCAGAAAGCGCAAACAATGCGATTGCGTTAGGAAGTACCATCATATAGTTAAAGAAGTCGTTTAAGTTCCATACAAGGTCACTACCAAGGAATGCGCCTAGGAATACGAACACGATTGCTATTATCGAATAAATCATCGACGATTTTTTGCCAAACAAATATTCAAAGTTAATTCTTCCAAACAAGTTCCAACTGATAATAGTTGAGAATGCAAAGAATGTCAAGCAAACGGCAACGAAAATTGCGCCGATTAGCGAACCAATATTAGCATTAGTAAACAAAACAGAAATTGCTGTTTCAACCATAGTATTTTTATCAGCAACGACAACTAATTCTGGATTCTTAACGTAAAGTGAAGTGATAACGATAAGCGCTGTCATAGTCAACACGATAAAGGTATCGATAAACACGCTTACCATAGCAGCCGTGCCTTGTTCGTGCGCGGTTTTAACGTTTGCTTGAGCGTG
>JAZOMU010000030.1:0-32459 GCA_045654125.1 Christensenellaceae bacterium
AACTCCACCACGTCAAAGCACCGCCTTGCGTCAGCAGTTTGCTAAAAGCAAACTGCACGACAGCCAGCGGGCTTTTCCTTTTTCCCAAAAATCTTTTGCTTTACAAAATATTTTTGGGAATTTTTATTTATAAGAATACAAAAAGTCAAATAAGGGCGCATCTTGCGTCCTTATTGCATATAAAATGCAAAGTCACGTACGAAAAAACAGTTAGGGATTGGTATAAAAATAAGTAAATTAGCAATAAAAAACAAATATGCTGTTATGTTAGAAAACAGTCAAAAACTATCTTTGTTATAAAACAGTTGACTTTTTTAAAAAAAATGGTAATATATAGAGTATGAATTTAGTTATTATAGGCGCCGGAAAAGTAGGCGAAACTTTAATTGAAAATTTTGTTAGTGAAAACCACGACATAGCAGTTGTGGATATTAACCCTGCAGTAGTTCAAGCTATCGTTAACCGTTATGACGTAATGGGATTTGTTGGTAGTGGATTAGAACGCAGTATTTTGCTTGATGCAGGCGTGGAAAAAGCAGATTTCTTTATTGCAAACACTTCTCGTGATGAGACAAATATTCTATGTTGCGTGCTTGCGCGAAAACTAGGTGCAAAGAGAACTATTGCGCGTGTTCGTGACCCTGAATACTTTAAGGAAATGGAAAGCGTTAGAAAAGATTTAGGGTTGGATTTTGCTTTTAACCCCGAACTTAATACTGCTGAAGAAATTGCACAAGTATTAAAATTCCCGTCTGCTAAAAACGTAGAAAACTTTGCTGGTGGCAGGGCAAGAATGGTAGAGTTTGAAATTTTAGAAGGCAATCCAATAATAGGGAAATCCTTGAAGGAAATTTCAAAAGAATACGGAAACAAAATATTAGTTGGCACAGTTCGTCGTGCTGAAAAAGTTTATATACCACACGGCGATTTTAAGATTGAAAAAGACGATATAGTGCATATAATTGCCCCAGAAATGGACCTTATATCTTTTTGTAAAAAGATTAAAATTTTTAAACCTAGAGCAAAATCTGTATTTATTATAGGTGGGGGAAAGATAGGGTATTATTTGGCAAAAGAGCTTTTAGATACAGGCGTTTCGGTAAAACTTGTAGAAAAGCAAAAAGAAAGAGCAGAAGAATTAAGCACACTACTTCCGTCTGCCACAGTTTTATGGGGTGATGGCGCTGAACACGAATTTCTTGATGAAGAAAGCCTTAAAAATTCCGATGCTTGCGTATCGCTAACAGGTATAGACGAAGAAAACGTTATCGTATCCCTATACGCTAAACAATGTGGTGTAGATAAAATTATAACAAAAGTGGATAGGTCTTCTATTCTAAAGATGGTAAAAATACTGGGGCTAGATACAGTTGTTTCGCCAAGAACGGTTATTGCAAACGATATTATTCGTTTTGTACGCGCAAACCAAAATATTGGTGGCGATGGTATAAACACCCTATATAAGATTCACGAACAAGCTGAAGCAATTGAATTTACAGTAGGCGAAAATTTCACTGCAAAGGATACCACGCTTAAAAGTCTTTCTATAAAAGACGACGTGCTTATTGGTGGAATAGTTCGTGGTGATGAATTTATCTTGCCCAGTGGGGATAGCAAGCTAAAGGTTGGCGATAAGGTAATTATCGTAACTACTGAAAAACACGTAACCGAACTTTTAGAGATTTTAAGATAGAATATGAACTACAAAATGGTAATTAGCATATTGGGTAAAACCATGTTGATTGAAGCAATTTTACTACTTTGCCCAATGCTCATTGGTATCTGTTATGCCGAAAATACACATATTGCATTTTTAATTCCGATACTCTTTTTAATTGTTGTCGGTATGCCTTTGTCCAGCCTTAAAAACAAAGATAAATCCATTTATGCAAAAGAGGGGTTTGTTATCGTTGCGCTAGCTTGGATAATTTTATCCTTAGTCGGTGCACTGCCGTTTGTAATTTCAGGTGCAATACCTAATTACGTTGATGCGCTTTTTGAAACGGTTTCAGGCTTTACAACAACTGGTGCATCAGTGATTGAAAACGTAGAAGTATTGCCCAAAAGCATACTGTTTTGGCGTTCGTTTACTCAGTATATAGGTGGTATGGGAATACTTGTATTTATTCTTGCAATCCTGCCTAAATACGATTCTGGTGTAATGCACGTTTTTCGTGCTGAAGCGCCTGGTCCATCGGTAGGCAAGTTAGTTAGTAAATTAACTTTTACTGCACGTATTTTATACGGCATTTATATTGCGTTGACCACTATTATGATTGTGCTTTTAGTGTGTGGGGGTATGCCTGTTTTTGACAGTGTTTTACATGCGATTTCTACTGCTGGTACGGGTGGCTTTGGTATGAAAAATACAAGTATTGCTTACTATAACAGCGCGTATGTAGAAATAGTTATAGCCGTATTTATGTTACTGTTTGGCGTTAATTTTAACGTATTCTATTTATTGTTGATAAAAAGCTTTAAAAAGGCGTTTAAGTGTGAAGAATTGCGCGCTTACTTAATTATAATTGCTGTCGCTACCATAACAATAGCAATAAACATTTTGTCAACTTGCTATAACTTCTTAGAAGCACTAAGGTTATCTTTCTTCCAAGTAACTAGCATAAGTTCAACTACGGGATTTTCTTCAGTAGATTTTAATAAATGGCCCTCCTTATCAAAAGCAGTGCTGATTGTTTTAATGATTATTGGGGCTTGTGGTGGTTCGACTGGTGGTGGCATGAAAGTTTCAAGGCTTGTTATCTTGATTAAGTCCGTGTTTGCCGATATTAAAAGGCTTATACATCCACGCTCGATTGTAGCTGTTAAGTTTGAAGGGCAGGTTTTAGAAAAAGATACGGAAAGAAACGCGCACACTTATTTTGTTTTGTGGGTGTTGATAGTGGCACTTTGCACTGTTTTGTTGTGCATAGACGTGGATGATTTTATAACTAATTTTACGGCAACGCTTTCGTGTATAGGAAATATTGGCCCAGGCTTTAACTTGGTAGGGCCAGTGTGTAATTTTGCGCTATATACTTCATGCTCTAAAATTTTACTTTCGTTCGTTATGTTATTTGGTAGGCTGGAAATATTCCCAATGCTAATTTTGTTTGCACCAAGGACTTGGAAGAAAGGTTAAAAATTTTTAATTTTTAGCTGTGGGAAATGTGAAAGTCGGTTAAAAAGATTTGACTTTGAAAACTTATAAATGTTATACTATGTATATAGTAACTAATAAGTAAAGGTTTTTTACAACTGACGGATGAGTGGGGTGACCACGTGGAGTAAAAAACATAGTTTTTAAGTCGACCGTCTGGGCAGTTTGGTTTTTTCAAACTGCCCTAAATTTTTTAAATTAACAAACTTTTTAGCAATTAACCAATTAAGGAGGCACGATATGAAAAAAGTAGCAGTAATAATGGGTAGTGATAGTGATTTAAAAGTGGTAGAAAAAGCTATAACCACTCTAAAAGATTACGGGGTTAAAACCGAAGTGCATATTTTTTCTGCACACAGAACCCCTGTTGAAGCAAAGGAATTTACTGCAAGTGCTAGGGATAACGGGATAGGTGTTATAATCGCAGCGGCAGGAAAGGCTGCGCACCTTGCAGGCGCAATAGCTGCAAATACTACTCTACCCGTAATCGGTATTCCAATTAAGGCTTCTGCTCTTGAGGGAATTGATGCATTATTGTCAACCGTGCAAATGCCAGCAGGTATTCCCGTTGCAACCGTGGCTATTGACGGGGCTGAAAACGCAGCGCTTTTAGCAATACAAATACTAGCAGTAGAAGATAAGGCTCTTGCAGAAAAGCTCCAATCTGCACGCAACCAAAAGAAAGCGAAGATTCTTGAAAAAGATGAAGAGATTAATCAAAAATATAAAGACTAATTTTGAAAAGTGAAGGGGAAAATCCTCTTCGCTTTTCGTGCTTAAACTAGATTATCATACGGAGACGATTATATGAGAAAAATTAAAGAAGAATGTGGTGTGTTCGGCGTTTATGCAGCTGAAGAGCAAAATCTTGCAAGCATGACCTACTACGGCTTATACGCACTGCAACACCGTGGGCAAGACAGTTGTGGTATAGTAGTTAACGATAGTGGTGTGTTTACTGCACATAAAGACTTAGGTCTTGTTGGTGACGTGTTCGATAAAGAAACACTTGCAAAGCTTGGCAGTGGTAAAATTGCAATAGGGCACGTTAGGGCAGGTACTAAAGGCTCTATAAACATAGCAAATGCACAACCGTTAGTGGTTAATCACGTTAAAGGTAGTATGGCAATTGCCTATAACGGCAGTCTTATAAATAAACAGCAATTAAGAACGGAACAAGAACTTCACGGCTCTATATTTCACTCAACAGGCGCTACAGAAGTAATTGCTTATGAAATAATAAAGGAAAGGCTAAATGCTCCGTCGATTGAACACGCTGTTTGCAAGGCTATGAACAATCTTAAAGGAGCGTATTGCATACTAGTAATGTCACCGACAAAACTAATTGCAGCGAGAGACCCACACGGATTCAGGCCACTTTGTTTTGGCGTGAAAGAAGATGGTAGTTACGTAGTCGCTTCTGAAAGCTGTGCACTAGATTCGGTCGGCGCAAAATTAGTTAGGGACGTAAAGCCTGGCGAAGTAGTAGTTTTTGATGCGATGGGTGTTCGCTCTTTGGATGAGCACGTGGGTAGCAAAAAAATGTCTTCGTGTATATTCGAGTTTGTATATAACGCTCGACCTGACTCTGTGATTGATGGTTATCCTGTGCACGAAGCTAGGGTAGAGATGGGTAAATATTTAGCAAAGAAATACCCCGTAAAAGCAGACGTTGTGATATCAATACCTGATTCGGGTAACGATGCTGCAATTGGTTATGCAAGAGAATCTGGTATTCCGTTTGAATTAGGTTTCTTAAAGAATAAATATATCGGCAGAACGTTTATTTTCCCCGACCAAAAAGATAGGGAAGACCAAGTAAGGAAAAAACTTAACCCTATAGCTTCGGTAGTTAAAGGTAAACGCGTAGTGATGGTAGACGACTCAATCGTTAGGGGAACGACGAGTGGTAGAGTAGTTAAGCTTTTGAGAGAAGCTGGCGCTACCGAAGTGCATTTTATGGTTTCATCTCCACCGTTCTTGTACCCGTGTTATTACGGAACGGACATTTCTAGCAGAGAATCTCTCATTGCAAACAATCACTCTATTGAGGAAATTAGACAAATAGTCGGTGTTGATTCGCTAGGATATCTTGATTTAGAAGATATGAAAAAGATTGCGCTTATGGATGGAAAAAATAGTTTTTGTTACGCTTGCTTTGATGGTAAGTATTCAACGGAAATCCCCGTAGCTCAAGAAAAATATAAATTTGAAACTAAAATAAATATTGAAGAAAAAACCAAACGCCATTAAGGGTAAGAAGGAGTAAACGATGGAAAAAAGTTACAGTGAAAGTTATAAACAAGCAGGTGTAGATATTACTGCAGGTTACAAGGCAGTAGAACTTATGAAAAGCCACATTAAAAGAACTATAACCGATGGGGTTTGTTCGGATATAGGTGGTTTCGGTGGATTATTTAAGCTTGGCAAAGTAAAAAACCCCGTACTCGTTAGTGGTACTGATGGCGTTGGAACAAAGCTTAAAATTGCATTTCTTATGGATAAGCACAACACGGTTGGTATAGATTGTGTTGCAATGTGCGTTAACGACGTTATTTGTAGTGGTGCAAAGCCATTATTCTTTTTAGACTATATTGCAGTGGGCAAGAACGTGCCTGAACGCGTTGCATCTATTGTGGAAGGTGTTGCAGAAGGTTGTGTTCAAGCAGGCTGTGCGTTAATTGGTGGTGAAACTGCAGAAATGCCAGGCTTCTATCCTGTTGATGAATACGATTTAGCAGGTTTTTCTGTGGGCGTTGTTGATAGAAAGAAGATTTTAGACAACTCTAAAATGAAAGAAGGCGACGTTATAATTGCTATTCCGTCTACAGGTGTTCACTCTAACGGGTTTTCACTTGTTAGAAAGGTGTTCGATATAGAAAAAGCAGACCTTAAAACGCCAATGGAAGAACTTGGTGGAAAGAGCCTTGGCGAAACGCTTTTAACACCTACCAAGATTTACGTTAAACCTATTTTGGCATTGGTAAATAAGATTAAAGTTAAAGGTATATCACACATTACAGGTGGTGGGTTTTACGAAAATATCCCCAGAAGTATTCCAGATGGCTTAGGTGCAAAAATTGATAAATCAGCAGTTAAGGTCCTTCCCATTTTCAATCTTATTGCAAAAGTGGGTGGAATTTCAGAAAGAGATATGTTCAACACCTTTAATATGGGCGTTGGTATGTGCGTAGTTGTAGATAAAAAAGATGCCGATAAAGCGCTTTCTATCTTAAGAACAAATGGCGAAAACGCATACGTTATGGGTGAAATTGTTAACTCAGATATCAAAATACAAATTTGTTAAAAACTGCGAGGGGAACTAGTAATGAAAGAACTGGTAAAAGTAGCAGTGCTAGTTTCAGGTGGTGGCACCAACTTACAAGCAATAATAGACTTTGCAAGCGAAGGCAATCTCATTAACGGAGAACTTGTAAAGGTTATATCAAATAAAGAAGGTGCATACGCGCTTGAACGTGCAAAAAAGGCGCATATAGACACGGCAGTAGTAACTAAAAAAGGTAAAACCCAATCGGAATTTGAAAGCGAAATAATTGCTGAGTTAGAAAACTGCAAAGCAGAAGTTATAGTTTTGGCAGGGTTTATGTGTATACTGTCAAAAGATTTTACCGATAGATATAGTGAAAGAATTATTAACGTTCACCCATCACTTATTCCCAGTTTTTGTGGCGAAGGCTATTATGGTTTAAGAGTGCATGAAAAAGCGCTAGAGTACGGCGTAAAGGTAACCGGCGCAACAGTGCATTTCGTTAACGAAATACCAGATGGTGGAAGAATAATAATGCAACGCGCAGTAAAGGTAAAAGAAAACGATACACCTGAAAAGTTGCAAAAAAGAGTAATGGAACAGGCAGAGTGGAAAATACTTCCTGCTTCGCTTGAAGAAGTGTGTAAGGCTATTAGAAAGGAGAAATAAAAATGAGCGTAAAAGGAATAAACGAAATTAAAGATTTACTCTCTACCAACAGTTATCCTGGTAGGGGGATTATAGTAGGTAAAAGTCAAGATGGCAAAAGTGCTATGATTGCTTACTTTATTATGGGTAGAAGCGTAAATAGTCGCAACCGTATATTTGAAAGATATGAAGGTGGTATGAGAACAAAAGCGTTTGATGAAAGCAAATTGTCAGACCCAAGCCTAATTATATACAATCCGTTTCTAGAGTGTGGAAATAGCGATATTGTAACTAACGGCGACCAAACGGATACAGTTTACAAATACATAAAAGAAAATGGCGACGATGGTTTTTCCTTTGATAAAGCGCTTATGACTAGAGAATTTGAGCCTGATAATCCTAACTATACTCCTAGAATTTCAGCAATTCTTAACTATAAGGCAGGCGATTTTGATTATAAAATGTCTATTCTAAAGAGTTCGGACGGTAATCCCGAAGTTTGCAATAGATATTTCTATTCATATACCCCCTTAAACGGATTAGGGCATTTTATTCACACTTATGAATGCGACGGAAATCCTATCCCGTCTTTCTACGGTGAACCAGAAAAGGTTAAATTACCAAACACAGCACAAGAATTAGCTGATATAGTATGGAACAACCTTAACGAAGATAATAAAGTTTCGCTTTTTGTTAGAGTAGTAAACTTACAAGACGGAAAAGCTGAAGAAATAATCGTAAACAAGAACAAATAACAAACACAGGAAGAGTATTAAAATGAAAGAATTTGAATTAAAATATGGTTGTAACCCCAACCAAAAACCAGCAAAAATTTATATGGCAAACGGGAAAGAACTTCCCGTAACCATATTAAACGGCAAGCCCGGATATATCAACTTTTTAGATGCGTTTAACTCTTGGCAGTTAGTAAAAGAGCTAAAAGAAGCAACGGGTAAGCCGTGCGCAACTTCTTTTAAGCACGTAAGCCCTGCTGGTGCAGCTGTTGGCGAAAAACTTTCCCTTATAGAACAAAAGGCTTGCTTTGTAGACGATATTGAAGGCTTAAACGATTCTCCCATAGCTTGTGCTTATGCTAGAGCAAGGGGAACGGATAGAATGAGCTCGTTTGGTGACTGGATTGCTTTATCAGATGAATGCGATAAGACAACGGCAATGATTATCAAAAGAGAAGTTTCTGATGGGGTAATCGCTCCGGCATATTCTGCTGAAGCGCTTGAAATCTTAAAACAAAAAAGAAACGGCACCTATAACGTAGTTCAAATAGACCCTGATTACGTTCCTGAAGAAAAGGAAATTAAGCAAGTATTTGGCATTACCTTTGAACAGGGCAGAAATAACTTTAAGATTGATAGAGAACTAGTAACCAAGGAAATTGTAACAGCAAACAAAAATCTTCCTGAAAGCGCAGTTCAAGACCTAATCATTGCGCTTATCACACTAAAATATACTCAGTCTAATTCAGTATGCTTTGCGCACAATGGGCAAGCTATTGGCGTAGGTGCAGGTCAACAGTCAAGAATTCACTGTACTCGTCTTGCTGGTAGCAAAGCTGATAACTGGTTCTTGCGCCAAAGCGATAAGGTTATGAACCTTCCGTTCCTTCCTACGCTAGGTAGACCTGATAGAAACAACGTTATAGACATCTATATCTCAGAAGAGTGTGAAGACTTGCTTGAAGAAGGCGTATGGCAAAAATACTTTACTGAAAAGCCAACTCTTTTCACTCGTGAAGAAAAGAAAGCAATTCTATCTAAAATCAGTGGCGTTGCACTTGGTTCTGACGCGTTTTTCCCTTTCAGTGACAATATTGAACGCGCAGCAAAAAGTGGCGTAAGCTACGTTGCACAGCCAGGTGGTTCAGTAAGGGACGATTTAGTTATCAAGGCTTGTGACGAAAGAAATATGGTAATGTCCTTTACAGGCATGAGATTATTCCATCACTAATAAACGGAGATAAAAATGAGAGTACTTGTAGTAGGTAACGGTGGTAGAGAACACGCCATTATCCAAAGTTTGAAAAAGAGCAAAAAAATAAAAGAGCTTTTCGCTATTGCAGGAAATGGTGGCATTGCTACTGATGCAACCGTGGTTAAAATGGACGTAAAAGCTGTTGATAAGATAGCTCAATGGGCAGTTGATAACGCTATTGACTTTGCAGTAGTAGCGCCAGATGACCCGTTGGTGCTTGGCGCAGTAGACCTGTTGGAAGAAAAAGGTATTCCGTGCTTTGGTCCTAAAAAGGACGCTGCGATTATTGAAGGTAGTAAGATTTTTTCTAAAAACCTAATGAAAAAATACGGTATACCCACGGCAGAATATGAAACCTTTACCGATATAGAACAGGCTATTAAATACCTAGAAAAATGCGATATGCCTATCGTAATTAAGGCAGATGGTTTGGCATTAGGTAAAGGCGTTATAATTGCTGAAAACTTAGAAGATGCAAAATCTGCTGTAAAATCTATGATGGAAGACAAGGTATTCGGTGCTTCGGGTAGTAGCGTGGTTATAGAAGAGTTTTTAACCGGCCCAGAAGTTTCAGTATTATCTTTTACCGACGGAAAAACAATGATACCTATGGTATCTTCAATGGACCACAAGCGTGCACTTGATGGGGATAAAGGCTTGAACACTGGTGGTATGGGTACGGTTGCTCCAAACCCATATTATACTGACGATATAGCAAAAGAGTGTATGGATAAAATTTTTATTCCCACAATGAACGCTATGAACCAAGAAGGCAGAACTTTTAAGGGGTGTCTATATTTCGGGCTTATGCTTACCCCTAAAGGCCCAAAGGTTATAGAATACAACTGCCGATTTGGCGACCCTGAAACTCAGGTAGTATTGCCACTTTTAAAAACCGATTTATTTGAAATAATGCAGGCAGTAGCTAGCGAAAGCCTTGCCGAAATAAAGGTGGAGTTCAAAAACAAATCTGCTTGTTGCGTAATTATGGCAAGCGAAGGCTATCCTGCTTCTTATAAGAAGGGCTATGAAATAACCTTTAAGACTAGTCGCAAAAACATTTTTGTAGCAGGTGCAGAACTTGTAGACGGAAAACTTTTAACAAACGGTGGCAGAGTGTTAGGCGTAACGGCTGTAAGCTCTAACCTTAAAAAAGCCATTGCTAAAGCATACAAAAAGACGACAAAAATTCATTTTGAAAACGCGTACTGCCGTTCTGATATCGGTCAACGCGCACTGAAAGCATACGGAGAGAAAAAATAATGGTATATAGAATTTACGTAGCAAAAAAGAAAGAATTTGCAAATGAAGCAAAGGCTTTAATTAGCGAAATTAAAAACCTATTAAAAATTGAAGGCGTTAGTGATTTAAGAGTTGTTAACCGTTACGACGTTGAGAATATTGATAAAGAACTTTTTGATAATTGTATCGATTCGGTATTTTCTGAACCACAAATAGATGATGCCTTTACCGAACTACCTACTGCAGATTACGTATTTGCAGTTGAGCCACTGCCAGGTCAGTTTGACCAGCGTGCAGATTCAGCAGCACAATGCGTTCAGCTTTTTTCAGCAGGTAATCGTCCTGTGGTTAAAACTGCAAAGGTATATGCTATAAGTGGTGCTTTAACAGAACAAGAACTTTTAGCAATTAAGAAATACGTTATCAACCCAGTTGAGTGTAGAGAAGCTGATTTAGCTGAAAAGCAAACGCTTGAAATGAGCTATGAACTTCCCGAATCAGTAGAAACACTTTTTGGGTTTAATGCCTATAACGAAAGTCAACTAGGCGATTTCCTAAAGGAAAAAGGTCTTGCAATGGATTTAGACGACCTTAAATTTTTGCAAGCTTACTTTAAGACTGAAGAAAGGGACCCAACTATTACTGAAATCAAGATGATTGATACTTATTGGTCAGACCATTGCCGTCATACCACTTTCTTAACTACTATCGAAAAGATAGAGTTTGAAGATGAACTTGCCGAGAGTATCTATAACGACTATATTGAAACTAGAAAGGAACTTGGCAGAACTAAACCAATTAACCTAATGGATTTAGCCACTATTGCAACTCGTTACCATAAAAAGACAGGCAAGCTTCCCAAGATAGACGAATCTGAAGAAATTAACGCTTGTACTGTAAAAATCAAGGTAAACGTTGGTGGAAAACAAGAAGACTGGTTGTTACTATTTAAGAACGAAACCCACAATCACCCAACGGAAATAGAGCCATTTGGTGGCGCTGCAACCTGTATTGGTGGTGCAATTCGTGACCCGTTATCTGGCAGAAGCTATGTTTACGCAGCAATGCGCGTAACCGGTGCTAGCGACCCATTAAAACCATTATCTGAAACTATAACGGGTAAACTTCCACAAAGAAAAATCGTAACTACTGCTGCAAACGGATATTCTTCTTATGGTAACCAAATCGGTCTTGCAACAGGCATGGTAGACGAAATTTATCACGATGGATACGTAGCTAAGCGTATGGAAATAGGCGCTGTAATAGCTGCTGCACCCGAAAAGAACGTTCGCCGTGAAGTTCCTGCTAAAGGCGACGTTGTGATATTACTCGGTGGTAGAACTGGTAGAGATGGTTGTGGTGGTGCAACTGGATCATCAAAATCTCATAACCTAGAATCATTATCTTCATGTGGGGCAGAAGTTCAAAAGGGTAACGCCCCAGAAGAAAGAAAATTACAAAGATTATTCAGGAACGAACAGGCTTCGAGACTAATTAAGCGCTGTAACGACTTTGGTGCAGGTGGCGTGTCGGTAGCAATCGGCGAGCTTGCAGACGGGCTTAATATAGACCTTGATAAAGTTCCTAAAAAGTACGATGGCCTTGATGGGACCGAGCTTGCAATTAGCGAATCTCAAGAAAGAATGGCAGTGGTAGTAGAAGAAAAGGACGTTGAAACGTTTATCGCGCTTGCAGAGAGCGAAAACTTAGAAGCAACGCCCGTTGCTATCGTTACCGATAATGCAAGACTTAAAATGACTTGGAAAGGTAAAACAATCGTAGATATTTCAAGAGAGTTCTTAAATTCTAACGGCGCAGAGAAAAAGACGGCTGTTAAAATCGTTAAGCAATTATTAGGCGAAAAGCAAATTCCTGCTGACTTTAAATCGGGAATAATTGAACTTTCTACCGACCTTAATATTTGCTCTAAGCGTGGACTATCTGAGCGCTTTGACTCAACTATTGGTGCAGGCACCGTGCTTATGCCGTTCGGTGGTAAAAACCAAAGAACGCCTATTCAAGCAATGGTAAACAAGGTTTCAGTAGAAAATGCTGATACTGATACATGTTCGTTTATGAGTTGGGGTTATAACCCGTTCATAGCAGAAAAAAGCCCAATGTTCGGTGGATATTACGCTGTAATAGAAAGCGTATGTAAGTTAATTGCTACTGGTGCAACGTTTGAAGATACTTATTTAACGTTCCAAGAATATTTTGAAAAGCCTAACAAAGATGCAAGCCGTTGGGGAAAACCCTGCTCAGCATTACTAGGTGCATTTAAAGCACAAAAGCAGTTAGGACTATCGGCAATAGGTGGCAAGGACAGTATGAGTGGCTCGTTTGAAAATATAGACGTTCCACCTACGCTAGTATCTTTTGCAGTAACAACTGATAATCTAGATAAGGTTATCACGCCTGAATTCAAAAAAGCAGGTAGTACGGTTGTTATGCTTACCACTAAAAAGACTGCCGACGGTTTAGTAGACGTTGACGATTTAATGGATAACTTTGCCATTATAGAAAACCTTAACGCCCAAAAGAAAATACTTTCAGCATATACCCTTACCTATGGTGGTCTGGCTGAAGCAATTATGAAGATGGCGTTCGGCAACAACGTCGGCTTTGAATTTAGCAATTTAGAACTAAAGGATATTTTTGGCTACAATTACGGTGCATTCGTGCTTGAATTGGCTGACGGTACTAAGGTTGACAAGGCTAAAGTTATCGGTGTAACTACTGCTGAAGAAAAGATTGCTTTTGGCAGTCAAAGCATAACTCTTTCAGAGCTTTTGAATGCTTATGAAGATAAGTTAGAGAGCGTGTTCAAGTGTAACGACGTGGAAACGGCAAAAGGTGAAATACCTGAAATAGCGTATAATGCTACTGATAGGGTAGTATCGCCTACAAAGTTTGCTAAACCAAAAGTTTTAGTTCCAGTATTCCCAGGTACTAACTGTGAATATGACACTAAAAAAGCTTTTTCTAGAGCTGGTGCAGACGTGGAAATTTTCGTTATAAAGAACGTAAAAGACGTTAAAGAATCAGTAGATGCTTTTGCTAAAAAGGTAAAAGATAGCCAAATTATATTTATACCAGGTGGTTTCTCTGGTGGGGACGAACCAGATGGCTCTGGTAAGTTTATAACTGCTTTCTTTAGAAATAAGGCAATCAAAGAAAACGTAAACGAATTACTTAACGAAAGAAAAGGTTTAGTTGGTGGTATTTGTAACGGTTTCCAAGCAATTATTAAACTTGGCTTAGTTCCATACGGCTATATAACTGATACTGTAACCGAAGATATGCCAACGCTTACCTTTAACACTATTGCGCGTCACCAATCAATGCTAGTTAGAACGCGCATAGCATCAAACAAGTCGCCATGGCTTTCGGGCACGGAAGTTGGTGAAGTATACACCGTTCCAATTTCTCACGGTGAAGGTAGATTTATTGCTAACGAGCAAACTATAAAAACTTTAATAGAAAACGGACAAATTGCAACGCAATACGTTGATATGAACGGTAAGCCCACCTATGATATTAAGTTTAACCCCAACAACTCAGTGCTTGCAATTGAAGGTATAACTTCGCCTGATGGTAGAGTATTCGGTAAAATGGGGCACTCTGAAAGAACGGGTAACGGACTATATAAGAACGTTCCGGGCGAATTCGATATAAAAATGTTTGAATCAGCTGTAAAATATTTCAAGTAGTAGGAGAAACTTAAATGGCACATTTAAGCGATATTGAAATAGCGCAAAGCGTAACACCAAAACATATTTTAGAAATTGCAAAGGTTGCAGGTATTGATGAAAAATATATAGAACAGTACGGCAACAACAAGGCAAAGATAGACCTTTCGCTCATTGATGAAAGTAAGCGTAAAAATGGCAAGTTAATTCTTGTAACGGCTATAAATCCCACGCCTGCAGGCGAAGGAAAAACCACAACCACTATCGGGTTGAGCGATGGGTTAAGAAAAATTGGGAAAAAGGTTATAGTCGCACTGCGTGAACCGTCTTTAGGCCCTGTTTTTGGCGTAAAAGGTGGCGCAGCAGGTGGTGGCTGGGCGCAAGTAATTCCCATGGAAGATATCAATTTGCACTTTACTGGCGATTTTCACGCTATAGGCGCTGCGAACAACTTGCTTGCGGCAATGCTTGACAATCATATCTACCAAGGCAATGCCTTAAATATAGACCCTAGGCGCATTACGTGGAGACGTTGCGTTGATATGAACGACCGTCAACTCCGTTTTGTTACCGATGGATTGGGTGGTAGAGTTAACGGCGTTCCTAGAGAAGACGGCTACGATATAACCGTTGCATCGGAAATAATGGCAGTATTATGTCTATCAAATTCTATAACCGACTTAAAAAATAGGCTTGCAAATATTATAGTAGGATATACTTATGATGAAAAGCCTGTAACAGCAGGTCAGTTAAAAGCTCATGGAGCAATGACGGCATTGCTTAAAGATGCATTAAAGCCAAATCTTGTTCAAACCTTAGAAGGTACGCCAGCATTTGTTCACGGTGGACCTTTTGCCAACATTGCCCACGGTTGCAATTCAGTTTTAGCGACAAAAATGGCGTTAAAGCTTGGCGATTACGCTGTTACAGAAGCAGGGTTTGGCGCAGACCTAGGCGCAGAAAAGTTCCTTGATATTAAGTGTAGGCTTGCTGGATTAAAACCAAATGCTGTGGTTATCGTGGCAACTATAAAGGCGTTAAAAATGCACGGTGGTCTTGCAAAAACAGAACTAAATAATGAAGATTTAGGCGCTCTTGAAAGAGGTGTACCAAACCTTTTAAGGCACGTAAATAACATTAAAAACGTTTACAAACTTCCGTCAGTAGTGGCTATAAATCGCTACGTTACAGATACTGATAACGAGATTGAATTGGTTATCAAAAAATGTAAGGAGCTTGGCGTAAACGTTGTGCTTTCTACGGTGTGGGCAGATGGTGGTAATGGTGGAATAGAACTTGCAGAAGAAGTTGTAAGGCTATGCGATGAGCAAAACGACTTTACCTTTAGTTATCAAGACGACGAAAGTATTGAAAGCAAGATTGAAAGCGTTTGCACTAAAATTTATGGTGGAGAAGGCGTTATATTCACTGATGAAGCGAAAAAGCAGATTGCAAAACTTAAGGAGCTAGGCTTTGATAAAGTTCCTGTTTGTATTGCAAAAACTCAATATTCTTTCTCAGACGATATGTCTAAGCTTGGTGCACCTACTGGATT
This sequence comes from Christensenellaceae bacterium, assembly GCA_045654125.1. Classification (GTDB taxonomy): domain Bacteria; phylum Bacillota; class Clostridia; order Christensenellales; family Borkfalkiaceae; genus UBA1259. Next base: position 15,549 of record JAZOMU010000030.1, read on the forward strand.
TAAGATAACCGTTCGTTCGGTAAAAATTTCTGCTGGTGCTGGGTTTATCGTTGCGCTAACAGGAAATATAATGACTATGCCAGGGCTTCCTAAAGTACCATCAGCCGAAAGAATAGACGTTGATGAAAAGGGTGTAATTACAGGCTTGTTTTAAAATAAAAAACACTAGAAAAAACTTATAATTTTAATAATAATCTTAAAAATAAACTTAAAAACAAACCAAATAATAAGATAAAAAAGAAACGCCTGTGGTTGATTGCCACAGGCGTTTTGTGTTTAAGTAGATATTAAGTTTTGCTACACCGAACTTTTCTCCGAGAGAATAGCTCAAACACCAATCTGTAAATTGATTATATCCGTATCAGTGCACCTTCTTTACGATGCTACTATACTTAAAAAGTGTGTTAACTTAAATTTTTACCCCTAAAAATATCAAGCTCGGTGTAGATGAATTTATTGGTTCACTGTTCAATGGTCTGCACCTCCGTTTTTATTTCCGAATTTTTTAACTCCTTATTTGGATTTCCTGATTTTATTTTACTATAGGTCGATTAACTTGTCAATAGAAAATGCAAAAATTTAGCACACCAAAATTTTTAAAAACTGTATTGACTGACAGGTTAAAATATTGTATAATTATAGTTGTGGTGTTATGAAAGGTGCAATTATAATAAACCGTTATCGTATTCCCAAAGAGAGCGTTTATCAAGCTGAAAGAATGCAAACGGAACTACAAAAACTTGGTGCAAAAGTCGATATAATTGATGATGGCTATTTAAGAGCTAGTATAAGTGACGGGGGTTTAAGTTCGTCACTTTTGTCTTACGATTTTATAGTTTACTTAGATAAAGATAAATATCTTTCTGCTATTTTGGAAAAATCAGGCGTAAAACTCTTTAACTCTCATAACGCTGTAAGAAAATGTGATGATAAGGGTGAAACTTATATAGCCTTATCAAATAACGGCGTAAATATCCCTAAAACGCTATTGGGGGCGCTATGCTACTCTAAAGACTGTGTGATTAAACAAAGTGATGCTGATGTCGTTATTGAAAAATTAGGGTTGCCAGTGATAGTTAAAGAGAGTTTTGGCTCTATGGGAAAGGGCGTTTATCTTGCGAAAAGTAAAACAGAACTTTTAACAATTATGGAAGATATAAAACTAAAACCACATTTATTCCAAGAATATTTGCCATTTAAAAAGGGTGTAGACGTAAGGGTAATAGTTATTGGTGGAAAAGCAATAGCATCAATGGAAAGAAAAAATGCCCAAGATTTTCGTTCAAACGTAGCCCGTGGAGGTAGTGGTAATAAAATAGATTTATCGCCAGCTTTTAAGGAAACAGCTGAAAAATGTGCAAAAATCTTAGGGCTCGATTATTGCGGGGTGGATTTGTTGTATGGTGAGAATGGTAAGCCTTTCGTTTGTGAAGTTAATTCCAACGCGTTTATCGGTGGAATTGAGAGCGTAACTGGTATAAACGTTGCTAGGCTTTACGCAGAATATATCGTAAAAAAAATCAAATAGTATAAAAACTAAAAAATTGTTAACAATTATGCATAAGAGTATTCTTATGCATTTTTTGTTTGCAAAAACTAATTAAAAAATTTTTATAAAAAGTTTTAAAAATTACTTGACAATCAAAGAAAGCTATGTATAATTTAAATTAGCAGTCGACGATAGAGAGTGCTAACACTTAAACAATAAGAGTGCTAAAAATTAAAAGGAGATGTATATATGAAAAACTATTTAACAAACGGGAACAACCATTTAGGATTTAACTTATTTGAAGACATTTTTGATGATTTTTTTAAGCCTACATTTTACGGCGTGAAAAATTCTGCAATGAAAACGGATATTAGGGAAACGGAAAACTCATACGAGCTGGCTATAGATATGCCTGGCTTTGATAAAAACGATATTTCCTTAAATTTAGAAAATGGGTATCTTACGGTTGAAGCAAAGAAAGAAGAAAAAGAGCAAGATAATAAAAATTATGTTAGAAGAGAAAGGAACTTTTCTTGCAAGCGCTCTTATTACGTAGGTGATGCCATTGCTGAAGAAGACGTGAAGGCAAAATACCTTAACGGCACGTTAGAGATATTAGTTCCAAAAAAGAAAGAAAAGGAAATAACCAAAAAGAACATCGCAATCGACTAATGAATTGAAGTGCTGTGGGAAAATTCTCACGGCACTTTTACATTTTAAATGTAAAATAGTTGACAAATAAATATCAAAGTATATAATTATTATTAGCAGTCTTAGTGCGAGAGTGCTAAATTAAAAATACGGAGTTAATTATGAAACAGTTTAAAACCGAATCAAAAAGAATACTAGATTTAATGATAAATTCTATTTATACAAATAAAGATATATTTCTTCGTGAAATAATTTCTAACGCAAGTGATGCGATTGATAAGTTAAAGTTTATTTCGCTAACTGACACTAAGGTTATTGATGATTTCAAGATTAAAATTAGTGTAGACCATAAGGCGCGCACTTTAACGGTAGAAGATAACGGAATAGGTATGACCGATAAGGATTTAGAAAAAAATCTTGGCACTATTGCTGAGTCTGGCACGCTAGCATTCAAAAAAGAAAACGAAAAAAAGACGGATAACGAGCTTATTGGGCAGTTTGGCGTAGGTTTTTATTCTGCCTTTATGGTTGCAGATAAAATAGAAGTATACACAAAAGCTTATGGGAGTGATACTGCGTTCAAGTGGGAAAGCAAGGGTGTAGAAGGCTACTCGATATCTCCAACTGAAAAAGACGGGCTTGGAACGAAAATAGTTATGACCTTAAAAGAAGACTCAAACGACTTTAAGTATTCAGATTTTTTAGAAGAATACAAAATTAGTTCGCTTGTAAAACAATATTCTGATTATATTCGTTATCCTATTCAAATGGAAGTAACTCGCTCTAGAAAGAAAGACGGAACGCCAGACGATAAGCCTGAATATGAACAATATCAAGAAATTCAAACGCTTAACAGCATGGTGCCTTTGTGGAAAAAGCCGAAAGCTGAAGTTACCGATGATAGTCTAAAGGAATTTTATAAAAACGAGTTCCACGATTTTGCTGACCCACTAAAGGGCATATATGCTAAAATCGAAGGCTCTGTTACTTACGACACTTTGCTTTATATTCCATCAAGAGCACCTTACGACTATTTTTCAAAAGATTACAAAAAAGGCGTAAAACTATATTGTAACGGTGTTATGATTATGGAAAAATGTGAAGAGCTTATACCTGATTATTTTGGGTTTATCAAAGGTATAGTGGACTCTTCTGACCTTTCTCTTAACATTTCGCGAGAAATCTTACAACAGGATAGACAAGTAAAAGCAATAGCTACTAGTTTGGAAAAGAAAATTATATCAGAACTTAAAAAGCTTATGGAAAACGAGCGCGAAACTTATGAAAAAATGTTTGCTGAGTTTGGGCTTTCTATTAAGTTCGGCGTTTATGCCGGCTTTGGCATGAATAAGGATAAGCTTAAAGATTTAATGATGTTCTATTCAAGCAAGAAAGAAAAACTAGTAACTCTTGCTGAGTACGTAAAGGAAATGCAAGATGGCCAAAACGATATTTATTACGCGTGTGGGGAAAGCTATGAAAAAATAGCTAAACTTCCACAGATAGAAAAAGCTGCTTCTAAAGGTTATGAAATACTTTTCTTTAAAGACGGCGTAGATGAATTCGTTGCTAAAATTTTAATGGATTATGATGGTAAAAAGTTTAAGTCTGTATCAGAAGCAGATTTTTCCTTAGAAAGTGAGTCGGAGAAAAAAGAACTTGAAGAAAAGAGTGAAGAACTAAAGGATATCTTAACTACAATAAAAGAAAGTTTAGGTGACAAGGTAAAAGAAGTTAAGCTTACGGCAAAGCTTGTTTCTTATCCCGTATGCTTAACGGCTGTTGGCGATATTTCTATTGAGATGGAAAAGGTGTTTAATTCTATGCCTAACGCAGATGGCAAGATGAAAGCTGAAAAGGTATTAGAGATTAGTTCTAATCATAAAATTTTAGACACCTTAAAAAATATTTTTACAACCGATAAAGAAAAGCTTAAAAATTATGCAGTTGTATTGTATGAACAGGCAAGACTTTTAGAAGGACTAAATATTGACAATGTAACCGAATTCGTTACGGCTATGTCGGATATTATTTAGTAGGTAGTCTCAATTTTTTAAGGTAAAAAGAGTATAATAATAAAAACTAATTAGGAGTAGAAGATGCTCAGGTTAAAAGACATAACCAAAAATTATAAAGTTGGAAACGGGGAAATAAGAGTATTAAAAGGTTTAAGCGTATCCTTTAGAAAAAGCGAGTTTGTTTCAATTCTAGGTCCTAGTGGTTGTGGTAAAACTACCACGCTTAACATTGTTGGTGGACTAGATAAATACACTTCTGGCGACTTGATTATTGCAGGAAAAAGCACTAAAAACTTTAGCGATAGGGATTGGGATATTTATCGCAACCATCGCATAGGCTTTATTTTCCAAAGTTATAATTTAATTCCACACCAAACGGTTTTAGGCAACGTTGAACTTGCTTTAACTATTTCAGGCATTGGCAAAGAAGAACGCGTTGCACGTTCTCTTAAAGCACTTGAAAAAGTTGGACTAAAAGGTGAAGAGTATAAACGCCCAAATCAACTTTCTGGTGGTCAATGTCAAAGGGTAGCTATTGCACGTGCGCTTGTTAACGAGCCTGATATTTTACTTGCAGATGAACCTACGGGGGCACTCGATAGTAAAACTAGCGTTCAAATAATGGATTTGATTAAGGAGATATCCAAAGACAAACTAGTTATTATGGTTACGCATAACGGTGAAATTGCAGAGCAATATTCTAATCGTATCATAAGGCTTGTTGACGGAGAAATTGTAGAAGACACAAACCCTTATACTGAGCAGGAAGAAATAGAAGAAAGCAAAGTTATATCAAAAAATAAAATAGAAAAGAAATCTAAAGCCAAAATGAGCTGGTGGACGGCGTTTAAGCTTTCTGCAAGAAATCTATTCAGCAAACGCAATAGAACAATCCTAACTTCAATAGCAGGCTCTATTGGTATTATAGGCATATCAGCAGTGCTTGCAGTGTCTAGTGGCGTTCGTGGATATATTGCAAGTATGCAAGACGATATGCTTTCAGGCAATCCCATAACTATTCAAGAAACAGCGTTTGACCTTGATTCCATAATGAACGACATGTCGCTTGGTGACAAAATAGAATTTATTAAGAAAGAAGGCTACGTTAACGTAGATGCATCAATGGAGCAACTTGCTAAAACCTTTGACACAATGAATAAAATTGCTGTAAAAAACAATATCACGCAAGACTATATTGATTACGTGCTTTCAATGCCTAAAGGTTATGCAGTGTTTAAGGTGGATTATGGCATAGATATAACGAATAATATTTATACTGAATTTAAGCGAAATTCTGAGCATAGCCAAACTGTATCTATATCAGCTATAAAGAATATATATACAAGCATTATGAAAGAAACGGCATATGCTGAACAAGCCTCGCTAATAACTCAGCTTGGTGCAACGTTTATGCAGGCACCAGCTGATAATGACTATATTAAGACGCAATACAAGGTGTTAAAAGGTGAACTTGCAGACGAAGCAAATGAGATAATGATAGTGGTGAACAAAGATCGCGCTATTACCGACCTAACGCTAGCGCAGATAGGTTATTACACTCAAGAAGAGTTTATGAATATAGCTTATCGTGCAGTAAGCACGCCTAATAATCCCGACCCAAGCTATAATCCTAATTTAGATAAAAAAGAATTCACGTATGATGAGCTTTTAGGTAAAACATTTACTTATTATCCAAACGACGTTGTTTTTGAAGAACAAACTAATCCGATAAATCCGTATACTTATAAATATCAAGTAGATAGCACGTTTAGTAACGGAATGGAATTTGAGATAGTTGGTATTTTAGAAACTAAAGAAGAAATTAACTATGGATGCTTAAAGGCAGGCGTATACTATACGCAAGCGCTTGCAGAAATGATAATCAATGCAGAACAAGAAAACCCAAGTAAAATTTCAACCTTCTTAAATAATTACGAAAAGGAAAATGGCCGTTCGCTTGTAAGTATGATGCAAAATAAGACACCTATGGGTATCTGCTATAAGTATGAATTCTTATACGATGAAAATCCATCTGATAATATTGTTCCACAAGTTAAAGAAGCAACGGGGTTTGTGGGAGAAACCAACCTTATGAGTAGTATGATGAGTATGTTTCCGAGCGTAGGGGGAGGTTCTTCTAGTTCAAACCTAAATGATTATTTCACGCTTTCGGCACGTAATGTAGGTGGTGTGGCTATTTCAAACGATATAAGCGTTTATCCTGCTGATTTTACCACTAAAGATTTAGTTACTGAATATCTAGACGCTTGGAACGAAGGTGGGGACATAATAGTCAATGGCAAAACATTAACGGCAAGCGAGCGTGAAGAAATCAAGTATACCGATACTCTTTCATTGATAATAGATATGATTAACTCAATGATAGATATAGTAACTATTGCGCTTGTTTCATTTACTTCGCTAGCACTTGTTGTATCTTGCGTTATGATAGCAATTATAACCTACGTATCCGTGGTGGAAAGGGTCAAAGAAATAGGCGTTATTCGTTCACTAGGTGGTAGAAAAAGAGACGTTTCTAACTTATTCAACGCAGAAACGCTCGTGCTCGGTTTAGGTTCTGGCTTAATTGGTGTAGGGTTTACCTACTTTATCTCGCTAATAGTAAATATAATTGTTAGAAAGTTAGCAGGTTTTTCAATTATGACATTGCCAATATCATCAGCAATTATTATGATAGCTTTAAGCGTGGGTTTAACCGTGCTTTCAGGTATAATTCCATCAAGAAAAGCGGCGAAACAAGACCCTGTAGTTGCGTTGAGAACAGAATAATTAAAAGCAAAATGAACAAGAAAATATAAAAAATAAAAGCGTGATTTATCGCGCTTTTTATTTTTTTAAAAGTATTTTAATTTTTTTTATTTTTATTTGCGTAAAAGGGTTGACAAAGACTAATAATAAGTGTACAATTTATTAAAAAGTTAGCACTCAAAACAATAGAGTGCTAACAAACAAAGAAAAAAAGTGCCAAAGGTAAGGGAAGGATGAAACTCTCCGACAGAAAAAAGAAAATACTTCAGATTGTCGTAGACGATTATATTTCTACGGCGCAACCTGTATCGAGTAAAAGCATAACTGAAAAGTATATGACAGATATCAGTTCTGCAACGGTTAGGAGTGAACTTGCCCAGCTGGAAGAGCTTGGTTTTTTATCACAACTGCACACTAGTAGTGGTAGAGTTCCGTCGATTGAAGCTTATAAACTTTACGTAAGCGAGCTTATGGACAAGAGTAGGCTTACGCAAAAGGAAGTTGGGGTTATAAAAAATGCGTTTAAGGACCACGCCGATAATTTAGAAAGGGTAGTTCAAAACGCAGTAAAGGTTATATCAGATTTAACGGATTACACTTCGGTAGCGTACACGCAAACGAGTGATAAGGAAAAAATAATTAAAATAGATATCTTTAGGTATAAGCCACACCAAGCATTGCTTTTAATTGTTACGGAAAACACGCTTATTCGCGATAAGTTTATAGAAATTCCTGAAACTATGAGTGAAAGCCAGATAGAAGAAGCAAGCAAGCTCATATCAAAGCTATTTATCGGTAAAGAGTTTAAGGAAATTATTGGACTTGCAGACGTTGTAAGGGAAGAATTCGCAGGTTATCGTGAAATCTTTGAAAGCGTAATGAGTGCAATTGAAGATTACATCGCTAATAAAAATGGCGAAGTTATAATGGAAGGGCAGGGCAAGATATTAAACCAACCCGAATACAACGATTCGCAAAAGGTTAAGAATTTCTTATCTGTTGTTACTAGCAAAGATAAGCTAGTTGATTTACTTGCTAACGATAGTGATAATATAGAAATCAATATAAAAATTGGTGGAGAAGATGGCAAGGAAATGCCAGACGATTGCTCGCTTGTTACTGCAACTTATTCGGCAAGTGGAGTAAAAATCGGTACTTACGGCGTAATAGGCCCACTTCGTATGGATTATCAAAAGGTAGTTTCCGTGCTAGAAGGCGTAGGCAAGATTTTAGAAGATATTCTAACGAATAAAAAGTAAAGGATTGAAAAATGGACGAGAACAAGAAAGAAAAAACATCTTCAAAGAAAAATGAAAAAGAGCAACTTTTAACCGAGATAGAGCAGTTAAAGGCCCAAGTAGAAGAATATAAAGATAAATGGGTAAGGAACGTTGCTGAATTTGACAACTATAAGAAAAGAACGGCAAAGAACTGGCAAGAAGCGTTTAACGAAGGTATAGCTAGTGTGATTGTAAAAATTTTGCCAGTTGGTGATAATCTCGATTGGGCACTAACACTAGGTCTTGATGAAAAGACAGAAGAAGGGCTTCGTGGAATAAAGAAAAAATTTAACGAAACGCTCTCAAGTTTAGAAGTGGAAGAAATTAACCCGATTGGAGAAGTTTTTGACCCTAACGTAGCAGAAGCAGTAATGCAGGTTCCTGCAGAAGATGGGGAAGAGAGCGATACTGTAAAACAAGTGTTCCAAAAGGGATATAGAAAGAAAGAAAAAATTATAAGATACGCAAAAGTAAGCGTAGTAAAATAGAAAATAAAGGAGTAAATATATATGAAAACAATAGGTATTGACTTAGGTACAACAAACTCGTGCGTAGCCGTTATGGAAAACGGTGAACCGGTGGTAATAGCAAATGCAGAGGGTTCTAGAACCACTCCGTCAGTAGTAGCTTTCCAAAAGGACGGTGAAAGATTAGTTGGTCAGGTAGCAAAGCGCCAAGCAGTTTCTAACCCAGATAGAACGGTTGCTTCAATCAAGCGCCATATGGGTTCAAACTATAAGGTGGATATTGATGGCAAAGGCTATACTCCACAAGAAATTTCAGCAATGGTTTTAACCAAACTCAAAAAAGATGCTGAAAGCTATCTTGGTGGCACGGTTACCGATGCAGTAATTACCGTTCCTGCATACTTTTCGGATAGCCAACGCCAAGCAACAAAAGATGCTGGTAAGATTGCAGGCTTAAACGTTCTCCGTATTATCAACGAACCAACGGCTGCAGCACTTTCTTACGGGCTTGATAAGGAAGGCAAAACGCAAAAGGTTATTATTTACGACCTTGGTGGTGGTACGTTTGACGTTTCTATTATGGAAATTGGCGACGGCGTGTTTGAAGTTTTAGCAACACACGGCAACAATATGCTCGGTGGTGACGACTTTGACAAGAGAGTTATGGATTATCTCGTTGCTGAATTCAAAGCAAAAGAAGGTCTTGACCTTTCTAACGATAAACTAGCTATGCAAAGACTTAAAGAAGCAGCAGAAAAAGCAAAAATCGAACTTTCTGGCATGAACAAAACCAACGTAAACTTACCGTTTATCACGGCTGATGCAACAGGTCCTAAACACCTTGACGTAGACGTTACTAAACAAAAGTTTGATGCGCTTACTGCAGACCTTGTTCAAGCGACCGTTGTTCCAATGCAAAACGCAATGAAAGACGCAGGGCTTTCATATTCTGATATAGATAAAGTTATACTCGTTGGTGGTTCTACAAGAATTCCAGCAGTTATCGATGAAGTAAGAAAAGTTACTGGTAAAGAACCTTTCAAGGGCATTAACCCAGATGAATGCGTAGCAATCGGTGCAGCTATCCAAGGTGGCGTACTATCTGGCGAAGTGAAAGACGTGCTTCTTCTTGACGTTACGCCGTTGTCACTCGGCATTGAAACGCTTGGTGGTGTATGTACTAAACTAATTGAAAGAAATACTACTATTCCCGTAAAGAAGTCTCAAGTTTTCTCAACGGCAGCTGATAACCAAACGGCAGTAGATATTCATATTTTACAAGGCGAAAGAGAATTTGCAAAAGACAATAAAACGCTTGGCAACTTCCAGCTAACCGGTATTGCTCCAGCTCCACGTGGCGTGCCACAAATCGAAGTTACTTTTGATATTGATGCAAACGGTATAGTTAACGTTTCAGCTAAAGATTTAGGCACAGGTACTACTCAAAATATTACTATTACTTCATCAACAAACCTTTCTGATGCTGATATTGAAAAGGCTGTAAATGAAGCTAAACAGTATGAAGAAGAAGATAAAAAGCGTAAAGAAGTAGTAGATAATGCAAATAAGCTAGATGGACTTATCTTCACAATCGAAAAATCTATTAAAGATTTAGGCGACAAAATCAGTGCAGAAGATAAAGCGAAACTTGAAGAAGAAGTTAAGCTTGCTAAAACTGAGCTTGAAAGCAAAGATAATGATAGAATTGTTGCAGCAACTGAAAAACTTTCTAACGAATCACAAGCAATTTTTGGCAAGATTTATCAACAGGCAAATCCTAACGGTGACCCCAACGCTCAAGGTGGAGCAACTGGTGGAGAAGAATTCCATCAATAGTAAACAAATTGGTTTGTTCTTATATGCAAATTAAACGATAATGCACAACTTATTAATTTCACTAACGGATATTACAAACAATTTAAGTAATTCGCTTGGCATTTGGTATGATATCATACTAAATGCCTTTGGCGTTATTGCAATATTATGTAAAGTGTTAGAATATCAAGCAAAAAAGCGCCAAACTATGTTCGTCATGGTAACGATTGCGTGTATTTGTTGGACCTTATATTTTGCACTTTACGGCAATTTAGTTAGTGCTATAACCTGTGGCATGAGCGTTGTTAGATTCTTGGTATTCATGAAACGAGATACTTGTGCTTGGGCAAAAAGTATGTTTTGGCTATACTTTTTCTTGGCTCTGCAAATAGCAGTTGTAGTTTGGACTTCATTATTTAGTTTTTCGTGGTTAAATATGTTTGCAATTTTAGCAGGGTTTGTAGGGATATTTGCGTATTTTGTAACAAACGATAAACAATATCGCTTAATTTCATTTATACATATGTCGCTTTGGGTAGTAAACAGCGCAGTATATTTCTATCCAATAGCGCTACTTTCAGACTCATTTAGCACCGTTTCTTGTGGTGTGGCTATATATCGTTTTGATATACGCAAAAAATTGCGTAAAAAAGCTGGTAACAAAAAAAACATCTGAAAATAATTAAAGGACTCTTATGGCAAAAGACTATTATAAAATATTAGGCGTAGAAAAAAACGCCACTCAAGATGAAATTAAAAAAGCGTATAGGTCAAAGGTAAAGCAATGTCACCCAGACTTGCACCCCGGCGATAACGCTGCTGCAGAAAAGTTCAAAGAGCTTAATGAAGCAAACGAAGTTTTGTCTGATGAAAAGAAAAGAAAAAATTACGACACTTTCGGGGACCCCAACGGAAACATGGGTGGTTTCGGTGGCTCTGGTGGATTTAGTGGATTCGGTGGCTTTGAAGATATCTTCGGCGATATTTTTGGTGGCATGGGTGGATTCGGTGGTGGCAGAACTCGTCGTCAAACAAAAACCAAGGGCGAAGATATTCAAGTAGAACTCACTTTAAGTTTTTTAGATGCGGCTAAAGGTTGCCGTCGTGAAATAGTATATACTAGAAACGAGCCTTGTTCAACCTGTAAAAGCACGGGCGCAAAAAACGGCACGGCTTATAAAACTTGCGAAAAGTGTGGTGGAACAGGTCAAGTAGAATACGCTACAAGCAATGGTTTTTTTCGTTCCGTACAAGTTCGCCCTTGTGACGAATGTAAAGGAACAGGTAAAAAGATTATCGAGCCTTGTACTGAGTGTAACGGGCGTGGATACGTTAAAAAGAACACTAAACTTACAGTAGATATACCTGCTGGTGCAGATACTGGTAGCTATATAAGGAAAGTAGGTTTTGGCGAAGCTAGTAAAAATGGTGGACCTGCTGGCGACCTTATTATAGTGATGAAGGTTGAAGCAAGTAAAATATTCAAAAGAAAGAATTTTGATTTATACGCAGAAGTCCCTATTAGTTTTAAGACGGCAGCTCTTGGTGGAAAGGTTAAAGTTCCACTTGTTGACGAGACAATGGATTATACTATACCCGAAGGTACGCAAAGTGGAAAAGTGTTCTTCGTGCGTGGTAAGGGCATAAAATCTAGCCGTGGCATAGGCGACCTTTATATAGTAATAACTGTGGAAGTTCCATCTCGCCTTTCAAAATCACAAAAGAAACTATTAGAGCAGTTTGAAGAAGAAACGGAAATAAAACAGTGTTCACAAATGAAACAATATCAAAACAACGTTGAAAGTATGTACGGACAAAACCCGTATGAGAAATAAAAATTATTTATAAACGAAAAGGCTAAAACAATTTAGCCTTTTTTCATTGACTAAACGAATAAAAAATATTAAAATTAAAGTATGAATAAATTTATAGAATTAACAGTTACCACCACACATTTAGGTGGCGAATTGGTAAGTGACGTTTTATGGAACTACACCGATAGTGGTGTGGTTATTTCTGATGTTCAAGACGTAATTCAGCTAGCTAACGAAGGTAGGGCATGGGATTATGCAGACGATAGCATTTTCAGTGCCGATAAAACCGTGCTCGTTAAAGGGTACTTGCCTTTAGAATCTGCAAGAGAAATGCTAAAATTGATAGAGCGTGATTTATCCAACATGAAAGAGCAAAGCCCATTAGATTTAGGCTCACTAGAAACGGTAAAGCGAGAAATAGACGGCGACCTTTGGCGCGAGCAGTGGAAAGAACATTTTAAGCCCATACCTATCGGCAAGGTGGTTATCGTTCCCGAATGGATAGATTATAAAGAAAAGTCAGGCGAAATAAAGATTTTGCTTGATTCTAATATGGCGTTTGGCACAGGTGAACACGAGACCACTTCTATGTGTGTGGAAATGCTTGCTAAATACGTAAATAAAGAAGATACCGTGCTAGACGTAGGGTGTGGTAGTGGTATTTTAGGTATAACTGCTAGTAAGCTAGGTGCAAAAAAGGTTATAATGACCGATATTGACGAGTGCGCTGTTAAGGCAACTGAACATAATATGCGCTTAAACGGTGTTAGCAACGGCACGGTGTTGCTTAAAAATCTTCTTGATGATAATTCAGTTAAGGGCGAGATAATCGCTTGCAATATTATGGCAGAAGTATTGATTGCTTTTGCTCCGTTTATTGGTGGAAACTTATTAGATGATGGTATTATAATTTTAAGTGGTATACTTGTAGAAAAACTACCTAGCGTAAGAAAAGCCTATATAGACGCTGGCTTTAGTTTTGTAGAAGAAAAAATTAAGGGCGAGTGGTCAGCTCTCGTTGTGAAAAAGGGAATATAACAATGAAAGTTGTAGTCTTTACTCTTGGCTGTAAGGTAAACGAGTGTGAAAGCGATTCGCTGATTGCAGGCCTTATCGAAATGGGGCACGAAGTTAGCGATAAACTTGTTCCTGCAGATTTATACATAGTTAATACTTGCGCAGTAACGGCAGAGGCTGAAAAAAAATCACGCCAAACGGCAAGTAGAATAAAAAAACTTAGTCCAAGCGCTAAAATAATTTACACAGGCTGTGCAAGTGAAAAAAACTGCAATTCGTTTAGCCAAAAATCAGCAGAATTTTTAGTAACGGGCGTGTTTAATAAAAACGAGATATTAAATATGCTAGGTGAAAGTGGTGTTAAAATCTCTCCACAAAGTACGGACTTTGAAGAATTAAAGCCTGTAAAAACACTAAGGAAAAGAACTTACGTAAAGGTTCAAGACGGCTGTAATAATTTTTGTAGTTATTGTATAATACCGTATCTTCGTGGTAGAACGCGTAGCCGTGCGCCAGAAAAAGTAAGGGAAGAAATCATTTTGACTGCACCTAAAGAAGCTGTAATCAACGGAATAAATCTTTCAGCTTACGACTATAAAGGGCAAAATTTAGCAAGCCTAATTAAAGAACTTAAAGACCTGCCGTGCAGGATTAGACTTGGTTCGTTAGAAGTTAACGTTATAGACGAAGAATTTTTAACAGCCTTAAAAGAGTTAAAGGATTTTGCGCCACATTTCCATTTATCTTTGCAGTCTGGCTCAGATAACGTGCTTAAAAGCATGAATAGACATTATACTACTGAAAAATATTTAGAAAAAGTTAATCTAATAAGAAAATATTTTTCAACAGCAGGGATAACCACCGATATAATCGTAGGTTTTCCAACCGAAACGGAAAAAGACTTTTTAGAAACGCTAGATTTTGTAGATAAAGTTAAATTTTCTGATATTCATCCCTTTATTTTTTCGCCAAGGCAAGGCACTGTAGCCTATAATATGAAAGATTTGCCTAGTGAAGTCAAACAGCAAAGACAAGATGAACTCTTAAAAAAGAAATATCAAATAAAAGAAGAGTTTATTTTATCGCTAATAGGCAGCGAGCAGGAATTGTTGTTTGAAGAAATTAAGAACGGGTATGCCGAAGGTTATTCGGGTAATTACGTAAGGATTTACGTAAAGGATTTTATTGATAACGGAAAAATAAGAAAAGTAAAGTTGATTAAACCTTATAAAGACGGCGCTATAGCCGAGATTATAAACTAAGTAAAAGGAGCAATTTTATATGGAAAACTGTTTGTTTTGTAAGATTATAGCAGGGGAAATACCTGCAACCAAAATGTATGAAGATGAGAATATGATTATCATTAAAGATATTGACCCAAAGGCAAAAAATCATTTTCTTTGTATTCCAAAAAGCCATTTTAAGCTTTTAGCAGAAATGACGAGCGAGCAAAGCGAAATGGTAAAAGAATGTTTAAAAAAGATTCCACAGCTAGAAAAAGAACTTGGCTTAACCAACGGATATCGCTTAGTAATAAATCAAGGCGAAGATGCAGGTCAAACTGTGTTCCACTTACATATTCATATTTTATCAGGTCAAAAAATGGGCTGGACCCCAGCATAAACAAAAAAGGCACTCGAATAGAGTGTCTTTAAGTTTTATTTAAATAGTTATAACAAAAACTTGCTTTTATTGTTTTGCGTTTTTAGCAAGGTTCTGCTACAAATACATCAGATTTTTTTGCATTAGCTAGAATTATGCCATGTACGTCAACTTCTAGTTTATTTAATGCGTTTAAAGCATTATTAATTTGTGTTAAATTGTTGTTGCCTGCATTAACGTTTAATATATAACCATCCACTATGTTATGAATCGTAAGTGCTTTTGAGTTTTCGTTTATACTACTAACGTCTACAATAACACAATCAAACTTTTCTCTAAGAGTTTTAAGTAGTCGTGTTGTTTTTTCAATTTGTAAATCGCCGTTTTTATCAAGGGCATTAACTACTGAAAGGTTTTTTGTTGAAAATGTAGATTTTGTGTCAAATGCGTCTTGTGTGTAAAAATTTTGTTTAGTGTCTTTAGCGTTTACATATACGGTTTTTCGTTTTTGAGCAATAGCTAAGGCAAGAAACTGTGCTGTAGGGGCATCGTCACTGTTTATGTTTATAATTTTCTTAAGATAACGCATAATTTTGCGTTTGTTATAATAATTATTGCAAATATCTGCTACGGCAATTACTTTAGAGTTTTTATTAAACGAACGCTTCATAGCGTAAAGGCTTAAAATTTCAAGTTCTTGTTTATGTGTGTTTTTGCTTATAGCACTAATAATATTAATGTTTAAATTGCTTTCTATATCTTTGCGAGTATAAACTGTTTTAATTTTAGTAGAAATTATAATGGCACAAAGAATTGAGAAAATTAAGCCTATCATTCCACCAATAACAGTAGTTTGTACTATGTTACTAGTATCGCTTGGCACAATAGACGGTTGATTTATAACCAATAAATTCTTAAAAGTTTCTGTTGACTCTATGATTATATCAATAAGATTTTTTGCAATCCAATAAGCTGTGTTGCCATCGGGATTTTTTACTTTAACAATAATCAGAGAGTCGCGTTCGCTATTTGATACTTGAATCATCGATTCAAGATTATTTGTGCTAATTGAATATTTTCCGTTAATTTTTTCAGAAAGCCTTGCTAATGTTTTATCACTTTTTATATTTACAATATTAAAATTAATGTCATTGGCTGAACAATAAAGAGTTGCTTCTGCTTGAAAATTGCCACTATTAAATAATTTCGAACATAATGTAAAAATTGTTGCAGTGGTTACTGTTATAATAATGATAAAAAATATAAATCGCTTAAGCGTTCCTAGTAAGTTGTCAAAAGTAAGTTCCATATTTTATGCTTTTGTATATTTTTGTTTATGCACCAATATGGTGCTTTTATGTATATTATAGCACCAAAGTGGTAACATGTCAATATGAATGTAGGTGAAAATATAAAAAAATTAAGAAAACAAAAGAAATTAACGCAAAATGAAGTTGCAAAAGTGCTAAACATTTCAAGACAAGCATATTGTCGTTATGAAAATGGTCAAAGAGAATTATCTTTAGAAGCTTTATGCCAACTTGCTGATTTTTATGAGGAAACTACTGATTCAATATTGGGGAGAGAACCCATTTAAAACAAAAAAGGCACTCGCGTGAGTGCCTTTTTAATTTCATAATTTAGATTAGTAGTTAATTACTCTAAGCATAAAGTACGCCTTGGGGTGAGCGCAAACGGGGCAAACTTCTGGTGCTTCGTTTGCATCGTGGATATGACCACAGTTACGGCAAATCCAAACTGATTTTTCGTTCTTTTTAAATACCGTGTCGTTTTCTATGTTTTTAAGAAGAGCAAGGTATCTTTCTTCGTGTTCTTTTTCAATTTTAGCAACGCCTGCAAACAAATCTGCAATGTGAGTAAAACCTTCTTCTCTTGCTTCTTTTTCCATGCGTGCATACATATCAGTCCACTCAGCGTTTTCGCCAGCAGCAGCATCTTTAAGGTTTTCAGTAGTTACGCCAATACCAT
>JAZOMU010000031.1:0-8974 GCA_045654125.1 Christensenellaceae bacterium
TAATATTTTATATCTATTTTTTTCTATAAAAATAGTTTTTTTATTAACTTGTTAACTTTTTATAAACTTTTTCTTAACACTTTATTAAACAGTAAATTATTTAATAAAATATTATATTTTTGACTAATTTTAACAATATTAACAATGTCTAATACGAATAATATTATTTAAAATTTAAATTTAAAAAAATCATTATCAATAATTCGCGCGAAAAGAATATTTTTTGTAAATCTTATTAAATATCAAATTTAGCTAATATTTCTTCCTTTGTACTTAAGCCGATTATTTTATTTTCCACTTTTCCATTTTTAAATAATAAAATTGTTGGTATAGATTCAATTCCGTATTTAACGGCTAATTCCATTTCTTCATCAACGTTTACTTTACCAACTTTAACCTTTCCGTAAAGGTCTTTTGCTAAATCTTCAATAATAGGGGCTATCATTCTGCAAGGTCCACACCAAGTAGCCCAAAAATCCACTATCACAGGCACGTCAGCTTCAATAACTTCGTCAGTAAAATTATATTTTGTTAAGGTTATTTCCATAAAAATTCTCCTTTTTATATTAAATTGATTAAAAAATAAATTTTTAGTTATTATTTAGATTTATAATAAAGTAGGCAATGGCAAAACCCTTCAAACTCAGGGTCAGCAATCTGTTTTTTAAACTCATCGCACATACATTTATATTCTTCCGTTCTTTTTAACCTACAAGGGCAGTATCCACCCGTGCGCTTAAGTCCTTCCTTTATAGAGTTAACAATTTTTTCATCAGGGTTTAACGTAATCTTCATAATTAACCTTTTTTATTTTTATTTATTGTATCATAAGTTTACCCTAAAATCAATAAAATTATAAATTTTTACTAGTTATTAGCTGATAAAAAAAATTAAAAATAGCTGTCAGTAAGTATTGATTTTTTTAACAACACAGGTATATAATAAAAATGTAAAGCAGGAAAAAGAAAAATAGGTCTTAAAAAAGACCTATTCAAAAAAACAATTTTATAAATTAAACTATTTTCTATCTACACTGCCGTTTACGATTTTTATACGGTTATATTCATAGGCTCTAAATATTGACCTATCTAAATCGGTAGAAGTGAAAATTGTTTGTATGTCTTTAACTGAAGCTAAAAGTTTTCTTTGGCGTTTTCTATCAAGCTCGCTTAAAACGTCGTCTAAAATAAGAATAGGGTATTCGTTAAAACGAGAGTAAAAAACTTCCGTTTCAGCAAGTTTTAATGATAGTGCAACTGTTCTTTGTTGACCTTGTGAGGCGAAAACTTTAACGTCTTCACCGTTAAGAGAAAACTTAACGTCATCTCTATGTGGTCCTATAGAAGTAAACCCTAACCTTATATCGCGAGTAAGGTTATTTTTTAAATCAGTTTTTAAAGAAAAGGCAATTTCTTCTTCCGTGCCGAAATAACCACTTTCAGTTTTCATAGAAAGTGTTTCCGTTCCACCTGAAAGCAGGCTATGTTTTTCTTCTGCAATCGGTGCTAAAACCTGTAAAAAGTCGTTTCTAGCTTTTATAATTTTACTTGCTTGAATAGAGAGTTGCTCATCCCAAACGGGCAAAGTTTCTCTAATTAAAAATTCATCCGGGTCTTTAAGTAAATTGTTGCGCTGGGATAAAATTTTATTATAGCGAGAAAGTGCGTAAAAATAACTTTTACTCATTTGTGATAGAGAAATGTTTAAAAATCTACGTCTATCTTCAGGACTTTCCTGAACGAGCTTTAATTCTGCAGGGTTAAAGAAAACGCTGTTAAAATTCCCCATTAACTCGCCAATTTTATTTACTTTTACGCCGTTAATGGAAATAGTTTTTCTATCAGATTTATCAAATTCTATTTCCACGCTAACTTCGCCGTAGAGAGACTGTGCCTTTCCATTAATAAAAGCGTTATCCGAACCATTTTTTATAACGAGCTTATCACGGTTGGCGCGTGGAGAGTAACCTGTGCAAAGAAAAAAGATTGCTTCTGCCACGTTAGTTTTGCCCTGTGCGTTAGAGCCTGTTAAAATATTTATTCCGTTGGAAAACTCTAGCGTTTCTTGAGTATAATTACGGAAATTGCGTAAAAATAGCGACTTTATATACATAAAATAAAACTTATAAAAAAAATAAATTTTTAAAAAATACAGCCTTTTTAACTTTATTTTAATTTAAAAATATTATATAATAAGTTTTACCTAAAAAGCAAATGAAAAACAAAAATAAAAAAAGATAAGGGGTAATTCTCGTGGAAAACTACGAAATAACCTGGAACAAAGTGATAGTTCCAATAATAAAAACAAAAATAAGTACCATAATGTACGATACTTTTATGAAGCAGGTGCGCCCTGTTGATATTCACGGCAACAAGATTATTCTTGGTTGTTCTAGCAAACTGTTTGCTGATACTTTATCAGCAGGCCTTGGCGAGAGAATTAGAGAAGCTATTCGTGAATCTGAAACAATCGTTTCGGATTTTGAAGCAGTGGTAGCATCTTCACGCGAAGAATACTTAAAACTATACGAAGAAGACGAGCGCGCGCAGTTTGAAAGCGTTGGTTCGCCCGTAAACCCAAAATTTACTTTTGAATCTTTCGTGGTAGGGCCATCTAACGAATTTATTTACGCTGCTGCAAAAGCTGTGGCTGAAAACCCTGGTGAAGCATATAACCCGTTATTCATTTACGGTGGCACTGGGCTTGGAAAAACGCACATTTTGATGGCAATTTGCAACTACTTAAAGGTTAGAAAACCATCGCTTAACGTTTTGTACTCTACCTGCGAACAATTCACTAACCAATTTATTGAAAGCATTAGCCGTGGCAGAAACAACGGCATGGATTTTAGGCGTAAGTATAGAAACGTTGACGTATTGCTTATTGATGATATCCAGTTCTTAAATAAAAAACAAGGCACGCAGGAAGAGTTTTTTCACGCGTTTAACGAGTTAGTATCTCAAAATAAGCAAATTGTATTAACTTCAGACCGTCCACCAAAGGAAATAGAAGTTTTAGAAGAAAGATTGCGCACCCGTTTTGAAGGGGGACTTTTAGCAGACGTTCAAACGCCCGATTTAGAAACAAAAATCGCAATACTTCGCAGAAAAGCTGAAGAGAAAAAGAGCGTAGTTGATATAAAAGTGTTAGGCTATATTGCCGAAATGGATGATAACGGGGATATCCGTTCGCTAATAGGCAAGTTAAACAAAGTATTGTTTGCATCTAAACTGCACGAAATGCCTATAACGATTGAACTTGTAGACGAAGCTCTAAAAGAATCTGCAGGCGAGAAGCAAATAGAAATAGAAGCTGACGATATTATAAATAGAGTTTGCACTTTCTATAAAGTTAGCAAGGCAGACGTGCTTTCTAAAAAGAAGAACAAAGAAATTGTGCTTCCACGCCAAATTTGTGCTTATCTTATAACCGATTTAATGAGTATTCCACTAGAAACAATCGGTAAAGCAATGGGTGGGCGTGACCACTCAACTATTTTATATTCTCGTGATAAAGTAGCTGAACTAATTAAAATGAGCGATAAACTAGCTACGGAAGTTAACGATATAAAGAAAATGATTCTCAAGCAATAATTTTAATCGTTATATACTTCGCAATACTGCGTTACTGCTCTGCATTTTGACTTCGATAACCAGCAAGGTTAATCTCACCCAAAATTTAGGTAGAAAAATGAAAGTTTTGAAAATAATAGGTAGTGTTATATTACTAATATTTCAATGTATAGGATACTTAATTCTCGTCCTTTCTTTTATTTGGTTATTTTTTGACGTATTTGACAAAAAGAAAAAATAAAATTGAACTTAAAAAACTTAAACGGTATAACTTTTTATGAACACTTATTTGGAAGGAAAATACGACGCTGTCGTTATAGGCGCAGGACATGCTGGTGCTGAAGCATCATTAGCTTTAGCAAGAACAGGTATGAAAACAGCCATGCTGACACTCAATTTAGACAGCATAGCTTTTATGGCGTGCAATCCTTCTATAGGTGGCACGGCAAAAGGGCAAATCGTTCGCGAGATAGATGCGCTTGGTGGTGAAATGGGAATCAACGCCGACAAGGCATTATTACAAATACGTATGCTTAACCGTGGTAAAGGCGCAGCCGTACAATCTTTACGTGGGCAAGAAGATAAAAACGCATACCACGCGCTTATGAAAAGCACGCTAGAAAACACCGAAAACCTAAAAATTTTACAGGGCGAAGCCGTGGAAATTTTAGTGGAAAACGGAAAGGTTTGTGGGGTAGTAACTGCATACGGTGCTATATTAGAGTGTAAGGCTGTAGTAGTTTGCACGGGTGTATACTTAAACGGAACGGTTATTGCAGGCGAGTGGCGACAAAACAGTGGGCCAAACGGATTTCAATCTGCAGCAAACGGCTTAACAGAAAACCTTATGAGGTTAGGGTTTTCAATTCGTAGATTTAAGACGGGAACACCGGCACGAGTAGATGCAAGAACAATAGATTTTTCTGTTTTAGAAATTCAAGAAGGGGAAAAGGACGTGTACCCGTTCAGTTATATGAGTGAGCGCGTGCCAACAAAGCAAACGCCCTGTTATTTAACCTACACAAACGAGCAAACACACGAGATTATAAAGGCTAACCTACACCGTTCGCCATTATACAGTGGTATGATTAAAGGCACAGGTCCTAGATACTGCCCGTCTATTGAAGATAAGGTGGTAAGATTTTCTGATAAAGAGCGCCATCAATTATTTTTAGAGCCGGAAGGGGCAGACACCAACGAGATTTACGTTCAGGGTATGTCGTCATCACTTCCACACGACGTACAAAAGGCAATGTATCGCACGGTTAAAGGGCTAGAAAACTGCGAGATTATGCGTTACGCATACGCAATCGAGTATGACTGCATAGATTCTCTTGACCTTTATCCCACGTTAGAATATAAAAGAATAGAAAATCTTTACACGGCAGGGCAAATAAACGGCACTAGTGGTTATGAAGAGGCTGCGGCACAAGGCTTAATAGCAGGGCTAAACGCCTCACTAAAAATGCAGGGCAAAGAGCCGTTGATTTTGGGTAGAGATGATGGTTATATAGGCGTGTTAATAGACGACCTAGTTACTAAAGGCACAAACGAGCCTTATAGAATGATGACCAGCCGTGCAGAATACAGAATAGTTTTAAGGCAAGATAACCCTGATTTTAGGCTTACCGAAAAGGGTAGGAAAGCAGGGCTTGTTAAGGACGATAGATATCAAAGATATCTAGATAGGCAAGCCGAGTATAAAAAAGCCACCGAAGAAATGCAAAGAAACGTTAAGCCTAAAGAAGCAGAAGAGCTTTTGGCAAAGTACGGGTTTAGCAAGCCACAGGGTGCAATCACTAAAGCCGATATGGTAAGGCGCAGTATTCCGTTAAAAGAGATAAGTGAAAAACTAGGTGGTTTCGATGGGATTTCTCAAGAAATTATTGATACCGTAGAGATAGATGCCAAGTATGCAGGATACTTAGAAAAGGGATTAGAGCAAATAGAAAAGGCAAAGCGACTTGAAGAAAAGGCTATTCCTGAAAACATCGATTATAACGAGATAAAGGGATTAAGAATAGAAGCTAGGCAAAAGCTAGATAAAATTCGCCCAAAAAACCTAGGCCAAGCAGGCAGAATATCAGGTGTTTCACCAGCAGATATTGCAGTTTTAATGGTGTATTTATCAAGGTAATAAAACAAAACGTTAACAATTATAAAGCAAGGGAAAATTTGTTTTTTTATTCCCTTGCTTTTTTGTTATTATTATTGTATAATAATAAAGATAAAAAAAAGAAAATTTTTGGAGAAAAGATATGAAACTTATTTGCGACGGTCTTGATTTATCAGATGCAGTGTTAAAGGTAAGCAAAGCGCTATCAGTAAAGGCGGCTAACCCCGTATTAGAAGGTATTAAAATTTGTGCGCGTGGCGATAGTTTAACGTTGACTGCAACCGATACCGAACTCACCATTGAAAAGACTATTAAGGCAGACGTTTTAATGGAAGGTGAAACGGTAGTTGTAGGTAAGTATTTTGTAGATTTCGTTAAAAAGCTTGAAAAAGAGCAGGTAGAATTAAGCCGTCTTTACGATGGTCAGTTGCAAATAAAGTATTCTGATAACGAAAGTGAACTTCAAGTATTCCCTGCTGATAACTTCCCCAAGATTGAAAAGGACGTACTCGGCGACTATTTTGAAATTTCCGTTTTAGATTTTAAACAGGTAGTAGAGCGTTCGGTATTCGCTTGTTCATCAGATGATAGCCGTCCTATTCTTAAAGGTTGCTTGTTCGAGATAGTTAACGGCGAGCTAACTGCAGTTGCGCTTGATGGATTTAGAATGGCTGTGGTTAAAAAGCAAGTTAAAGCAAGCACGGATATGAAGGCAGTTATCCCTGCAAGAACGCTACTTGAAATAGTAAGAATTTTAGAAAAGGAAGAACAAACCTTAAAAGTATATTTACAAAAGAACAACTTGTTTGTAGAAGTAGAAAACACTGCGCTTGCATCAAGGCTAATTGAAGGGGAGTTCGTTAAGTATAACCACATATTGCCAAGCAGTTTTACCAACACGGTAATAGTTAATAGGGGGGCGCTCTTAAACAGTATTGAACGAGCATCAATCGTTGCAAGAAACGATAGATATAACGTTATCAAGTTTGATATTAAGGAAGAAATGATGAGCGTTTCTGCTAAATCAGAAGTAGGCAACGTAAACGAAAACGTAATGATAACCTTAAACGGCAAGGATATGAGCATAGCGTTTAACGGCAAATACATATCCGAATATCTTAAGATTATAGGCGATGATTACGTTAACCTAAACCTTAACACCAACATAGACCCGTGCATAATAACGGCAACGGCAGACGATAGTTTCTTATATTTGGTATTACCAGTAAGAATAAACGCTTAAAAAAGTTGACAAAACGGGAAAATATCTATACAATATAAAGGCTTGCGCTAACGCGCGCACTCGAAAAACTAAAAATAAAGATAAAATTACTCAAAAAATAAGGAGAAAACTATAATGAAACAGACTTACCAGCCTAAGAAAAGACAAACCAGCAAAGTTCACGGATTTAGAAAGAGAATGAAAACCCGTGCAGGAAAGAACGTTCTAAAGAGACGTCGTAACAAGGGTCGTCATAAGCTTTCTGCTTAACAACAAGCTGTATGACCTTTGATTACAGGTTAAAAAAAGAAAAAGATTTCAATCTGGTATTCAATAAAGGAAAAAGGCTATATTCATCTTGCATAACGCTCGTTTACCTTCCATCAAAGGAGCTAAAGGTAGGATATGCCGTAAGCAAAAAGCACGGTGGAAGCGTAACGAGAAACAGGATAAAAAGGCTACTTAGGGAATCTTTTAGAAGTTTTACACCGGAAATACGGCAAAACTTCTTTTTTGTTTTTATACCGAAAGTTAGTGAAAACTATTCGCTTGATAGTTTTAAAGAGAGTATGGAATATATCTTTAAAAAAGGCGGAATAATTTAGGACTATGCTAAAAAAGATAGGCGTAAAACTAATCAGGTTTTATCAAAAATATTTATCGAAAGGCGTTTGCCCGTACTTGCCATCGTGTTCACAGTATACGCTAGAGGCAATCTTAAAGCACGGCTTTTTTGTCGGTTGCTTTTTAGGGTTAAAACGCATTTTGCGTTGCAATCCTTTCGTAAAAGGAGGGTTTGACCCCGTGCCTGATAAAAAAAGCGTAGTTAAATGGGTGTATTAAATGATTGATTTTATAAATTTTCAAAAACCTGCCACTGGCAGTTTCTTGGTAGACGTAATATTTTGGCTTGTACAAATAAGCTCGTCGATTACTCTCGGCGTTGTTTTGTTTACGGTATTATTAAAGCTTATTACTTTACCGTTTGATTTTTTCAGTAGAGCTTCTATGCGCAAAAATTCGCTCCTTATGGAACAAATGCGCCCAGAGCTTGAAAAATTACAAAAGCAGTACGCTGATAATAAGCAACTTTACAACCAAAAAATGATGGCGCTCTATAAGAAGAATGGTTATTCTATGTTCGGCGCATGCTTGCCCACTATTTTAACGCTTGTTATCTTTATAGTTGCTATCAATGCGTTTACAAACTACTCAAAATTCCAAAACCAACAGTATTTTTACAATATGAGCCAAAGCTACAATAACGTAATTTACAGTGGTATGGAAGTAGATGATACCTACATTACCTATGATGAAGATGGTAAGCTAGTTATTGATATCAATGCGTTAAAGGCTGAGTACGACCAAGATAACGCAGTAGACGTTTTAGATGCAGAATACACGCACGACATTGAGTTGTCTAGTGACGTGAAAGCAGGAATAGAATATTTCATTGTTAGAACAACTAACAGTTATATAGAATATCGTTATCCTATCGTTGCTAGTAGTGGAGAGTTTTCTTCGCCTGACATAAAAGTTGTTGGGAATAACTTAAAGAGCGATAATCCTTTAGCAAACGAATATAATAACCAGTTAAAAATAAGCAAAGACGGAGAATGGGTTGAATTTGCTAAAGCAGGCGAAATGGAGGCTGAAGCGTTCTTAATAGATATTTGTCAAGAAAAATCGGCTGAAACTTTCCGTGCTGAAAACGAGCAGTTCTTGTGGGTTAAAAACATTTGGGTTGCAGATAGTGCTATGGCTCATCCTGTAGTTGATTCGTGGGAATCATTTAAGTCAACGCATGGTTATTCTTCAGAGAAAGATATTAAGGAAGCAGGATATAAACAGCTAACTGCAAAGTTAGAATTTGAAAAGAGCGCACCGAACGGATATTTCATTTTAGTAGTGTTAACTGCAGGCATATCGTTCTTAATGCAAGTAGTAATGGGCAAGAGCCAAAAGGCGCAAATGGAACTTCAAACGGTTGATGGCCAAGGCGCACAAACGCAAAAGATTATGAAATGGATGATGCCGATAATGATGGCAATCTTCTCGTTCATG
>JAZOMU010000032.1:0-11962 GCA_045654125.1 Christensenellaceae bacterium
TTAAAAAGCGATGATAGAATTATAGGTGCATTACCTTTTGTAACCGCAGGTGAAGCAGACGAAGGCATATCGGCGTTTATAGGAAATAAAGTTGAGATTTTTGAAAGTAATACAACTACTATAGATATGTTCGGTTCTGCAAAATATCGTAATTATAGGTATGGAGCAGATGACCACGTTGCCGTAGTTCATACGGAAATGCTTCCGATTAAAGCGGCAATATTTGTAACTTCAGCAATTCACAAGGCAGCACATACGGGCGAATTTAATTATGGACATAATTTTTATGCCAAAGATGCAGACGCACTTAATATTAAATTGCCAGTAAAAGGTGATGCTCCAGATTATGAGTTTATGAAAAACTATATATCGGCAATACAAAAACTCGTCATTAAAGACGTGGTTTTGTATGCCGATTCAAAAATCGAAGCAACAAAAAGTATAGTTAAAACTAGCAAATAACAAAGGAGAAAAATATGAGAAGCATCAACAACCTTAAAGAGTTATCTTATGAGTTTCTTAAATGGAAAAACAAGGTTAACAAAGTTAATAGGTATTATGAATGTAAATTGTTAGACCTGTTGTATGATAATCGTTTATTGTTTGGTTATGAAATTCTTAAAGGAAGTAATTTCTTTAGAGGAAGAATCTTTGATGTTGAAGATGTTGTATCGACAAACAAGCAGTTCGAAGAGTGGCAATACGATGTATTAACAAATTTTCAAGGTTATTCAAAAAATGATTCCGGCGCACCACCTGCAAAATACGCTATTGAAAATCGTTTAAATGGGAAAGGAATATCATACCTTTATACCTGTAAGGATATAAATACGGTTGTTTATGAACTTCGTCCTACCATAAATGAAAAAATTTCCATAGCAGAATTTGTTGTGAAAAAAGACCTTTTTTTTGCCGATTTGACGAATATTAAAGCCAATCAAATGGAACGAGATATGGAAAGTCAACTACTAACCGATTTATTAAGAAAAATTGCGGAAGAATTCTCGATTCCACATAATATAGGGCATAATTATTCTTTTACACAATATTTGGCAGGGCACTTTGCAAATATGGGCTTTGACGGTATAATTTTTAAGAGTTCATTAGATTCTAAGGGTGAAAACTACGTCTTTTTTAATCCTAAAGACTGTGAAGCGATACGCTCGGATTTATATATAGTAAATAGAATATCCATAACACATAATCCAATTACAAGACAAGATATTAAGTATTACGAAGATTAGTACTGTGAAGTAGGGGAAATAGTATGCCATATAGGAAAAATTTAATTACGTATCTTATAATTAGTGTTTCATTAGTAGTATTGGCGGTGGTTGCACAACTTTTTTTACATGAGACGATATCTGTTTTTATTGTTGCAATTTTAGTAGGGGCGGCGACAGGAATAGTTGCTACAATGGTTTCTTGTTATTTTGAAAATAATTACAAACTTGAATTGGAAATCCTTTCTTTTGAAAAATTGGTCTGTAGAATTTTAGGGAATGTATTTAGTATTGCTACATTAGATATTAATGGGAACTATATAATTACAGAAACAAAAAAGCACATTGATGAAATAAATAAAAGTTTTTATAACTTGAATGATGTTATTGACAATATGAATTACTTGTTGATTTCAAAAAGAAAAGAGAAAAAACTTCAGAACATAGTGAATGAGCTTAATAATTTGTTTACGTTTATTTTGTGGGATTACAATAGTCCCAAAAAGATTGAGAGGTATGGAAAAGATAATATTGAAGAAGTGCAAATGTTCGAAACATTGAAAGCTATAAAATATATGAAAAATTTTAATGCTGATTCAATATTGCAGTATTTACAAAAAAGTAAAAATAACAAAATGAAATATATCGCGGATAAGGATAGTTTTTTCCATATAATATTTGAATCTTGTTTATCAGATGAAGAACAAAAAGAGAAAAGAGATAAGTATCAAAGGGAAGAAGTAAAGGAACTAGAGAATCTATATAAAAAATACAACATAGAAACGGTAAAAGAGCATGTAAGGAATATAGAAGTTCCCAAATGGGATTTTTCAACACGCATTGGAGGTAAAACAAAAAAAAGAAAAAAGAGTTAAGTATTATAGAACGATTATATTAAAAATTTAGGTAGACCTACAAGAATACAGATAAATTTATATGATGGTTTGCGATTTGTAAAGTGCCACAAAATGGGGTAAAATCGAAGCAGGTAAAGAAAAGTGCCACACTTCACTTTTTTGCCTTAAAGCATATGGAAAACCCATTTATCATATCGCTTTCGAAAAATAAAAATTTTTAAAGTCTCGAAAGTGAGATTTGCTCCAGAAAGTTGTGGAAAATACAACTATTCGGAGCAAATCTATTATAAAGTTGTTTATTTGCTCCAAAAAATACTGTTTAATGATATTATCTAGAGCAAATGCAATACTTATCTAATTTTTAGTAGTATAAAAGGCGAGAATTTTCTCGCCTTTTATGGTTATGGTTTACAAACTCAAAATTACGCCGACTGACCATTTATAACTAAAAAGTTCAATTAAGTTAGCGCTTGTGCAACCACAAGACTATCAATTGAACCACATTGGTTTATTGATAGTCTTTTTCTATTGTTTTAATGTTTCAAAATTGGCAAAGATTATAAAAAGTTTTTGCTTTTTTATTTTTGTTGAAAACTTATGAAAAAAGTGATATAATATGACACACATATGGCATTTTTATGGGCTATAATAAAGAAAAAATTTAAGGGATTACGTTATGCAAGAGCCTCATATTCATTTAATAGATAGGCAACAAGAAATAAAAATAACTATATTGGAAAGAAATGAAGGACAACCATATGGAACAGATGATAATGATTTTTTGCCTGTTAAAATTGAATATACAAGCAAAAAGGTAAGCTTTATAAAGGAGCTCATATATTTTGACGCTTATGAAATGCTTTGCTTTTATTGTTCTTTAGATAACATTTCTATAGGTTATATTAAGAAACAAGGTTTTTCTTTTTTTGTAGAGCCCGATATAGATTTTTTGTTGGAGAATATAGATGGTAAAATATTATTTACTATATTTTACAAAGAAAACGAAGAAAATAAAGATAGAATTGAATTAAAACAGATGTTTACCAAACAACAATTTAATGAATTGATTAAAAAAGTTCATCAAGGTTGTAGTTTGTGGTTTGATGATAGTGACGTTATTGAGTTTAGGGAATATTTAGATAGTATCGAAGATGGTTACTACGATGAAATTTTGCCAAGGCATAGAGTAGCAGAAGTAGAGTTTAAAAATAGTGGTAAATTATATTGTTATTTATGTAAAGATGAAAGTATAAAAAAAGGTGATTTAGTTGTTGTTCCAACTTTTTTTGATAAAGAAACTATTGCTGAAATCATAGACATAGAGTATTTTGAGGAAGATGATTTGCCTTGTTCATTAGATAAAATGAAGAAGGTAATCAAAAAATATGTTAAGCCACTAAGCGACAAGATAGGTGTTCATAGTTATGATATAACCGAAGGTGGCTTTGGATTTGAATTATTGGTAAACTTTGTGTTTCAAAAAGATGGAAATTCAGAATTTGCAATCAAAGATAAAAACGCTTACTATAATGTTTATTTGAAAGAATACAAAGACATATATTTAGATTCTTATAGAGAGATGCTTAAGCTAAAATCCAACGAAATGAAAATCACGAAAGGACTATGGTTAACTGCAGAAAAAGTTTTGCATATAGGCTTTGTTGATAAAAAGAAAAACTTTAGCATGTTTTTTAATAATATTTTAGAAAAAGCAAAAGAACTAAATATACATTGGGTGGGAATCCCTTGTATTTTAGAAAAATATAATGGGATTAGAGAAACAACATTTTTTAAAACTGCATTAAAAGCAACAAAAAAGTGGATTTTAGATAATAATAAATATGAGATAGAAATTCTTTTTTGTTGCCCAAATAAAAGATTATATAAAAAATTTAAGAAAATTTACGATAAAAAAATAAAAGCGAATAACTAAATTGACTATTTAATTAGTAGAATAAAAAAAGCGTTAGAGATTTTCTAACGCTTTTTTTATTACGGCTCTGCTGGTTCACCACCCGTGCAACACAATGACAACCTAATTGAACGGCAAGGTTCAGTTGGGTTGTTTTTTATTGTCATGCACCTATTGACAAATGCAAAAGCCGTGTTATATTACAAGCAAAAAAGCCCGAGAGAATAAAATTCTTTCAGGCCTTTGAATTTTAAGGAGTTTTATGATATAATATGTTTGAAAGTATAAGATGGATTCTAGATAATATTTTTGGAATTAGTGGTAACGGCTTTGTTATAAGAGAAAATATTAGTCCTGAAAATATAGAAATTTGTAACGGTGTTGCCGTAAAAGATGATAAAACACGAACTTGTGCGTTATGCGTTGCACTTAACGATACGGTGTTTAGAAATGATAATAAACCGATGTATTATCATCCATACTGCAAATGTAAGAATAAAAAATATGAATTAAAACGAGTAGAATTTGATTTTCCTTTGCAGAAAATTACACAATATCTTTTTGTTAATGAAAACAAAAAGGCAATGATGAGAACGATGGGATATCTACCAGAAGATTTTAACGAAATATATGAGTTAATCAAGTTGGAAGTAGAAAACAAATTTTTATCTGGCGATTACAAATTGAAAACACTTAATAATCATGGGCAACATTTTACTGTAAACTTTACGTTAAACGGTAAAAGAGATCACGCAAAAGAAAAGTTTAATTGTCACGTTGGATGTGTTGCATGGCCGTTTGGTAAGATTAAAATTGCAACACCTTTAATAAAAGATTAAGGAGAGATGAAAATGAAGTGGCTTGACGAAGTAAAAGTTTTAACGGATAAATATGAAAGTGAAGGAGTTAAAAAAGGAGCGATAGGAACTATTATTATGTCCGAAATAAGATATAATCAATATGAAGTTGTATTTAGTGATAAAGACGGCAAAGATTATGCTATGATAGAAATTTTTGTAGGAGATTTAGAAGTCGTAAGAAGTTCAGATATAACGGATGAAGATATTTTAGAAGATTTACCAGGACACAACCCTAATTGGTGGTGCAAGATAGAAGACGGATATATATTAAACTTAAAAGGCGAAAGGAAGAACAAAATTCCTTACGATTATAATTCATAAAGAGAATGGAGTAAAAGGCGAGAAAATTCTCGCCTTTTAGTTTTAATTTTACAAACTCAAAATTACGCCGATTGACCATTTGTAAGAAAATAGTTCAATTAAGTTAGCGTTTGTGCAACCAAATGAATAGGAGTCAAGATTTTAGACAGTTTGATTAGACTGAATTAAAATTGACTCCTATTTTTATTTGTAATTTACTTGCGAATTTAAACAAAGTCAACTAATGTTCAAAAAGGCAATTTCAAGTTGCGCTAATAAATTAGGTTTTGTTAATGGTACGGATGCTATTATAAGAGTTAAAGACACTAAAACAACACATAATTGGAGACTAGAAAACAACACGGGCGACAATCCATACAAAGGCATCACAAAAGATACTTGTAGGGTTGATTTAATTAAAATGAAAGGAAAAAACGTTGTTTTAGTTGATGATATTTATACTGAAGGGGTTAACGTTATTGAAGATTGTATACAATATCTATTTGATTTAGGCGCAAAAAGTGTTATACTATATGTAACTGCAAAAACAAGGTAAAGATTATGAACTCAAATATTTCATTAAAACTTTACAATTTAATAAAAATGGGCGTTATAAAAACTAACGCTCATTTTTGGAAATCTTTTTATAGTGAAGATGCTATAAATACTTTTTCTTGTAACCTAGAAGCCGCAAGGCAAGAACTTGAAGAAAAAGGGATAAATATTATTAGCGTTTTTGATGAAAATTTTCCTATCGCAGACATTAAATTAAAAAATAGTGAAAAGCCGTTTTTCTTTGCATACAAAGGCGATATAAGTTTGCTTAAAGACATTGATAAAAATATTGCAGTTATAGGCGTTTTAACGCCAACTAATGAAATAGTAGAAAGAGAACAAAAGGTTGTTAAAAATTTAACTAAAAAAAGTTTTAATATAGTAAGTGGGCTTGCAAAAGGTTGCGATACTGTTGCACATAGAGAAAGTGTTAAAAACAATGCTAAGACTATAGCCTTTCTTCCTTCAACCATAGAAAATATTTATCCAAAAGAAAATAAGGATTTAGCAAATAAAATTGTAGATAATGATGGGCTTATTATAAGCGAATACGTAAATGAGCCTCAAAACAAATACGAAACGGTTAAAAGATTTATAGAAAGGGATAGATTGCAAGCACTTTATTCAAAAGCAGTTATTTTAATTGCAAGTTTTAGAAAAGGCGAAGGGGATAGTGGTTCTCGCCACGCTTTTGAAAAAGCCAAAGAATACGGGAAAAAACGACTCGTTATGTTTAGAGAAAGCGATTCTAACGATTTAATTTTCGGGTTAAACAAAGACTATGTTATACAAGGCGAAAAAGTTGTGTCGCAAAAAGAAATTGAGGAATTATAATTGGTTTACGTTGTAGATTTAGACGATACTTTGGTTTCAACGAAAAACCTAAATAACGATGCTTATAATTTTGCTTTAGAGAATAACGGTCGTAAAAGACTTAAAACAGGCAAAAGACTAACACGTGAGAACTTAGGGGGAACGCCTAACGAAAAAATAATAACCGACAAGCAAAAATATTTTGCTCAAAAATGGCTTAAATATAGAGTTGTAGTTAACGAATATATATTAAATATTCTACAAAAACAAGGCAAAGAAAATTGCTATCTTTGGACGAGCGCAGATAAAAATCGAACCAATTTTATATTAAAAGAACTTGATTTGTATAAATACTTTAATCAAATTATTTTTGATGATAAAAAAGATTTGAACAATTCATTAAAGAGATTAAAAGACATTACCAAAAGCAAGGTCTTTTTAATTTTTGAAGATAGTTATGCTTTGTATAAGAATAAAGGCGTAAGTTATATAGCGAAACATAATAGTGAAATCTTCACAATAAATACATATT
Organism: Christensenellaceae bacterium; assembly: GCA_045654125.1. GTDB lineage: Bacteria > Bacillota > Clostridia > Christensenellales > Borkfalkiaceae > UBA1259. Next base: position 7,053 of record JAZOMU010000032.1, read on the forward strand.
TTTATCAGTAAAAACCTAACGAAAAAGACAAAATGGTTCTTTTAGTTAGGCAAACTTGCAACCAAAAAGTAAACACTCATCAATTGATGGGTGTTTACTTTTTGTTATGAGAAAATGGGTTTGTGTTTTCACGACCGAAGGAGAAGGTCGTGGGGCGATGAGCCGAAGCGCACCCAGTGGGTGATGAAGCAAGGCGAAGAGGTGGCAGTGGTCGAAAAATCGAGCAAAGCCTTGTGAAGATTTGTCGGGCAACCACAACAGGGCAATGAAAAATCCCATCTCCTAGTGGAGGACGGCAATCCCCTCGACGAACTAAAGTCCGCCCCTCCCCTTAACAAGGGGAAAAACCCGCAACCAATAGACTATCAATTGAACCACATCGGTTAATTGATAGTTTTTTTCTATTGTTTTAAATATAAAAATGTGATATAATGTGATATAATGTATAAAAATTATATTTAATTAAATTTATACAAAGGAGAAAGTTATGGAAGAAAATAAAGGGTTAGACAACGCAATATCAGAGAATTGTGAGGAGGGGGAAGCCGTGTTTTGTCATAAATGCGGAACGTTACATACCGCAAATGATAAATTTTGTAAAAACTGTGGCGCAAGCCTCAAAAATTCAGAACAGGAAGATGACGTGGTGAGATGTCCAAAGTGTGGGTCGAAAAACGTTGAATTTGTAACATATCAAGCATCATCAAATTTTGACAAAGAGGATGCGTGTTGTGGATATTTATTGTGTGGACCCATTGGACTATTATGTGGGGCAAAAGACCAAACGGAAGCAAGAACGGTAAGAAAATGCAAAAAATGCGGGGAAGAATTTTAAGGAAAATGACAAACAAGCAATACGTAATATGGAAGAAATGTATGCATTTCTTCGGTAGGCTTTTTAGATGTCATCAACTTTCCGATAGGTCGTTTCATATTTGTGGTTTTCAATTTCCTTTATGTGCGCGGTGTACGGGGATTTTTCTCGGGTTAGTATTGTTTGGCCCGTTATTGTGTGCGTTATTGCCACTAAATATGTACGTATCATTATCTTTTGTGTTGGCAACCTTTACAGACGGCTTTACTCAATTAAAAGGTTGGAGAAAGTCTAACAACTATTTAAGAATTATAACGGGGCTTGGTTTTGGTTATGCATTAGTAAGCTTTATTTTCCACATAGTTATTATGGTTATTCAACTTTGCTCATAAAAAATAAAAAAGCATAAACCCTAAAAAGCGTTAGAGATTTTCTAACGCTTTTTATGTTTTAGCTCTTTTAGTAAACCTGACTTGCAACCAATGGCAACCTAATTGAACCACATAGGTCAATTGATAGTCTTTTTCTATTGTTTTAAATGTAAGAAAGTGATATAATATGACAAAAGGTGTCATTATGCTTGTTTATAATAAAAGCAAAAAGGGGGAGATTATGGAAAAAGAAAAAAAGTATTTAATAGATAATCCTACCTTAATGGCTGAATGGAATTGGGAGAAAAATAACGCCTTAGACTTAGACCCTAAAACGTTGACTTTAGGTAGTAATAAAAAAGTTTGGTGGAAGTGTAGTAAAGGTCACGAATGGCAAGCAACCATAAACCATAGAAATAATGGGAGAGGCTGTCCGCATTGCTCAGGGCGTAAGGTGCTAAAAGGATATAATGATTTAGCGACTGTTAACCCTAAACTAGCAACTGAATGGAATTATGACAAAAACGGCAAAAAGATTTTATCTCGCGAACCAAACGAAGAAGAAAAGATGATAATACAACTAATAAAGGATTATAACAATGGGCAAAAATAAAGCAAAGATTTATTACGGCGGGTATTTTACTTATGATGAATTGATTGAAGAATTAAAATACAACACATGTAACTTAGAATTTGAATACAAAGGGGAGACGTACTATCTTACTGACGTTTCTCCCAAAGACAAGCCATGCATCATCAGACGATATAAAGACCATTCTCCGGAAACAGTATTGCAGTATTACAACTCGTTTGAGGAAATGCTAAATAACTTTAAATTTGATGACGGTGCAGTCTTATTAGAAGTTCTTAAACTAGTCTAATTTGACCAAAAGGTCAAAGATAAATATATAGCCGACGTTGTAAGACGTCAAAGCGTTTCCTTAAAACTACATAATGAAGGTTGAGATAGTCGCGTCCGACTCCTTCTTAAAAAAGTCGGTGGGTTGGGTGCCAGAGAGCACAGAGGCAGACCTTGTGAGCGACCGGATAGAAGAACAGCCAAAAAATCAATATGGGAAACGGTATGCGGTTATGATTCCGCCGTGCCAGTCGGGAAGGGCACGTAAAAGATGCTACACGGGTTGGGCTTGCCTGGGCAACCAAAGAGCCGGTAAAAGTCGCACGGTTGGCAAGGTGTGGCGAGCGGAAACGCATAAAAGATACCGGAACGAAGCAAACGACGGGCGCGCGGTAAACGCAGGTTCGGAAGATGCAAAAACTACCTTCTCGAAAAAGTATCTCACAAATTCGAGGGGGTAGTGTCGGCTTTTTTGCTATGGGTAAAGGGAAAACTGCACTCACTCGGGGCTAACGGAACCGCAGTGTATCGGGAACGAGAGTACAAGTCAAGCGTTTTACAAAAAAAATTGAAAAAAAGAAACGTCCGTCCGTTCTCGGATGGCGAGACCCTCACTGTTAGCGCTGTCATGCATCACGTCTTCTTTGTGTTCGGTTTAAGGCTCGGTCAGTTAACTGACCGAAGAATAACAACTATAAAGAAAGTGATAAAACCTTATCTAAAAGGTGAAATAAAAAATAACCGCCCTCCTATTTTTATAAATATTTAAATTTTTTTGGGGAGAAAAAGGGGAGAGAAAAACGGCAGTTTATTACTGATTATTTGGTAATAGAAAAGTTGCAGTTTGTGCCTCATAACCCGAAGGTCGTGAGGTTCAAATCCCACTCCCGCAACCAAGTGAGACACTGTTGAACCACCTAAGGTTCAACAGTGTTTTTTTATTTTTTCAAATATGACAGTATTTGTCATGTTGTGTGTATAAAATAAAGAAAAGTTATCGTCAGTTTTAAGGAGAGAGGTATTATGCTGGAAAATGAGATTTTAAAAATTATAAGAAAGAAGGCAGAGACAGACCGCGCGTATGCGAACTTTGAAAGGTCGTTGCGTATAGCTAAAAAATACCAACATAAACATGGCAGTTATTATAGTTTAATTGCAGAGATGGCAAGATGTAAAACAGAAGAAGAACTTATTGAAAAACTTGAAATAGTGGATATAGGACCGCCTGAAATAGAAATGTGAATATAGGGTATGGATAGATGTTGGGAGCAATTATTGGTGATATTGTAGGAAGTAGATTTGAATATAAGGAACACAAATCTAAAAAATTTAGTTTTTTTGATAAAAAGTGTAAATTTACTGACGATAGTGTTATGACTATTGCAGTAGCATATGCTTTAAGTTTAGTTGAAGATTTTAATGATGAGAAGAAATTAAAACAAATGATTATTAGTTGCATGAAAGAAATAGGGCAAAAATATCCACATTGTGGTTATGGAACGTTTTTCCAACAATGGATTTTTTCAGAAAGCAAACCATGCGATAGTTTTGGGAACGGTGCGGCTATGAGAATAAGCCCCGTTGGATTGATTTGTAAAACTGAAATTGAGGTAAAAAATGTTTCAAGATTTGTTACAGAAGTTTCACACATTCATCAAGAAGCGATAAAAGGTGCAGAGGCTACGGCATTAGCAGTTTACTTAGCAAAACAAGGGTGGTATAAAGAAGACATAAAAAAAAGGCTCTCAAAAGAATATTATCCCGAACTTATTAATATGAGTTGTGACAATATTAGGAAAGATTATTACTATGATGTTACTTGTCAAGGAACAGTTCCACAGGCATTAACCTGCTTTTTTGAGGCTTGCGATTATGAAGATTCAATACGAAATGCAATTTCGTTGGGTGGAGATAGCGATACGCTTGCGGCAATTACGGGCGGTATTGCAGAAGCCTATTTTGGCATACCATTATGCATTAAACAAGAAGCAATGAAATTTTTAGATGACTACTTAAAAAATTGCTTAAAAAGTGTAATTAACAAGTTTTGGCTTTAAGACTTTACAAAGGAGAAAATATGGAAGATTCAATAAAATTTTTAGAAAACTCTCTACTTTATCAAATGTCACTAGGGTCTAAGGAACTATACCACTCAAACGTATGGGCATGGCTTATAGAAAGAGACTCAGCTTTTATAAGTGTGTTTTTTAAAGAGGTTGATTTATATAAGATATCAAATGTTAAGGTTGAAAGAGAAAAATATCATAGAGACATTTTAATTACCTTTTTATATGAAGGTGAAAAAGAATATTTTGTGATAGAGAATAAAATTAAAACGTTGCCAACAGAAGAACAGTTAAAAAGATATACTATCGCAAACATAGATGGCTATTGTATGAGTAGGGCTGTTTTTACTGGTATAATAAATCCTTTTAAAAGCGATATTGAAATTAAAAATAACAACATAAAAATGTTATGGGAATTTTGTTCGTATGCAGAAATATCAAAGCGCATAAAGGAAATTGCGAACAAAACGAATAAACTATCTCAAGAACAAATTTTGCAAGTTAATGAGTATTGTCAAATAATTGATAAGATGTATAATGTTTTGTTTTCAGAGATAGAAAAAAACAAAAGAATACTCAAATATGAAAATAATAAGCAAGTAGAAAAAATTAGATTAAATCATTTGGTAATGAAATTTAAGGGGGCTGATTTTCTTTCGTATTTACATGACAACTTAAAAGCATGTTCTTTTTTTGGAGACTTTAAAATAGATATACATCAAAGTTTTAACAACGGAAAAGTAACGATTGATATAAGGTATACAAATAGAACTGAACAAAGTGAACAATGGCTAACCTTA
>JAZOMU010000033.1:0-34091 GCA_045654125.1 Christensenellaceae bacterium
GTTATATATTTTTAGTCCTTGCTTTTATCTATATACCTATATTTATACTTATTTTATATAGTTTTAACGTTCATAAAGAGTTTACGCGCCTTGAAAATTTTGATTTTTCACTTATTTGGTATAAAAAGCTTGGCGAGATAAAAGATGTTGTTATAAATACTGTTGTTTTAGCGGTAGTATCTTCAGTTATAGCAACTATTTTAGGCACGCTTGGAGCAATTGGTATTTTCTATAGCAAAGGAAAACTAGGTAAATCTGTAAAGGGTGTATCGCAAATTCCTGTGGTAAACTCAGAAGTTGTTACTGCGTGTGCACTTGCAATGCTGTTAGCAATAATCGGTATGTCGCACCGAACTATTTTCGGGCTTTACGTAGGGCATATAACTTTAACAGCACCGTTTGTGGTTTTGTCGGTTTTACCTAAATTAAAACAAATGGACGGAAGTTTATATGAAGCCGCGCTAGACTTAGGCGCAACGCCTGTTCAGGCATTATTTAAGGTAGTAATCCCTGAAATTTTACCTGGTATTTTTAGTGGCTTTATGCTTGCCGTAACGTTATCTCTTGATGATTATATTATAACGGCAACACTTTCTCCACTCGGCTATGATACGATAAGTACTGCTGTGTATAAAGCGATTGCATTAACTACCGAAAAAGCTAGTGAACAAGTGCCAATTTATAGAGCGCTTACTACTATTATTTTCTTAATTACCGTTGCAGTTGTTGTAATGAATATCCGTGCTGGCAAGAAAAAATCGGATAAAAGGAAGGCGTAATATGAAGAAAACACTTTTAACAAACAAGCTGTTCATTATTATCGCGTTAGCAATTTCTTTTATCGTTGCGCTTGGCAATATTGTTTTGCCTGTAGGCAATATTTACACTGTAAACGCTGAAAGTAGCAAAAAGGAAATAACGATATTCAGTTGGGAAGACTATATTGATGAAGGGTATTCGTATGAAGATGGTGATGAGCCTAGTGAATATTTGCAGGCAAATTATGATAGACAAGAGCTTAAAAACACTAGCGTAATAGATTTGTTTATGCAAGCAAATCCCGATATAAAGGTTAATTATTATACTTTTGACACTAACGAAGCAATGTATAACGAGCTTATAAAAGACCCAACGGCTGTAGATATTATTTGCCCATCTGAATATATGATTATGAAGATGAAAGAAGAAAAACTAATTCAGCCGTATACTATGCCTAAAAACTACGTAGACTACGGTTCGCCGTACATAAAGAGCGTGTTTGAACAGCTTGGTCTTGATAACGGTGACGGCACTACTTATGCAATCGGCTATATGTGGGGAACGATGGGGCTTATTTATAATGCTGAAAAGTTTACCGACGAAGATTTCACTCATTGGTCTAACCTGTTTGACGAAAAGTTTAAGGGTAAAATTACTATAAAAGATAGCTTACGCGATAGCTATATTATGGCAGTTGCAATCGTTCACGAGCAAAAGCTTTTGAATTTGAAATCCCAACTTGCTAACGGGTTATCCGATCAGGAATATACCGACGAACTTTTTAAGTTGTTTAACGACGTTAGTCCTGAAACGGTAGATAAGGTAAAAGACGTTTTGATTGAATTAAAGCGCAATCTTTACGGTTTTGAAGTGGACGCAGGTAAAAACGACCTATTGACAGGTAAAATAGACGTTAACTTTGCTTGGAGTGGAGATGCAGTTTATTCTATGTGGGAAGGCGACAAACCTGGGATAGAAAAAGAGCTTCGCTACGTAGTTCCCGAAGAAGGCTCTAACGTGTGGTTTGATGGCTGGGTAATGACTAAAAATGCAGACGTAGAAAGTTCGCTTAAATTCTTAGATTTTGTTTGCGACCCATCTATTGCTGTAAGGAATATAGACTATATAGGTTATACAAGTTGTATTGCAGGCAATAATGAAAACACTGAGGTATTTGATTACGTTCTTGGAAATTTTGGCGACGATGAAGGTGATATAGAAGTTGATTTAGGATATTTCTTTGGCAACGACAAAGATTATACGGTAACTGTATCAGATGGAGAAGATGGATATTATCGTCATCTTTATGCACAGTATGCTGACGAAGAGACAATACTTCGTTGTGCTGTAATGAATAATTTCTCGCCCGAAGAATTAGAACTTGTTAACGAGATGTGGAGTGAAGTAAAGCTTATAACCCTTACTAATACTGCCATAATTTTAATAGTAACGGCAATAGTGCTATCAATCTCAGCAGTTATACTATACAAATATAGAGAAAAAGTATTTGGTGTTAAGATTAGCAATAGAGAACGCAAAATAAAAAAAGGCTTGAAAGTAGTAAGTAAAGAAAACATAATTTAACAATTTAGCACAAAACCTACTTGAAATATTTTCAAGTGGGTTTTTTACAAAAAAGCTAAACAATACTATAAAGTTGGTGCTATAATATGCATAACAACTCATTAGGAGAGAAAAATGCAAAATAAATTTGGCGACTTTCTTAAAGGTAAAAGGCTGGAAAAAGGCTTAACGCAAAAACAACTTGCAACAGAGCTTTTCGTTTCTGAATCAGCCGTTAGCAAGTGGGAAAAAGGGGTAGCTCACCCAGACATAACTCTGCTACCAAAGTTATCCCAAATTTTAGGGATAACTGAGCACGAGCTAATCACGGCAAGCGTTGATAATCAAGCAAGGGAAGAAAAAAAGCAGGCAAAAAAATGGCGTGCGCTATCTTTAACTTGGAGATGGTTCTTTTATATAAGTTACGGCATAGCATTGCTTACTTGTTTTATAGTAAACCTTGCAGTCGAAGGCACTCTTTCCTGGTTTTTTATTGTTTTTTCATCTTTACTGCTCAGTGCAACTTTTACTAGCACACCTAAATTTATTAAAAAATATAGGCTTATACTAATACCGTTATCACAGCTTTTAGCACTTTGTTTATTGCTTGGCGTTTGTGCTATTTATACTGCTGGGGACTGGTTTTTAGTTGCAGTAATATCAGTTTTGCTAGGTTTAACAATAATATTTTTCCCTATAATTTTATGTAAATATAGAGTATTTTCTAAACTGGTTAAATATGGCGATTTCATATCTATTGCAGTTGATTTTATTGTGCTAAACATACTGCTTATTATAGTAAATCGCTACACTAACGGCAATTGGTATTTTAAACTTGCCTTGCCAATAGCAAGCGCAGTATATATAGTACTAAACTTGTTTTTATGCGTAAGATTTTTAGGGGTTAACAAGTTGTTAAAAACAAGTATCATTTTATTTGCTTCAGTAATATTTATGTACCTGCCACCACTGTTTTTAAAAGTAAATAGCTCAGGTTTTCAAAAGGAAATAGACGATATAAACATACTAAAAGCAAACCTTTCTGTTTGGAATACGGAAACTATAGATAACAACGTTCATTTATTAATGTGCTTAACAGCAATATTTATAGCATTATGTTTTGTTGTTGCTGGTTTAATTTTACACAAAAAACAAAAAGATAATAATAAATAACAAAAAAAAGCCATCGCTTCTAAAAAGTGATGGCTTTTACTTTTCTTTTAATTATAAATCGATTTTGGGAATTCCAGATATACCAACGTTAAGTTCAGCATCAGTTGGGATATAATCTTTCATTTCGCCGTCGTTAAACTTTTGGTATGCAACCATATCAAAGTACCCAGTACCTGTAAGCCCAAACACGATTGTCTTTTCTTCGCCAGTTTCTTTACACTTTAAGGCTTCATCAATAGCAACCTTAATAGCGTGTGAAGATTCAGGTGCAGGTAGAATGCCTTCAACCCTAGCAAATTGCTGGGCAGCCTTAAACACTTCCGTTTGTTCAACCGACCTAGCTTCCATAAGACCCTGGTCGTAAAGCTCGGATAGAGTAGTAGTCATTCCGTGATAACGTAGACCACCAGAGTGGCTAGATGCAGGGATATATCCACTACCTAAAGTATACATTTTAGCAAGTGGGCAAACCTTACCTGTGTCGCAATAATCATATGCATATTTACCACGCGTAAGGGTAGGGCAAGAAGCTGGCTCAACTGCAATAAAATGATAATCAGCCTTGCCTTGCAATTTTTCCACCATAAACGGAGCGATAAGCCCACCAAGGTTAGAGCCACCACCAGCGCAACCAATCACGATATCAGCTTTAATACCATATTTATCAAGTGCCGTTTTAGTTTCTAAACCAATAACCGATTGATGTAATAAAACAAGGTTGAACACGCTACCTAAAACGTAGCGATATCCATCAAGCGAGCAAGCTTTTTCCACTGCTTCACTAATAGCGCAACCTAGCGAACCGGTAGTGCCGGGGAATTCAGCTAAAATCTTTTTTCCAACTTCAGTCGTGTTAGATGGGGAAGGGGTAACGCAAGCGCCATAAGTACGCATAACTTCTCTACGGAAAGGTTTTTGTTCATATGAACACTTAACCATATAAACTTTGCAATCAAGCCCAAAGTAAGAGCAAGCCATAGAAAGTGCCGTGCCCCATTGCCCAGCGCCCGTTTCTGTGGTTACGCCGTTTAATCCCTGTTTTTTAGCATAGTAAGCCTGCGCAATAGCAGAGTTTAATTTATGCGAGCCGGAAGTGTTGTTGCCTTCAAACTTATAATAAATTTTTGCAGGAGTGCCAAGCGCTTTTTCCAAACAGTACGCTCTAATTAGTGGGGCAGGGCGATACATTTTGTAGAAATCACGGATTTCTTGTGGAATATCAATATAAGGGGTTGTGTCGTCTAGTTCCTGTTTAGCAAGTTCAGAGCAAAATACTTCTTCAAGCTCCTTTTCCGTCATTGGCTTAAGCGTATTAGCATTTAACAAGGGTGCTGGTTTTATATCCATAAACGCCCTTAAATTAAGCCATTGTTTAGGAAGCTCGTTTTCTTCAAGATAAATTTTATAAGGTATTTCTTTTATCATACAACTCTCCTTTTTCGCTCTAAGAAATAAAAAACCCGAAGAGCAAATAAACTCGTCGGGACGATAATACTACCGCGGTGCCACCCATACTTAACCTAAAAAGGTTCTCTTAACGCGCACAATCATACGCTCTGCATTTTTACGGGTACAGCACCCGTCGATTGCTACTAACGTTTTCACGCTTTCGTTCGCCCTCAAAAGTCCATTCAGTTTAGCGTTTTATACCGCAATCACACCACCTACGGCTCTCTATCTATAAAACCAAAAAACCTACTACTCTTTCTCAACGGTTTGTATTTAATTATACCTTGATTATAACGCTAGAAAATATAAAAGTCAAGCGTTAATGTCAAAAATATTAGTTTTGCAATAAAAAGAACGCGCCGTTTATCTTTAATAAACAGCGCGCATATCTTTTTCTAATAATTATTCGCTCTTTTCAGCGTTTTCGCATTGTTGGTTAGCGATACCACAACTGGTCTTGCAAGCTGATTGGCAAGAAGTTTGGCATTCACCACAACCACCGTTTTTAGCGCTTTCGCAAAGGTTTCTAGTTTCAATAGTTTCAATATGTTTCATGATAAATTCTCCTTAAATTGCTTGTTTATATTGTCATTATACCATTATCAAAAAAAATTGTCAATGCAAATAAAAAACATTGCCCATATTTTTTTTATAGATTAAACGTTAAATCTAAATAAAACAACGTCCCCGTCTTTAATTACGTATTCTTTACCTTCTGAACGAACTTTACCTTTTTCTTTTGCAGCGTTAAAGCTACCAAGTTCAACTAAAATATCGTAGTCAACTATTTCTGCACGGATAAATCCCTTTTCAAAGTCAGTGTGGATTTTGCCTGCAGCTTGTGGTGCTTTCGTGCCGTTCTCAATCGTCCAAGCCCTAACTTCTTTTTCGCCGGCCGTAAGGTAGCTAAGTAAACCTAGTAGGCGATAAGATGTTTTAACTAATCTATCTAGTCCACTCTCAGTAAGTCCGTATTCTTCTAGGAACATTTTTTGCTCTTCACCTTCAAGCATTGAAAGTTCTTCTTCGGTTTTAGCGCAAATAACCATATATTCAGAATTTTCGCTTTTAGCAAAATCAATAACCTTTTGAACTAGGGGAAGCTCGCTCTCGTCTTTTCCCATATCCTTTTCACCAATGTTAGCCGTGTAAATTACCGGCTTTTCAGTTATCAAAAAGAGCGTTTTAAGATAAGCCTTTTCGTCCTCGTTAACAGGTAAGGTACGGGCAGGCTTAAGCTCGTTCAAGTGATTAAAAAGTCTTTCTAAAAACTCGGCTTCAATCTTATATTTCTTTTCGCCAGTCTTAGTCATATTAATCGCACGGTCAAGTTTTTTCTTGACTGCTTCAGTATCTGCAAAAATGAGTTCTAGGTTAATAGTTTCAATATCGCGCAGTGGGTCAATATCGCTATCAACGTGGGTAACGTTCTCGTCTTCAAAACAGCGAACAACGTGCACTATAGCATCAGTTTCTCTAATGTTTGCAAGGAATTTGTTGCCAAGCCCTTCGCCCTTGCTAGCGCCTTTAACTAAACCGGCAATGTCAACGAATTCAACAACGGCAGGCGTAATTTTTTTAGTGTTATAAAGTGCGCCTAGAACCTGAAGCCTTGGGTCTGGCACGGCAACAATGCCAACGTTTGGTTCAATGGTACAGAAAGGGTAGTTTGCACATTCTGCGCCAGCGTGAGTTATTGCGTTAAATAATGTGGACTTGCCAACGTTTGGAAGCCCTACTACTCCTAATTTCATCGTTTGTCTCCGTAAATGATAATGAATACAACAATTATAAATCAAAATGCAAAAAATTACAAGTTTTTAGGTTGCTTTTTTAACTATTTTTGTGTTATTATTAAGATACTAACGGAGAAAATCATGGATTATAAAAAATATATTGCTAAAAAACTCAATATTGAAGGCGTTTCGCCTGAAGAACTATGCACTTACATAGAAATTCCACCGAACACCGAGATGGGTGATTTTGCTTTGCCATGCTTTAAGCTAAGCAAGATTATGCGCCGTCCACCAGTAGTAATAGCAGATACGCTAGCATCAAGTTTTGTCGCTGATGACGTTATTGCAGAAGCTGTTGCTGTAAATGGTTACCTTAACTTTAAGATTAACCGTTCGGGTTTTGCAAAAGGGATTTTAAGCGAGATTTTAAGTTTAGGTGAAAATTACGGTTCTTCAGATATTGGTAACGGCAAAACTATTTGTATAGACTACTCGTCTATAAATATCGCAAAACCTTTTCATATCGGGCATTTAAGCACTACTGTTATAGGCAGTGCGCTTTGTAAAATATACAAATTCTTAGGCTACAAAGTAGTAGGTATTAACCACCTTGGCGATTATGGTACGCAGTTCGGAAAGCTTATAGTTGCTTTTAAAAAATGGAGTAGCGAACAAGCAGTAATTGAAGGAAGATTAAAAGAACTTACTAGAATTTACGTTAAGTTTCACGAACAAGCAAAACTGGACCCAGCTCTTGATGATGAAGCAAGGCGTTATTTTAAGCTTATTGAAGACGGCGATAAAGAAAGTAACGAGCTGTTTAACTTATTTAAGAAAATCACACTAGAAGAAGTTGATAAAATTTACAAATTATTAAACGTTACCTTTGATTCGTATAACGGCGAAAGTTTTTATAACGATAAGATGGCACCTATCGTAAGTGAATTAAAAGATAAAGGTTTAATTAAAATGTCAGAGGGCGCATCCATAGTAGACTTAGAAGAATACGGCATGCCACCCTGCTTAATCTTAAAATCAGATGGCTCTACTCTTTACGCAACCCGTGATATTGCGGCTGCAGTATATAGAAAGAATACGTATGATTTTTACAAGTGCTTATACGTAGTTGCATATCAACAAAACTTGCACTTTAAACAGTTTTTTAAGGTGCTTGAGCTTATGGGTAAGGACTGGGCGAAAGACATGGTACACGTTGCTTACGGTATGGTATCACTAGAAAGTGGCTCAATGAGTACACGTGGTGGAAACGTTGTACTTTTAGAAGATGTTATAAATAAAACCATAGAGAAGGCGAGAGCTGTTATTGAAGAAAAGAATCCTAGTCTTCCCGATAAAGATAAAATTGCAAGAGCTGTTGGTACTGGCGCAGTAATTTTTGGCGCGCTTTGCAATAACAAGATTAAGGACATAGTGTTTAGTTACGATAGAGTATTGAGCTTTGAAGGGGAAACCTGTCCTTACGTTCAGTATACTGTGGCTCGTTGCAATAGTGTATTGAACAAATTAGGTGAAATTAAAAATTATCAAATGCCGGAAATGAACGCAGATGAATACGAAGTGTTATCGGTACTTGGCAGATTTAAGGAAATTGTTAAAAACGCAGGGGAAAAGTACGAACCATCTTTAGTAACGAGATATGCTCTAGACCTTGCAACAGCTTTTAATAAATTCTATATAAGTTGTAAAATTGCCGTTGAAGATGAAAACCTTAAAAACTTCCGTTTGTCAATCGCAAAAGCAGTTAAAATAACTTTAACAAACGCCCTAACACTACTTGGTATTGAAACAGTAGATCAAATGTAATATGAACAAATTAGTAATTTTTGACCTAGATGGCACGCTTTGCGACACGCTTGACGACCTAACCTATTACGTTAATGACGCTTGCAGAAAGTTTGGGTATCCTGAAATAGATAGAAGCATTGCTAGAAAACACGTTTGTCGTGGCTCATTAGAATTTTTTAGGCTTTGTTTAGGAGAGCAAAAAGACAATCCGAAAGTAGAAGAATACCACGAATATTATAGCGACCAATATAGGCTTTCAGGTAGTCCTAGAACAAAACTATATGATGGAATGGAGCAAGCGCTTTTAAGACTTAAAGCAAATGGCTATAAATTTGCAATATTGACCAACAAAACGCAAGTTCAAACAGATGTGATTTACGATAGGTATATAAAGCATATAGGTTTTGATAAAGTAGTGGGCTTAAGAGATGGTGTGGTTGCAAAACCAGACCCAACTGAAATTCTTAACTTAATTAAAGAATTTGGCACGGACAAAGAGCATACCTATTTTATAGGTGACGGTGATACGGACGTTTTAGCAAGCTTAAATGCAGGTGTAAATTTAATTGCTGTAACTTATGGCTATCGTGATAAAGAGTTGCTGTTAGAACTCGGTGCAAAGGTTTTTGCTGATAATCCAAAAGAGATTGCCGATATAATTTTAGGTGAAACCAATGAATAAACTAGTAATATTTGATTTAGACGGCACGCTCATAGATTCTATTACAGACATATCAGATAATATAAACGTAATGCTTGATAAATTTGGTTATCCCAAAAGAACGATAGATGAAATCAAGCAATTCGTTGGAAACGGCGCTAGAAAAATTGTTGAAAGAAGTTTACCTAGTGATATTTCCGAAGAAAAAATTGATGAGTGTTTAGCTTTCTATAACGACCTTTACACTAATTGTGGTAGTCCTAAAACAAGGCTTTACGACGGCATGAAAGAAACGCTTTTGACGTTAAAGGAAAGGGGCTATAAGCTTGCAATCTTAACCAATAAGCCACAAGAAACTACCAATGAAGTGTATAAAAAATACTTAAGCGAATATAATTTTGATATGGTAGTAGGTCAGCAAGTGGGTAAACAGATTAAGCCTAATCCCGAAACTACCGAGGAAATTATTATTAAGCTTGGTGCTGATAAAGAGCAAACTTACTTTATCGGAGACGGGGAAACGGATATTCAAACAGCAATAAATGCAAAAGTTAAAAACATTGCAGTGCTTTGGGGGTTTAGAACAAAAGAGCAACTTTTAAGCGTAGGTGCAAAAGAGTTTGCAGTTCAGCCTACACAATTACTTTCAATCATAAAATAAATTCAAAACAGGCGACCAAACGCCTTTTCACAAAAATTTAAGATTTTCAAAAAATTCTAAAAACAATTCAAAAAACAAAACAAAAAAGGAATAATTATGCAAAAAGTCTATCGTGTTGCGATAGTAGGTGGTGGCTCGGCAGGTCTAATATCTGCCGTAGAACTGCTTAGTGGTTCGCATAGTCTTGGTGGCGACCAAGTTCTAGTTATTGAACGAAATGACCGAGTTGGCAAAAAACTCGTTGCAACGGGTAACGGACAGGGCAATTTAACTAATCGCAGTATTGAAAATGAAAACTATTACGGCGATGCTCATTTTATTGAGAAATTTATTAGCCTTGCAAAGAAAACCGATTTGGAAAACTATTTTTATAAGCTAGGGATTCCACTTTGCACCCTAAAGGATGGCAAGATGTATCCATTATCCCGTCAAGCAAATTCAGTTTTAGATATTATTAGAATTTATTTAGCAGAGAAAAGCTGTGAAATGATAACCGAAGCTAAAGCAAATTCTATAACAAAGAAAAACGGCTTATTCATTATTGAAACGGAAAAAGGAAATTTTTTTGCGCAAAAGATAATAATGGCAACGGGTGGGAAATGTGCAAAGCAATTCGGTACTGATGGCACGGCTTATTCACTTGTTCAGTCGTTTGGACATACAGTAACAGAACTTTATCCATCACTAGTGCAACTAAAATGTGATTTAAGTGCTATTCGTGGGCTTAAAGGCTTAAAGGAAAACGCAAAAGTTACGGCAATATCTAACGGAAAAGAAGTTAAGTCAGCAGTTGGAGAAGTGCTATTTACCGAGTACGGCGTTTCAGGGAATGCAGTTTTCCAAGTTTCAGGGCATTTAACGGGAGCAGTTAATCCTATGCTGAAAATTGAATTTCTACCCGAACTAACCAGTGCGCAGGTGGAAAAGCTATTAAGCGATAGGGAAGAAAACGGACTTGTGGGCGAAAATAGATTGCTAGGAATAATCAACAAGCGCATAGGTATTGCCGTTCTAAAAACGGCAAGTTCGCAGTCAGCAAAAGACGTTTGTAGGGCTATTAAAGAGTTTAAGTTAAAGGTTACGGGTAATCTTGGGTTTAATTATGCACAGGTAACTAAAGGTGGTATAAAAACTGATGATATAAACCCTGAAACTTTTGAGAGTAAGTTAGTAAAAGACCTGTACTTTGCAGGAGAAATAATGGACGTAGACGGCGACTGTGGTGGGTATAATTTGACTTTCGCATTTATTAGTGCGATAGCAGTTGCAAAAAATATAAAAAAATCGTATAAGGAGTAAATATGCTTAAGTTAAGAAAGGTTTATGCTGAAGAATTAGAAAGGGAACATTTATCTGTGCTTAGGGAAATAGGTAGATACGTTGGTGTTAAATCGCCTGCTTCAAAGAAAAAGGAAGAGTTGGTTTCCGAAATAATAAATATACAAAGGGGCAGAATGAAGCCTTGCAATCACGCAAAAAGTGGTGCGCCTATTAAACTCAAAGTAGATATCTCTAAATATATGGTCGATGACGATGATTTTGAATATACCTGTGAGCCGATTGACAGCAAGATAGAGTTTAGCGACGTTGATACTTCTTTTAAGGACGAAGGCGTTTTAGAATTGCACTCGGATGGCTACGGTTTTTTGCGTACCGGTAATTATGAAGCTTCTAGAAGAGATATTTTCGTTTCAGGCGCAAACATTAAAAAATATCATTTGCGCAGGGGGGATAAAGTAGTTTGCAAAGCCAAAATTGTTAGAGAAGGAGAATCTGCAGCGCTTCAAGAAGTGCTAGAGATAAACGGTGTTAATCCCGAGCAGTATAGTAAGCGCAAAGAGTTTGATGAGTTAACGCCTTGCTACCCAGATAAACGAATAAAACTAGAAATCGATGGGAAAGAAAACGACCTTGCTATTCGTTGCGTAGATTTATTCGCGCCTTTAGGAATGGGACAAAGGGGGCTTATAGTTGCGCCACCTAAAACGGGTAAAACTACACTTCTTAAAAAAATAGCACAGTCTATTGAAACAAACCATAAAGATATAGAATTGATGGTATTGCTTATTGACGAGCGCCCTGAAGAAGTTACCGATATCAAGCGTTCAATTTCAGCTGAAGTAATCTATTCTACCTTTGATGAAGGGGCAGAACATCACGTTAGGGCAGCAGAACTTGCTATAAACCGTGCAAAAAGGCTTGTTGAAAACGGCAAAAATGTTGTAATTTTAATGGATTCAATCACTCGTTTAGCAAGAGCATATAACAACATAGTAGAATCTTCTGGCAAAACTCTTTCAGGTGGTCTAGACCCTGCTGCTATGGCAGGGCCAAAACGCTTTTTTGGTGCTGCTAGAAACGTAGAAAACGGTGGTAGTCTTACCATTTTATCAACGGCATTAGTAGATACGGGTAGTCGTATGGACGATGTGATTTTTGAAGAATTTAAGGGCACTGGCAATATGGAAATCCATCTTTCAAGGTCACTTAGCGAACGCAGGATATTCCCAGCGATAGACCTTTATAAATCGGGAACGAGAAGAGAAGACTTATTACTATCGGAAAAAGAGCTTTCTGCAGTATACCAGCTCCGTCAGATACTTTCAGATAGAGTAGACGCTACTGATAGTTTATTAGAAATGATGAAAAAAAGTAAATCTAACGCTGACTTGTTAGAAAAGTTAGATGCTTGGATAAAACTATATAAAAAACAATATGAAATCACAACGCAACAAAACAATAGATTTTTCCATTGAGAAGGCAGATAACTTTCTTGCGCTTTGCCAAAGGGAAGAAAGTACAAATAAAATAAATGCCGATGCTATAGTAATAGGCGATTTTTATAAGGCGCTTGAAAAGGTTGAAGACAACTCTATCGACCTTCTTATAGTAGACCCACCTTATAATTTAGATAAAGATTTTCACGGTAACAGTTTTAAGAAAACCAATGATAACGCCTATGCCGAATATACTGAAGAGTGGTTAAAATTTTTACTGAAGAAACTTAAAAAAACAGCAAGCGTTTACGTTTGCTGTGATTGGAAAAGCGCGCTAGTTATTGGCAGTATTTTGGATAAGTACTTAATATTAAGGAACAGAATAACTTGGCAACGTGAAAAAGGCCGTGGTGCAAAATCAAATTGGAAAAATTCCATGGAAGATATCTTTTTTGCAACTGTAAGCAACGATTATACCTTTAATTTAGATGCAGTTAAACAAAGAAAAAAGGTCATTGCCCCATATAGAGAAAACGGCAAGCCGAAAGATTGGGAACAAACGGAAAACGGTAATTTTAGAAACACCTGCCCATCAAACTTTTGGGACGATATAGCAGTTCCTTACTGGTCGATGGCAGAAAATACGGCTCACCCAACCCAAAAGCCTGAAAAACTTATTGCTAAGCTTATTTTAGCAAGTTCAAACAAAGGGGATATAGTGCTAGACCCCTTTGCAGGCAGTGGAACTACGGGAGTAGTAGCAAGGAAACTAGATAGAAAATTTATTTGCATAGAACAAAATCCACTCTACTGTGCGTGGGCGCAAAAGAGACTAGAAATGATAAAAGATGACCCTACTATTCAGGGCTATCACAACGGCGTGTTTTGGGAAAGAAATAGCCAACCTAAACAAGATAATAATGAGAAATAATTATGAATTACGTAAAGGCGTTTGAGAAGAGGGGTTTTGGACTTTTCGTTCACTTTGGGCTATACAGTGTTTTAGCGAAAGGCGAATGGGCAAAGTTTAGTCTAGATATAAAAGCTGATATAGAATCAGATGATGCTTTTATCTTAAAAGGTGAAAACGGCAAATATTACGCCGTGCTAAAGTCTGTTAGAATGTCAGCTAACCTAAACGTTCAACGAGAGAGTGTAATAAAGAGCGTAACTCTTAAAACAAACGCAAAAATTAAGAGTGCAAAATGGATTGATAACGGCGAAAAATTAAAGGTAGAGAAGCACACGTTCTTTGCATCTCCCTTTAACTACGGCAGTAGTCACGGAATTCGCGTTGCAGAAATAACCTTAAAATAAAAAGAGAAAAAGGATAACGAAAACAGTTATCCTTTTTCAATTTTAAATAATTAGAATTAAACAATAATGAGTAATCTTATCAAGCGCTACGCTTAAAAATTCTAACTGCAAGCGCCGTCATATCGTCCTTCTTTTCGCCACCGTTAAGGGTTAGCGCTTGCTCTAATACTTGGCTAGCAAGCGTTTGTGGGTTTTTTGCTGGTAGAGTTCTTAGGAAATCAATTATTTCCCCAGAAGAGCCAAACGCATCTGAAACCCCGTCTGAAAGCAACAAAATCATATCCCCATCACAAAGCTCGCTAGTGCAAACCGATGGTTTTAACTTGTCAACAATACCTATTGGAAGGGAAGTGCCCTCAACAATTTTAATGCCGTTATCGTTTACTATAAATCCATATGGACTGCCGTACTTGATAAAGTCTGCCGAACAACTTTTAAGGTCAATAACTGATATATCTAGTGCAGTAAAACTGTCTTCAGTATTTATAGCAAGTAGAGTGTTTACGGTATTCAAGATTAGGTTTGTATTAAGACCTGCTTTGTAAAAGCACTCGATTAGAGAAAGCGACGTAGAAGAAATGTTTTCAGCATTTTTTCCACTACCCATACCGTCTGATAGCGCAACCAAAAACCTATCGCCACCAATACGCATAATAGAATGGGTGTCGCCACTAACTTCCGAGCCGTCTTTGGTAGCTTTAGCAATGCCAAAAACGGCATCAAAATCACAGGATTTACCAAACGATAGATAGCATTTTCCATCGGTAATATCTGCCTTTTCTGTAAGTAGCATAGGTATAGCCAAAGTTTTTGATATTACAGATTGAAGTTGCAAAATAGAAAACTCTTTCATTGCAACTATCATGCTCACGCTAACTCTTTCATTTTCGCCGTAAATAAGAATTTCCGTAACTATAAATCCATTCTTAAATAGCGCATCGGAAAGTTTACGCTCTAGCCTGCTTTGATATTTAAGAGTTTGCCCAGTTTCAAGTGCAAGCGAACGCAAAATTTCGGCAATCCCCACAGCTTCTAACGCAACTAAATCTCTACCTGTTTTAACGTTTTCGTTATCTAGTTTATAGGCTCTGTAATCGGCAAGTAGTTTATTAAGTCCGTATAAAATATTATTTGGGCGTATGCAGTTAGAAGATAATACTCTTGGCATATCGATTAGTGTAAGCTTGCCCTTGGCAAACCCAATATCAGTCATTTTTGATAGGTCGTTAACAATTCCACGTTGCTCTTTTTTACATCGTTCAAAGTTTTCGCACTCTTTACAAACGGTAGAATATATTTGGTTTTCAATAGCACTTTTAACCTTTTCATCGGTAAGTGAATTTTCTTGAAAAAGATTAAATGCGTTAGACATTTCTAAAAACACGCCCGATAATTCGTAAAGCTTATTGGAAAGCATAGTTCTGCTTCTGTTGATAGTTTGCCTAACTAGTTGCCGTTCTCTAAAGGTAAATAATTTTTCTTTAACGCCTTTTAGTAGCACGGTGGGGGTAAGTATAAATAAACAGCAACCTATAATAACGGGTAAAAATTCCCTAACGCCATAAGAGCCGTAAACGTTGAACAAAGCGTAGCATAAGTAATCTGCTGAAATTACTGCAGGGGTAGAAGCAAACCTAGAATATTTCATAAGGCTTTCTGCTGATAGTGATAAAACCAAAAATACTGAAATAAAGTTAACGTTTCCGTAAAATATAGCCAAACTTATTCCCAAAACGCAAGATACTAATGTGGCAGTGCCCAACCTAAAAAGGTAACAAACGTATAATAGAATTAGCACGGAAACGGCTTTCCATACCAAAGGAGAAAAAAGGTTGCACACGCCAAGCCCAAAAAGTGCAACGGTAATTGCAATAGTTGCAAACTCTTCAAAACCAAGCTTAAACTTTAAGCCTTTTTCTAAAACTGCCTTACCGGCTGTTACCGTAACAATTGTTAAAACCACCGTAAAAATAGAAACGAGTGTTCTAGTATAAAAGGGAAGTTGGTTTTCGGTGTTGCCTAAAAACAAAAACCCTAAGATGGCGATTATTGAATAAAAGGAAAAACCAAAGGAAGGTTTAAGTTTAAGTTTTCTATGTATTAGCGTAGCTAAAATCATTATAAGGCAACTAATTCCAGCACTGCCTAATAGCCCTATGCCATTGCAAACTGAAAATGATAAAAGAAAAAGAACAGAGCACCAAAGAATATTGCCACCCGAATATAACGCTGTTATATAAATTGCCAACGAGTAGGGCATTACCGTTTTTTCTAGATGGTTAAATATTATAAAGAACAAGAACAATATAGCTTTTTTAAATACCGAAGAATAATCAAAAGAGTTCTTAAAAAATCGCAAGTTAAACCCCCCAAAATTCGTGTAGTTTAATAATTGAGTTTTATTATATAATTGACTTGCTTAAAAAATTTGCACTAAAAAAGAGCATTAAGTAAAGTTTTGTCTATAAATTAGATTTTAGTTAATTATTTTTAATAAAACGTATAATAAAAACTTTTGCTAAAGGGGTTGAATTTTATAAGTAATTATAGTACAATTAAAATATAAATTTTAAAGGTGATAATATGATAAAAGTAGGCATTGTAGGTTACGGAAATCTCGGCAGGGGCGTAAGCCTTGCAGTAGAAAAGGCAAGAGATATGGAATGTGTTGGCATTTTTACTAGAAGAGCGCCTGAAACAGTGAAACCTATAACGGACGTTAAAGTTTATTCAATGGATAATTTAAAAGAGTTTAAAGGCAAAATAGACGTGCTTTTGCTCTGTGGTGGCAGTGCAACCGACTTGCCTAATTTAACAGCTGAAATATTAAAGGATTTTAATACGGTAGATTCTTTTGATACGCACGCAAAAATACCCGAATACCATGCAAAATTAGAAAAAGTAGCTAAAGCAAACGGCACGCTTTCAGCCATTAGCATTGGTTGGGACCCAGGTCTATTTTCTATTGCAAGAATGCTGTTCGGTGCAGTTTTGCCTGATGGAAAGGACTATACCTTTTGGGGCAAGGGTGTTTCGCAAGGGCATAGCGATGCTATAAGAAGAATACAAGGCGTTAAAAACGCTATCCAATATACAATCCCAAAAGAACAGGCACTTGAATTAGTTAGAAATGGCGCTAACCCAGAACTAGCAACGGCAGATAAGCATTTAAGAGAATGTTTTGTTGCAATAGAAGATGGTGCCGATAAAGAGCTTATTGAAAAACAAATTAAAGAAATGCCCAACTACTTTGCAGACTACGAAACTATAGTAAACTTTACTACTGAAGAAGAAGTAAAGAAAATGCAACAAAAATTATCTCACGGTGGGTTTGTTTTCCGTTCGGGGAACACTACTGATGAAAATGCGCATTTATTAGAACTTTCATTAAGGCTGGATTCTAACCCGGAATTTACGGGTAGCGTACTTGTTGCTTACGGCAGGGCTGTAGCTAGGTTATCTAAAGAAGGCAGAACGGGCGTTTTAACGGTGTTTGATATTCCATTAAAGTATTTGTCGACAAATTCAGATGAGGAATTGAGAAAATCTTTATTATAAGGAAAGGAAAAATGGCGAGAAGAAAATATAAAAAAATCAAGCTGTCAGGCACAGCGCTTGTAGTAGCTGTGATTTTGCTAATAGTTATAGTTGCAGGCTACTACGTATACGAAAACTACATAAAAAAAGACCCGTATATTGAAGCTAAAGGCGCAATATCCTTTCATTTTATGACGTTAGGCAACGAGAATACGGGCGATTGCATTTACGTAAAAGCAGGCGATAATGATATTTTAATAGACGCTGGTAGTAAAGAAAATAGCATAGACGATATTGATAATTACTTAAAGCAGTATGTAACGGATGGAAAGTTGGAATATGTTATAGTAACGCACGCTGATCAAGACCATATTGCAGGATTTTCCAAGTCTAGTGGTAGTCTTTTCGACCTTTACGAATGTGAAACTATTATAGATTTCCCACGTACCGACAAAGATTCTGCAACTTATACAAGGTATTTAGAAGAGCGATCTGCTGAAGTTTCTAAAGGTTCAAAGCATTACACGGCGTTAGAGTGTTATAACAACCAAAACGGAGCAAAAAGAATTTATGATTTAACTGCCGATGGCAACGTTAAAATAGAAATTTTATACAACTATTTTTACGAGCATAAATCAAGTGATGAAAACAACTATTCTGTATGTTTAAGGTTCTATCATGGTAGCCGTCAATTTTTATTTACTGGCGACCTTGAAAAAGAAGGTGAAGCAAAGCTTGCAGAGTTTTATGATTTTTCACAAGTGGAATTGTTTAAGGCAGGGCATCACGGCTCGTATACGTCTAGCAATGATTGTTTATTAAGCGAAATAAAGCCTAAAATGTCGGTAGTATGTTGTTGTGCAGGTTCTATTGAAAGAAAAACAGCACCCAAGAACTTATTTCCATCACAAAATTATATAGATAGAATTGCGCCGTATACTGACAAGGTTTACGTTTCGTCTGCAATGGAAATAATTCAAACGCAAGGCGCAGATACACCCAACGACACTTCGGACGATTTGTATGATAACGAAGGAGACGTGTTCTTGCTTAATGGGAATATTCAAATAATTTCCGATGCTGAGCAAGGCGTTTACGCAGAATGTTCTAACAATAACACCCTCCTAAAAGATACCGATTGGTTTAAGAAATATAGGACCATGCCTGATGCGTGGAAAACAGTTGCATAAATAAGAGCAAAATTTAATAACAAAACTTAAAAAATTAGCGGTATATCATCCGTGAAAATCCAGCTAGCGTTACTTATAACAAAAGCGGAATTGATACAAACGCTTTCGTGGCGTTCTCTGTATAAAAACACTTTTACAACAAATACTATACTACAAATGGAGAATAATACGATGAAAGACACAGGTATTACGAGAAGAGTAGACGAACTTGGAAGAATTGTTATACCAAGAGAATTGAGAAAAACACTAAGAATAAAAGAAGGCGACGCGCTAGAATTTTATTCAGATGGCGATAAACTTATAATAAGAAAATACTCGCCTATTGAAACCATTGAAAACAGCGCAAAGGCAGTAGCAGACGGCTTAACCGAGCTAACCGAAAAACCGTGCGTGATAGTTGATGGGAATAAGGTTGTATATGCTTCGCCAAACAAGCTGAAAGATTTGGTTGGAAGAGAAATTTCTTATAAACTCTTAACTGCAATAGTAGATAGAAAAAGTTTGATTTTAAGCAGGGCAGACGGTGGAGAAATTGTACCAATAGTAGACGATAATTCACTGATTATAGAAAATGAGCTGATTGTTCCTATAATCTCACAAGGCGATGCTTTTGGAGCAGTGGTGCTTTTTGATGAAGATAAGGAAAGCAGTTTTAACTATGCAGATGCAAAACTAGTTAGGCTTGGTGCAAGCCTGATTGTAAAACAATTTGAATAAAAGATAGTAATTAAGCCACTCTATTAGAGTGGCTTTTTTAGTACATATGAAAAAGAATAAAATCATACTAAACGGTGCTATAGCACTAGGTGCAGGCGCGTTCATTTCTAAGCTTCTAGGCGCAATCTATCGCATACCGTTAACCAACATAATAGGTGGAACAGGTTTAGGCTTATATCAAATGGTCTTTCCCGTGTACGCAGTTTTGCTAGACTTTTCAGGCGCAGGCGTGCCAAGTGCTCTTTCAAAAATAATATCGGCAAACAAAAGCCTAGAAAACAAATACCAGAATGCTGAAAATTACTTGAAAAGT
Organism: Christensenellaceae bacterium; assembly: GCA_045654125.1. Classification (GTDB taxonomy): domain Bacteria; phylum Bacillota; class Clostridia; order Christensenellales; family Borkfalkiaceae; genus UBA1259. The sequence continues at coordinate 19,600 of JAZOMU010000033.1, forward strand.
AGCATTAAAATTTTAACGATTATAGGTATTTTAGGCTCGGTGCTAATGGTAGCTTTTTCTAAGCTGTTAGCAACCGTTCAAGGTAACGAAAGCGCATTTTTGGGGTACTTGGCAATTTCGCCTGCAATATTTTTAGTGGCTATTATTTCTTGTTATAGGGGATACTTTCAAGGCTTAATGGATATGAGACCCACGGCAATATCGCAAATTCTAGAGCAAGTAGTAAAGCTGATTTTTGGGCTGTTATTAGCATACTTATTTAGGCACTCATTAGCACTTTCCGTAGCAGGTGCAACTTTTGCAATATCACTTTCCGAACTTTTAGCCGTAATATACTTACAAAATAAACATAAGTGCTTTAATAAAAAGTTGTTGCCGTATTTTACGTTTGATAAAGAAAAACACAAGCAAAGGGTTAAAGAAATTATTAAAACAACCTTACCTATTACTATTATAGGTATAATTATACCTTTATCGCAGGTGATAGACAGCTTTATAATTATAAACGTCTTAAACGGATATAGGCAAGATGCAACTGCTCTTTACGGATTGCTTTCAGGCGTTGCTTCCACGGTTGTAGGGCTTCCCGTTTCGGTATGTTATGGGATTTCAGCCGTGGCAATACCTGCCGTTTCTTCTTCTAAAACGGAGAAACAAAAAAATGCAAATGCATTAAAGGCTATTTTGTTAACTTTAGCCGTTGCTTTGCCTTGTGCTATAGTTTGCTATTTTTTTGCGCCACTTATTATTTCCATACTATTCAGGCGCTTGCCATTTGCCGAAAAAACTATATCTATAAACCTACTAAAAACCATTTCACCATGCGTGGTTTTGCTATCGTTGTTGCAAACGGGCAACGCCGTGCTGATTGGTAAAGGCAAACTCTATAAGCCTGTATTTAGCCTTGTAATAGGTGTTGTAGTTAAGATTATAGTTAGCGTGGTGCTTTTAAAAAACCCAACACTTAATATTTACGGTGGTGCAATAGGTGTAATCGCTTGCTATTTTGTTGCGTCTTTGATAAACTTTATTATGATATTTAAGTTAAAGGTGAATTATGAACGTAAAACCACTTGCCGTAGGGAGTATGCAAGTTAAAAACAACATATTTTTAGCGCCTATGGCAGGGTATACCGATTATGCTTTTCGCCATTTAGCCTTAAAGCTGGGTGCAGGATTAACTTTTACCGAATTGGTTAGCGCAAAAGGTTTAATTTTGGGTGGTAGCGCAAACGGTGAGCTTTTGTACACTGGTGAAGATACTAAAGGTACGGTAGCTCAAATTTTTGGTAGCGACCCTTACTATATGAGAAAAGCCGTGGAAAGCGAGCATATTCGCCCTTTTGAAACGGTAGATATCAATATGGGTTGCCCCGTGCCTAAAGTTTTTAAGAATGGGGAAGGTAGTGCGCTTTTAACCGATATAAAAAGGGCAGAGACTGTAATAAAAGAGTGCGTTAAAGGTGGTAAAAATATAACCGTTAAAATTCGCACAGGGTTAAAATACGGTGATAATATTGCTACTGATTACGCTATAATGGCTGAACAGGCAGGCGCAAAACTGATTACCATACACGGCAGGGTGAGAGAAGCTTACTACTCGGGCGAACCCGATTATAACGCCATAGCAAAAGCAAAGGCTAGTGTTAATATTCCTGTAATAGCTAACGGTGGTATATATACAAAAGACGATGCAAAGTTTATGTATGAACGAACGGGTGCAGATGGTATAATGCTTGCACGTGGTGGAATTGCAAATCCATTTTTGTTTGCAGAGCTTACTGGTACAGAAACGGACATGAGCTTAAGAGATTTCATAATCGAACACGTAAAGCTTATGGCAAAATCCTATCCCGATAAACGCGCCACGTTAGAATTTAGAAAATTCACACCCTATTATTTTAGGTGCATGACAGGATTGAAAGAGTTGAAACAAAAAATTAACAATGCACAAAGCACTAGTGAGATTATAGAACTTATAGACCGAAATCTTTAACAAAACTCGCCCCAACGAAATACAATGAGTATAGAAGTTTTTTCGGGGGAAAGCTATGGAATTGATTATGGTAACGGCAGGAAGCATAAACGCCACTTGGCAGGATAATTTAGACGAGATAAGTGGTGCAGAAGTTTTGGTGTTTGGCTTTAACGGGCTTGGGCTTGTGAGTTATAAAAAAGAACTTGGTGGGGAAACCGAGTATTTTCATGATTTGGCAAGGCTTTCAAAACAGCTTTCTTCGGTTGTAATATGTGGTTGCGATACCGATACTTACGGCGTATTCCGTCACTCTGCAGTGATTGCAGATAAAGGGAAAATTTTAGGCGTTAGCGATATGGCGCATTGCGTTGACGAAAGCGAATTTGTTGCTGGTGGAAACTTTAGGGTTTACGATACCAGCGTGGGAAAAATTGGAATAATAATTGCAGAAGACTTATTTTTCCCAGAAGTTCCTAGGGTTTTAACTTTATGTGATGCTGATATTATAATTTGCGTTTTCAAAAAAATTGATAGCCAAATGCCACAAATAATGCTTAGGGCAGGGGCGTTCGCTAACGGTGTTGCTATGGCAATGTGTGCTGAGAACTACGCAATCTTGAGCGATATTAGGGGAAATATTATATCGGCTGGTAGCGAAAAAATAATAAAAGCAAAAATAGAAATAGAAAAAGATTATCATCTCATTAGTTCAAGAAGGCGTGGGCTATATAGGGATTTTAATTCGGGATATTAAAGGAGAAAATTTATGGCGTTAAACGTTGTATTAGTAGAGCCGGAAATTCCACAAAATGCTGGAAATATTGCAAGAACTTGTGCTGTAACGGGCGCAAAATTACATATGGTTAGACCTTTAGGGTTTGAAGTGTCGGATAAATATCTAAAAAGGGCAGGGCTAGATTACTGGAACTTGGTAGATATAAACTATTACGATAGTATTGAAGAAGTTATGGACAAGTATTATAACGGTTCTAATTTTTATTTCTTTTCCACCAAAGCAAAGTGTATACACTCTGATGCAAAGTACAAAGACGGTGATTTTCTAGTTTTCGGAAAAGAAACTAAAGGGCTTCCCGAAAGCCTATTAAAAGACCATTACGAAGAGTGTGTAAGACTACCTATGAGAGATGAAACTCGTTCGCTTAATCTTTCAAACTCCGTGTGTGTTGGCGTTTACGAAGCGCTTCGCCAGTTAGATTATCCTAATCTAAAAACTGAAGGGGAGATACCTACTAAATAGACTATATGCCGTCAAAACAGTTGACGGCTATTATTATTTTGGTGTATTATGAAAGAGTAAATTTACTATTTATTACGGAGAATTTAGAGAAAGTATATGGAAATGATTTACAATCTTTTTTTCATGTTTGGTGGTGTCGCTGCCATGATGCTAGGCATGAAACTCATGGGCGGTGGCTTGGAAAAGTTTGCAGGCTCAAACATGAAAAAACTACTCGGTAAAGTAACAACAAATCGCTTTGCCGGCGTAGGTGTAGGACTTGCTGTTACTAGTATTATTCAAAGCTCTACGGCAACAACCGTTATGCTAGTAGGTTTTGTTAACATAGGACTAATGACTTTAGGACAGGCAACCAACGTTATTATGGGTGCAAACATAGGTACAACCGTTACAGCACACATTGTATCGTTGGCAGGCGTTGGCGCAATCGATATCGGTGCTATTGCCGCCTTAGTAGGATTCGTTGGAATTATGCTAGCAATGCTTGTTAAAAACGATAAAATTGCAAATATCGGTAATATCTTAGCAGGCTTAGGTCTTATTTTCGTAGGTCTTGAATTTATATCTACCTATGCAAAAGCAATAATGTTTGTAGAGAAAAACGTGCCATATCCAATAGTAGAAAAGCTATTTATGGCAGACCACTTTCCGTTACTTTTAGTTTTAATCGGTATAGTAATAACAGCATTAGTACATAGTTCTTCAACAATTACCAGTTTAATGGTAGTGCTTGCAAGTATAGAAGTTTTAACCTTTGAAAACGCATTGTTTTTAGCACTAGGCTCAAATATCGGTACTTGTGTAACGTCAATTATGTCGTCTGCAGGTACTAACGTAAACGCAAAGAGAACTGCAGTAGTTCACTTACTCTTTAACACGCTAGGTTGCATATTGTTCATTGCTCCACTTTGGATTTGGAGCGCAGAAATTACTAATCTTTTTGCATCAATTTCAGGCGACGTAGGTCAACAAATAGCAATATTCCACACCTTGTTTAACGTTGTTACAACACTTATTTTGTTACCTTTCTCAAAAATCCTGGTTCAATTTGTTTGTAGACTTGTGCCCGAAAAGAGAGAAGCAGAAATTGAAGAATTTAAGTTTGCGTTTATTGATAACAGAATGCTACAAACTCCACCTATCGCCGTAGGTAACATTAGGCGAGAAGTTGTTAGAATGGGCGAAATTGCAAAGGAAAACATCAATCTTTCGGTAGAAATGTTAATCAATGCAACAGTTGACAATGAAAAAGAAATTCGCAAAAATGAGAGCAACTTAAACTATCTCAATAAAAATATAACTGCATATTTAACTAAACTCATGGCAAAAGACCTTTCTAAAACAGATGATAACAAGGTCGGCTCGTATTATCACGTAGTTTCTGATATAGAACGTGTGGGCGACTACGCGGAAAATATTATGGAATATGCTATGCGTCTTCGTAACGACCAAATGTCGTTTAGTGAAGGTGCTATAGAAGAGTTGCGCGATATGGCAGATAAAGTAAATAAGCTTTACGAGTATGCGTTCACAGCGTTTGATGAAAGAAACGTTGAAATGCTAGAACACGTTGAACAAATTGAAGAACAGCTTGACGATATTACTAAAGCCCTTCAAGAAAAGCATATCGAAAGAGTTAAAAAGGGCGCATGCACGGCTCAACTCGGCTCGGTTTATTTGCAAACAGTATCAAATCTTGAAAGGGTTGGCGACCACATAACTAACGTGGCGCTCAGTATTAGAAAATATAGTTAGATTTAGCATCTTAATAAATATTTATCCACCGTTTTTGTTTGACAAACGGTGGATTTATTTATATAATAAAGTAGCGTGAGAGTATAAATACTCTAAAGTTGTTAAAAAACTCTATTTAGGAGATGAATTATGAATAAAAAATCAATAAAAGACGTAAACGTTAAAGGTAAAAGATGTCTAGTTAGAGTAGACTTCAACGTGCCTATGAAAGATGGTAAGATTACCGATGAAAACCGTATTAACGGCGCACTTCCTACCATACAGTATTTGGTAGAAAACGGTGCAAAGGTAATACTTTGTTCACATATGGGTAAACCCCACAATATTCTTACCGAAGGATTTTCTTTAACCAAAAAAGAAAAGAAAGCAGTAGAAGCTCTTCCTGTAGAAGAACAGGCAGCAGCTAAGGCCGAATATCTCAAAAAAGCCGTTAAGGACAAGGAAAAATTCACTCTTCGTCCTGTAGCTGAAAGGCTAGCAGAAAAACTTGGCAAAGAAGTGGTGTTTGCTGAAGATGTAGTTGGCGCTAGTGCAGACGCTGCCGTTGCAGGCATGAAAGACGGAGACGTTGTTCTTCTTGAAAATACTCGCTTTATGGCTGGCGAAGAAAAGAGAGATGAGGCGCTTTGCAAAAAGCTTTCCACCTACTGCGATATTTACGTAAACGATGCGTTTGGCACAGCTCACCGTTCACACGCTACTACTGCTGCTATTGCTGAATACGGCTTTGTTGATACGGCTGTTTGTGGCTTCCTTATTGAAAAAGAACTTTCAGTTATGGCAGACGCTTTGGAAAATCCAGTTCGTCCATTCGTAGCTATTTTAGGTGGCGCAAAAGTTGCTGATAAATTAAAGGTTATTTCAAACCTTTTAGAAAAATGCGATACGCTCGTTATCGGTGGTGGTATGGCTTACACTTTCTTAAAGGCAAAGGGTATGGAAGTAGGTACTTCGCTAGTTGACGACGAACAAATCGATTACTGCAAAGATATGATTAATAAGGCGAAAGAACTTGGTAAAACCTTACTTCTTCCCGTTGATGCTAACACTACTAGCGCTTTCCCAAATCCGATTGATGCTGAAGTAGATAGCAAGGAATACGACGTAGAAAATATCCCTGCAGACGTTATGGGTCTTGATATCGGTTCAAAAACAGCAAAAATTTATGCAGATGCTGTAAAGAGTGCAAAAACTGTTATTTGGAACGGACCTATGGGCGTGTTTGAAAACCCAATTTTTGCAAAAGGCACTATTGCAGTAGCTAAAGCTCTTGCTGAAACTAGTGCAACCACAATTATTGGTGGTGGTGACTCAGCTGCTGCTGTTGCTCAACTCGGCTTTGCTGATAAAATGACCCATATTTCAACTGGTGGTGGCGCTTCACTTGAATTATTCGAAGGCAAAAAACTCCCCGGTATTGAATGCTTAAACAACAAATAATTTAATAAAAAAGGATAAATAAAATGAGAAAACCTATTATTGCTGGAAACTGGAAAATGAACAAAACTGCTGCTGAAGCAGAAGCTCTTATCAACGAATTAAAGCCTTTAGTTGCTAAATCTAAGCCTGAAGTAGTAATTTGCGTACCTTATACTGATTTGTGGGTTGCAAAGAAAGCTATTGAGGGTACTAAAATAAAACTTGGTGCTGAAAACGTTTCATGGGCAGATAGTGGTGCATTCACCGGTGAAATTTCTGCTGATATGCTACTTGAAATTGGCGTTGAATACGTTATAATTGGTCACAGCGAAAGAAGACAATATTTCGGTGAAACCGACCAATCAGTAAATGCAAGAATTAAGCAAGCGCTAGCAAAAGGCTTAAAACCGATTTTCTGCGTAGGCGAAACACTTACCGAAAGAGAAAAGAATAAAACCAAAAAAGTTCTTAAAAAGCAGGTTGTTGAAGGCTTAAAAGACGTTGCTGATTTATCTAACGTGGTAATCGCTTACGAACCTGTTTGGGCAATCGGCACTGGCAAGACTGCAACTGCTGAAGACGCTAATAAGACCATCGGTTACATTAGAAGCCTTATTAGAAAGATTTACGGTGCAGAAGTTGCCAAAAAGCTTCGTATCCAGTATGGTGGAAGCATGAAGCCTACCAATGCAAAAGAGCTTATGGCAATGAGAAATATAGACGGTGGCTTAATCGGTGGCGCAGCATTAAAGGCAACTGATTTTGCAGGTATCGTTAACTATAAAAACTAAAAATTCAAAAGGCACAAACGCATAGAGTGATTTGTGCCTTTTAGTAAGGAAAGAGATAATGAAAACAAGACCTAATTGTATTATTATAATGGATGGTTACGGTGTTAACTGTGAAAAGAAAGGTAACGCGATTGCTTGCGCAATGAGTGACAACGTAAATCGTTTAATGAAAGAATATCCATCAACTCTAATCGGTGCAAGTGGAATGGACGTTGGGCTTCCAGAAGGGCAGATGGGAAACAGTGAAGTTGGGCATCTCAATATGGGCGCAGGTAGAATAGTTTACCAAGAATTAACCAGAATAACTAAATCTATTAAAGACGGTGATTTCTTTAGTAACGAGGAGTTTTTGTTCGCTATTGAAAATGCTAAAAAGAACGGCAAAAAACTCCACCTTTACGGACTATTATCCGATGGTGGCGTTCACAGCCATATAACTCACCTTTACGCTTTAATAGAGCTTGCTAAAAAACAAGGACTAGACGACGTGTTTGTGCATTGTTTCCTTGATGGTAGAGACGTTTCTCCAACTAGTGGCGCTGATTTTATTAAAGATTTAAAAGCAGAAATTGAAAAGCTTGGCTTTGGCACTATTGCATCGGTTGGTGGTAGATACTACGTTATGGATAGAGATAACCGTTGGGATAGGGTTGAAAAAGCTTACGATATGATGACTGCTGGTATAGGCGAAACCACGTGTGACGTAGAAAAATATATTCGTGATTCTTATGAGCAAGGCGTAACTGATGAATTTGTTATACCTGCGCACGTTGTTAAAGATGGTAAAAAGGTTGGCTTGATTGAAGAAGGCGATAGCGTGATATTCTTCAATTTCCGTCCTGACCGTGCTCGTCAAATCACGCGTGCAATGACTGAAAAGGAGTTTAACGGTTTTGAGAGAAAAACTGGTTTCCTAAACCCCATGTACGTTTGCTTTACTAGATACGATGCAAGCTTTACCAACGTTCGTATAGCGTTTAAACCACAAGTATTAACCAATACGCTTGGAGAATACCTATCTAAACTTGGCTTAAAGCAACTCCGTATTGCAGAAACGGAAAAATATGCGCACGTAACCTTCTTCTTTAACGGTGGTGTAGAAGCGCCTAACGCAAACGAAGATAGAGAGCTAATTGCATCTCCTAAAGTAGCAACCTATGACTTGCAACCGGAAATGAGTGCTTACCAAGTTACCGAAAAGGTTTTAGCAAAGCTTGAAACTAATGAATACGACGTTGTTATTCTAAACTTTGCAAATTGCGACATGGTAGGGCACACGGGCGATTTTAACGCGGCAGTTAAAGCTGTTAAGACGGTTGATGAATGTGTTGGCAAAGTGGTTGATAAGATTATCGCAATGGGTGGTAGTGCAATCATTACTGCTGACCACGGCAACGCTGATAAAATGCAAGATGAAGATGGTTCGCCGTTCACTGCTCACACTACAAACAAAGTTCCGTTTATTGTAGTAGGCAAGGGATTTGAAAAGGTCGAACTTCGCGATGATGGTATTCTTGCCGACGTAGCACCCACTCTTTTAGATATGATGGAAGTGGCTGTGCCCAGCGAAATGAGTGGAAAAAGTCTTATTGTTAAGTAAAAAGTAGATAAAATGCACAAAAATAGTTGCATATACGCTTTTTATGTGTTAAAATACTTTAGCAACGTTTATATAAACGTATTAAGGAGATAATTATGAACATGATGAATATGCTTATGGCAAACTTTTGGACAATATGGCACGACTACATTAAGATTGTGGCACTTGTTATAATGGCTATTTGTGCTTTGTTTATCATACTAGTAGTATTATTTCAACCCGGCAACTCAACAGGTGTTGGTGCACTTGGTGGGCAAACTGAAACTTTTTTGGGTAAAAACAAGAGCAAAACGTTTGAGCATAAAATGAAAAAGCTTACCGTTATTAGTGGAATCATCTTCGGTGTTCTCTGCGTAGCGTTTGCAATAGTTGCTCTCTTTGCATAAACCAAAAACTTCAATCAGCGGTCTCGGGTACGGGGCCGCTTTTTTCGTTGAAAACTAAAATTTTGTAATTATTAGGATTATTAGGGAAGATATAGTGAGAGAGATTATAGAAGGTAAAATTCAGGGTAACGAACGTGGTTATGCGTTTTTAATACCATTAGATGAAAAAAAGGAAGACTATTTTATCCCACATTGCGACCTTAAAAATGCTATGCACGGAGATACCGTTCTAGCTGAAACTACTTTTGGGCAAGGGCAGAGAACTACTGCTAGAGTTCTTAAAGTATTAGAACGTGGCATAGATAAACTAGTAGGAACTTATTTTTCAAATAGGCACGGTGGCATGGTTACCCCCGACCAAAAAAAATATTTTACTGATATTTTTATTCCGTTTGGCAAAGGCGTAAGGGCAAAATCAGGGGATAAGGTAGTTTGTAAAATTCTAACCTATCCAAAACGTGGCAATCCAGAAGGGATAGTTGTAGAAATTTTAGGCAGGCAGTTTGAAAAAACGGCTGAATTAAAATCAATAGCGCGAACCTATAATTTGCCTGAAAAATTCCCAAAATCAGTGCTTTTGGAATCCGAGCAGGTTGCAAAAAACTATAACGGTAGCGATAATTCAGGCAGAAAAGACTTTACAAGCCTAATAACAATGACCATTGATGGTGCAGACGCAAAGGATTTTGACGATGCCGTATCTGTTGAAAAACTAGACAACGGCGAGTACAAATTAGGCGTGCATATTGCAGACGTTACCAACTTTGTAAAGTTCAACGGTGAAATAGACAAAGAAGCATTTACAAGGGCAACTAGCGTGTATTTCCCTGAAAGCGTTATACCTATGCTACCCGAGGTGCTTTGTAACGACGTTTGTTCCTTAAAGCCGAACGTAGAAAGATATACGCTATCTTGCGTCATGAACGTAGATAAAATGGGTAGAGTTACTAACTACGAGATAACGCCATCAGTAATAAAGAGTACGGCAAGGCTTACTTACACGCAGGTTCAAGGCATTTTAGATGGAGATGAAAATTTATTAAAACAGCACGAAAATGTAGTAAATGAACTAAAGCTTATGAACGAGCTTGCCGACATACTAATTAAAAGGCATGAACTAGACGGAAGTATTGACCTGGACGTTAAGGAAAGTGCTATTTACGTTGATAAAGACGGGGAAATTTTTGTAGAAAGTGCGCCAAATGATAAAGCTCATAAAATCATTGAAGAATTTATGGTGCTTGCAAACACTACGGTTGCAGAATATATATTTTACCTAGAAAAGCCGTTTATTTACAGAATTCACGAAAAACCCAGTGAGGAAAAACTTAAAAACTTTTTTGATTTTTTAAAAGGTATAGGTATCAAAATTAACGGAAAAAAGGGGGACTTACACCCAAAAGACTTTCAAAGCATACTAGATAAAGTTAAAGATACCCCTGCGTTTACGCTAATCAATAGAGTAATGTTGCGTTCAATGCAAAAGGCAAGGTATTCGCCAATTGATTTGGGGCATTTTGGCTTATCTCTAAAGCATTATTGCCATTTTACTTCGCCAATTAGAAGATATCCTGACCTAGTTGTTCATAGGATTATAAAGGAATTTTTAAGTGGAAAAACTGATTTAGAGAAAAAGTACGGGGAGTTTGTTTTTAGTGCTTCAAAGCAGGCTTCGGAAATGGAAAGAAACGCAACGGATGCAGAGCGCGCAGTAGACGAGTATTATAAAATGTTATACATTAGTGGATACGTAGGGCAAGAGTTTGATGGAATAGTTAGTGGCGTTATGCCATTTGGCGTATTTGTTGAACTAAACAATTGTGTTGAAGGACTTGTTAAGATAGAAACTATAAAAACTAAGGGCAAAAGGTTTATTTGTGACCAGAAAACTTACACGCTAACAGACGGAAAAAACACCTATAAATTAGGGCAAAAGGTTAGAATTAAAGTAGTTGGAGTAGACGTAAGTGAAAGAAGGGCAGAATTTGTTTTAGTAAATAAATAATATTCGTTGCAAAAGTTGTTAAAATGTAGTAAAATAAATATTTAATAGAGAAAATTTATGCAAGATAAAACGATTACCTTAAATAGAGTGGCAAACCACGAGTATTTTATACTTGAAAAAGTTGAAGCAGGAATTGTTCTAGAGGGTGGCGAAGTTAAATCGCTAAGAAAAGGCAATGCTAACCTTAAAGATAGTTTTTGTGTGATACATAATGGCGAGTTGCTAATAAAAAATATGCATATAGCATTATATGACAAGTCGGGTGCTTTCAATACAAAAGATAGCAAACGTGATAGAAAACTGTTACTGCATCGTGAAGAAATAATAAAACTTGGCAGTAAGGTGGCTCAAAAAGGCTTAACGCTAGTGCCGTTGAGAATGTATTTTAAAGATGCGCTTGTAAAGGTAGAGCTAGGTCTTTGCCAAGGTAAGCACGTTTACGATAAAAAGCGTTCTATTATGGAAAAAGACCGAATGCGCGAAAAAGAGCGCGAAATAAAGAATTACAAATCTATTAACTAAATCAATTACGAAAAACCAAAGGAGAAACCCTTATGAATAATAAAAAGAGAATAGAAACAATATGTGTACAAGGTGGTTACACCCCAAAGAATGGTGAGCCACGCCAAATCCCAATTTATCAAAGCACCACTTTTAAGTATGATACAAGTGAAGATATGGGTAAGCTTTTTGACCTAGAAGCAAGTGGTTACTTTTATACAAGGCTACAAAACCCAACTAACGACTTGGTTGCCAAAAAGCTTTGCGAACTAGAAGGTGGCTCGGCAGCAATGTTAACTTCTTCTGGCCAAGCAGCAAACTTTTATTCAATATTCAACCTTGCCAATTGTGGTGACCACGTAATATCAAGCAGTGCAATTTACGGGGGAACGTTCAATCTTTTTGCCGTAACGATGAAGAAAATGGGGATAGACTTTACCTTTATTTCACCAGATTGCACCGAAGAAGAATTAAATTCAGCGTTTAAGCCTAACACTAAAGCAGTATTTGGCGAAACTATTGCAAACCCAGCTTGCTCGGTTTTGGATATAGAAATGTTTGCAAAATGTGCGCACGCTCATGGTGTTCCGTTTATAATTGACAACACTTTTGCAACCCCTGTTAATTGTCGTCCTATAGAATGGGGTGCAGATATAGTAACTCACTCTACTACAAAATATCTTGATGGGCACGGCGTGTCTGTTGGTGGCGCAATTATAGATGCAGGTAAGTTTGATTGGAAGGCGCACGCAGAAAAATTCCCTGGTCTATGCACTCCAGATGATAGCTATCACGGTATAGTTTATGCTGATAAGTTCGGTAAAGAAGGTGCGTTTATTACGAAGGCAACGGCTCAATTGATGAGAGACTTTGGTTCAATCCAGTCCCCCCAACACGCGTTCTATATAAATCTAGGGCTTGAAAGTTTACACGTTAGAATGAAGCGCCATTGCGAAAACGCGCTAAAGGTAGCTGAATTTTTAGAAAAGAGCGATAAAATTGAATGGGTAAGATACTGTGGGCTAAAAAGCGATAAATATTATGAACTTGGTCAAAAATATCTTCCTAACGGTTCTTGTGGCGTGCTTAGTTTCTCTGTTAAAGGTGGAAGAGCAGAAGCTGAGAAGTTTATGAAAAGCCTAAAAGTTGCAGCTATTGAAACGCACGTAGCAGATGCAAGAACATGCTGTTTACACCCTGCTAATGCAACACATCGTCAAATGACAGATGAGCAACTTGAACAGGCAGGAATTCCACCAACACTTATTAGATACTCTTGTGGTATAGAAAACGCAGAGGATTTAATTGAAGATATTGCGCAAGCGCTTGAACAAATCTAACAAATTCTAAAGAACTAAGGAGGTTGCAAATATGCCTATTATAGTGCCAAAGGATATCCCGGCAACAAAAATATTGCAATCGGAAAATATTTTCGTTATGAACGAAACTAGAGCAATGAGGCAGGATATTAGACCACTAGAAATTGCGATTCTAAACCTAATGCCAACCAAAATGGTAACGGAAACACAATTGATGCGCCTATTATCTAATTCTCCGTTACAGGTAAATATAACCTTAATTAGTACGGATAGTTACGTGGGTAAAAACACGCCTTTAGAACATTTGCAAAGGTTTTATAAATCTTTCCCAGAAGTTAAGGATAGAAAGTTTGACGGTTTGATTGTAACAGGTGCTCCGGTAGAAGAAAAAGAATTTTCAGAAGTAAAGTATTGGAAAGAGCTGGAAGAAATTTTCGAGTTTGCAAAAACCAACGTAACAAGCACGCTCTTTATTTGTTGGGGAGCGCAGGCGGCGCTTCACTATTATTACGGGATAGAAAAGCACTTACTTCCTAAAAAACTATTCGGTGTATACAAGCATAAAAAACTGGTTAAGTACGATAGATTATTAAAGGGAACTGACGATAGGTTTTTTATGCCACATTCTCGCCATACAACCGTATATGAAGAAGACATTAAAAATTGTAAAGAAATCGTGCTTTTGGCTTCTTCAAAAGATGCAGGTGCAAGTATTATTAGGTCGAAAGATAATAAATTCATATTTATAACTGGACACGCTGAATACGATAGGGATACGCTTGAAATAGAATATAAGCGTGATTTAGATAAAGGCCTTAAAATAGACCCACCTGAAAATTACTATGTAAATGGCAATCACGGTGAGATTAAGATGAGTTGGGTTTCCACAGCAAATCTTATTTATATGAACTGGCTAAACCACTACGTTTACCAGCTCACGCCGTATGAAATTGATGAAATTTAGTATACTAATATAGCGAAAGCAAAAACTTTCGCTTTATATGGGGTTGTTCCAGATTCGATTGGGTGACCGATAAAGGATGTAAGCATACCGAAGGCTCGTCTTCGTAAAAACGGAAATTAAATTTAAATGCTAACAATAACGAATTAGCATACGCTGCTTAATTTTAAGCGTACGTTCTGCTTTCTCTCGCCCGTTGGAGAGAGATAGGGCGTTAATTAGACGGGGTACTGCTATATTGCTTCCATTTGCAACAATATAGTCGACTTAAAGCAAGTTGGATAAAGATAAAGGTTGCCAGCGACCATATTTTTACCGAGACATAATCGTTGGATAAGTATGTAGAAGATTTTTTAAAAGCATTCAAGACTGGGGTGCAAATCCCCACAACTCCACCACGTCAAAGCACCGCCTTGCGTCAGCAGTTTGCTAAAAGCAAACTGCACGACAGCCAGCGGGCTTTTCCTTTTTCCCAAAAATCTTTTGCTTTACAAAATATTTTTGGGAATTTTTATTTAT
>JAZOMU010000034.1:0-2645 GCA_045654125.1 Christensenellaceae bacterium
TATAAAGACGTTAGTATAACTAGTGAACGGGATTGGAGCGATTATATCTATGAAGCAGAAAAGTTTAAGACTTATGCCGGCAAAAAACTAAGTGGGCAGAGAAACCACGTTAATAGGTTTAAAAAGCTTTATCCAAACTACCTTTTTAGAAAAGTAACTAAAGTTGACCTGGATAGAATTAAAGAGTTTTTAATCGAGTACGAACACAGCAAGGTTTTAAGCGCAGGTGCAAAGGAAGAATACGATATTCTGTTTGACTATATAGAAAACTCATTTTGGCTTGGGCAAGTGGGGGGCATAATCGAAGTTGATGGCAAAATAATAGCCCTATCGGTTGGCGAAGTTGTTGGCGACACGCTAATCGTTCATATAGAAAAAGCACTTGCGCAATATCACGGGGCATATCCTGTAATGGCAAGTGAGTTTGCAAAGGCGTTTGCCGTTGATGGCGTTAAATTTATTAACCGTGAAGAAGATTGTGGGGAGCAAGGCTTAAGAACTAGCAAACTTCAATATCAGCCAATAGAGATAAAAGATAAAATTACTCTAATGGTGAAAACTCTGTTCGACAAGTTTAGCGTTCCCATAAACATAGAGACCGAACGGCTTACTATTACCGACATAAAAGAGCAAGATAAGTTCGACTATGCAAGGCTTTATCTTGATGACGAGCTTAATAAATGGTGGGGTTACGATTATAGGGAAGACCTAAACGGAAATAAGCCCACGCCAGAATATTTTTACGCTTTCCAAAACAAGCTTAAAGAGAAAAAAGAAGAGTATGCGCTTGCCGTTAAACGTAATGGCAAAATGGTTGGCGAGTTAGTCTTGCATAATTTCGACTATTTCGGTGGCATCGAGATGGGTTTTAGGTTTTTTAAGGATTATCAGGGCAAAGGATACGCGTTAGAGAGCGCTTCAGCGGTCCGTGATTATTGCTTTAGTGTGCTTGGTGCAAACACAGTTAAATCAAGGTGTTGTAAGGAAAATATCCCATCTGCACGGCTGATTTCTCGGCTAGGCTTAGAAAAAACGCAGGAAAGCGAAACGCATTATTTTTTCGCACAAAAAAGAGTTAATAAAGGATAAAAAGGAAAAGATATGAACTTTGAAAAGATTTTTAAAATGATAAAAATGCTTACATACGTTGCTATTGCTGGTGCAGGGCTTGGTGTGCTGTTGTTGATTATAGGCATTATTGCATCAAGTGCAGGGTTTGTCGTATTCGGGTTACTTTTTATAATCGGTGGCATTGCTCTTTTCTTTTACGTATATCCTGAAACAGCAAAGTACCAAAAAATAAAAAAAGCACGCGATTATATTCTTGATAGAGACTGCGTTACTGATACCGAGCTTGCAACCGTTCTTGGCGTTACGGAAACAAAGGCGCGTGGAATAATAGACGTTTGCTTTAGAAAAGGTTGCGTTACGGGGTACGTTAGGAAAGGTCAAAAAATTTTCAACAATCAATACTTTGTTTCCGAGCAGGAAAAGGCAGGGAAAATAACCGTAGCAATAGATTGTCCTAACTGTGGCGCGAATTTTAAGGGAATACAAGGCCAGCCCAACGAATGTCCGTATTGCAGAAGCTTTGTTAACGCTTAACAAACAGGCAAATATAATACTATAAAAAACCATATATTAAATGAAAAATCCCCTAAGCGAAGTGCTTAAGGGATTTTATAGATTTAAAGGTGCAGGTTAAAAATATAGCGATAAGTGTATAATTTTAACAGCAAACTTGGCTGCTTATATATAAGTATATAATGTATACGCGCGTGCGCGCGAGTAGAAAAATTGTGGTTTTCACTCATTACAAACCACTATATATAGCGTATGCTAAAAAAGTGGGGGTTTTGGCTAATTTTGGGTTAAAAAGTTGCAAAAAGTCGCATTTTTAAAGATTTTAAAAAATTTTTAAAAAACTTTAGAAAAAAAGTTGACATTTACTTTGTTTTGCTATATAATCAGTCTTGCTCTCTTACGAGAGCGCAAAATTTCATAAGTCAAATCGTTAGATTTTTTCTTACGATTTAGCAAGATGAAGCATAAACAAAATATCGTGGCTAAAGAAAAAACAACCACAACATTTAGGGGTTTAGAAAAAAGTTTAAAAAAACTTAAAAAATCTTTAAAAAAGTTTAGAAAAATGCTTGACTTAAAATTTGGCTTATGTTATTATATGTAGGCTGTCGCTCGTGACAGCACGTCAACCGAAGTTGACGGACGTTGTTTAAAAATTGAATAGAAGGAAATTAGACGAAATAATAGTTATTTTGAAAGTTTCTGTCAATAATCTTTTGAGTATTAAAATTATGTACTTAAAAACAGTCATTAAATGACAAACAAAACGCAAAACAAAGCGAAAATCGTTAGAGCAGTTGAGCTTACGGGCTCGGCTTTAAATAATTAAACTTAAGAGTTTGATTCTGGCTCAGGACGAACGCTGGCGGTGTGCTTAATACATGCAAGTCGAGCGGAGATAAAGAAGCTTGCTTCTTTATCTTAGCGGCGGACGGGTGAGTAACGCGTGAGCAACCTGCCTATATCTGGGGAATAACAGTTGGAAACGACTGCTAATACCGCATAAGACCACAGTGGGGCATCCCACAGGGGTAAAAGATTTATCGGATATAGATGGGCTC
>JAZOMU010000035.1:0-82301 GCA_045654125.1 Christensenellaceae bacterium
TACAACTTAAGGTAAATAGCACTAATATCTGCTAGATCAATAGTCTTTTGGAGTTTGATATTATAATCATTACCGGAGTATCCCCTGAAGTATGCTACACCACTTGTACGATTTGAATCGTTAACAAACGTGTTTTGTGTACCATCCGTACCAGCGTATAGAATAGCTTCGGTATACTGCCCCTCGTCAGCTTTTGACAATGAATCTGCATAAACAAGTTCTTCATCAAAGTCTGCTACTGCGTACTCTGCCATATCACGGTCAATATACGGCTTATAAATCTTAGTCATGCTGTAAACGGTTAAAACACCATCTTCAGACACTTTGCATAGCTTATAATCCGTTTCATATTCTAGAACTGCAGCTTGTGCCATAGGCATATAGCCTTCTTCATCAACTTCAACAGAGGCAGCTGACATAAACACTAAATCAGTGCTTTCAATACCATCGAAAACAACGTCGTTTTTAGTTATTTGACCGTTAGGGTCAACGTTTATGCTTTCCCCTTCATCAACAACGCTTTTGAAATATTTTGAAACGAACGCTTGGTTTACAGCGCCTTTAGCGTATGCTTCGGCAGATACACCCCACATTGAACGTGTTTGGGGGTTTGATACGTAGGTTTTCACGCCATCTATATCAAAGTATGCACGTGCTGTTAATTCAGTTGAGTATGCTTTGTAAAGATATGCGTTTAATATCTCATCTGAAATCTCTACTTGTGTTTCTGCACCTGAAACGTATGCAGGGTTGTGACTTGCACTATTTGAGAGTTCTTCCTTTAGTTGTGCTCTATTAAAAGTAATAGATGCATCATAAGTGAACACGTCACCAGTAATAAAGTTTACAAATTCGGTATATTCTGTAATTTTAGTTTCAGTGTCAGCAATGGTAGCAAAACTCTTTGCTAATTCTTCTTGACCCTTTGGATATACTTCTATACCAAAAATTATTTGATTAGGTGACAAAGCAGTAATATACGTCCAAGCGTCTTTTGATACCTCTGCTTGGAAACGAATACCTGTATCATCCGTTTGGTCATCGGTTGCCAAGCGAACTTGTGCCCCTTCAACCATCTTAAACCCGTCTAATGGAGCTGCTTTAGCATCATTAGTTCTTAATCCTAAGACAAAAAATACCGAAACAGCTGTAAAAATAGCCAGTAAGACGAGTAAACATATTCTTTTGGTTTTTAATGTAAAATTTTTCATTTTATTCTCCTTGTTGAATATCAACAATCCATAGGTATAATTAATTTTTCTTTGCAAGCCGTATTGCTACGGCTTGCGCCGATTTTAATTAATTTAAGCCTGGAATCCAGTCTGGGTCAAAGTTGGTGTCAGTGTCCGTAGGACCTTGCAACATAGTTGCCCAAACGAGTTTATCGCCTTCTAGTCTCCAATATCCAGTATCAGTGAATATTGAAATCGTATTGTTTTCATCTGCTGCAAATTCGCTTTCATTCAAGTACTTATATACACCGTAATAAATGTAGCTACCATTTGCTATATCATCACTTACTACTGGGTGTGCAATAGGTCTTATTTCTGAAGCTGAGCCCATTACGTAACCTATTCTTACGCCACCACTCTTACCGATAGTGTTTTCTGCATAGATGAAGTAACACTTATTATCTTGTAGAGTTTGTTCATATTCGTAAGTATTTCTATATACAGACGGATTAGATTTTGCTATCGTTACTACGTTTGTGAAACGTTTTGATGATTGACGAAGTGCCTTGGACGTTCCAAATGCTGGGACATCGTGAGCAGTTATCGTACCAAAACCAGTCATGTTAACGCCTTCTGATGTGGTTTCATTATCAATATCGATGTAAACGTTAGTCATTTCAAAGGTGTCATAATCACCTGCTGGAATTCCATTGAACAAGCCCTTGAAGTTGTTTATTTGTGGCCAAGAGTGGAATCTTGTTTCAGCAACGTGAACGTGTACGTTTGTAATTTCCGTTTTAGCACCATTGTTTGCCGTAATCTTTATGCCGAAAATTGAGAACCCTGCTATGCCTTGATTATCTTTGGGATCAGCTTTAGCGCTTGCTTTAACAATGCCAAGGTTTCTAATTATCGATTTTCCACCATTATTCTCATCATCTGAGTAAACGTGCTTTAATAAACCATTCTTATCAAGTTTTAGATTGTAAATTGAATATCCTCTACCATCTAACACGCCTTGAAATTTAGTATCATTATTATCGCTATGCGTTAAATTAATTCCATAAGCGTTAATATTGTTACCTAGAACATAATAGCCTTTGACACTAGCAGATGCACTTACGTTTAATACGCTTAAGTCACTACCATCTTTTAGTACGTGAGAATAAACTTTTGCATTTGTAAATTTATAAGTAAGGTCAGTTGTTGCTACTATAAGTTCACTTGTTTTAACATTGCTGTAATCAGGTTTTATTTCAACGTCTAGCGTACTATCAAAAACACCATATTGGTTTATACCAAATTGTTTAGGTTCTTTTCCTTCAATCGTTTGAGTTACACTAACAATTTTTTGACCCTCTGCTAATAAGTGAGCAATATCCCTATTAAGATTAATAGAGCTTATTAGATATTCTTCAGAAACAACAATCGTAGACGGTGCAAGCGTAACTTCAACCTTTAAGGTACCTGCCCTACCGTTACTCTTATAGTTAATGGTAAGCGAAGTGGTGTCATAATCAGTAAGGTCTTGGGCGAGCTTGATGTTATAAACAACATCGTTCACCTTAGTTATTGTTAACTTAGAAGAATCGTAATCAACGTATTCTACGTCAGAAATCGTTGTGTTAGCTATTGATTTTAAGGTTATTGGCTTAGCTTGATTATAGTTTGAAATAGTTACTTTATCATCGTATCTTGTTAAGCCGTTGTATTCTATAGCAACTTCTTTAGCAGAAAGGAATATAGGATAATCTAATTTTAACCATGAACTACTAAAGCTAGCAAAATCGTGATTACCTGCAACAAGTTCTTCAAAGTTATTATAAGTATAAATATCGTGTGCATAGTGGTTACCATTTGCTTTTTGGTCATGAGCAAAGATATCACCAGCAACGTTCTTACCTACGAGTTTATATTCTTCGTTATAAGCTGCAGGAACTTCTGGGCTTATTACGTAAATATTCGTTGCCGAATAGTGCTGTCTTTCAAAATAAGTAGAAACCTTGTTAACTAATACACCACCAACAGTAGCATCACCCATCTTTACTTCAGATGCATCGACAATAACTTGATTTACCCTATGTCCAAAACCTACGGTTTGCTCTTTTGTTAAAGCACCCTTTGGATTAACCGTATCTGGTGATAAGTGAATATATACGTT
Source organism: Christensenellaceae bacterium (assembly GCA_045654125.1). Classification (GTDB taxonomy): domain Bacteria; phylum Bacillota; class Clostridia; order Christensenellales; family Borkfalkiaceae; genus UBA1259. The sequence continues at coordinate 3,334 of JAZOMU010000035.1, forward strand.
CTGAACGCTTGAGTAGTCTGCTCTTAAACCTAATGGGTCAATTGATCCACCTAAAGGAGCAAATGTTGCAGTGTTTATTGCTAGACCACATGAATTAGAACAATTTAAGTTCTTAAATCCAAGGTCGTAAATCTTAACACCACCTAACGTGTAACAGAATAGACCAGCACCCTCAGCATCAGCTGGCACTGAAACGTCTAAGTTGAATATAGTATTTCCACGACCATCAAAGTTGCCTACAAAACCAAATTTATCTACACCATCATCGAAAGGAATTCTATCAGGATTTTTACATCTATATCTTGATGGAGTTACCAATCTCTCTACAGTGTTGCCATCTTTATCAACGAAATCGTACGGTTCAAGTATGCCATGTTCAATTTTAATACCAGTAGCATCTACACTATTAAGCAATACACAGTAACCATCGATACAGGTTGCTTCAGTTTCATCTAAACCTGGCGTAGATGGATCGTCATTTTTAATAATGTTTATTTGAAGCTTCTTTAGGTCGTTTGCTTCTTTAATAACTAAACCGTAAACAACTAGGTCTACATCAATAGAAAACCTATCAGTTTGGAAGGTTACAGTACCAGTATATTCTGAAGCATTGCTAAACGGTAAGCCGAAAACTTTACCATCAGCAGTAAGTTCTATCTTTTTAGAACCATAATATGCTTGTAAAGTATCAAGCGAATAGGTATCTTCATCATATCCTGCAAAAACAGTATCTACAACGGTCTTATCTTTCCAACCATCATTTGAATCTTTGTATGTGCCAACGTTAAGTGAATAATAATCAATAACATCTTCATACTTATCAGTAATTCTCTTAACGGTTACGTTAACAGCACTAACAAGGTCATTGTAAGCAAAATAAATTTTATCTACACCTTGTTTTATACTTGTTAAAACTTTAGTAGAACTATTTCTTTCTAAGAATTCAGGAAGTCTAATTTCAATTTCATCAGCAGGGATTTCTTGGCCGTTTAATTCGCCAGTAATATTAAAATCCATACTATTGGTATAATTAACACCATCATGACTAGGTAGAGTATAAAGCTCTATGTCAGAAACAGGAGCACCGTTTACCCAGAAGAATATTTCATCAACAACTTCTATTTCAACCTTTGTAAATAAAGTTGGGAAGCGATCAATAGAATATCCACGCCAAGTAGCAGTGAGAGCTATCTCTTCCTTACCAGTGGCTTTAGGAGTTATATTACCATCTTGATCAAATGCCAAAATTTGTTCAGCCGAATCATAAGTAAACTCAACGTCACTAAACTCTCTACCATTAAATAGCACTACAACTTCAAGTGGGAATGCCGTTTGGCTCATACCAATTTTAAAGCTGTCACCTGCGTTTTTAACAAGTAATTGTGGCAAGTTTGCGCCAAACCCAACGTTTACGTTACATTCAGCAGAGAAGCCTTTATAGGTAGCAGTTATTTTTGCAGAACCTTCTCTTAAAGCTTCAATCTTACCATCGTCAACTGAAACAACGCTTTCATTACTAGACTTCCAATCAATTTCAGCATTTCTAGAAGCATTAGTAACTTTAAGAATTTTAGTATCACCTATTAATGCTGAAATATTGGTTTCGCTAAGCGTTAACGAAAACGAAGTTTCAGGGTCTTCTCCCCCCGTATTATCAGGAGTATCAGAACAACCATATCCTACAAACGCGCCCATTGCCATTACTAAAACTAGCAATAGCACGCACGTTAATTTTGAAAATAATGTTTTCATATTTATGCTCCTACGTAATTGCCAACGTTCATGCCTAGTACTTTCATACCAGGTTCTCTTACACTTAATTCACTAAGAATAGCCTTATACTCGGCTAAAGTGCTTAGGTTAAACGGTTTAGTCTCTAACCCACCGTAATATTTTACAGCTATAATAACATCAATTGCCATTTCTATCATAATACGTGTTTCTAAAACGTAATACAAGTCTGGGTCAGTTTCCTTAAGATAATCAACCTCTGTTAAAGCACTCTTAAACATGTTAATCCATCTTTCTAGTACAGGATAAGGATAATCTGCAGCACCTTCAATTTGTGGCTTAACAGGGTTCTTAGCATTTGCACGGAGATTAGTGTAATAAATCATTTGGTCATTAAAGATTCCATACATTATATCTGCAGCATCTTTATACATGGCCTTCATATACTTCTTAATAAGCGTTGTAGTATCCAAATTACAGTTCCATCTAAGCTTAGCACATAAGTAAACCAACATAGTTTCCCAACCGGTTAGTTCGCTAGTTGAATAGGTATAGTGATCAAACATTACGTCTTGGTATCCGTAGTATGCAAGCATTTCCCAGAAATCTGGATTGTAAGAACCAAACGCATCGTAAGGGAAATCTCTAAGACCTACTAGTGGAGAGTTATACCAGAAAACCGATTCACTTCTGCCGTTAGAAACAGCTTTCCAACCAGGGAAAAGATAAGTTGAAGCACCAGTATCATGGCTATCGTATATAGGGCCACCAGCAATACCAAAATAACCTGAACTTACTAAGAAAACATCGGCATATTCATTAAATATAACAGATTCGTCCTTTGGAACGTAAGTGATAGAGCCATCTGCATTGTTAATAGTATCAACAGGTGGCATAACTTCGTTGTGGTAACCGAACATATAAACAGTTATTCTATCACGATACCAAGGTTGACCTTCTTGAGTATCTAACCATTCGTTTACTCTCTTACCGATTTCATTAACGAATCTTATGTACTGACCAGATGAACCATATTTAGCTATATCAGCTATACAATAATCACAGTCACAATAATCCCAGTTATCCATACAAGTAACACTTGCAGCATAAATGCCAGGGAAAGATTCATAAGGTCTTTGCATTATACCGAAAATAATCTTTTCAGTAGCAAATTTTACCATGTCTTCATAAATATCAGGATTACCGTGTGCTGTTAAGCAAAGCTGATCTGAACCACCTGCTGGGAACATTTCTTCTACTATAGTAATTTGCTCACCAGTTCTAGGAATGGTATAAGTTTTAGGCGTATTATTAGGAATTAACTTAGCTACGGTATGACCATAAGATGCAGACGAAGTAGAAGTAAAATCTTCATGAATTGGCACCCAAGCTTTGGTAGTAGTAGTATGAACTCTCATACGATTATCCATAGCCTTTGCCTCTTCAACGTAAGATTCAGTGCCTAACGCTTTAGAATCCCATGAGTGTGCAGAAAGAGTATAACCATACCTGTTTTCATCACCACTGTAGTGACCAACGTCTGGAATATCAGTTACGTCTATATCCTTAAACTTAATATCGGTAATACCAGTATCTAAATCTATACAGCTTCTATGATAAAAATCAAAGTTGAAATAGATTTCAAAGAAAGTGTATACTGCGTTATTTACACCGTAAATACTGCCACCCAAAATAAATTGGGTATTGCCTTTAGTTATGATTCTTACACCTTCAGCCTTAATTTCTTCAGCTGAATATTCATTACTATCTATTTCTGCTTTTTGAACTAAAGCATGATCGCCAACAGAAATATATTTCTTGTCAGGAGTCCAATCATTTACAACGTCACTTGCAGATTTAATTGGTAAAATAACGCCAGTAGCTTTCTTAAATAAATTTATAAAATCAGTTTTAACTTCTGTTATTAACGCAAGAGCTTTATCTGGGAAAACTAGAACGTATTCACTTTTTCCATCTTTAACAAGGTCAATACTAGTTTCTTTAACGTTATACTCGTGAGTGCCGTGGAATTCGATTTGGTCTTCTAGCACAAAAGTATAGCCTTGTGTGCTGGTTTCACCATTACTTAAACTTCCATCATTACCACCACAGCCCAAAGTGCCAAGTAAAAATGACGAAACGAGTAAGCCACAAATTAAAACTTTTAATATCTTATTTTTCATAAATTACACCTCGTTTTCAACTATGACCTCAATGGTCTTGTAAGCATAATTACCTGCTTCATCTTGAGCAAATGCATAAATCACGTAGCTACCAGCTCTGTTAAAGTGAATAATACCAGTATCATTATGGATGGTATAGTTAACGTTGGCATTTAGGTCTTTTACCCACAAGCTTGTAATTAATTTTTTAACTTCAGTTACATTGTCAGTAACGGTAAAGCTTGCATCGATATTAGCACCTACTTTAACCTTAACCTTAGTTAGTTCTACCTTGTTAAAGGTAATAACAGGCGTTTCTGTATCAATAACAATTATATTGTACGTTTTGCTTGAACTGTTCATAGCACAGTCTTTGAATCGATATGAAACCTTGTATTCACCAAGCCTATCTAATAAAATGGTATAATCTTCTAGACCAGAAACGTTTCTGAGTTCTTTACCATTTATATCACGAACGTAGTCACCAGACGCAGTGTGTGTTACGTTAAGAACAATAGTACCATCTAACACAGGGCTAATTACGTCGGTTATAGTTGGTTTATAAATTGTAACGATTGAATTGATTGAATAGTTACCTGAAAAGTCAACCGTACTGATTCTCGGCTTTGTGAAGTCATCAATCGGCTCATTCGTAAGGAATTGACCGTTAATACGATATAAAGTTATATCTGCAGGACCTGAAATACCTTCAAGTTCAATTTCTAGATAACAAAGTGGCGTAGTAAAATACGAACGCAAATCGAACACAGTTTTAGCATCTGCACCGAACTTTAATATATTTGTATCCATACTATACGATATAACTCTAGCAACAGACTGAGCAAATAACGTTTTAGTATCAATAGCAGGTGCACCATTAAAGGAAACGTGAGCGTTGCCATTAACGTTTTCTATAGAAATTACGTATTTATTAGTAGGTTTATAGTAATCGATTAGTTTTACGTTGATTTTTCTATAGTTAGAATTTTCATCAGCTCCGTATTGAACTTCTAGGTTTGATACGTCAATAGCGTTTATAAATTGCAACGTATTATTACCAGTTGTAGTTGTAGAACTATATATAATTGTATCGTTATAAAGGTCCCAATCGTATGGTTCGCAATCAAAGCCATCGTGAATAAAATAATCGCTATATCTTAATTCATATTCACTAGCATAATTTACGTCTACGATCGTAGATACACTACTTAAAATTTCAGCAGATTTGCCACCAGCAGAACATACGTACTTAACCTGAACGCTGGTATTACCGTCAATGTAGACTTCTGCCCTATCAACAAGTTCAAACTCACCACCGTCAAAGCTTACGTAAGTTTGAACATTAATTGGAACAAGGCTACTACCACCAAGCTTATAACCAACCATTTTAGGTAGAGAGTAGGTAGCATCTTTAATAAAATATTTTGGTATAGTAACAGTATCAAGGAAACCTGGAGCATCATCTGCTTCTGCCTCGATCTCAAATTCTTTAACTATATTATATACGTTGTCTGAATATTCATAAATTATCTTATACGCACCTGAATATGGAAGTGTAAAGCTACGAGTAGTTAAGTCTACGTCAATATCCATTTCAGCATGCCTTGCAGTTATCTTTAACTTAAGGTCATCTTGAATATTAATTGACGTTAATTCGTGTTCAGGAAGTTGAACTACTTGACCACCCTTGAAAGCGCCATTAAAGTATGCTTCATTCATATCAAGCATAATGCCTGCATCAGCACTTGAAACTACTTTTAGAATAAGGTTTTCATAACCAACAGCACCTGCAGAGTTCATTGCAGAATATCTTAAAGTATAGATAGCGTTTTTATCTATTTTAACTTTTCCATCAACAACAGGAACTTCAAATTCAGATGGCGTGCCATAGTTTACGTATGCGCGAACACCGTAAGTAACCCCACCCATCATGCCGGTAATTTTAGCAGGAACAGGAACTTCAAATTCAGTATTCATGGCAACGTTAACACTATTACCTTCAGTATACTTAACACCAAGGTCGATTACAGGCGTAGCAACGTCATCATAGTAATGCCCATCGCTAAACTGTCCTAGTAAATCCTCACCACTAGTATCACCAATACCAAACACGTCTACTCTAGCATAATTAGAAGAAGCCCAATCGGTCATAAAGATAGACAATCTAACTTTATTACTAGAAAAACCAGGGAAAGCAGCGCCGTGTACACGAGCATCATTTAACGGTGAAAGAAATTTATCATTTTCTAAACCTGCTTGAGTACCACAGTTATAGTATACGAACTGATTAACAGGATCATATTTCCAAGTAATAGCAGTGTGATTTTTATTAGTTAAATCGAAATCAGCGTTACTACCAAGGCGTGGTTCATTGAAACGATATATACCATATCTAACACCATTTAAGGTATACATTTTACGCCAAGTGTAGTCTGTATCACCCCAGGTTTCAGGTGCAACGTGTGCACCAGCCCATTCAGATTGATTATAAGCTCTAACGTTTACAGTACCAGTTCTAGAAATATCACCATATTGGCTTCTTTGACCATAAGCAAGATCTACGTAAATAGAGGGGTCGTAAGCATCGGTAAGTCTAATAATACAGTTAGTAGCTGACAATTCGCTTTCTTGGAATTTATAAGAAGGACCATTCATTGTGTTATCAAGCAAATGATAATCAATGGTAATTAACGAGCATAAACCTGTATCTGGATCTACGTCAGTTAGATCAATACTCTTTGTATAATAGAGAGTATTACCTTCTTTCATTTTAACAATCAAAGCATCTTGTTTTTGTAAAGTAACTTCAGAAGCATTGTTTTCAAAAGTTAAACCTTCTTGTTCTTCTTTAGTAAGTGGGTTTATTATACCATCTTCCATAGCGAACGTTGTTAGCTTTTCTCCAACAAAAACTTGCTTTTCTATATAGTCAAACTGTCCTTCGTTATCATATGTATATCTTATTGTGTACCAACCAGTTTGATATAATAACGTGCTAGAACCAGTTTTACTTGCTGTTCCATTTGGCCAAAGAATAACGCCATTATTTGCCGTAACAGTAACAGGGTTGCCCCCATCTTCTACTTCTACTTCAATTTCAGACGGCCAATTTACGTCTGTACCAACGTAATAGTTATCTTCAATAGCCTGATTTAGCTCATTTTCAAGTTCTACCTTGCAATCAGCTAAAACGTTTGATGGGGATTTGTGTGAAAGTGCATCTAGTGTAAAGAAAACGGTAAAACAAGCCACTGCCGTTAATATTAACGACATTAACAATGCAACTCTTGTTTTCTTTGCGTGGAAGAAATTTCGCATACTCAATCTCCTATAATTTTTTCCTTTTAGTCATTAGTTTTAATCGACATATACGCCACGTTATATAAAACATGTAAAATTTTAGTTTAGGCGTATATACATTATATATTAATATATATATTATGTCACAATTTTGATAAAATTATGCAAAGCTTATTTTTACTTTCTATTTTATCAAAACACTTTTTTATAAAGACAAATTATCGTTACACCTTCCCACAGTATGAGAAAGTGTAACGATACATGATTAACCTTTTAATCCACCTACAGTCATGTTACCCATCAACTTATTCTTGAATAATATAAAGAATATGAACATAGGCAACGACAAGGTATAACAAGTAGCAAGCTGTTCAGGAATAGAAGTTGAACCTTCTTGCATATACAACCAAGCAGCGTAAGCAAGCGTTAAACGTGACGGCAAGTGAAGAACGTTAATACCGTAAGTATTATATTTAGATACAAACTGAATTAAGAATGCAGTTGTCATCATTTTAATAGCAAACGGAATATAAATGGTCCACATAATTCTAAAGTTACCAGCACCGTCAATTTCAGCTGCTTCAGCATAAGTATTAGACATACTCTTGAAGAATGCATAGAAAACCAAGAAGTACATATTCATAAAGCCCATTTCACGTATCCATAAACCAAAGAAGGTATCGTGGAGATTTAAACGCTTAGTAAGCGTTAGCGTAGCAGCACCAGTACCAACTATTGGGAATACCATAACTACTATAACGAACGAATACAAGAATCCTGAAACTTTACCTGGATATCTAGCGCATAAGTAGCCCATTATACAAGGAGACATAACTGTAAGAACTGCCGAAACGCCTGCGTAAAGGAAGGTGTGATAGCAGAAATCAAAGAACCCTTGCTGAATAGTAAACGCTTCACTGTGTTGCATATTCCAACCATGACGATAAGATATAGAACGCTCAAGCGTAGAATTCATAAAATATTTGGTATAACTACCAAAAATGCTATCATAGTAAGCATACTTTGTTTCTGCGTACGGAATGCCTGTTGCCATCTGTCCTTCGTTCATAGCCTTAAAGATATTCCACATAGATGGGTCTGGAAATTTTAATACAGAATAAGCACGATCCCAGTCATCTACAGACTTAAAGGTAGTCATAAAGCCCCACAATAATGGTACTAAAAGGGAGAGCGCATAAACAAATAGCAATGTGCCAATTACGATTACGTAAGGTGTTAAAGACCTTCTAACTCTATTTTGTTTAGGTGTTTTAAATTTTACTTTTGTCATAATCTTTCCCCCTATTAGTCTTCACTAGGACCAATTTTCTCTAGTAATTTTCTCATAAATATTGCTATTGGAGAAACAACAAGAGTAATCATTAAACCCATTGCTGCAAGGTGTGGATATGTAAGCCAAATATCAAAACCTGGCTTATCATATATACCTGGATTGGTTAATAGTTTTTGATTATATAGACCTGGTGATTTAAGCAAGTTAATTTCCATAAAGTAACCAACAGACTTAATCGGAGCATCTTGACCATAGAAGGTATACAAATGCATAGAGTTACTGAACAAACCAGTAAGGTCTAAAACGATAAAGGTAGTAATCGTTGGATAAACTGATGGCAAGGTAACGTATACAAACTCTTTGGTCATATTACAACCATCAAGGTAACACGCTTCTACAACGCTATCATCAATAGCACTCATCGCACCGCTCATTAGTAAGATGTTTGTACCAAACCCTGTCCAGAAAGTATAGAATATGATTGCAAGCATAACTGTTGTATTATCTTGCTTTAACAAGTCTACATTACCCGTGAGTTGCGTATATACTGGGCCAAGCATAGTTTTGTATAATGACACGTACATAACACTAGCTATAATCTGTGGCATAAACAAAATTACCCTAAAAAATTCTGACATAAAGAATTTTTTGTAAATATAGAACGAGAATATGACGATAGTTGGAGTGATGATTACCAATACAAATGCATACATCAAGAAGCTTACTAAGAACATTGAACTATTCTCAGGGGCAAATATCAGCCTTATTACAGTTGCAAAGTTATCAAACCAAACAAACTCTTTTTCAGAAACAAGACCACTTGTTCCACCATATTCTAAGAATGCCAAAGAAATAGTACTTGCATTAACGTATACGTAGAAAATTGCCGTTTGAATCAAGAAAGGTAATGCCATAAGGAAAAAGAACACCATCTTTTTTCTTTTTATTGCAGCCATACCACCCATTTTGGATGTAGCTGAAGGCATGCCGTTATTTACATTAACAGAATCCATTTTTTCTCCTTTTTTAAGCGCCGTTTACCGATACCCTTTTTTACACAGGGTATCGGTAAAAGCATATTGTGTAACAGTTAAAATTTATTAGTTAAATACTACAGGAGTATTTGTTCCTGGATATGTTGATTGTGTTGGTGGGTCTACGTCGCCTTGACCTTTATAATACTGCCACCAGCCAGTACCACTAGAACCCATTAAAATCATAGTTTTCTTAAATGCTTCGGTTGCACCGTTGGTTCTAATAAACTTAACGGAAGCATCTTTTTTAGGCGTAGCTTTATCCTTAAAGAAATATGAATCATAAGAGTGAACGAAAGTATAGTCTGCACGGTCTCTCCAAGATTTAGTTTCACTAAACATTGAAACTATGTTTGAATCGCCAAATACGGTAAACGTATCTTGAATATATTTAGGTGCATCTGCCATAATTTCTTCATCATATTCCCACTTAAGAGCAGCCGTATAACCAGCGTCTTTTGCAAATCTATTAAGACCTTCATCTGAGAAAGCAAACATTAAGTAGTCTTCTATAGCTTCCATAACGTGTGGCTTATCTGCAACGTTTGCATTTACTAGTAATGCACCATCACCAACATTATCAAGCGTTTGTGGCTCGCCCTTAACACTTTCAGTTAAACCATTAATGGTAACCGTTTTGTCTTCGCCAGTAACTGATGCGTAAATGTTAACAGGTAATGACATCCAAGCAATACCTCTTTCATCAGCAGTCTTACCATACTTTGCTTCATATTGCAAGAAAGAATTAGCGTCTACAGCTTCGTTATACCAGTAAGAACCTTCCACCATCATTGCGGCACGTCTTTCCGATGCGTCATCTTCAATACCAAAGATAAAGTCTCTATGTGTTTCATGGTGACTTCTGTTCATCTTAGTCGAATATGATTCCCACTTCGTATTACCTACAACTAATTGACCGAATGCAAGTGTCCAATATCTTTCAAGAGTCCAAGTATGATAGTAACCACTTGATTCTTCCATAGGTATGTTTTGAGCTACAACTGGAACTTTTGCACCACTTGCACCTTCATAGGTTTGTCTAAATAGATCATCAGTAGTGAAACCAGTTACAAGGTTAAGACCATTTGATTCAAAACTAATCATTGATTTAGCATTTTCATGACCTAATAATGAATAGTAGATTGCACTTAAGCCTAACGATAAATATGAAGGATATTCACCTGGATATGCAAGAGGAGGGAAGCCCTTGTTAGCAAGTTCTTCACAAAGAATAATAAATTCTACCATTGATGATGGTAAGCCATCATCATAGTCACCTTCTATACCGTTAGGACCAACGCTCTTTTGACCATTCTTATCTACAAGTCTTATTTGATTGCTAAATCCTGCATTGTTTGGGAAAATCTTACTATTAACTACTCTCTTAACATTTTCTGCTGATGGAGATGCAATATAGTAACCGGTATCAAACAAGTCTTTATCATACATAATACCTGATACGTCTTGTGCAAAAGGTATACCACACAATTCGTATCCATCTTCATTTTCCTCACTTGGAACACCGTAATAATATTTTGATTCCGGATAGAATTTATCTGCTATTGACTTATCTTCGCCAGGAATGGTCTTTCTCAAGATGTAGTCTATGTTAGCAGCATATCCGTTTCTTACTGCTGCTTCAACAGAAGAGAACTCGGTTGTAGCGTTATACATAGTGTAAGTATCTTGCTCCCATCCACTACCTGGACCTGGTCTTGTAGAAGCATCATAAATTTCCATATGAGCGCCAGTATATACCTTACCAGTCGTTGGGTCGGTATAAGTTTTACCATTTTCGTAAATAGCGTTAAATCTCTTTGCTTGTTCTTTTAGTGCACGAACACCGTAACCATCGTTTGCAGCCTGAATAGAGATTTGAACCTTATTAGGGTCAAGCTCAGTTCTACCGCCACCACAAGCAACAACGCCAAAAGCCATAATTACGCATAAAAGCATAACTATTAACTTTACTAGCTTACTACTAAAAAGTGCGTGTGTTTTCATAATTTTCTCCTATAAAATTATTTAATTATCGGAACGATACGCTATATTATATATACTGTTTTACGGTCCATGCAAAACGGCATAGTTATAGCCATACCTAATCCATTTTATAATTAGTACATATATTCTACAATAATCGCAACATTCTTGTCGTCCTAAATATTGTTTTTGCCGTTTCCTTTGTTGCTATATTTGATGTTTTTTATCTTTTTTTGTTACATTTTTAACAATTAGCGCTATGCACCGTTTGTATGTTATGTATAAAACGAACAAAAAATGAAAAATAATCACATATTGTTAATTTTTGGAATGTTTTTTGATATTGGCTAGATAAATTCTTATTTACTATTGACAAACGATTTTGATATGTGCTAAACTCTTTTTATGAAAAATACACGTTTTGTTCACGACAGAGTTTCAAGCGATACGGTAATAGTACAATCCAGCGACCAAAATTATATTTCCAAGCACTATCATTCACACTTGGAAATTTATTATGTTACTAAGGGCAAGTATGAGATTACGGTTAACAATGAAACTGTTATAATGGAAAAAGACCAGCTATCTATTTGTGATAGTTTTGACGAGCATAGTTATAAAAAGATTACTGATGATGCAGATAACGTTTTTATTACTATTCCAGACACGTTGACATCTAAACTTGATGCTTGGAAAAAACGCAAAAAATTTACCAATAACTTTATTACCGACAGCACCATTGCTAAAAAGTTTAAGACTTTTATTGATTTATTATTAGAGTTTGAAGGTGAAATTCCATCATCGCTATACGTTGAAGGGCTTGTAGTAACTATTTTAGGGTTGATTTTGCAAAATCTACCATTATCCGACGCGGAAGACAAGAACAACACTATTCTTTCGGATATTGCTCGTTACATCAACGACCATTTTACCGAAAAGTTAACATTAGATGACGTTTCTAAGCATTTTGGCTACTCTAGATATTATTTTTCTAAGCTTTTTAACAAGAATTTTAACTGTCACTTTAGCGATTACGTTAATAGTATTAGATGTAGACACGTTATTTCGTTATTAAAAACTTCTTCAAACCAGACAATACTAAACGCAATCGTTAGTTCGGGTTTTTCTTCCCCATCGTCGTTTTATAAGTTTTTTAAGGAATACTACAAAATTTCTCCAAGTGAAATTAGAACGTGTAACATTGACCAGTTGGATTTTTATATTCGTAATAAAATTGACTAATGTTTCAGCCTTAATACACACCAGCTTGTCTGCTGTTTTATATGAAAAAACTCCGCAACAAATGCGGAGTTTTTAATATTTTTATTCATTTTTTAAACTTTTCGCTCATTTTCTAAACTTTTCGCTCAAAAAAGCCTTTAAACGCCACAGGGCTTTTACCAACAATTGGCTCAACACCAAGCACAGCTTTTGCCACTGCAATTTGGGTTTCAGGGAAAGCCGAGTATGCATTTATATACGTTTTTGCATACGGCACGTCAAAAATCTTATACGGATCGCCAAACGAGGTGAATACTACTTTTGGATGGTCCATTATATACCCATCCCAAAAAGTCATAACCGATGTCCAGTCAAAACGCAAGGAACCACCATTATAGTTGTCCGATGACAATATACTGTTTATCATTATCATGTCATAATCGTCTTTAATTTTTTCAATCTCTTTATAATCAGGCATATATTTTGACGTTACATTCATGCCTAACGATTTTAACTCGTTTTCAAGTGGTAAGAATTCATCGCCCTTGGGCTGTTTATAAAAATAAGGTTGAACAATATTTGCAAGTAAAATTTTGCTTTCTTTTTCGAGTTTTACCGGCAAAATGTTATCAAAGTCTCTAATCTTTGTAATGCTCTTTTGTGCAAGTTTTTGGGACATCTCATTTAAATCGCCAGTTACTTCTAAATCGCTAAAATACTCAGGCTCAAACAAGTGAATATTGTCCTTAAGCAAAAGTATACGCCTTACAGCATCTTTTACTCTTTCAATCGAAAGCTTGCCGTCTTTTACTGCTTTTATTACTTTATCGCATCCTTCTTGATGTGGGAATAGCACCATATCGCCACCGGCTTCTAAAAAACGAAGGGGCAATTCATTAATAGGATAACGGGTTGCTACACCAACCATAGTAATAGCATCTGAAATAACAACGCCCTTAAAGCCAAGTTTTCCTTTTAAAAGGTCAGTCATAAGGCTTTTACTTACAGTTGCAGGCAAATATCCTAATTCATCTTTTTCCGTTTCAAAAGCTGGCAAGCTTATATGACCTATCATAACCGAATCAACGCCCTGCTTAAACAACGTTTTATACACCTTTCCGTAAGTTTTCATCCATTGCCTTTTTGAAAGGTTATTTATAGCTGTTACAAAGTGAGAATTGCGCTCATCCGTACCCTGCCCTGGGAAATGCTTTAGCGTGCAAGCCTGCATACCATTCTTTCTATAGCCTTTAAGTATTGCACTTGCCATTTTTATAACGTGGTTTGGATCATCTGACAACGACCTTGTATTACACTCCGGATTTCTAAAATTCATATTTAGGTCAACTACAGGATTAAAACCCCAGTGAAAGTTACCTTTCCTACAAATTCGTGCTACTTGTTCCCACGCTTTTTCCGTAAGCTCTGGGTCTGATGCAGCACCAACTGCCATTTGCAGAGGAAGCGTTCCCGTGCCGTTTAGTGGCCAATGAGGTCCACACTCAATATCGGAAGCTAAAACCACTGGTACTTTTAAATATTTATTTGCAATATCCACGAATTGCTTTGCTTCGTCATCTTTACTGCTACCTATAAATATTCCACCAGGTTGCATTCTTTTTATTTGTTCTTCAAATTCTTCCAAGTTAGCTTTAGAAGCATTAACGTATAAACACATGGTTTGCCCTACAAGTTCTTCTAAAGACAAGCTATCTATAATTTTTTCAATATCCATAAAAACCCTTTTCTATACTAAAAATTTTTCAACGTTATTTATTGTTAATTTTTCTGCCGATTTCTTTTAGAATTTCAACTGACGGCGCTGGGATTCTACCCAAATAGTCAGGACCTACGTTGAGTAAAAGATTTACCCCATGTTTGTTAACGCGTTCCTTAATTTCTAAAATTTCATCAGCACTTTTCCAATCGTTATCGTAACCCTTATAGCCCCAAGTATGATTCATGGTTACACACGATTCGCCTAAACCTTCCCAATTGCTATCGGGAAGCTTATTATCTTCAAACGAATGGAAATCGCCTATACCGTTACCTACCCTTGATGGCACCAAACAATCCGGTTGATATTCCTTAATTAAATCGTAAATTTCCTTGCTTTCTTCAGGTTTAATTTCACATGGGTCATCGCACCAAATAAGTAGCAAATCGCCATACTTGGTCAAAAGCTCTTTTAGTTGTGGTTTAATCTTTTTTTCCAAGCAAATTCTAAAATCTTTCTTTGATTTATCGGGGAAATCCCAATTGTTTGCCCATTCACACCCAAGCCATGGGTCGATATAGTTCACGCCACCACCGTGCTCTTCGTGAAAATCAAGCTCCTGTGAATAATATAAACCAAGCTTCATATCGTATTTTCTGCAAGCTTTAGCAAGTTCGTCCACAACATCTCTCTTGAACGGTGTTGCATCAACGATATTATAGTTATCAACTTCCGATTTGAACATGCAAAATCCTTCTTGATGTTTGCTTGTAAATACTATGTACTGCATACCTGCTTCTTTAGCAAGCTTTACCCATTCTTCTGCATCAAAAAATATAGGATTAAACACCTTCGCAAGTTGTTCATATTCCTTAATTGGAATTCTATTATAGGTCATCAACCACTCAGCTGGAAACTGTGTTCTTTTTCCTTTCCATTCGCCTGCCGGCAAACTATATAAACCCCAGTGTATAAACATGCCAAACTTGGCATTTTTAAACCATTCTTTATTGTTCATTTTCTTAATTTCCTTGTGTAAGTTAATTTTTACAACCCTAATAATTTTATAGCGTTTTTATGGGTAACTTTATCGTAAATTTCCTTAGTAATTACAGCGTCTGAAAGTAGTTTATTTATAAACTTAACGTGTGGATATTCTACGTACTTATTGCACATGTCCGTGCCAAAATACAATCTATCTTGAAATTCTTTAAAGAACTTTTTAGTATATTCCATGTTTCTTGAAAGTGCTTGAATTGGCGTTTCATCTGAAAGGTCGCAATGCAAGTTTTCGTATCTTCTTAAAAGTACGGGAACTACACCTTCTACCACGTTTTCATCACCACGCTTTCCAACCTGGTCTGTACCTTGAAAGTTGAATATGTACCCCCTTTCGCCTGGTGTTTGAAGCCTGAATAACTCTGCCCAAAACACTGGGCCGTGACCAAATATTTTGAGTTTTGGAAAACGTTGCAATGTATGCTCTAACTGTGGCAAACCTGGGTCGTCATACAAACCAAAATCACCGTCTTTTACGTCAGACCCATCATACACTACAGGTAAACCTACTTCTTCTGCGGCACGAAATAAGTTTTGAACTTTTGGGTCCATTAGTTCTAGGTTTGGCATAATTTCGCCAACACCTTTACAACCCTTATTTTTATAGTATTCCAATACTTTGTGCAATGGCGCATTGGGTGCGTTAGTCATTGCCCTTGGGTCTATGTTGCAGTACGGAATAAATCTATCGGGATATGCTGAACAAATCTCCAAAATTTCGTCGTTAGACTGTGGAAAATATATTTCTGAATTTACTACTGGCAACAATACTGCTTTGTCTATACCTTCTTTGTCGTAAAACTTAATTAGTTCTTCAGGATTACAAAATGGCGTTACAAAAGGCAATGGGTTTTTGTAACAATGTGAATGAATATCTATAATCATATTTTTCTCCTTCTCGTAAAGACAACTAACTTTCTATTTCTCAAAAACAACTTCTACAAAACCACAAATTTCAGGTAGAATAACTTCGGTATAGCCATTCTTTTCAGAATAACTAATAGGCTCGCCTGTTTTTGCGCTAAATGCTCTCTTAAAGCCTGTGCCTTTTACCGATACTTTCCTGCCTGCTGGCAAATACACGTGTTCAGTAATAACACCCTTGCTATCATCTACGAAAGCGCCCCTAATTTCAGGGAACGTTGTTTTTATATTTAACGTTAAATACTTATCACTTTCAATCACGGTTGCTCTTGAGCTAACTGGTAATTCGCTTGCTTTAATAAGGTTATTTGGCATCAATTTTTCAAGTATAATTCTCATCAAATCTCTATGCGATGCAGAGAAGAATTTACCATAAGCCTTAAACAAATCAAACGATACGTGCGCTACGTTTTCGCCAATTACAGCCGTTTGATAACCACTTCTTTTTTCTGGTGGAATATAGTGATTAACTCTTTCCCCATCAAATCTCTTATCAAAGTATGCCTTTACGTCTTGAGCAATTGTAGCACCTGATTTTGCTTTCATCATTATTGCCGGCTGATAGGTATTCCACTGCACGTCATTATACTCAGAATCAACACCTTCAAACTCAAAGAATGAATAATAACGCTCATCTTTGCCACAATATTCAACTAGCTTATTTAGTTCTTCAATAGCAAAACCTGTTTTCTCTAGGTTAAGCCCTGCTTCGCCACAAGAAATAATTTTTCCACCTTGTTTAATGTATTCGTTAAACGCTTTAGCCTCTTCTTCATCTAGCTGAACTTCGCTTGGAATAATAATTAGTGGGTAATCTTTAATCGCTTCTACCTTAGTAATTACGTTGTATGTATATTTTAGGTCGCCTAGCAAATGGCTTAAATACTTATGTTTCCACATATCGTACTTTCTAATAAAACGCAAGGAAGAATAAATACCTACGTCTGCTACGTATTTACCACCAATGGTATACTTTTGATATTTCATTAAGTCTTCATAGATTTCCTTAATGGTTTTGTATAGTTTTGGAATAAGCGTTTTTGATGGGTGCGCATGGTCACCAACACTATAACCAAAACCGTTCATCACAGCATCAAACATGTCGTGTTCAAGCGAAGCTTTAGAGCATATACCACCAAAATCACCCCATTCGGTTTGGAATCTTCCCGTCATATAAAGCGTTTCTTTATCAAGCCCACGTGCAAATGCTGCATGTGGAGCAAAATATTCATAAGTCCAACTACCGTTAGGCAAACATTCAAGTTCAAAGTGGTCGCACAATTCTAAATCCCAAGTGTACCAGCTATTAAAGAAAAGATGATGGTCATTCCCTAATATTTGCTTAATATCTCTTGCAAATTTAACTCTAACGTCTTCTGAAAATTTATATACAGATGGCTCGTCGTTCATATCCACGCCCTGTTCTTGCATTTCTCTTTTACATTTTTCACAAAAACAGTTTTCCATTGGCACGCAATCTAAAAATATACCATCTACATCATAATTATCAATGATTTCTTTTACCAGCGTTTTTAAGTAGTCGCCATAACCCGTATTAAAGCACGCGCTATATCTAGCATTTACTTTCTTTCCGTCAATAATTTTAGTATCAGGCATTTCTCCATCTTGATTTCGCCTACACCACTCTGGATGTGGCTCTAAAACAGCGTTATTTAAGCCAGAGTTTATATATGCAGTTACACCTATATCGTATTTATGCAATTCCGTTACAAGCTCGCCTAGCATATCCTTTTTTAAACCGGGATAAACTATACCAACCTTAGTTGGATAATAACAAAAACCTAGGTTACATTCTGCAAAAACGTTAACGTAAGTTACATGCGCATCTGCCATCGTTTCAGCAAACTTTTTTGCATCAAAATCGTTTATATCATAAATACCTGACATTGTGTGAAAGTCTACATGTATTGCTCTTCTAAAATCACTTCTCATTTTTATACGCCTCTATATGGTGTTTTATAATTTAATTATAAATCAAACCAAATTCTCCTTCAACCTAATTATTGCTTCTTTTGTTTCCTTTTGTGTCATTATAATTTTGCAATAACAACAAAAGAAACCGTCGGAAAATTTCCGACGGCTTATTTTATACGATTTTTATTTGTTCAATTTCACCTAAATCCCATAACAATCTTGATACTACGTATTTATCTCTAATATCCTTAGTAGCCTTAAACGCTAAGTTTTCATCACAAGTTATACCTGATTCTTCAAGCGTTTTTGGACAATTTATAACGGTTAGTATTTTTTCTATTTCGCTAGAAGCGGGAATTTCATCTTTGATAATTGATAATATTTTATCCCATTTTTGCATTATTATATCTAGCCTTTCTGCATGCTTTTTCTTGTCGTATTTACCATCTTTTTCTTCATTTTTTATCATTGCCAAAGCGCCTTTACCTAAAAACTCTTTTAACGTTTCAGCCCATTTTTGATAGTTAAATTCGTCAACAAATTTCAAAGCTTTTTCTTTGTTCGGTTTTAATAATAAAACTCGTTCGTAAATTCTACTTGCAATTAGAGTTCCTACAGCGCACTGAATTCCATGAAGATTAGTTTTTGTGCCAAACTCTAAACCACGCATATCGGCAACGTGCGATATATAATGCTCAACACCTGATGCTGGTCTTGAAACGCCTGCATAAGCCATAGCAACGCCACCGATGATTAAACCTTCAAACACTGCCTTTACAGCCTGTTCATCTCTCCTTAACAGCCCTTCAGCATTAGTAACACATTTATTTAGAGCCTTTCTAACAAGCTCAGCAACATTTTCGCAATAATATTCGCCAAGTATTTCATTAGCAATTCTCCATTCGCAAATACTGATATACTTAGCAAGCATATCTCCAAGCCCTGCCGTTAGCATAATAAGTGGTGCTTGTTTTAATATATCTAAATCGCCAATTATAACTTCTGCGCACTTACTAGACAACGATACTTTTAACCCATCCATTGACATTGATGAAGTTGCACTAGCATAACCATCCATAGACGGTGCAGTTGCCACTATTACATAAGTGTTATTTGTTACGTTTGCCACAATTTTACTGATATCGTTAATAACGCCAGAGCCTACCCCGATTACCATATCACACTTACTATCGTAATGCATTATAGCACTACCTACAGCACGTTCATCAGGTTCTAAAGAATCTTCTTCAAAAACGTACTTTGAATATGGAATATTTTCCTTTTCTAATACTTCAGTCACCTTTTTACCAGCAACCATAAAAGTGTTTTTGTCGGCAAGTATAAACGGGCGCTTAGAGTTGTAATTTTTAATTAGTTCTGGCAATTTTAGTATTGCGCCACTTTCTACTATTATCTCTTTAACTGGAAGGATATGCTCTTTCCCGCATTTGCAATTTTCGCCACCTTCAATCAAGTAATCTTTATTCATATTTTCTCCTGTTAAAATTGTTCTAGCTCTTTTATAATTTCTTCAGTTGGCAACCCAACAATATTATTGTAGCTACCGATATAATTTTCCACTAAATTATATCCGTCTTGAATACCATAACTACCTGCCTTGCCTTTATATAACCCACTAGCTATATAAGAGTTTATAGTCTCATCTGTTAGTTCTGCAAATTTAACTTTAGACTGCACGAAACCCTTTACTGTTTTATCTTTTGCCACCAAAGCATAACCAGTTATTACTGAGTGCGTTTTTCCAGAAAGGCTTTTTAACATTTTTATCGCTTGATTTTCCGAATTTGGCTTACCTAAAATTTTACCGTTATGGTAAACTACGGTGTCTGCACCAAGCACGACAATGTCTTGCATGTTAGATAAAGCATTGTAAACGCTTTGTGCTTTACCGAACGCAAAAGATATTGCCGTTTCAATCGGGTCGCTAGAAAAAGCTGTTTCTTCAAAGCCACTTACTACAATATTAAAATCAACGCCACTTTTTTGCAAAAGTTCTTTTCTTCTTGGCGAATTGCTTGCTAAAATTAGTTGCATATGTTACAAAAAAACGATAACGTGTAGGTTTTTATCGTACAAAATTTGTTTTAACGACAGTTTCCAACTCTGGATAATTTACCCCTGAATCCTTACCAGCTTTTATACATTTAAGTAGCCATGCCATATTAAGACCAAGCGTTCTCATAGTCTGCAACCCTTCTTTATCCTGCTCAGCTTGGTCTCCGTTGCTACCGAAAACCATATTCCAATACTGCGAAGAAACGACTGGCATTTTACTTATTAAAAAGTATTTATTTATAACGTCTAACGTCGCAGTCGTTCCTGCCCTACGCGCAACTGCAATAGATGCAGCAGGTTTATAAGCGAAATTCTTTCTATTATAAAACATTCTATCCAAAATTGATATAAGTGTGCCATTTGGCCCAGCAAAGTATACTGGTGTTCCAACAATTAAACCATCGGCATTATTAAGCTTTTCTACCAGTTGGTTAACAATATCATCTAAAATGCATTTACCTTGTTTTTGGCAAGAGCCACATGCCATACAGCCGTGTACTTTTTGGTTGCCCACTGTTATTATTTCCGTTTGGATTCCATTTTCGTTCAGCGTTTTAGAAACTTCACTTAAAGCGCGAAAAGTAGTGCCGTTTTTATGAGGACTGCCATTTAACATTAATACTTTCATTTTTTGATTGCTCCTATAAGGTAATTTTATCAAAATTAAATTTTAATGTCAATAGCGATACATCTCAAAATAAAAATATCCGAGAAAATTCTCGGATATTATGGAGCTGATAACCGGAATCGAACCGGTGACCTCATCCTTACCAAGGATGTGCTCTACCATCTGAGCCATATCAGCAATCTTTTATCTTAAATTGCTTTACTATTATATAAAATAAAACTGCCTTTGTCAATATAAAACACAAGCAAACGACAAAAATTTTTATATTTTTATTTAAAATTTGTAAGCGACCGTTTTATATCGGTCGCTTACTATCAATTTACCAATCTTTAGTTGATTATTCTTCAGTTATTGCCTCTTCTGCTAGGTCTTCGTCGAGTTCACTTTTCGGTGTTATTGCTATCTTTGTTACAGTAGAATCATCAATTCTCATAACTCTAACGCCTTGAGTATCTCTACTGATACTACTTATATCAGAAGCTGCAACTCTTATAATCGTTCCATTGTTTGTGATAATCATTACGTCTTCAGCATCAGAGATAAGTTTAAGGCTTGCAAGTTTACCTGTTTTAGAGTTAAATATACCTGCCTTTACACCCTTTCCACCACGGCTTTGTAATCTATAATCATCAATACTAGAACGCTTACCATAGCCATTTTCGGTCATTGTAATTACTTCATAGCATTCTTTAATTACAGCCATATCAACAACATAGTCATTGCTATTTAAGGTCATACTCTTAACGCCTTGCGTATCTCTACCCATAGCCCTAACGTCAGTTTCAGCAAATCTAATGCACTTTCCCTCGCGAGATGCCATAATAATTTCATCACTGCCAGTGGTTAATTGAACGGAAATAAGTTCATCACCATCAACTATGCTTATTGCTATCTTACCAACCTTTCTAATACTTGCAAACTCAGTTAGCGCAGTCTTTTTAATTAGACCGTTACGAGTTGCCATCATAATATACCCTTCAGTACCTGCCTTTAACGGTATCATTGCGCGCACTTTTTCGTTTTCAGCAAGTTGCAATAGGTTTACAATCGCTCTACCACGAGCAGTTCTCTGCGCCTCAGGTATCATAAAGCCTTTCATACTGTAAACTTTACCCTTATCAGTAAAGAATAATATATCGTCGTGCGTTGACGTTACAAACATATTATCTACAAAGTCTTCTTCTTTAGGTTTATGCGCAGTTACACCCTTACCACCACGGCGTTGAGTTCTGTATTCTGCTACTGGAACACGTTTTACGTACCCAAAGTGAGTTAAGCTAACTACAACGTCTTCTACAGGAATAAGGTCAGCATCTTCAATATTACTATAATCATAAGAAATTTCAGTCTTTCTTGGTGACGGATATTTCTCTTTAATTGCTTCCATGTCAGCTCTTATTATTGCCTTTACCCTGTCGCTATTTGCAAGTATATCTTTTAAGTCAAGAATAATTTTCTCTAATTCTACTAGTTCTTCGTTTAGCTTATGAACTTCCATACTGGTTAAGCGTTGCAATCTCATTTCAAGAATTGCGTTTGCCTGCTTATCGGTAAGTTCAAATTCAGCCATCAACGCGTCGCAAGCACTGTTTTTATCGGCAGATTGACGAATTATCTCTATAACTCTATCAATGTTTGCTAGTGCGATTACCAAGCCTTTAACTAGGTGCTCACGCTCTTCGGTCTTTGCTAGGTCGTACTGAGTACGGCGAACGATAACTTGTTCTTGGTGCTTAATATAATGCTCTAAAATCTCTTTTAATCCTAAGACCTTTGGCTCGCCATCTACAAGAGCAAGTAATGTTATGCCGTCTTTAACTTGTAAATTTGTGTGCTTATAAAGCGTGTTTAATACTACTTGCGCATTTGCATCTTTTTTAAGTTCTATTACAATGCGCATACCGTGCCTATCAGACTCGTCTCGAATATCGCTAACGCCTTCAACTCTCTTATCTTTAACCATATCGGCAATGGCTTTAATAAGCATTGCTTTGTTTACTTGATAAGGAAGCTCAGTTACCACTATTCTTTCACGGTTACCATTTTCAACAATATCGCATTTAGCGCGAAGAACAAAACCACCTTTACCCGTGCGATAAGCTTGCTTTATACCAGCTCTACCCATTAAAACGCCACCTGTTGGATAGTCAGGTGCAGGGATAAGCTCCATAAGCTCTTCGATAGTAATTTCAGGGTTATCCATAACTGCAATACAACCATCAAGACACTCGGAAAGGTTATGTGGTGGAATATTTGTTGCCATACCAACGGCAATACCATCTGAACCGTTAACTAAAATATTAGGTATTCTTGATGGTAAAACTACCGGTTGCATTTCAGTATCATCAAAGTTAGGATAGAAATCTACGGTATTTTTATCAATTTCACGGAGCATTTCGTTAGCTAGCTTACTAAGTCTTGCTTCAGTATATCTATAAGCAGCTGCAGGGTCGCCATCTACCGAACCGAAGTTGCCGTGCCCATCAACGAGTGGGAAATTGATTGAGAAGTCTTGCGCCATACGAACTAGCGCATCATATACCGAGCTATCGCCGTGTGGGTGGTATTTACCTAAAACTTCACCGACGATTTTAGCGCATTTTTTGAACGCCTTATCGCTAGTTAAACCCATATCGTGCATAGCGTAAAGAATACGTCTATGAACTGGCTTCATACCGTCTCTTACGTCAGGTATTGCACGGGATACGTTTACAGCCATAGCATAGGCTATAAAGGATTTTTTTACTTCGTTATTTACTTCTACATTTATAAGTTTGGTTTTTTGCAGTGTTTCTCTAAATTCTTGCGAAAGCTCTGCTGAAATTTCTCTTTTTGCCATATCTCCTTCCCCCTACTAAATGTCCAAATCGGTTACAAGCTTTGCATTCTGTTCTATAAACTCACGGCGTTGTTCAGGGTCATCTCCCATAAGTTTAGAAAAGATTTCGTTAGCTTCTACAGCATCTTCCATAGACACGCGAAGCATAGTTCTCGTTTCAGGATTCATAGTTGTTTCCCAAAGTTGTTCAGGGTCCATTTCACCAAGACCTTTATAACGCTGAATGTCACACTTGCCAACTTCTGCTAAATAATCTTGAAGTTCTTTATCTGAATACAGGTATTTATCCACCTTGCCCTTGGTTGCCTTGTATAGTGGTGGTTGCGCTATATACACGTGCCCTTTTTCGATAAGTGGGCGCATAAAACGGAAGAAAAAGGTTAAAAGCAATATTCTAATGTGGCTACCGTCCACGTCTGCGTCGGTCATACAAATAATTCTATCGTAACGGAGTTTAGTTTCGTCAAAATCATCGTGAATACCACCACCAAACGCAGTTATCATACTCTTGATTTCTTCGTTTTCTAGCACTCTATTTAGCCTTGCTTTTTCAACGTTTAATATTTTACCACGCAATGGAAGAATTGCTTGGAATCTTCTATCTCTACCCTGCTTTGCACTACCACCTGCAGAGTCCCCTTCGACTATAAAGATTTCACAAAACTCAGGATTTTTATCCGAACAGTCTGCAAGTTTACCTGGTAGGGTGGTCGATTCTAAAGCACCCTTTCTTCTAGTGCTTTCTCTAGCAAGCCTTGCAGCTTCCCTTGCACGCTGTGCAGTTATACATTTCATTAGCACTTCTTTTGCTTTTGCAGGATTTTCTTCCATATAAGCGCCAAAATATTCATTCATTGCCTTAGTAACGTAATTACGCATTTCGCTGTTGCCAAGTTTTGTTTTGGTTTGCCCTTCAAACTGTGGGTCGGTAAGCTTAACTGAAACAACTGCTACTAATCCTTCTCTACAGTCTTCAGATGAAACCTTTTCTTCACCCTTAAATACGTTTAGTTTTTTACCGAAATCGTTGATTATTCTCGATAATGTGTTCTTAAAGCCTTCAAGATGCGTGCCACCTTCTTCGGTGTTAATGTTGTTTGCAAATGCATAGATTACTTCGTTATAAGTTTCGGTATACTGCATTGCAACTTCAACTTCGGTATCACCATAAAACACGTCAAAATATACTGGCTTATCAAACATAGGTCCTTTGTTTCGGCTTAAGTCTTCAACAAAGTGCGCAATACCACCTTCATAGTAGAAAGTGTCACTCTTTTCGCGTTCAGCACGCTTATCTTCCATTTTTATGGTTAAGCCTTTATTTAAGTAGGCAAGCTCTCTTAAACGAGTTTTAATGGTATCATAGTTAAAGTCTGTAGTTTCAAAAATCTCATCGTCCGGCATAAAGGTAACCCACGTGCCAGTAAAGTCTGCATCGCCAACGATTTTTAACGGTGCTTGTGGTATACCTCTATTATAGATTTGCTTGTATTTTTTACCGTTTTGGTAGATTTCAACTTCAAGCCACTCAGAAAGAGCGTTAACTACCGACAAACCTACGCCGTGCAAACCACCCGAGATTTTATATCCTCCACCACCAAATTTACCACCGGCGTGAAGTTTGGTTAAAACTACTTCTACTGCAGAAATCCCTTCAGTATGGTGAATAGCAGTTGGAATCCCCCTGCCGTTATCTTTAACAGTACAAGAGCCATCTGCGTTTATTATAATGGTAACAGTATCACAGTAACCACTAAGCGCTTCGTCAATAGAGTTATCTACTATTTCTTGAACTAGATGATGAAGCCCCCTTACGTCGGTTGAACCAATGTACATACCAGGTCTTTTTCTAACAGGGTCTAAACCTTCTAGAACTTGAATTTGACCTTCACCATAGTTGTTTTGTACAGTTTTATTTTCTTCCATTTCACACCTGCAAATTAAAAATTTTTACAAACTAATTATAACATATTCAGTTTTTTTTTACAAGCAATTTTTATTAAATTAAAACTATTTATAGTTTTAACAGCTAAATTTTTCATAAAAATTAAAATTACTCTATACATAGTTTAAAAATAGCTACACAAACTAAAACTAAGAAAACAAGGAGAGGTTATGGCTGAGTGTAAAAACTGTTTTAACGACATTAAATCGGGCGATTTATTAGGCTGCCCAAACTGTGGCGCAACGGTGTGCTATGACTGCGCAGAAAAAAGTAAAAGAATTTGCCCATATTGTTATTCAAACCTAGAATTTATGGGATAAAAAAAGAGCCGACCGGCTCTTTTTACTTTTCTTGTTTTAAACTCAAACCCTGTTCATTTTCCCTAAGTTTCCAACATATAAACCCATAAAGATCGTTTATAAAGAACATCACAAAACACGCAACAACCGTGAGATAACTAATATCTTGAATAGATGCAAGCACCCATAAGATAATTAACACTAAGTCATTGAGTGCGTAAGCTAATGCATAATAGCTGTTTCTACGCATTAAAAGATACGCTGCTATAAAACTAGTAGTTACCGATATAGTACTAACTATTAAATTTGGTGTATTTAGTGCTTTTAGAAGAAAATAGAACCCCATAGTTACCATCAACGCAAGCACAAACATAAGCACTGTTTCTTTTATAGAAATGCAGGAAATTTTAACAACGGGTTGGTCTTTTTTGTACGGATTGCGTATCCACGTGAATACTGAAACAACTGCTATCGGCAAACTCATTGCAAGGTAGGTTATCATTTCGCCATAGTAACTAAAAAGATAAGACGTATACGCATACATAGCGCAAAACAGCACCGAAAGAATTTGCCCCCACACATTACCTTTTGCTATAAAAATAAGCGCAGTAGCACCTATTATGGTAGAAGCCATCTTAAAATAATCAATATTCTCAGTGAAGAAGTTTGAACAAACAACTATCACTAAGGACACGCAGTACAACACCCAATCTTTTTTCGTTAGCACCCTAAATGGGCACTTTAGCATTTCTTTCAAAATTTTCTCCTCTGCAATAAAAAACACCCTAAACACGCGCTAAAACTTGCAACACGCCTTCGGGTGTTAAACCAAACTAAAACACTTAAATTTTAAGCAGTTTACTAAAAATCAAGCTTCATTTTTTCTAGCAACTTCTTTTCAAACGCACCGTAACCTTTTATTTGCGCCTTATCAGCTTCTTTAGTAGCCTTTTTGTAAAACTTATCAAGCGCATCTTTTTCGCGCCTCACATACAACAAATAGGCGAGTTTTACCCTAACGGTCGTTGCAGTGTTAACGTTATTGAGATATTTTTCAATCTCATAAGCAACGTCATCTGCTTTTTCTTCGTCAAAATCAAAGGTGCAATAGGAATATAAAATATCGGTTTTAACTACTTGAATAAAATGCTTGGGCATATATTCTTCAAGAGCGTTAAGCCTTGCAAGTGTCTTTTTTGCATTTTCATAATCACCTAAATCTAGATAATAATTAAACTGGGCGTTAAGTAGCATTGCAAACACAGGATTATCTTCTGGTAATTGTGGCAAGTCAAAATAGTACTTCTTATCTATTTCAGCAGGAGTTTTCCCGTTATAAGCTTCTGCCTGAACGTTAAGCAATGCTACGGTTACCCTTGAAACGTCATCTAAAACCCTTAATCCGTAAGCTACCCCACCATCATTTCTAACTCCATAGCTAGAAGTTGGCAACACACTACCAAAGTGAAAATATAACCCCATTGGCAAAAATATAGACCATAACAAGAAAAGTTCCATACTTAATCCGTTTATAAAGAACGGAGCTATGCCAACTAATGAAAATACTAAAGATGCAAAAGGTCCTGCTAAAGACATTTTTTTGTAGCGAGAAGCCGTATTTTCTGTATGCGTTGGTATCATTTCAGTATACCCAGCTTCGTATTTCATATTAGCAAAGCTAAAGCAAATTTTTTCACCTATTTTTTCCCATTTAAAAAACAACACTTGCATACAAGAAAAAACAAAACCGTTAGCCCTGCCAATGATTAAATGCCCCAACTCGTGCACAAAGGTATTCAACGTTCCAGATATAATAGCGCCTATAACCACCCATAGAGCAACGTCTATTAACTCTGCTTCAACATACCTACTGTTACACACGTAAACAACGGCAAACAGCGCGCCAAAAGAAAAAAGAAAGGTTAATACTGTGTTGATTAAATTAGTTCTTCTACTCATAAATTTCCTGTTTTATATGCTAAATAACCTTCTAGGTTATCGCTTTCGCTTACGGTTACGTATGTTAAACCGATTTTTTTCATAATTAAAAGAAGTAGCATAGCGCCACCAGCTATAACGTTGGCGCGTTCGGGTTGCAAACCCTTTAATTTCTTTCGCTGCTCTACCGTCATAGAAAAAAGTTTTTCCGTTAGTTTTTCTAATTGTTCAATTTGAATTTTGTATCCGTCAACTTGCGCAGGGTCATATCTCTCTAACCCAAGCATCATTGCAGATATACTAGTTGCAGTGCCACCTATTCCATAAAAATTAGTTTTTGGAATATCACCGTATTCTAGTATTTTTTTGTTGCAAAAATCAATGACGCTATCCTTATCTTGCCCACAGCAATCTTTAATTTTTACAACGCCAATATCAAGACTTTTTCCGTAAGCTTTTTTAGAGCTTTCTGTTACCAAAATTTCCGTGCTAGCACCACCGATATCAATAATGCCACCATCTGCTCCGTTGAGCGCACCCGTAACCCCAAGCTCAGCTTCAACGTCGCCAGAAACAACTTCAACTTCAATACCTGCTAGTTCTTTAACACGGCTTAAAAATTCCGATTTGTTCACAGCATAACGAACGGCTGCAGTTGCAAATGCGTAGATTTTATCAGCATTTTCCTGTTTTGCTAGCTCAACGTAATCTTTTATTGACTTAGCCGCACGCTCTATAGCAACCCTTGTAAGAGTTTTGCTCTCACCCATGTTCTCTGCTAAAGCTGTGATTTTTACCCTTTTATATAAAGTTTTCCGCCCGTTATGAAACATTAGCCGAGCGGAATTTGAACCAATATCTATTACTGCATAAAGCATAGTTTAGTCACCAAGGTTTATAGAATCGTCTAACGTGTAGCCGAGCTCCCATGCGCGACGCATTATCCAAAACTTTGTTGAACGCGCTTCAAAGGTATCTTTAAGCTCGTCATTAAGTTCTGTGTAAATTGCTATTTGCTCTTCAAGCTCTCTAATTTCTTTCTTTTCTTTTGTTATTTTTATAATGCCGAAAAGCATGACCGAACACAGTATTACAACTAGTAATACTGCACCTACGGTTATTGCAACTATCAGTCTTTTCAACTTTTCTTCGGTCATTGTGATTTTTTACCTTTTTGCTTTTTATATTTAAATATATTATATACTTTTTTAATAAATTTTGCAAGTATTATATGAAAACTTTTCAAATATAAGATAATTCCTATCACCACGCCCAAAAGCATATATACTCTTAGGTTGGAAAATCGCATACAAAAAGAGTATAAAACATATAGTGGCGTGATAACAAAAAAAGCAACCACGTCTGGCAAAATTTTTAGCCACTTATTTTTAATAATTTTTTTTAGCGCAATAGACGTAGAAAAAAACAATCCCGAAACGCCACCAAAGGCAACACATGCAAAAAATATATAAATTTGGTTTGCCGTAACAAACATTACTTAAACAGCCTTTTAACTAAGGGAACTTTTTTAGCGTTATATTTTATTTCGTTAAACACTCCTTCTGCATTTAATATTCCCTGCTCTTTATTATACGCAGTTATTTTTATATTTTCGCCACTCACCTTTACCTTACTGCCGTTAACGGTAAGATTTAACATTTGTTCGGTGAATCCATCTACTGAGTCAACCCCCGTCATTGAAAGTTTTTTTCTACCTTCAATTAAAACCTTATCAATTTCCGTTTGATTGTTTGGCATAAAATTCTCCTTAACATATATTTATATATGTTTATGTTAAGAAAAATAAAAAAAGACGGTTACGCCGTCTTTTTTAATACAAATTATCAATTAGTCAGGAAGTTTCATATCCCCAAACTTAATCCAATTTTTCTTTCTCATAAACTCGCTAACTCCCAACGAAACAATTGCTGGAATAACGAATAAACAAAGCACTATGCCTAAAACACAATTTATTGTTCCAACGTTGTAAATAGCACATGAATCAATCACGCCAAAAACACCAACTAACCCACTCGTCCCCATACCACCGCCTGCAGCAGTACAAGTTATGCCTAAAAGCACGGCGACAAGCCCTGCAACTGCACTTGAAACAATTTCGGGCAACATGATAATAGGTTTTTTCATAATGTTTGGTATTTGCAACATACTTGTGCCTACCCCTTGAGCAATAAAGCCACCTAAACCGTTTTCACGATAACTTGCAATGGCAAAACCAATCATATGAGCAGCACAACCTGCAACGGCTGCACCACCCGCGATAGCAAATACTTCGGGGTTAGCTATTGCGGTGTTTGAAGTTGCGATAGCCACCCAAATTGCTGCCGATGACGTGGGCATTGTAAGAAGTATTCCCATAACAACTGCTATCAATATACCAACGATAATTTTAATTGCTGCACCTGCATTAATGGTTATAACAAGAAGTTGCGCAAACAAATCAATAAGTTTTATAAACGGCCAAGCTACAAAAACACCTGCAAGGCACAAAACTAACGTACCGAGTGGAATTAAAATTATATCAAGTTTGGTTTTACCCGCATAAAGTTCAACTAGCTCTACAACCAACATAGTGAGAACATATGCACCGATAGGATTACCTGGGAGAGCTACTCCAATTTTTGTAACTATAAACGAATAACCATTACCCCCAACAATAAGTTGGTCTGCCCATGCACCAACCATGCCTGCAACGGCAGCAGCAAACACCAAAAGCTTATTTTTGCCGAGTGCATGCGCTATACCAACACCAATGCCTGCACCCATGAGAATTTTAGCAAAATTTGCAATATATAGCAAGGTATTACCAACGTAATTATCGCCTATCCAACCTGCTATTTGCGCCAAAATAGTGCCTGCAATAAGGGTTACGAACAAGCCTTGCGCCATACCTGAAAACGCAGTTATAAAATAGCGCTTTGGCAATGCTTTTAAGTAGTTTACAACCTTTTGTTTACAAGTTAGTTTTTGTTCCATTATAGTTCTATCTCCTGTAATTTATTATCTACTTGGTCGCACGACGTTAGGTAATATTTAACGCCGTTTTTAACAACTAATTTATCTGCTCTTACGTTTTTCCCGTGCAAGTGCCCGTAAATCACACTATGCACACCAAACTCTTCAAAAATATCTGTAAATGCCGAACTTTCTCTCTGTACGTTAAATGGTGGAAAATGCACTAGCGCCACTAACTTATCGCCTGTTTGCATGAGTTTTTGCGCTGATTTTAAGGATAGTTTTAGCCTTTCTGTTTCTCTTAGATACAGTTTCATATCCTGCTCAGAAAAATCAGGGCTACCCGGCACGCTCCATAACCTTGAACCACATATCACTACCCCATCGAAGCGAACGCTGTCGTTTTGAAGCGCATAAAATTTTTCAGGGAGCATGTCCCTTACCTTGTTTATACCACTCCACCAGTAATCGTGATTACCTTTTATTAGAATTTTTTTGCCATTTAGGTCAGAAATAGTAAGAATATCTTTTTCAGCTTCTTCAATATCCATTGCCCAGCTGATGTCCCCACCTACTAAAACCAAATCCTCGTCGGTTACCTTATCCAACCAATCGGCTCGTATTTTGTCTATATATCCTACCCAATTTCCACCAAAAACGTCCATTGGTTTATTGGTATTGGTTGATATATGCAAATCGCTAATTGCAAATATTTTCATAAGTTTATAATAGCACTAGCACTTACATTTTGCAAGTGTTTTTATATGTAATATAAAAAAAGCGTGAAAACCTCACGCTTTTTAATTTGTTTTTTGTTAATTTTACTATTGTGGATACATTGGCAATTCAAAAAATCCAGCACAAACTTCTTGGGTATAGTCTTGGCAGGGTGGTATTGCACAATATCCGTATGATGGTATAAGCAATTCTACTTCCATTACGATTTTTATTATAATCGAAACGCAAGCATCAATAGTAAATTGCGCTTCACCCGTATACGTACCAAGTGTAGATACCAATGAAACAACAGCTTCTACGTTGTACGGCATAATTGATGCTGATGGAATATTCAATATTACGTCCTTTGTAATAGTTACGGTAGACGTGCCTACACCTTCAATACCGTTTGCATCTGTATATGCTACTGATACGGGTATAGTTACGTCTGCTCTAACCCTTGCACAATGTGGACGTTCTGCAAGTGGTTCTATAAGCAAGTTGCTTATTGTTCCTTGAGCAACAGTACTTTTAGCACTGATAAAAGTTAATGGATATGTAGGATTTGCAGGCGTTGGATTAGTTACGTTAAGCACTATATCGTTAAATTGTCCTTGTTGCATACATGCATCAAACACTTTTTTTACTTCTATGCAAACTTTTTCACATAATCCGTTCAAAGGATTTCCACTTATTTGACCCGGGCATCTATCCGATTGAAAATTACAAAAAAATGACATTTTTTCTTCTCCTTTTTGGACTTTCTATAATCAATATATGCTCAATAACTGCAATTTGTTGCCTAAAAAAATAAAAGCGAAGAACTTTCGCTCTTCGCTTTCCATATTTTATTAAAAATTATAGCCTAAATCGATTGCTTTAATATTCTTTTCAAGCATTGCTGCTTTTTTAGGTGGTATCATTTGTTCTAAACTAGTTTTAATTTGTTCCATAGTAAGAACGCTCGTTTCCTTTAGAACTTTACCTAAAATAATCATATTTGCAAGACCTTCTAGCCCGTTGTCGCTAGCCAACTTAGTTGCAGGAATACCTGATATTGAAACGCCATCTCTAGCAACTTCTTTGGATATTAGCGAACTATCGTACACGATATAACCACCCAACTCAGTTTCCCCAAGATATTTTTCCAAAGACGGAAGATTCATTGCAATCAAAACGTCTGGCTTATCTACGATTGGCGAACCTATAGGCGTATCGCTTAAGGTAATGCTACAGTTTGCCGTACCACCACGCATTTCAGGGCCGTAAGATGGAAGCCAACTAACTTCCAAACCAGCTTTAAGACCTGTATATGCTAATGCTTTACCAGTGAACAGTATTCCTTGTCCACCAAAACCTGCAATAAGGATTTTAGTAGTTTTACTCATTTACTTTTCCTCCTTATATTTATCTTTATATACACCAAGTGGATAGTGTGTTTGCATATTTTCCTCTAACCATTTTAGTGATTCTTTTGGTGATAAGCCCCAGTTTGTAGGACAAGTAGAAAGCACTTCTATCAAAGAAAAACCTTTTCCTTCGATTTGGTTTTGGAAAGCCTTTTTAATAGCTTGTTTTGCTTTTTTAATGTTTTTAACGTTGTTAACTGCTACCCTTTCAAGATAAGTTGCACCGTCTACTTGCGAAAGCATTTCACAAACCTTAACAGGATAACCTACAACCGTTACGTCTCTACCATAAGGTGAAGTTTGGGTGATTTGGTTAGGTAAGGTTGTTGGTGCCATTTGACCACCCGTCATACCATAAATAGCGTTATTTACGAATATTACAGTTATATTTTCGCCACGAGCAGCAGAGTGCACGGTTTCAGCAGTACCAATTGCAGCTAAGTCGCCATCGCCTTGATATGTAAATACAATATTATCAGGATTAGCACGCTTTGCACCAGTTGCTACTGCTGGCGCTCTGCCGTGTGCAGCTTGTATCATATCGCAATTAAAGTAATTGTACGAGAAAACCGAGCAACCTACTGATGCAATACCTACGGTTTTACCTAAAACGCCAAGCTCTTCAAGCGATTCAGCTACTAAACGGTGAATTATGCCGTGAGTACAACCTGGGCAGTAATGTAATTGATTGTCTGTAAGACCTTTAGTTTTTTCAAATACTACCATTGTTTTGCCTCTCCTTTTTCAATTTCTTCAAGTTTAGATAAAACTTCGTCTGGGGTCATTAAAACACCACCGGTTCTACCATAGAAGTACACTGGCTTTGCACAGTTGATTGCAAGCTTAACGTCATCAACCATTTGTCCCATATTGAGTTCTACTGACAAGAACGCTTTTACCTTGTCAGAAGCCTTCTTTAATGCTTCTACAGGGAACGGCCACAAGGTTATAGGTCTAATCATACCTACCTTGATACCTTTTTTTCTAGCTTCCATTATCGCATTTTTAGAAATACGAGCAGCTATACCAAAGGAAACTACGCAAATTTCAGCATCATCCATCATAAATTCTTCGAACATAACTTCATCACGTTCTACAATTTTATAACGTTCGTATCTATTTAAGTTCCATTCTTCAAGCTGTGCAGGGCTTAATGATAACGAGTTAACTACGTTTCTACCTTCGTGTGTAGCAGTACCTGTTGTTGCCCAAGGTTTAGCGTATTCCTTAACTTCGCCAAGCTCTAAGCTAACAGGCTCCATCATTTGTCCCATAGTACCATCTGCAAGTATCATGCTAGGCATTCTATATTTATCAGCAAGGTCGAATCCCTTAAAGGTTAAATCTACCATTTCTTGAATAGAAGCAGGTGCTAAAACGATAAGCTTATAGTCACCGTGCCCACCACCCTTGGTTGCTTGGAAATAATCAGACTGAGATGGTTGAATTCCACCAAGACCTGGGCCACCACGCTGAACGTTAACGATAAGCGCAGGAAGTTCGCAACCAGCTAAGTAAGAAATACCTTCACTCTTTAATGATATTCCTGGGCTTGAACTACTCGTCATAACTCTTTTACCACAGGCAGCTGAACCAATTACCATGTTGATTGCTGCAACTTCTGATTCAGCTTGTAAGAACGTGCCCCCAATTTTAGGCATACGCTTACTCATATATGCCGCAACTTCCGTTTGGGGCGTAATAGGATAGCCGAAATAATCTCTACAACCAGCCATTATTGCGGCTTCTGCCAAGGCTTCATTGCCTTTCATTAAAACTTTTTCTGCCATAATACACCTCTATTTTTCTACCGTGATTACCGTATCAGGACACATGGTTGCACAAAATGCACAGCCTATGCATTTTTCCTGTTCGGTAATGATTGCAGGGTGATAACCCTTTGCGTTGATTTTTTCTTTTGCGAGCGCAACTATTTGTTTAGGGCAAACCGTTTCACACAGCCCACAGCCTTTGCAACGCTCTTCATCAAAAGTAACTTTTGCCATAATTGCTCCTTTTTTAAATCCAGTCGCCGTATTTTATCGGCTCAACTGGTAATATATTTTCAATTTTGTTTTTTAAAGATTCAGTTATTAAATCCTTTCTTATTGCCGTAAATTTTATGGGAAGATTAGTGGTTTTTGAAAGCTCTTTTGCAAACTCTAAACCACTTAAGATTGTTTGCTCGTTGGTTTCATTACCCAAGTTAGAACTATTAACTATGCCTGTAAATGGAAGTTTGCCTGTCCTTTCAATCTCTTCTATAATCTCAAGTGCGCCTGTTATATCACGCGTTTCTGGTCGAAATTTATTTAGAACCAGCAACCCATCGTAATCGCCGTCAGCTTTCAGTCTTTCTGAAAATCTGCCAAGCGCTAACGCACCCCTATCATCTCCACCCACGTCTACTACTGCATATCTAGACTTATCGTCTAGCATTTGATATGATTTAGCGTTCATTGATGGTATATCAACATTGGTTTGAGCAAACTTTGAAACTACAAGCTCTACACCTGCATCAGCTAGCGTTTTTTTAGCATCAATCGTTCTAAAATACGGATTTACTATGTCTAAATCGTAAATACTAACTGGTTTTTGCATTTTTGCAAGCGCCAACGCATAATTAACGGACACAAAAGTTTTACCACTTCCATAATGTCCCATAAACACGGTTACACGTTTATCAAACATTAGTCTTTTACCTTATAACACCAACCACGTTCATCAGGTTTTACTCCCCATTGAATACCCGTTAGTTCATCGTAAAGTTTTTGCGTTAGTTCACCAATTTGATTGTTTGAAACTGTGTAATCAACGTCTTTATAGAAAAGATGACCGATTGGTGAAATTACTGCTGCCGTACCAGTTCCCCAAGCTTCTTCCAATGTGCCGTTTTGAGCAGCTTCAATTAGTTCGTCTACAGAAATTAGTCTTTCGCTTACTTTATAACCCCACTCTCTTAGAATTTGAATACTAGACTTTCTGGTAATACCTGGAAGAACTGAGCCAGTAAGCTCAGGCGTAACAATTTCACCGTTAATTTTGAACATTACGTTCATTGCGCCAACTTCTTCGATATATTTTCTATAAACACCATCAAGCCAAAGCACTTGTGAAAATCCTTTTTCAGCAGCGCGCTTACCTGCTCTTAAAGATGCAGCGTAGTTACCACCACATTTAGCGTAACCAGTACCACCACGAACGGCTCTTACATCTTGGCTTTCGATACTTATTTTAACTGGGTTTAGACCTTCAGCGTAGTAGCTACCAACAGGCGATAAGATGATAACGAAAGTAGCGTTATGAACTGCGTGAACGCCAAGAGTTTCATCATTACCGAACATAAACGGACGGATATATAACGATGTGCCTGGCGCATCTGGTATCCAATCTTTATCAATGTTGATTAGTTCGGTTAGCGCTTTAACAGTGAACTCTTCTGGAATAGCAGGAAGACAAAGTCTTTCAGCTGAATCGTTTAGGCGCTTCATATTTTCTAACGGACGGAACATCT
The DNA here is from genome assembly GCA_045654125.1 of Christensenellaceae bacterium. Taxonomy (GTDB): domain Bacteria; phylum Bacillota; class Clostridia; order Christensenellales; family Borkfalkiaceae; genus UBA1259. The sequence goes on from JAZOMU010000035.1 coordinate 40,032, forward strand.
GGTATCCGTCTTTAGTCTTATACGCTTTCATACCTTCAAAAATTTCTGCACCATAGTGAAGAACGGTTGATGCAGGATGAATAGGTATATAATCAAAGGGAACAATTCTAGCGTTCTTCCAGCCTTCACCTTCGGTATATTCCATAACGAACATATGGTCGGTAAAATATTTACCAAATCCAAGCTTGCTAAAATCAGGTTTTTCTTTTAGCGTTGTTGCTTTTTGAATTTTAATTTCCATTATATCCACCTCTTTTAGATTTTTAAATTTAACTTATTTATTGCGTCTTCACGCATTTTATACTTTAGTATCTTCCCTGCCGCGTTCATTGGGAATTCGCTAACGAATATGAAATATCTAGGAACTTTATGCTTTGCCATATTGGCGTTACCGTATTCACGCATATCATCTTCCGTAGCCGTTTGCCCTTTGTTTAGGATAATATATGCGCACGCTTCTTCACCATACCTATGGTCCGGCACACCTACTACCTGAACGTCTCTTACCTTTTCGTGAGTCAAATAAAACTCTTCTATTTCACGTGGGTAAAGGTTCTCTCCACCACGGATAATCATATCTTTAAGTCTACCCGTAACCTTATAATAACCATCAGGTGTTCTACAACAAATATCCCCACTATGAAGCCAGCCATCAGCATCAATAGTTTGTTCGGTGGCTTTAGGCATTTTATAGTAGCCTTTCATAATATTGTAGCCACGGGCAACAAATTCACCGTTTTCACCATCAGGAAGCTCTTCGCCTGTTTCCGGATTGATTATTTTACATTCTACACCTGGAAAAGCGCTACCAACCGTTTCTACCCTATGGTCTATGTCTTCGTTAACTTCACCCATAGTACAACCAGGGGAAGCTTCCGTTTGACCGTAAACGCTTATGATTTCTTTCATATTCATCTCTGAAGCGGCGCGACGCATAAGTTCTGGTGGACAGTTTGCACCTGCCATAATACCAGTTCTTATATACGAAAAGTCCGTTTTGCTAAAGTCTGCGTGGTTAAACATTGCTATAAACATCGTTGGAACGCCGTTAAAACAAGTAATCTTTTCGTCAGTAACACATGCAAGTGAAGACTTTGGCGAAAAATACGGCATTGGACAGAGCGTTCCACCATGCGTCATCGTACTAGTCATTGAAAGCACCATTCCAAAGCAGTGGAACATTGGAACTTGAACCATCATTCTATCTGCCGTGGACAAATCCATTCTATCCCCTATAATCTTGCCGTTATTAACTATGTTTCTATGTGTAAGCATTACGCCTTTTGGAAAGCCTGTCGTACCAGATGTGTACTGCATATTACAAACATCATCCGGCTTAACTTCTGAAGCTCTACGGCGAACTTCTTCCTTAGGAACTAGCTCTGCACGTTTAACAAAATCCTTCCATTCCAAGCAACCGTCCATTTCAAAGTCTACCGTTACAACGTTGCGTAAGAAAGGTAGTTTCTTTGAATACAAAGGTTTTCCTGCCGTTGTGGTTTTTAGTTCGGGGCAAAGTTCTTCCATAATTTCTTTATAGTTAGAATCTTTGCAACTATCTATCATAACGAGAGTGTGAGTGTCAGACTGTCTTAACAAATACTCGGCTTCGTGTATTTTATAAGCCGTGTTAACTGTAACTAAGACTGCGCCAATTTTAACCGTTGCCCAAAAGGTTAAAAACCATTGGGGAACGTTAGTTGCCCATATTGCTACGTGATGCCCTGCTTGCACCCCTAAAGAAATAAGGGCGGCGGCAACTCTATCAACATCTTCTCTAAACTGTGAATAAGTTCTTGTATAATCGAGCGTGGTATACTTAAACGCATACTGGTCGGGATAACTTTCCGCCATTTTATCTAAAACGTCAGAAAAAGTTAAATCCAGAACGTCATATCTTCTCCACGGAAAAGTACCCGTTTTAGAGCGATTATAGAAAATTTCTTTTTCTACTTTAATTTCAGTATTAACGTTAAGATAGCTCTTAAAATGTGTGAGTATGATATCTGCAGAACTAATTTCGCCCGAATCCATTACTGAAACGTAACCATCATAATTAAGCGAACGAAGGGCGTTCATAAAATCTTTAACAGGCAATTCACCATCGCCAAGCAAAACGTCTTTCCCACTTAATCTATCGCCCAAGCGAACGTAATTTATATACGAGCCAAGCGTTTGAATTGTTTTATCTGCCGTTTCGCCTGCCACAAAAAAGGTTTCACGAATATTCCAACAAACTCTTAGCGCTACCGTTGCAAAAAGATTTATAACTTCTAAAACCTTTTCGGTGTTAATTAACGCACCTGCAGTTTCTAATAAAATCGATATACCGTTTTGCTCTGCAAAACTTATAGCTGGTGACAATATCTTTTTAATCGTTTCTTCATCTGGGAGTTCTCTCACCCTAACTACAACGCCTGAAACCGAGCCTACAACGGCGTGCTCTAAGCTCTTTACAATCTTATTGCCGTCTGCATTTTTAGTTATTTCTTCCGAGCACGCTATTACAGGAATAGTAATGTGCCTATTTACCAACTTACGCTTTGCGTCTGCAGTTTCTGATTGACGGAAAATACTATCGGCATGGGCAGCAATCTCTGCCTCAACGTCGCTTATTTCTATTCCGTTAAAGCCGTAACTTTGAACGCAATTACAAAGCTCAATAAAACTGCTAGTTTTAATAAATTTATCTGAAAAGGAAATTTTCATATCAATCTCCTTCGTAAACGATTTTGTTAAGTGCGTTTATGTAAGCCCTAATACAAGCACCTATGATATCGGTTGAAACGCCGTTACCTGGATAAAGCTTACCATTTGCACGAAGTCTTATTAAAGACGAGCCAACAGCACCACGACCTTTTGTTACTGCTTGAACTTGAAAATCATCTAGTTCATAGTGATGACCTATAACCTGTTCTATTGCGTGGAAAGCTGCGTCAATAGGACCATCGCCTGTGGAAACGCCTATTATCTTTTCGCCATCTTTTTCTAGTGTTATATTTGCAGTAGCAGGAATAGTGTTGCCACTGTTTACAATGTAATTTACCAAATGATACGTTGATGGTACTTGCATTGCAATACTTGCTATAATCGCTTCTAATTCTTTAGCATCAATAGCTTCCTTTTTTGCCGTTACCTTCTTAAATTCTTCAAAAACTTTGCCGTTATCTATATCAGAAAGTTCGTAACCAAGCTTTTTGATTATCTCTATTATTTCATTTAAACTAGCCGTGCTTTCAATGAGATTTGAAACGGTTTTTTCCGTTGCACTAAGTGTTTCGGTTGCAATATCTTCTATCTCACAGCCTATGCTCTTTGCCTTTGTAACGTCAACAGAACAATCAACACCCAAGTCGTATTTTTTTGCTCTCATTAAATCAGAAATAACTGAAAGTGATAAATATTCTCCAAAAGATGCTGTCTTAACCCCGTCTGCCCCAGCTTTGATAGCAAAAATAGCCGATGCAACAGCTAACGAAAGCGCATTAGAGGGTTGAACGTATAATTTAATATCGCACACAGCCTTGATTTTCTTTACAATGTTTTGGTAATCTTCTGGGAAAGCTTCGCCCGATTCGTCTGTAATAGTTACGGCAGTTGCGCCATTTTCATAAGCCGATTTAACTAAAGTTTCTAAAAACCCTTCTTCTGCTCTAAAAGCATCGTTTGCCACAAACTCCACGTCCTGACAATAAGTTTTAGCTAGTTTAACAAGGCTTGCTACCTTTTCTTGCATTGCAGGTGCTTTTAGGTGATAAAAATATTCCATTTGCGCTGTTGATACAGGCATAATAACCTGCAAGCATGGTTTTGCTGAGTTTTTTGCGCATTCAAACGCTTGCCTAACCTGTTCTTCAGTATCGCCAACGGGAATTTTAACGGTTGCATTTTTAACGGTTGAGACTATAGTACGACAAATAACTTCACTTTCCTTATCCTTTCCTAAAACAGGCAATTCAATAGCATCAACACCTGCTAGGTCTAGTTTTTCTGCTATAGCAAGCCTTTCCCTAAAAGAAAGAGATGCTTGCTGATTTTCAACAGCTCTTAAAGTGAAGTCTGAAACTACAATTTTCTTCATGTCTATACTCCTTAAAACAATAACCTTCTACAAAGATTTATTAAAAAATCCCCGACTTAAAAGTCAGGGACGATTTTATACCGTGGTACCACCCAATTTATTGCAATGAATACAATATCTCTTCACCTTTAACGGAGTTACCCGTAAACGACTACTTTTAACGATTGTGGGTTGCCCTTTACTTTTAAGCAGTGCATCACGCACACACGCACGCACTCGTAATAGAAGTATTACTTATTATATTATATAATAAGCAATAAATACTTGTCAAGCAAAAGAGCAATCGAAAGGTTACATAAACGGCTATAAAATAAAAATCCCTGACTAAATTTAGTCAGGGACGACGTTTGCCGTGGTACCACCCAATGTTTGCTGTAATATTACAGCCACTCTATTGCTTTTAACGGGGCTAACCGTAAACAGTTACTATAAATTTCGCCGTTTCCACTCAGGAATGAGTAACGCTATCTCTATCATTGACTTACACCAACCGTCAACTCTCTTTATCTATCAATAACGTCTATTTCCGTCTTTGTGTTTTATAAAATTTTTTCTTATTATAACACTTATGTATATCTCTGTCAAGCGTGCAAAAGTGATTTTCGCTATATTTTTAATAATTTTTTTATGTTTTCTGAAAGCACCATTTCACGCTCTTTTTCCGTCATTGGGATATCAAAAAAGCGTTCAAGTTCACGCTTTGCGTCCCACATAGGAAAATCAGTGCCGAAAAAGAAACGTTCCACGCCTAAAAGGTCTATAATTTCCCTTGCCTTTTTAGGTGTTATAAAAGTAAGCGAAGAACAGGTGTCAAAGTAGACGTTTTTAAGGTTTAAGTAACAATCAACGTCTTGCCAACAACGATAACCACCAAAGTGCGCTGCTATAAAGTTTACGTTAGGGTATTTTTTAGCCATATTAGCAAGGCGTTTAGGTTTAGAATATTCATACCTATCGTCGCCCGTATGGAACAAAATAGGTAGCCTATCGCCAATCACTCTATAAAACTTTTGCGCATCTTCGCCATCAATATAGAACTTTTGAAAGTCTGGGTGCAGTTTTACACCCTTAAACCCGTTCTCAATACACCATTCAACTTCCTTTTGCACTTCTTCTTCAGAAAGCCCCTGATGCAAGGTCATGAACCCAATAAACTCGCTATGCTTATCAATTTCACGCTTAATAAACTCGTTTATTGAACGAACTTGATGCGCTGTAGTAGCTACCGAGTGCACCACGTATTTAGTGATGCCGGCGTTAGCCCCTTCTTCAATTAGTCTTTCCGGCGTTCCTGCCGGCATTTCCATTTTTATATCGTAAAATTCCCCTATCGTAAGAGTTGCTTTTTCTGCAATTTTTTGTGGGTATATGTGTGCGTGTGCATCTATAATTTCCATAAGTATTCCTGTATATTCTTCGCTCATCTATTATTCTTCATTTACAAATCGTTTAAGCCACGACAAATCAATCTTCCACTCAGAAACAGCGTTTAATTTTTGGTGATATTCGTTAGCCTTTCCCAAAGCTTTTCGATACTCAACGTAAGAGCAGTTATTAACCTTCATAAAATGATTTTCGGCGTGCTCTTCATCGCCTTTCAAAGCCGTTCTACCTATATGAATTACGCTATGACAATCAGGGCAAATAGCTATAACGCCTTTAAGTATTTGCGTGCTATTTTTTATGTTATAATTCCACTGTTCGTGCGCTTCTAATTTATTAGTTTTCTTTCCACAAATAACACACTTTCCTTTAGCACGAGCCTTTGCATCATCTTTTAAAAAGCTCCACTGTTCTTTTGAAAGTATAGTTCTTAAATTAGAATACCAACACCCATCTGGCACGAGTTCAAAATTAAGCTTATACATTAGCCCACCCTACTTTCGTGACAAGTAAAGTATACGATTTGATACTCTCTTGATAGTTTTTTTACTAGTTCAATAGCCGAGTTAAGCTTGTCTTCATCTAAATTATAAAATGGGTCGTCTAACACTATAAATGGCTTTTCACCATTAAACAAAACGTCAGTTAAAGCAAAGCGCTTACATATCTCAAACAGATTTTGATAGCCCTTGCTATAATAATCGGTAACTTTTTGCTCGCCAAATTCTTCAATCGTAACGTTTAAATCGATATCAATTTTAGCAATCACCTTATCACCAGCTATGAATTTTAGGTATTTATTAAGGCTTTCTTGCAACGGCTCGCGATATTTAACCTTTAAGTTTTCGTCTGCCTTTTTCATATACTCAGCAGTAAGATTTAATAGCTCAAACTCTTCTTTATATTGTGCTAATTTTTCGCCCAACTGTATTTTTAGACCTTCAAGCTCGGGCAAATTTGCGCTCATTTCGTCGTAATATCTAAGGCTTGCTTGTGTTTTTGCTAGTTCGCGAGTTTTTTCATCATATTCAGCCTGCAACCTTACCTTTTGAGTCTGAACGTTCTCTAAACTTTCCGTTTGGTTTACAGTTATACTTAAAAAAGATTTATCGTTCCCAAATTTATCCATTTCTGCTTTGGCAAAGTTAAGCGCCTCTACTATTGCAGTATAACTATCAATAGTTCTATCGATTAGCTCTAAAGACGACCTAATATCTTGTGTTTGCGAAAGGTTAAATTGGCTTATAAAAGCATCAATTTTTGTTAGATATTCTCTTTTAATATTGCCGTATTCTATAAGTTCTTGTTTTTTCTTTTCAATAATATCTTGGAAGCGATTATCTGTTTTTTTAAGCCCTTTTTTGCCTAAAACAATGCTAAGCATTGCCGAAAGTCCTGTAAATACAGTTAATACTAAAAGCACGATTGTGGGCACGCTTAAAACACCTATAGCTAACGATAGCACTACTGAAATTACTAAAAACAAACCACAACTTACGCCCAAAACGGCCGGCAATCTGTTGCTTTTTTCTTGAACAGTTACGGGTTTATCTAACTGCGCGATATCCGTTCTTAAACTTTCTTCCCTAACGCTAATCGTTTCTATTTCTTTAGCACAATTAAGGTATGCGCTAATCTCGTTTTTAGTTGTTTTTCTGCCATTAAGGATATTCTCTGCCTGCGTTTTTCTTAAAGAAAGCCCCTCAATCTCGTTGTTTATTCTTTGATAATTTTGCTTTTTTAGAATATCTATTTCTGCCTTGGTTATAGTTTTTTCCTTTTCAGAAAGAGTGGATATTTTTGCCTTTAATTCGTCTATTTCCAATTGTAGCGCATCTGCCCTATTCTTTATAGAAGTAGCCGTTAAAACGGCTTTGTTTGATTGCTCAATTTGGTCGTTAACATTAAATATTTTTTGCTTTATTTCGGAAATCAATCCTTTGTCGCCACGATACTTAAAAGTCTTTGCTTTTTCTTCTATTTTTGCAAGCGCCTTGTCGAACGTATCGGCATCGTGAACTTCACACACCGAGTTAAACTTTGCAGTTAAGCTAGTATTGCTCTTAATCTGAAAATCCTTTTGCGAAAAATAGGTAGTAGACAAAAAACCTTCTTGGTCAATTTCGAAAATTCTTCTCCCAATATCTTCGGGATTATTATGAACTTTTCCCGTATTCAAATCGTAAAGTTTAACGGTATCTTCAGCTTCCTTACTGCCGAAAAACCTTTCAATCTTAAAGCTTTTTCCACCCCACTCAAACTCCACGTAACCACCAAAAGTGCCTACCGAATTCCAAGGACGATATTTTGTTCTTTCATTATCGCTCACGTTCCTTTTGCTATCGCTAAGCCCGTAAAATACTGCTTTTATAAAGGTGGCAAGCGTAGATTTGCCAAAACCGTTATCTTCTTTTATAACGTTAAGTCCGTCGTTAAAATTATACGTGTAATCCTTAAGTTTACCAAAGGAAGAAACATAGCATTTTTTAAGCTTCATTAGAATTCTTCCCCCTTTAACGCATTAAGCCCACACATTATAACTTTACCTTTCATTTCTTCATCTAAATTGCTATCCCAAACGGCGCGCACAAACTCGCCACGAACTGATTTATCAGTAGCATAATCGTTTATATCAACTTTAATTTTCGTTCTATCGTAAACTTTTGCAAAGAAAAATCTTTCATTAAGCCTTAATTCTAAGTTTTCTTTGTCAATATCAAACTCGGTATTTCTACCACCAACTAGCACCAATCTTAGCACGCTTTTAGCTGGGTATTTTTCCGTTAAAATTTTTATTATTTCTTCCCTTACTTGATACCAATCACTAGCATTTTCCACACTAAATTCATGTTCGTAAAATTCGCGCTCTGAAAATTTTACAAAACAAGTTTGCACCTTGTTATCAACTACGTTTAGTTCAATAAAACCTCGAACGCCCGTTTCATCAAAGCCCCTACCTTCTAAACTGCCAGAATACGCATACTTTCCACGATAATCAACATCTCCATTAGAATAAGCGTGCACGTGCCCTAGCGCAAGGTAATCTATATTTTTGTCTTTAAGTGCTGAGATTGTTATGTTTTCAGCGTTGTTTTCGTAAAAATATGCTTGGCCGTGTAACGTTACTATATTAACGTCGTTTTTATCAAGATTTAACGTATCACAAACCATCTTAAAGTTTGCGCCAACAAGTTTTATGCCACTAATTACTACGTTACCGTAACGAAAACTCGTCCACTCGTCCTTAAATATTTTTAAGTTTTCAGGCAAATCGTCAGCATTATCTATAAAGTTATATGCGTCGTGATTACCTGATAGATATAAAAAGTCCACGCCGTTATTTTTAGATATAGCCTGTATAATTCTACCACGAGTTTTAAGCGTTACTCTAGCAGTATCAAACATATCACCAGCAATGATTACTGCCGTTATGCCATTTTCCGTGGCATAGTCTGCAAGACGCTCAAAGGCATGAATAACTTCTTCCCTGCGAGTTTTGCTTTTTTCGCTAGGCAAGGTTTCAATTTTAGAATCTAAGTGCAAATCAGCCGTGTGAATAAATTTCATAATCGCTCCGTGGTTTTGTTAATTATATTTTATCACAATCGCAAAAATTTGTAAAGCACAAAGTAAAACCCGAACAGAATTTACGTTCGGGTTTTTTACATTTAATCATCTATGCAACTGATTGTTGGCCTAATTCTTTATCTTGGCGTTTTTTATTATACTTATATAGTGTGTGTAACTTTGGAAGATTATATCTTAGTATCCAAAGTGGCAACAAATTTAGTACTGCATTTACAATTGCCACAGGGATACCAAAGCAAAGGTAATATTTTAGTGGAAACACAAAAACCACCAAAAATCCAAAAACTATACAAAAAACGTGTACCACTATTCCGTAGTTAGCCTCAACGATAAAACGCCTAACGTATTCGTTACTACTAGCATCACCAAGTTTGTTTTTATGAAAGCTGGAAAAGCCACCTAACTCCAACACTTTATCTTTCCATTTTTTAATACCTAATTTTTCATAAAATTGGCATTTTTTTCTACTTGGAACAAAGTATTTCTTATCCACTGAAAACCATTTTTCAGGCATTATCCACCTAACTATTGTTGCAAAAATACCGTCTATAACTATTACTGCTATCGTAGAAACAGTTACTGCTACAATTATATACCAAAGCTCAAAACCAAATATTGGCATTGCAACTACATAGTTAACAACAGCAATTAAAGTCATACAAATTAGTATACTACTTATATATAAAACCATATTTATGCTTCTCCGTACTTTAATTCAATGCCGTAAACTTCTTGATAAAGTTCTTTCCAAACACGATAGTTTTCTTCTTTTAAGTATTCAACGTTTTCCTTTTCAGAAAGTCCAGCTTTTGGATATATTGCAGGTAAAAACCAAATAGTATATGCCGGCACGTTAAACCCAAGTCCATCAAGCTTATCTGTATCTTCCATTGTTATAAACGCAGGAATTATAGGCACCTTGTTCTTTACTGCGAACTTAAATGCACCACTTTTTAACGGGCGTGGCTTGCGATAATTCCACCACATTGCCTGTTCTGGATAGATAAGTATTCGTTCGCCACGATTTAACAGCTCTTTTATTGCCTTAAGTAAATTTTTCATCGTTTCCATATTACTGCTTAGTGGCAACGTGTTGCAATTTCTAAAAAAGAACCCGTACAATCCACCAAAGTTGGTGTAATTCCCTTCACGAATAATTTTATAAAGTCGCTTTCCCTTTTTAAATTCATTACGAATAGCTCGCCAAATAGCATAATTATCGTTAGGACTGAAATGGTTACAAGTGAGCATTGCCCCACCTTTAACGGCACGATAGTTTTCTAGACCTTTTACTTCCTTGATAACGAAGTTTTTTCTTCTAATTTCTCGTTCATAATACCATACTGCCATACGATTAGCAATTCTCGTTGCTATTCTCGTTTTAAGTTTTTTAGCAAGATAATCTACTTTATCAGGCATTAGAACGATTGTTTCAGGGTCGTCATTTATATCTACGTCAAACTTCCCTTCTTTTTCATACTCATCTATTCTTTCTAATAATATTTCTTTTTGAGTTTTATCTTTGTTTATTACTTTAATAAAACGGTCTTCTCTAACAGATTCTTTTTTTGCCATTTCAGCCAGCCTTTCACAGCTCGCTAGGTCTTTTGCGCGTTGCTCATCTGTATATTCATCAAATTCTTTTAATATACTTTCATAAACACAAGTCTCTTTTGCATATTGCCAAAACTGTTCACTATATCTACAATCCTTAAAGTGCCACGGCTTTGAAACCATAATATAATGAAGAATTTTTATCTCATCTTCCTTAATCGGCATTTGCCCGTAAACTTCTGCATTCCAGCCTTGGTGTAACCACTTTACTTTACCCTTGCAAATAACGTTTAAGTAGTCTTCATCTTGCGTAACCACGAAATCATATACTTCTAACAAATCGATAAACTGTTGCATAACGTTTGCTTTTCTGAAAGCACTAGTATTGAGCAATAAAACGCCTGCGTTAAAGTATTCGTTTCTATTGATTCCCATAACTTGCTCTACGTAATTGCCGTAAACTTCCGTTTGAACCATAGCCTGTTCGTGACAAGCGCCAACGTATTTTTCTTTAAGTTCAATATCATAAAGCTTTGATATATCACTTAAAACAATAGTATCGCTATCGATATAAAGCGCCTTGTCATACTCAGGAAACATATCTGCTATAAACATTCTAAAATAGGTGGTTTTAGAATAATAATCACGCAATGGCAAATTTTTACCTATTTTGTCCAACTGTGATTTTACGTCTACAAACTCAATTTTAACGTAATCATTTTCCATCTTTAGAGTTTCTTCTTTCATTTTAACGGATATATCGGCATTAAGAACGTAAATTTTATAGTTTCTATTTTCATCAGCATTGTCAATAAGAGAATTAATAGATACTATCATATACTTAACAAAATTATCGTCACAAGCATAAAAAATAGGTAATGTTTCGTTTGCCTTGTCTTGTTTTAACATTTGTCTCTCCTAAAAAGTGCTTAACTTTGTAACTTTATTCTAATTATAGAAACTAATTTTGGCAAGTTTTTATTCTCTAATATTTCGCTATGATAAGGGAAAAATACGATACCTATATTCTAATATCTAGAGAGTGCAAAAATTTACTCTACAAGCAAAAAAATTTTCTCCACTTATAGTAGAATTATAAAAAAATCGTTGATTTTTACCTGTTTATGTGCTAAAATCAATTGGTAATGAAAACTATAAAAGAAGCTATTGCAAAAAACCTAACTGTTCTTCGCAACAAAAAAGGTTATACCCAAGTTGAACTTGCTGAGATGCTAAACTATTCTGATAAATCCGTTTCCAAATGGGAAAATGGAGACGTTACCCCACCAATTGACGTTTTAAAGGCTCTCGCAGATATTTATGGCGTTACCTTAGATTATTTGGTTGAAGAATGCCCACCCGAAAATTTTGATAAATTATATCAGTCAAGGCAAAATAACTTGAATAAAATTTTTATTACTGCACTTGCAGTTGTTTTTGTGTGGCTAGTTGCTACTGTTTTATTCGTTTACAGCACATTTTTAAGTTTAGATAAACCATGGTTATTGTTCGTTTGGGCAGTTCCCGTTTCTTTTTGCTTTTTACAAGTTTTTAACTTTATTTGGGGAAGAAAAAAATTTTCCTATATTATTTTATCGCTTTTACTATGGACTACTTTGGCTTGTATATTCTTAAACTATATAGGTTACACACCTTGGACAATTTTTCTGATAGGCATTCCTCTACAAGTAGCAATAATTTTATGGTCTCAATTAAAATCTTCAAAGAACAGAAAATGATACATAAACTAAAAAAGACGGTAAAAACCGTCTTTTTTATTAGTCTTTAATATGTTTTTCATTATGCTGTACACGCAAAAATTATATAAAAACTTTTTGCATTAAAGATAAGTCTGCGTTAAAGCAATAAGGTCACCCATTCTGGTGACCTTACACTATATTCGCCGTGCTTCGACGTGGTCGGAGTAGCGAGACTTGAACTCACGGCCTCTTGCCCCCCAGACAAGCGCGCTACCAACTGCGCCATACCCCGACTTGATATTCGTTAGAGAACTTTTTTACGCTCTCATTAGCGAAATATATTCTAACATAACTAAAATAATTTTGCAACAAAATTAAGGGTAAATATTAGACTATTTTAAAAAATAATGGTACAATATCTATAGGGTTATTTATAGGAATTTACATTATGAGAATTAGACGAAAAAAACATTTAGAAGAACGAATAAACGGTGTTAAAGACTACCTTATAGATACGGATAGAGAGCTTGTAAACGTTAAACTTGCTATCGAAGATAAAAAGTATATCGACTTTGCAAAAGTGTTTGGAAACAACAATCCTATGGAACTAGAAATAGGCTGTGGCAAAGGTGGATTTATTTGTCAAAAGGCAAAACTTAACCCTAACGTAAACTATATTGCAGTTGAACTTTTACAAAATATTATCGTAATGGCTTGCGAAACGGCAAAAAAGCAAAATCTAAAAAACGTATTATTTCTAAATAGTGGCGCTGAATATTTACCACGTTATATACCTAGCGCTAGCGTTCAAAATATTTATCTCAATTTTTCCCCACCCTACCCACAAAACAGCTATGAAAATAGAAGACTTACTTGTGATAGGCACGTTCTAGCATATAAGAATTTTTTAATAAATGGTGGCTCAGTTTTTCAAAAAACAGATGACAAAGGGTTATTTGACTATTCATTTAACAAGTTCATTGAACACGGTTTTAACACACTAGACCTTACCGACCAGCTGGCAAGCGAAAAAATAGATAACGTTTGCACTGAATATGAAGGTAAGTTTAGAGCATTAGGTCTACCAATATACGCCTTAAAAGCTACTAAAAAATAAAATATAAAACGCCCACGAAAATCGCGGGCGTTTTGTTTTTTGTTTTATTTGTAAATTATTATTTCTTAAATAATTTTCTCATAAATGCAGGAAGTTCTCTGCCTTTTTTCTCTACTGAAACAATAGGTTGTTCTTCTTCTACAACAGGTTCTTCCACTGCAACTTCTATCGTTTGTTGTTCGATAGTAAGCTGTTCTTGTTCCCGACGAGCAAGTTCTTCCATTTCACGTAGTAAAGGTGGAATCGCTGATTCATTAGGTTTTCTAGGCTGTGCAATAGCAGGTTTAATTTCCACGATTTGCTCTTTGTTTTCAGCATCTACTGGGGAAAAACCCGTTGCAATTACAGTAATCTTAACTTCATCTGAAATATTTTCATCAATAGTTGCGCCAAAGATGATATTTGCAGATGCATCAATAATACCTTGAACGAGAACAGCAGCTTCGTTAACCTCTCCTAGCATAAGGTCTTTGCCACCAGTAACATTTAAGATAACCGATTTTGCGCCTTCGATTGTAGTTTCAAGCAACGGACTTGATACAGCTTGTCTAACAGCTTCAATAATTCTATTTTCGCCTTTAGCCCTACCTATACCCATATGCGCTAAGCCTTGATTACGCATAACGGTGTTTACGTCTGCAAAGTCAAGGTTGATAAGTGATGGCGTTGCAATTAGGTCTACTATCCCCACTATACCTTGTTTAAGCATTTCATCTGCCACCTTAAAGGCATCAAGCATACCCGTTTGAGCAGGTAAGAACTGTAAAAGCTTGTCGTTAGGTATTATAACTAGGGTATCAACATATTTTCGTAGGTTTGATATACCCTTGTTTGCGTTTTCGTTCCTAACTTTTCCTTCAAACGAGAAAGGTTTGGTTACCACTGCGATAGTAAGAATTCCCATTTCCCTAGCAATTCTTGCTATTACTGAAGCTGCGCCTGTACCTGTACCACCACCCATACCAGATGCGATAAAGAGTAGGTCCGTTCCCTTAAGGATTTGTTGGATTTCTTCTTTTGATTCTTCAGCTGCTGCTTCTCCAACGTTAGGGTCACTACCTGCACCTAAACCTTTGGTAAGTTTGCTACCAATTTGAATACATTTTTCGGCTCTAGAAAGAAGTAGCGCTTGGTTATCAGTGTTTACAGCGATAAATTCTGCACTTGAAACGTTAGAATCTATCATGCTGTTTACGGCATTACAGCCACCACCACCGACACCCATAACTTTAATGACTGCCGAACTCACCTGCAAATTTTCCTGTCCGTACATAATTTTTCTCCTAAAATATTGATTTTACGTCAATCGTAAGGTTGTTTTTTATTTTTGTTCAAGTGCAATATCCAACAAGGATAGCACTGTTGATTCGGTAGGTTTGTCCATTAACGGAACTTTTGGAGCGATTATCCCAACTGCAGTTCCAAGCCTACTTGAAACGTGTTCTTTTGCCCCACGAATATACGATATTCCACCACCCGTTATAAGTAACGGTACGTATTCTGGAATAACATAGCCCGATAGTTCTATTGCATCAGCTATGCTTTCACAAAGCCCGTCTAAGCTGTTTTTTATAACCTGTTTTACTTCTTCTAGGTTATAGTATTCTCCATTATCAGCTTCAACTAAATCATAAGCAGTTGAAGTGCTGAGCTGGCTTAAATTGATTTTTCTTTTTAGTCGTTCTGCAACGTCAAAATCTAAATCGAATTTTTCAGTGAGCGATGCCGTTATATATCCACCACCATACGCAAACGATTTTTGATAAAGCAATCCATCGCCTTGAATAATAGTAAATGTAGTAGAGATATAGCCAATATCGGCTAAAATTGCCGTTCTATCTCTCGTTTCTGCCTCAACTAAATACATAGCTTGCGCTAGAGCTGAAGATACACATTCCACGTTTTTAAGACCAGCTGTTATTAGAGCAGGCTTAATGCATTCTATAAAGTAATTACTGCATTGCACAAAGGAAAGTTTGCCTTTAAGTATTCTACTAGTAGAGCCTACGGGATTTGCCAACCTACGGAAATCATCTAATTCGTAAACTATTGCTGAACGGTTTATAAGCGTGTAATTCCCAGCAGTCATCACAAACGCAGAATCAAAAAGTGCATCAACGTCTTGCTCTTGTATTTTTTTCTTTTTTGCGAAAGATATTTGGCTATCTTTTACGGTAACTTTAGTAAAATCGCCCGGAACGCCTACGTAAACGGTATCGATTATTCCACCTGCCGTTTTTCTTATCATTTCGGCTACGGCAAGCAAAATTCTTTTTAAGTGTTCTGTATCGAAAAACTCGCCGTTTTCAAACCCATCATACTCGTAAGAGGTAGAGCCTTTAATTATAAAGGTCTTGTTTATTCCCCTTTCGCCTACTACTGCCGTTATTTTAGACGAACCTACGTCTATTACGGCTACCTGTTTCTTTTGCATAATTTTTCCCTTTTTAACCTAATCTATTAGGTCAAACGGTGAAAAGTCTACCGTTGACCATTCTGCCGTTACAGTTCCTTCTGAAACGGAAGCAATAATGTAATCAAAAGTTTTGATATAGTCGGTAGGGGCGCTATCATATTTAGTAAATGCTTTGCCTATCTTATCTTCGCCACGCTCATCTGCATTCATAACCCTAATCTTTACGCCCGTATAAGTGGTTATAACAACGTCTCTACACACAACCACCGTGCCGTTTACTATTTTTTCTACCTTTAACTCTTTAATGCAATCGGTAAGATTTACTTTTTTTGCGAGTGAAAACACCGTACTTAAGAACTCATCGCCCTGCAAAGATATCGTACTGCCGATTGTAGTTCCAACCAAATCAGCATCACTTTCCGTAAGAGTTGCGTCTTCTATATTCATATTCACGGTTTTTATCTTGAGCGTTATCTTTTCCCTATCATCACCAGCATTAAATTGGTTTTTATCGGTTGTGTTTAACACAAACCCTTCTTCTGATAAGGTGTACACGTTGTCACCGTGTTCTAAGTAATAAGTTTCCCTTCTTTCTTCAAGCTTAACGCTTAAAACGTTGGGATATTGCTTTTCTACATGCAACACTTTTAACTGATAATGTTCTTTCAAAGCATCTTCAACTTCGCTAACCTTTAAGAATAGTAAATTTTTACCCAAGTATTTATCTAGAGTTTGTTCCACAGCACAAACGTCTGTATCGGAAGCAACAGAAAACTCCACATCAACTTTCTTTACCGAAAAGACGGTGATGCAGGAGAAAATCAACACGAGCGCAAACGCTACTGCTATTAAAATAACCAATAATCTTTTGGTGTTCATCTGTACCTTTTGTGCTTTAATTTATGCGCTTAATTTCTGCGCCTAAAGCTCTTAATTTTTCATCTAAGTTCAAATACCCACGTTCAATATGCCTAACGTCTAGAACGGTAGTTATTCCTTCGGCATTAAGCCCTGCAAGCACTAATGATGCGCCACCACGCAAATCTTTTGCCGTAACACACGCACCGTGCAATCTATTAACGCCGTTTATTATTGCCGTGCTATTTTTAACGGTTATTTGCGCGCCCATCTTAATTAGTTCAGGAACGTGATTATAACGAGTTTCAAACACCGTTTCCGTTACAACCGATACGCCTTGCGAAACGGTTGCAAGCGACGTTGCTTGCGACTGCAGGTCGGTAGGAAAACTTGGGTATGGACCCGTTTCTATATTGAAACTTTTTTTGACACTACCACCTTTTAAATGTATTATATCATTTTTAATAGTAATTTTACAAGTATTATCGCAAAGTTTATGTATTAAAGAAGAAATATTTTTAGCATCACAATTAGAAAGCTCTATTTCTCCACCCGTTATAGCAGTAGCAATTAGGTACGTACCACACTCAATTCTATCCGAAATAGGCTTATAACAAGTGCCGTGCATTCTTTTTACCCCTTCAATAAAAATCGTTGAAGTACCTGCGCCAAACACTTTTGCCCCCATAGAATTTAGAAAGTTCATAAGGTCAATGATTTCAGGCTCTTTAGCTGGATTATGTATCTCAGTCTTGCCTTCGGCAAGAACTGCTGAAAGCATTGCATTTTCCGTTGCGCCAACCGATGGATAATCTAAGTAAATTTCCCTTCCCCTGATTCTATCAGCAGAACAAATCAGTTGGCCACAAGCTTCGGTTATAGAAACGCCCAAACCTGTTAGTGCGCTTATATGTATATCTAGTGGTCTTAAACCAATATCGCACCCCCCTGGATAGGAAAGTTTGGCTTTTTTTGCACGCGAAAGAAGCGCGCCCATCATAAACACTGATGACCTAAGCTCGCCTGTTAAACTTAAGGGTAAAGTATATGAATTTAGCGCACTACTATCTATAATTAAATTGTCTCCACTAAACTCTGTTTTTACCCCTAAATGATTTAATATTTTAATCATATTGAGAACGTCTTTAATTTTAGGACAAGACATTATCACTACTTCTTCTTCGGTAAGTATTGATGCCGCAAGTATTGGCAACACGGCGTTTTTAGCACTTTCTATTTTAAGTTTTCCACTTAACGATCTACCACCGTTAATCTCGTACTTTTCCATAAAATTCTCCCAACGATAAAGATATATTATTTTATGGAAATTAC
Organism: Christensenellaceae bacterium; assembly: GCA_045654125.1. Classification (GTDB taxonomy): domain Bacteria; phylum Bacillota; class Clostridia; order Christensenellales; family Borkfalkiaceae; genus UBA1259. Next base: position 58,061 of record JAZOMU010000035.1, read on the forward strand.
TTTCAAAAAGTTAACGAGCCTTTTTTTGATATATTGAACAGTATACCCATTTCAGCCATAAATATTATTATCGATGTATTGCCACTAGAAACTAGTGGCAACGGAAGCCCTGTAGGTGGAATACTTCCAGTAACTACTAGAGCATTAACTATTGCTTGAATTCCGAATATCATGGTAATACCAACGGCAAGCATAAACCCAAACACATCTTTGGACCTTGAAGCAGTTTTCAAGCCACGCCAAATTATAAAGCCTATTAAAGAAAAAAATAAAACTATCCCTACAAAGCCTATTTCTTCGCCTATTACTGAAAGAATAAAATCCGATTCGGCAAATGGCAAAAACGCATATTTTTGCCTAGAATTAAAAAGCCCAACGCCGAACCAACCACCAGAACCCAATGCATATAGTGATTGCAAGAGCTGGTAACCTTCCCCTTTAGGGCTAGACCATGGATTTAAAAAAGCCGAAAGTCTATTCAATCTATATGGCTCTGCAATAATTAGGACAATTCCCACACTTAATGCTGGCAACATTATTAAGAGCAAATGTTTTATCTTCATACCTGCACAAAATAGCATTGTAATCATTAACATTGCAACGCAAACGGTTATGGACATATTCGGCTCTAGAATTATAAGCAGGCAAGTTGCAAGACCATATGCTAGTATTGGCAAGATACCTACGAACGTTTTAATTTTATCAGGGTGTTTTGAAACATACGTTGCCGAAAAAAGTATAAGTGAAAACTTTGCTATCTCTGATGGTTGTAGGGTAACGCCACCAACACCAACCCATCTTTTTGCGCCGTAATTTTCCACACCTATCCCTGGAATAAAAACTAACAAAAGCAAAACAAAAGAGACTATCGCTACAGGAAGGGTGAATTTTTTTAGCTTTTTATAATCATATAGACCTGTAATGGTCATAGCAACAACGCCTAAAGCAATACCTATTACTTGCTTTTTTACAAAGTAAAAGGCATCGCCATAAGTTGCTTTTGCCGAATAGTTACTTGCCGAATATATAAAAACCGTACCTATCACGGCAAGTACGGTTACGGCTATTAGTAAAGCGATATCTCCCTTTGGTTTAGTCGAATTAAATAGCTTGCTTTTCAATCTTCTTCTCCAACCAATTTAACAAACCTTTCCCCACGCTCTTCGAAGCCACTGAAAAAATCAAAGCTTGCACAGGCTGGGCTAAGCAAAACGCAATCACCTGTTTGCGCTATCATTTTGGCAATTTTTACAGCAAAATCAAAGTCTGCCGTAACAGTTGTTTCAGTAAAATTCATTTGCCCTGCCGTTTCTAGCATATTATATCTAGATGCACCCGTTAAAACCACGTGTTTAACACTCCTTTCCTTTATCACTCTAAAAAGTTGGCGATATTCTTCCCCCTTTTCACTGCCACCTAAAATAAGTACTATTGGTTCTTTAACGGTATTTAGTGCAACTATTGTTGATGCAGTATTTGTTGCCTTTGAGTCGTTGTAAAATTTTACACCATTTTTTTCTGCAACCAACTCAATGCGATGTTTTACACCCTTAAAGCTTTTAAGCGCAGTTGCAATATCAGCTGATTCTATCCCCATTATTTTGGCGCTTGCTATTGCAAACAGCGTATTAAACACGTTATGCTCGCCTGAAAGTGTTAACTCGCTTTCATCTATAACAAATTCGCCTTTATAGTAAAGCTTTCCCTGTTCTCTATAAGCACCGTCAACTGCGCCTAAAAGAGAAACCCAAACGATTTTTCCACGCGTTTCAGAAAACATTTCCTTTACCGTTTGGTCATCAAAATTTAATACCGTATACTCACTTTCGCGTTGATTTTTAAAGATGCGCTTTTTAAGGAAAATATAATTATCCATTGAATAATGCCTTTCCAAGTGGTCGGGCGAAATATTTAAAACGCAGGCAACGTGTGGGCAAAAAGCGTTTACGCTTTCAAGCTGAAAACTTGAAACTTCTGCCACAAATACAGTTTCTCTATCAGCACTATCAACAACTGAAGTAATGGGTATCCCTACGTTTCCAACCAACTTGCTTTTTAAATCGGCTTGCTTAAATATCCAATCGATTAAAGTTACCGTGGTTGTTTTTCCGTTTGTACCCGTTACAGCTATAAGCGTTGGCTGAAGTTCACAAAAACCGAACTCTAACTCGCCGATAATTCTTATTCCTTTTGCCTTAGCTTTCACGGCAACGTTATGATTTATAGGCACGCCTGGACTTATAACTAGAACGTCTACTTTAGAAAGTACGCTATCTATTTGTTCTTCTATTACGATATTTGCGCCAAGCTCGTTAAGTTCGGCAATAGATTTTTTAATCTTAGGACTATCTAATTCTTCATAAACGTAACAAACACCACCGTTTGTTAATATGTACTTTGCTACGGCGATTCCACTTCTAGATGCGCCGAGCACTAAAAATTTTTGAGTTTTAACGTGCATTTATACCTCACAAATAAAGTAGCACTGAAATTACGCCTATTGCAATAGTGATTAACGTATAAGAGTACGTTATCTGCGTTTCAGTATAACCTTTTAGTTGAAAATGATGATGCAATGGTGCCATTAGAAACACTCTTTTTTTCGTACGCTTAAAATATAGCACCTGCACTATTACCGATATGCTTGATAACACGAACATTATGCCTATTATAGGGATAAAAAAGCTATTTGAAGAAAAAATACTTACTGCACCTAAAAAACCACCAAGCGATAGCGAGCCTGTATCACCCATAAACACTTTGGCTTTATTCACGTTAAAGAACAAAAAACCTAGTATAGAACCAAGTAGGCAAGCGCTAAGCAGTAAAAGATTATTCTTTTCAATTATAGATGCAGTAAACTCAGTTTGCAAAGATATTAGCGCAATAATAGTCACTAAGTAAACTGCGCTAACGCTACCAGCAAGTCCATCTAAACCATCAGTTAAATTTACACTATTTGTCATAGCAATGAATATTAGAGCAACTATTGGGATTGTCCACCAATCTAAATCAACAGCTACGTTAAAAAATGGTATATTAAAAAGTGTTATGGAATTTCTAAATGCAAAAACTCCTGCAACCCCTGCAATACCTAACTGAAAAATAATCTTTTGATAAGCTTTTAAGCCTTCGTTTTGATGATAGCGTATTTTTATAAAGTCATCAATAAACCCTACTACGAGAAAAGCTAGTCCTATAGTTAGGCTCATTACTGCAATCTTTCCGTTTAACCCACCGAAAGCAACAAATATTACTGTAGCAGAAAGAATAAAAAACAGTCCACCCATTGTAGGTGTTCCGTTTTTTTCTTTATGCTCTTCAACGTATTTTAATACTGTTTGCCCTGCCTTTATCTTTCTCAAAAGTGGAATACAAACTTTACCTGCAAATAGCGTTAATAGTAATGATAGTAGACAGGCTAAAAGTAGTGATTTCAAGATTTTTTTCTCCTTATAATTTCCTTAACCGTATCCTTGTCGTTAAATATCAATTTTATACCTAAAACATCTTGATAGTTTTCGCAACCTTTACCTGCAATCACTAAAACGTCTTTGGGTTTTAACAAGTTTAGTGCATACTCGATAGCTTGAGCCCTATCCTGAATAGAAACGTATTTTTTGCACACGGATAGCACTCCTTTTTCTATTTCGGCAATGATTTCCATTGGCTCTTCATACCTTGGGTTATCAGATGTTATCACTGTAAAATCAGCTAATTCTCCACTAATTTTACCCATTTCACTACGTTTATATTTGTCTCTATTTCCACCACAACCGAACAGGCAAATCAACCTGCCCGTACAAATTTTTCTTAATGCAGAAAGCGTTTTCCTAAGCCCATCTGGAGTGTGTGCATAGTCTACGAATACGGTGTATTCACCGTTATAAACTTTTTCCAGTCTACCACTTACAACGCCTGCCTGATTTATTGCGCTTACAGCAGTATCAGCATCAATCCCAAGTAACACCACAGTAGTTAGTGCAGACATTGCGTTGTATGCGTTAAATCTACCAACCAATGGTATTTTTACAGTGTTTACGTTGTCAAACAAGTTAATTATAAATTCCGTGCCGTTTTTATTTTCTTTAATTCGAATAGCAAACACGTCTGATGGATTTTCTATTCCATAACTAAACGCACCTTCTTTTTGGTTATAAAGCTCAATACCAACTGGGTCATCGCAATTCAAAATTGCGTATTTATACTTATATTCATTAAAAAGTTTTAACTTTGCTTGTTTATAATTGTTCATATCCCCAAAAAAGTCTAAATGGTCTTGGGTAAAATTAGTAAATACAACTGCCGTAAACTCTATATTTTTAAGCTTATCAAAATAAAGCGCGTGCGCAGAAACTTCCATAACTACGAACTCTGCGCCTGAGCGAAGAATATCTGCAAGCTGTTTATTTAGTTCTATAGGGTCTGGCGTTGTTAATGAAGGCTGTATAAATTTATCAGCGTAAAAAGTTCCTATCGTGCCTATTAACGCACAATTTTTGCCTGCGTTTTTTAAAATCTGGTAAATTAGATTTGATGTGGTTGTTTTTCCGTTTGTACCCGTAACGCCTATTATTTTAAGGCGCTTATCAGCCCTGCCGTAAAACTCCCCTGCAACTTCTCGCATGCTTTCTCTAGCATTTTCCACTATTATTTGCGTAACGCTTATGTCAAGTTCTTTTTCACATACTAAAGCTACTGCACCGTGATTACAAGCATCTTTTGCGTACTTATGTCCGTCAGTGCTAGTTCCGTTTATACAAAAAAACAAGCTGTTTTTTTCTACTGCGTTACTATCTATTGAAAGATTTTCAATGTTTATATCTGTATTGCCAATTACTTTTTTCATCGCTACGTTTTTAAGCAGTTTTTTTAGTTCCATTTTCTTTTCGCCCCTTTATTTAAAATTAAAAGCCCTGTAACATATATATTACGTTACAAGGCTTTATAGAATTTATAAATTCGTGTCGATTTATAGCCGTTAATATATTATTCTTTAACCACCAATACAACTTTACCAACGTTTTCGCCACGATATAATACTTGCTGTGCATCATCGGCTTGTGCTAGTGGGAAAGTTTTATAAATTTTAACTTTAATATCGCCACTAGTAAACTTGCACCACGTTTTTTCTACTAGTTCTTTTAGAAGTTGTGCTTTCTGTTCAGGCGTTTTACTACGAAGCGTACTACCTATGATACGAATATTTTTAACAAAAATATTTCTAAAATCTACCGAAGACATATCCCCTGCAAGTGATGCTATTTGTATCCATCTACATCCTCTTGCAACGTATTTTAAGCATCTACCAAGCGCTTCGCCAGCCAAACAATCGATAGCAATATTTACGGGGTGTCCGTTTGATTCTTCTTCCTTTAACACTTCGGCAATATCTTCACTTGTGGTATCTACAACTCTATCTGCGTTAAGGTATGCAACTTCCTTAACCTTATCTTGACCAAGAACGGTAGTGATTACCCTTAAGCCAAACGCTTTTGCCATAGGTATTACAGCACTAGCTAGACCACTTGCACCTGCGTTCATAAGCAACGTTTCGCCAGTTTGGGCGTTGCCTACGTGGAAAAGATTGAGATAAGCTGTCATATATACTTCGGGAATTGCTGAAGCTTCTACGAACGATAAGCCTTCAGGAATAGGCATTACCATGCCAGCTGGAACTGTTACGTATTCTGCGTAGCCACCACCACCTAAAAGCGCACACACTTTATCGCCAACCTTAAACTCTTTAACGTCGCTTGCAACTTCTTTAATAATGCCTGCCACTTCTAAACCCGGCCATTCGGGGCACCCTGGAGGAGGTGGATAGTTCCCTTCTCTTTGAAGTAAGTCTGCACGATTTAGCGCAGATGCGTATACTTCAATTAAAACTTCGCCACCTTTTAATACGGGGTTTGGAACTTCTGTGTAACTTAACGTTTGGTCTTTGTTTATAACTATTGCTTTCATTTATATTTTTCTCCTTATTTTTCAGTGTTTTCTATATAGTCAACCATTCTTGCGTAAGTTTGGTTTCTCCGTGACCATCTTTTTTCAATTTCTATCTTCAAGCCATCTCTTATTGGCGTTAATTCGCTTTGTTTCACACCTGTTACCGATAAAATTTTTGAATTATCTAGGCTTCTATCTATTAGCCTATCATATTCTAGCGCCCAACGGGTTGCATTGCGAGAAATAACGTTCTCTTTTCCTGCTTGAATATCTATAATCGTTTCAGTATCAGCAAATACTGCTTCTAGGCCTACCGTTTGACGATAGCACTCGTAAATATCTTGCCAAGTAACCGTTTCAGCCGTGCCGACTATAAAGGTCTGCTTAAAGGCTTTGGGGTTAAAAATAAGCTTGGATATTAATAGACTTGCATCTTTCCCCCAAATCATTGTTGTTTTAATGTTCATGGCATCTTTTGGTAGCACGATTTTTCGTTTCATTTCGGCACAGAATATCTGGTTGTCCGTCCAGTTAACAAGTGGTCTTCTAGTAGAGCCATACACCAAAGATGGTCTTAATATAGTCCAGTTATCATAACTAGATGAACGAATAGCATCTTCTATCCTGCATTTTGCCTGTGCATAATCATCTGAACTTAAAAACTCTTTGTCTTTTACTGTTTCAAGTAGTCTTGGGCTATTTTCAGTAAGTGGCTTATCACTTTTAGCGTAAACCCTGTAAGATGAAAAGGCTATATAATGCTTTGTGTTACTGAGCAACAATTCCATTCTTTTAGTAAAGGTTTGAGTATTATAATACAAAAAGTCAACGATAGCATCATAACCGTTTTCGAGCACAGGCTTTAACTTTTCATCGTCAAATCCGTTTATGAATATATAGCCTAAGTTCTTACTATTTTCTCTAAAATCAACGGTAACAACGTCTACTATATAGCCCTGTTCTACTAACATTGGCGCTAAATAATCGCCCATTGTTCCCGTACCACCGATTAGCAATACTTTCTTTTTCATATTATAACTTTATCTCTCCTTTATAATCACAATCTATTCCACACGATGCTAATACCATACGATGAACTCTTGCTTCTCTAACAAAATCTTCTTCAGCCATATTCCCCAATCGAATTTTGTTAGCAAAATCAATAAGCATACCAGTATATCTACAATATGGTTCGTATTCTTTTTGCTTACCCCTATCGTGCCAGTTGGTTCTTTGTTCAGGGCTTTCGCGAAACATTTCTCTCTTAGTTGTAGTTATCCTAAAATTTTTCGTTTCCCATTCAAACGGCTTTATCTCTACCGTGCCCGAAGAGCCACAAACCACGAACTGTCTGCGCTCAAAACCACCTATTTCACTTGCCGTTGATTTAATAAAACTTATCCCATTTTTATAACGGAAAAGCACCATTCCGTAATCATTTGCTGTTACGTTAAACATGCCCGTGCAATTGTTATAAGGTATAATCTCTTCTGGAATACCCAAAAAAGTATACATTAAATCGACTAAATGACAGCCTAAAAAGAAAGTCATACCACCCTTAAACGCGCCAAGCCAATTTCGTTTTTGAGTATTGTGGTCGCAACTCATTTGTGCTTCCACAGAATATATTTCGCCTAGCTTTCCTTGCTTTACTGCAGATAGAGTTTCTATTACTGCAGGGTTATAGCGATACATATATCCTATCCCAAAAACTTTTCCCTTGTTTTTAATGGTAGAAAGCATTTTTTCAAAGTCTTCTGCCTTTTCGCTACCGGGCTTATCCATAAATACGTGTAAACCTTTATCTGCAAAAATTTGCGCATACTTAACAAGCTCTAAATCAAAGGTTTCAATAATTACAGCGTCTAAATCAGCCATATCTAAAACTTCTTGATAAGAAATTTCCTTGCCGAAAGTATAACCCCATTTCTCCGTTTCAGGAATTTCGCTCTCGCTTTCTACTTTTGCATAGCCAACCACTTCAAAAATATCGGTAAGTTCTGTAGTAAGCGCATAAAAATTTGATGCAGCGTGGTCGTGCCCAATGCCTATTTGTGCAATCTTAAATTTTTTCATAAATATTATAATTTACTCCAATCAAACTGTACGCAAATCGGAAAATTTTTGTCCGTTGCAAGACGCAGAAAAACTTTTTTGCAATCTGCAGGTGAGTGAATTTCTTTTATTAAGTCTTTTAATTCAAACCTATTATACTGTATTAGTTTTAGTGCCGATTTAATATCATCTACCGTTGTAAAATACGCTGGTGACGATTCATAAAAAGGTCGAGCAGCAGTGTGCGCACCTATTAGTTTTATGCCTGGGCCATGAACCTTTCTATAATAATCTATGATAAAATTACTATCTCTTGTACAACCTAGTAAAGCTATTCTTCCATATTTAGCCATACAGTCTAATGCTTGATTTAATCCTACGCCCAATCCAGTTACTTCCACGCACGCGTTAACGCCACCGTTGGTCAGTTCTTTCACTTTGTTAGCAAAATTAGGCTCGGTAGGGTCTAAAACATAATCTGCACCAGATAATAACGCCTGTTCTCTACGTTCTTCTATTGGGTCTACAGCGATTACCGGAACAGCACCTGCACTTTTTAAATATTTCACTGCGCACTGTCCCAGAATTCCTAAACCCATAACCATAGCTGATTCGCCAAGCTCCACTTCCGTCTTTCTTACTGCCCCTAGTGGAAAGGTTGAAATATATGATACTGCTGCTTCATTAAAGCTTATCTTTGTTGAAGGAATTTTAACGACCTTTCTCTCAGGCATAATATTGTAATTCTTGTGATATCCATCATACACAACTACTCTATCGCCCACTTTTACCGAAGTTACTGCACTACCAATTGCTACAACTTCACCTGCACTGCTATAACCCAAATAACGTGGGAAAGTAAAACTTTCTTCTTCACATATACTAATGTTTGGATTACCAGTAATGTTTGCCTTTTCCGTGCCATTGCTTATGTTACTTACTGCAGTTTTTACAACAACGTGGCTAGCAGGTAATTGGTCCGTATCAAAACTGCCCATATCTAAAAGTTCTGCCGTATTTACAGCTGTAAATACTATCTGCTTAAGTTCTAAGTTCAAAACACACCTCGTTTTTATTTTATTATAATCAATTGACAAATAAAAATCAAGATGTTATTATATTAAAAAAAGGATACTATTCTATTAAAATGAGCGATTTACCCAGTAAACAAGAACACTTTTGTAGTTTTAACGTGCTTTTATCAAAAACGACATCTAACTACGCTACGTATCAACCGTTTGGGTTTATGTCACCTAGAATTGCGTATATAAATAAAGGTTCTTGCGTTATGACTAAAGCAGATGGATTTACACTTACTCTTAGTGAAGGCGACGTTTGGTTTTTGCCCAAAAATCAAGCTTATTCTTCTATGTGGACGGCAAACGAATACGTTGAATTTATTTACTTTGAATTTGAAACGGACTTTTTTTCAAATGAGTACACTCTTTTTGAAAAGATAGAAAATTCTGGGTTAAAAGAAAATTTTAAGAACCTTTACCAACATTACGTAAACCAAGAAAAAATCCTAGCGCTATCTGAATTTTATAAAATATTAAGCATTGTTACGCCCAAACTTACTAAAAAAACCAAGAAAAATTTAGATGCAATTTTACCTGCACTTGAGTTTTTGCACAAAAACTTCATTCAAAACATAAAGGTTTGCGAACTTGCAAATCTTTGTTCTTTAAGCGAGCCTAGATTTTATTCGCTTTTTAAGTCGCTTATAAAACAATCGCCTATCGAATATAAAAATAACCTTAAAATTGCCAGAGCAATAGAATTGCTTCAGAGTGGTTATTCGTTAGAAAAAATTTGCGAAGAACTAAATTTTTCTTCCCCTGCTTTTTTAAGAAAATTAACTAAAAAATATACAGGAGTTACCCCAAAACTACTTAAGAAAAGTTCAACTTTATAATAAATAAACGCGTTTTCAAAATGAAAGCGCGTTTTGATTTTTATTCAATTTCTGCAATTACTTCTATTTCAACTAAAGCGCCCTTTGGCAAGTCTTTAACAGCCACGCACGACCTTGCTGGCTTGCTAGTAAAATATTCAGAATACACTTGATTAAATTGCGAGAAATTACTAATTTCGCTTAGATAACAAGTTGTTTTAATTACTTTTTCTAGTGAGCTTCCTGCTTCTTGCAAAATTGCAGACAGGTTTTTACAAACTTGATGGGTTTGTTCTGCAATAGTATTTACTTCTATATTGCCCGTTTGTGGATTTAATGGAATTTGCCCTGAAGTAAATACGAATTTATCAACTACTACTGCTTGGGAGTATGCACCTATTGCCTTTGGTGCATTATCCGTGCTAATAATTTTACTCATAACTAGCTCCTTTAATTTTAAATAGTCGTTCTCATTTAACTTAACACAGTTAATGCAATAAAGCCACCAAACTAGGTGGCTTTATTATATTTCAACGCGTTTCCACGTGGTCGGAGTGACAGGATTTGAACTTGCGACCTCTTGGTCCCGAACCAAGCGCGCTACCAACTGCGCTACACCCCGTTACAAATGCAATCTACTAATTTCTTTTTAATTAGCATTACTTATTATATCCGTTTTATTATAAAAAAGCAAGGATTTGCACAAGCTTTTTTGTCGAAAGTTACACCTTGCTCTTTGCAATCTAAAAATGGGGAAAGTTTTTACTTTCCCCACCTTTCTATAATTTAATTATATTCTTGCAACTCCTGATTTGATTGCAGCTTCTTTTACTGCATTTGATACAGCAGGAGCAACTCTTTCATCAAACGGTGCAGGTATAATGTAATCTGCACGTAGTTCTTCATCTGAAACGAGAGACGCAATTGCCTTTGCTGCAGCAATGTTCATTTCGTTATTGATATCTTTTGCCCTACAATCTAATGCACCACGGAAAATCCCTGGGAAAGCTAAAACGTTATTAATTTGGTTTGGATAATCGCTTCTACCCGTACCAACCACAGCTGCACCTGCTTCTAATGCAAGTTCAGGCATGATTTCAGGCGTTGGGTTTGCCATTGGCAATACGATTGCACCTTTATTCATAGTCTTAACCATTTCAGGCGTCAACACACCTGGAGAGCTAACACCTACGAAAATATCAGCGCCTTTTACTGCATCTGCAAGAGTTCCCTTTTTGTTAAGTTTGTTAGTGAACTCTGCAATCTTTTCCTTTTCAGCGTTCATACCTTCGGTTCTGCCCTTATAAATGATACCACGCCTATCGCACATTACTACGTCTTTTGCACCCATTGCAATCATAAGTTTAGCTATAGCTTCACCGGCTGCACCTGCTCCACTAAATACAATGCTTACGTCTTCCCATTTCTTTCCAACTAGCTTTAATGCGTTTATACAAGCTGCAACACTAACAACTGCTGTACCGTGCTGGTCATCGTGGAAAATTGGAATATCTACTTCTGGGTCTTCTTTTAATCTCTTTTCAATTTCAAAGCATCTTGGTGCAGAAATATCTTCTAAGTTGATTCCACCAAAAGAACCTGAAATCAATTTTATAGTTTTAACTATTTCATCTACATCTTTACTTCTTACACAAAGTGGAATTGCATCTACGTTACCAAATTCCTTAAACAATACGCACTTGCCTTCCATAACTGGCATACCAGCTTCAGGCCCAATATCGCCTAAGCCTAATACGGCTGTGCCATCGGTAATAACTGCTACTAGATTGCCTCTTCCGGTAAGCTCAAAAGACCTATCATAATCTTTTTGAATTTCTAAACAAGGCTGTGCAACGCCTGGCGTGTATGCAAGTGATAAATCTTCCTTATTTTCCACTTTTACTTTTGATACTACTGAAATTTTACCTTTCCATTCGTAATGCTTTTTTAGTGATTCTTTTGCGTAGTCCATATTTAACTCCTCGTTGTGTTGTACGTATCTATTTTAACACAATTTATTTCTGCTTTTTTATAATTTAAAGCGTAGTATTTGCACAAAAAGACCTTTTTACTCCAATTATTCTCTCTTGCTTTTTCTATTATATCTTATGCAAATGCATTATAAATTGCTTGTATGCATTTTTCGTAATCGCTATTAGCAACGCCGATTATGATATTTAGCTCACTTGAGCCTTGGTCTATCATTCTAATATTTATGCCCTGTTCAGCAAGCGCACTAAATAGTTTAGCAGCAGTACCAGAACGCCTTGTCATACCGTGACCAACTGTTGCGATAAGTGAAATATTCTCTATAACGTGAACGTAATCTGGGCTTACGTTTTCCCTTATTTCGTTTACCAAATCATCTAAAACACCATGCTTTAACTGTTCAGATTCCATTACTACCGATAAAGTATCAATGCCTGAAGGCACGTGTTCAATGCAAATGTTAAAATGTTCAATTACTGAAAGTACTTTTCTAATAAAGCCTACTTCAGAATTCATACGTGATTTTTCAATGCATAAAACGGTAAAATCCTTTTTACCAGCTATACCAGTGATAACAGTTTCATTATCGTTTTTGTAAAGTTCGTTAGGAACAATCATTGTGCCAGCATCTTCAGGTCTAAACGTGTTTTTGATATTTATTGGAATTCTTCTTTTCATAACGGGGAAAATTGCCTCTGAATGAAGTACTGAAGCACCCATATACGAAAGCTCACGAAGTTCTTTATAGGTAATTTGTTTAATCGTTCTAGCTTCAGGTACTATTCTTGGGTCACAAGTCAAGAACCCACTCACGTCCGTCCAGTTTTCGTATAAATCAGCTTTTACGCCACGTGCAATAATAGAACCCGTGATATCGCTACCACCACGGCTAAAAGTTTTAATTTTGCCTTGGAAATCTTTACCGTAAAAACCAGGAATTACTGCTTTTTCAACGCTTGCAAGCCTATTTGCGACCTTATCATCGGTATAATCGTCGTTAAGCTTACCGTGGCTATCAAATCTAACCATCTCAGCAGCATCAACAAATTCAAACCCTAAAAACGCAGCCATAACTATTGCACTTAAATATTCCCCACGAGAAGCGGCAAAATCGGCGCTTTTAATTTGGTCTATTTCCTGTTCAGTTTTATCTAGAACTGCGTTTATATCAAGGTCTAAGCCTAAATCTTTTACAATTTCAATAAACCTTTCACGAATAATCGAAAATGATTTTTTGCAACTACCCGTTTCCACAGCTTCATTATTGCAACGATACAACATATCGGTTATTTTAATATCAGCCTTGTGGCGCTTGCCTGGCGCAGATACTACCACAAATCTTCTATCAGGGTCTGCACTTAAAATGTTCTTTACTTGTCTCATTGCGTTAGCGTCTGCCATAGACGTTCCGCCAAATTTACATACTTTTATCATTTTGTAATCTTTCTTCCTTCAAGATAATATCTTTTCTCAACACCTTCTCCCATTGAAAAGGTCTTTCTGGGGAATGCCCCAACCTGTGAAACGTACTTAAACAAATAACTCTTATCGAGTTTTTCAAACAAAATACCTACCGTATCATTACCACCATCTACAAGTGTGGTTAAGTTGCTTTCACCGTGAACGTAGTCTACCACGCCACTGTTTTCAGCTAGATATTCTTTTATGTATTCGTCAACGGCTCTTATACCTTCAGGCAGGTCGTTATTGCCGTTACTTACTACCGTTTTGCCGTTGGCATATATTTTCATATTGCCACCGTCAACTGCTCTTAAGCCATCTAAAAACTTATCCCTATCAACTCCAGAAACAAACCTATATATAGGCTCAAAATAGATGCCTTCATCGTAAATATTAACAAATTCAACAAGTGCGTATCTTGCAGGATGGTTTTCTTTTTCTGCATCAGTAAGAGTAGCTTTTAAGTTGTTCCAATGCGTTTTTGCAGTTGCAAGCGAGTGATTACCATCGCCAACTGCAAACAAAAACTTATCGTCTCGACCATACTTTTCAGTAAGCCTTGAACTATCCAGCAAACCACTAAATTTATCTAATACCGATTGATAATCTTCGATAAAATAGCCTTCTAAATGCCCACCACCCATATTGAGTTCAAAGTCGTAAAGCTTCTTAAACGAATTTCTCTTCTCGTAAAGTGGCTCTGTTATCTCTCTCTTTTCGTCATCGAAAAGCACCATTACGTGTGGAAATTCCACGTCTGCATCTTTACGAATTTTTAAGCGAGGTGGTATTCTTTCTTCAATCGTACCTTCGGTAGCTCTAATGAGAGCTGAACTTTTAGGCGAGTATTCGTACTTTTCTAAATCTACTGCGCCAACTAAGCCTATCCTGCGCTCAACGAACGGCGTTTTACGGATAGTAAGTATAAAACCTTGCTTTAACTTTTCAAACACGCCATCGTTTAGATATTTCTTTATATTGCTATTTATAGTTTTTATTCTTTCACTTTCATTGCCATTAAGGTAAATTTCAGGAAGCGTTAAATCAAGCGTTGTCTTTTTGCCTTTAACGTATGCCTGTAGTTTATCCCAGTATTCTTTCTCGCTTGTAAACTGGTCACAAGCAATACACGCCCAAGATGAAAGGTCATCTACTTTTGGCAATAGTATTTCGGGAGCAATTATTCCTAATTCCATTTTTTTACCTATTCAAGTTAAGCACGAACACAGTTACTACTGCAAGCATCAACGCTAGTGCAATAATGCCAACGTGCTTCCAAAAAATTTTCGCTCTGTTTTTTTCGCCTTCGTTATTAGGCTGATTATTTCTAATTTCGTTCATTTCCCACCTATTTCCTTGAGCTTTCTAACTCTTGCCAATAATACCTACCGAGAGTTCTCTTTAATATCTCAGTATCTGCATACCTAGTTATCTGCCCTGCTCTTGCTACAGAGATAATACCCGTTTCTTCTGAAACGATAAAGGACATAACGTCTATGGTTTCGGTAACACCTATACCTGCCCTATGACGAGTACCTAAATCTTTAGGAATTTTATCTATATTTTGAGATAACGGTAAAAAGCATCCTGCTGCAACTATTTTTGTTCCGTTAATTATCATTGCGCCATCATGAAGTGGGGTATTTGGGGAAAATACACTTTCAATAAGTTCGCTACTAATATCACTATCAAGCCTTACGCCACTATCTAATATTTGACCAGGAACGTTACCGGTGGATAAAACTATTATCGCACCCACGTCGTTTTTAGACATGTTTTGTAATGCCTTTATTATTTCAGTTATGCAGTTTTGTATTTTTTCTTCGTCGTAAGAAATACCGTCACCGTGCTTTAAGTCGGTAAGCTTAATATTTCTTCTAGACCATAAAAGGCGTTTTATTTCTACCGAATAAAGTATTACCGTTGCTAAAATGAATAGCGCAGGAATAATTAAATAAATTGCGCTGTTTATGTTTACTATGAAAGTTAGTATTCCTGCTGAAAGTAGCATAGTAAACACGAAAAGAGAAACGAGTGAGCCTGAGTTGTTACCCACTAAAAATCTAATTAAGTAATAATATAAAACGGTAAATACAAACACGCTTACCGAAGTAGCCACTATCATTTCAGAGCTACCCGATACTGCTTGCCATATTTCTAATATTCTTTCACCAAGATTCATTTTCCTTTCCTCTCTAATTTTCCGTCATTATCTTAAATAGAGTTATCCACGCTATTTCGTCTACGTCGTTTTGCCCGCTTTTTATCCTATAATCAGCTTCAGTTAAAGCATCAACAGCGTTCTTTAATGCGCGCTTTTTGAACATTGCAGATTGCTCTTTTGTCTTTCTTGAAGCAAATTCTTTTATACCGAACGCTACCGAAAGCTCTGCAACAGACTTATCGCTTATAGCAGTTAATAACAATCGCCTATAATAGTTATAAACGTAAACTATTATGCGTTGCATAGTTTCACCTTTGGCAACCATATCTTTTACAACTGCAAGCGCTAGGTCAAATTTCTTTTTCGCTATATAGTCGGTAAGCTCGTAAATCTTATACTCAGCATCCTTTACCACCATATCGTCTACTGACTGCCTATCGATTATTCCATTAGCACCCACGTACGATATAAGTTTGTTTGTTTCACGTTCAATTCTAGTCATATCTAGAGCGCAGTATTCGGCAAGAAGTTTTGCAGTTTCCCCGTCTATAACAACTTCTGCCCTACCACATTCGGCTTTAATCCACTTAACTAGCAATGAAACGTCTTGTTTTGAACAATCAACCACGCACACCGAAGAGTATTTTTTTAACAGTTCGCACGGCTTTTCGTTCAGTATGGCGAAAACTGTGGTTTCGTGTGGATTTTCTAAAAATTCTTTAAGCCCTTGTTTTATAAACTCTGCTTTAGGGTAGAATTCCTTGATAACTGTCATTCTTTTTTGGCTCATAAATGGATAACCATTAAGAGAAGACAAAAGCTCATCTGAGCTTGCATCATTATTAAAAGCTACTAAATTTAGCGAAGGCTCGGATATAAATTTACTTTTTAAAAGGGATAAGCCACGCTCTCTAAAATACGCGTCCTCCCCCTCGAACAAATAAACGGAAAACTCTTCTCCATTTTCCAACCCGTTTCTAAACTCAGTATACTTCAAGACAATACTCCCTCGTATACATAATAACATTTTCCTTGCGTTTTTGCAACAATAATTATTTTCATTTTCGGGTTTTTTAAATATTTATTTAAAACTATACGAAAAGTTGCCGTTGCTTTCCCCGTTTTCAAACATAATAGATGCTCTATACGAAATCAATTTATTAGGCTTAAGCCTATAATTTAACTGCTCTACGTTCTGCCCTGCAATTAAAAGGTCTACTCCAACATCTATTAGGTCATAATCAGCAGGCAAGTCAGGCGTGGAAACAGCAATTATCCTTTTACCCTTTAAAGTTAAATCTACGGCTAATCCATTTTCTATATAAAATGCTTCAATGCTAGAAAGTGGCAATCTTTCACTATCATTAAAAGCTTTAGCTTTTAGATTTGGGAAAGAATTTTGTATTATACGTTCAAGTGATATATTTTGCTCGCCGAAATAACAGATTTGATTAAGGTTAAAAACCTGCCTTAGCCGTGATACGAATACTTGCATATCGTAATCAAAGCCACCACTAATTATTACCGTATCAATATCGAAAATACCCTGTTTATAGCTTAAACGCCTTAGGTTCCCAACTGAAAATATTTTCTCTAAATCATTCACGATTAGCACGTTTTCTTGCTCGGTAGTTATAACCGTTATACTTGCAGTATCAGAGCCACAAACATATAAATTTGCGTATTTATTCTCAGCCACGTTTATAAATATAGTTCCCGTTAAAAACACTAGTATAACAACACAAGTTAAAATTGTTTTGGTTATAAATTTTAGGTTAATTATTCCACTTGGGAAAATCATAGCAAGATAATAAAAGATACTAAAGCCACCTAAAACAATGCCTGTTACAAGTAGCTTTTCACTATCAATCGAGGTCAAAACTATGTTTATAAATTTTAGAATATAATTAGGTATAAACAAGGTAACGTATGGGATTGTTAATATCCCACCTAATAGTGTTAAAATAAACAGCAAATAAAACACCACTCCGATAATGGGGATTAAAATTAAGTTTGCTATAACGGAAATTGGGGAAAAGTAGCCAAAGTTTATAAGCGAAACCGGGATACTTGCAAGCTGGGCTGAAAGCACCACTCCAATAGATGAGCTTAACTTTTTAGGCATAAATTTTAATTTTTTAACGAGTAATCTTTCAATAGGTTTTGCTAGTAAAAGTATGCCGATTACTACTACAAACGATAGTTGAAAGCCAACACAAAAAAGTTGCACGGGTGAAATTAGTAAAATTATTATTCCAGCAATCGCTAGAGCTGATAGCCCATCGTAACGCTCGCCTTTTGCCGACAAAAATAGTAATACAGCTGACATTATCGTTGCTCGGATTGAAGATGCTGTATACCCACAAACCCCTGAGTAGAAAAGCAATATAACTGATATAATTAGCGCCTTTAATATTCGTTTGGTTTTTAGTTTGCTAAGCAAAAAGTTCAGTGCTGTTGCTAAAAATCCTATATGCAGACCTGATACGGCAAAAACGTGCGCAACGCCCATATATCTGTAGGATGTTATAACGTTTTCATCCATAAGCTCGGCATCGCCCGTAAGCATACCGTAAGCGACTGCAAATTCATCATAATCTAACCCACTTTTTAAGGTGTTTCTAATAAAGATATTGCACCTTTCAAATATGTTTGGGCGATTACCTATTACTTCAATTTCACTTGCATTTATAGATGCCGTGTACTTAATATTATTTGCCAAGTCGTATGGCGAAAACGAATTTTCATAAATAATGCTTTTATCTTTTAGGGTAGCGCTAAATTTTATACAATCACCTATATCAAAGCTGTTTTCACCAAAAACGTAAAGCATAATTTTATATTTAAGCTCGCCATCTACTATGCCATTAACGTTTACGTTTGATAAAATTAATGCACTACCAGAATCAGTGGTTTCAGTCTTTGTTACCTTTCCCTGCACAGTAAAATAGTGACCTTTTAGGTCTGCGCTTTGATAATCGTTAACTAGTAGTAAAAATGACGACAAACCTACAGCAAAAAACAATGAGAAAATAAGCATAAATATAAGATTTCTCTTTAGTTTTTCTTTATCATAGAATAGTATAAAAAAGCTAATAATGAACAAAAGAAAAATGCTAGTAAAAAGCACTCCCAAAACAATGTTTTGCAAAGTAAAAGAATACGCTGAAATTATACCTAAAATTAAACTAATGGCTATAAAAGTAGCTAGTCTTAAATTAACAAGTTTTTTCTTTAGCATTTTATCATCCTTTTCGACTAAAATTTTAAAACAATCTGCTTTAAAAGTCAATCTATTCGTTGCATATATAAAAAAAATTTGCTAAAATATACTTAGCCTTCATGGTGCGATAGAAAAAGCAAAAAAAATCCACAGTATATTTAATAGAAAGCCGTTGTCTATACTGAAGAGTGGTGCTCTTGACCGACGTTTTCTCGGCCATAAAAAGAGATGCAGAGGCAGTAAGCACGGCATTCGCCTGTTGCAAAACGGGTTATTATTTTCTTTTTCGTCGGCCAATGCAGGTCATTTTTTTATAAACCCTACTCAATCATTTGCTAAAACAAAAAGATTGTGCTAAAATAAGTATCGTTATAATAACTCTCGCAAAATTGTCGAAGAAATTTTTGCGATAAGGAGAAACTGTATTTAAAGTCTTGCAAATTACTTTTAGTAATTCGCTGACATAAAAACGTTTTTCTACGTGCCCTCATGGTCAAGCGGTTAAGACGCCGCCCTCTCACGGCGGAATCAGGAGTTCGATTCTCCTTGGGGGTGCCAAAACAAAAAAGACGGTTTTTACCGTCTTTTTTTGTTTTCACTCTCGGCTGGAAATCAACTCTAGTTTGGACGACTTTGACTTTCTTCCTTGATGGGCTAGTCCTGCGAAGCGATAGCAGAGCAGTTTCTCCTTGGGTATTTTAGATGCAAAAAAAGAGATGGTTTTTTACCATCTCTTTTTCTTTCACTCATAGACCGTTCAAATAACGCTTAATTCTTTCACTATTTACATGCTTTCGCATTATTTTTTGTTCATAAATACTTTTTGGTATTTGATTTTTATCACCAGTATTATTAACTTTTTCAGTTTCTTGTTTATGTTCTTGCTTTTTATACATTTTAATTATCTTCTTCATTTTTGTTAAAATGATTAGTTGATTGTTGAGTGTTTTTATTTTTTTTTAGAGCCTTTACTAATTAAAATGATGCCTATAATGGCAGGCAATAAAAAACCAATCCAACCAAACAAGCTAGTAGGCAACCCTGCGCTACCGACTAAGCATCCAAAAAAACCAATTATGTTTAATATGATTAATATTATCCCAGCTGTTTTCATCTTTTATTCTCCTCTTAAACTAGGTTTATCCTTTATCGGTATGGTATTAACAAATTTATTATAATTGACACGCTTTCTAAAATAAAACTTAAATTTTCCTTCTCCATGCATTGCCCCATTAATTAAACCACCGAGTGCACCAAGACCACCAAAACTTGTAGACAGTGCCTTTCCAAACAAAGGACGCTCTATTGTGTCGTCATTTAAAAACAATTCAACGCCCAATACAACCCCACAATGTATCTCTTGAATTTTCTCAATTTTATCGTATGGGATAACAAATTTTTTACCTGCAGTAGAATCAAAGATTGCTTCTCTTTTAGCAGTGAGTTCAAAACGGTCATCGAAAAGTTCACAGTCCATCTTGTATAAATGTTCCCCTGTGGGATATCCCGTAACGATAAACACGTTTGTATCTGGGTTGTAATTTTTCTTTTTGATTATTACGGAAGTAATTATAATTCCCAGTATTGACGCAAGAAATATAAGCCAAGGAGCAGCAACGAAGGTACCATTAGAATTGCTACTCAAAGCTATAAATAAAACAAAAGAAATAATCGCTAGGAAAATAAATACAATTCTAATATACTTAGTAATTTTGATTTGTTTTAACTTTTTCTCTTTCTTATTTTCTTCATTTAGTTGCTTACTATATTGTTCTTCATTCATTTATATTTCTCCTTTTAATTAAAATATTTATCCAAATGTTTTATATAACAATACCCGCCACCCGTTTTAAAAATGGGCAAGCCAAAGTCAATTAAGTATTTTATGTTTCTGCCAACAGTTCTCCTATCACAAGGCACGCCCATATCATTTATAACGTTTGTCATTTGAGTTTGAGATATAGGTTTCTCAATAGACGAGCCCTTATATAGCATTAAAAATACGTATAATATAATTGTTTTTTTCGCAATAGACTTTTTCATTTGTTTACAATAAAATTATAACATCTTAAAATTGACAAAACTGTGCCAATGTCAAGTCCTAAAAAATTTTTACAAAAAAATTAAAGGTATAAAAAACAAATGAAATACCTAAATAAAAAAGCTGTGTAATATTTTTACTTTTTTATATAGTTTTTTATATTAGTTACACATTGTGAACGTTAAAACAAAAAAAACACAGTCGATTGACTGTGTTTTTTGTTTTGTTCATTAAATTATTTTTCTAATTTTTCACTTAAATCAGGCAAGCCACGTTTCTTTTCAAAATGCTCTTTAGTTAAGTTCATTACAACCTTAGAAAGTAATACTAAGGCAATCAAGTTAGGCAATGCCATTAGTACATTAAAGCAATCTGCAATAGTCCAAACTACTTTAATATTGGCAACTGCACCAACGAATACGAATACTACGTAAATAATTCTATACACCATAACGGCAATCTTTCTATGGTTCTTAAATAAATATCCTGCACAAACTTCTCCGTAATATGCCCAGCCTAGAATTGTTGAAAGAGAGAAGAAAATTGTTGCTATAGCCACGCCGTATTCACCTACCACAGGCAAAGCTTCGTTAAACGCAACGCTACTTAATGCTGCACCGTTTAATTCAGGTTCTAAATTGTGAGCTGCAAAAATTTCGCCATACGCACCGGAAGTTAAAATTACAAGCGCTGATATAGTGCAGATAATTATAGTGGTAATAAACACTTCAAACATACCCCACCAACCTTGTTTTACAGGGTCTGTTGCACTTGAAGCCGAGTGAGCGATTGGCGCACTACCTAAGCCTGCTTCATTAGTAAACACGCCCCTACCTACGCCGTATCGCATAGCAGAAAGAACACCGTAACCAGCAACGCCACCAAAAGCAGACTTAAAATTAAACGCTTCTGTAAAAATAAGCGCAAAAGCCTTAGGTATTTCCGTTACGTTTATACATAAAACTATAAGTGCAGCTAACACAAAAAATATTGCCATGCCTGGAACTATTTTTTCATTTATGGAAGCTATACGTTTAATGCCACCTAGAATAACTAGTGCAACTATTACCGTTAACACTAATCCCGTTATCCACGTTGGAACCGATAAAGTACTATTAATAACGCCCGAAATAGCGTTCGATTGAGTAGCGTTACCCGTACCTATACAAGCAACCATTGCAAAGACTGCAAACGATATTGCAAGCCATTTACATTTCAAGCCTTTTTGTATATAGAACATAGGGCCACCTACCCATGCGCCATCTTCGTTCTTTTCACGATATTTTAAGGATAAAACGATTTCTGCATACTTTGTTGCCATGCCTAAAAGCGCACTAAACCACATCCAAAAAACAGCACCTGGCCCACCTGCTACTAACGCAGTTGCTACGCCTGCTATACTACCTGTTCCGATTGTTCCAGCAAGTGCTGTAGTAACAGCTTGGAAAGGGCTAACGCTACCTTTCTCTTTGACGTGCTGGCTTTTATCAAACAAACTGCCAATGGTGTTTTTCATTGCATAGCCAAAACGCCTAAACTGCAATGCTTTACTTCTAACGGTAATAAATGCACCTACTGCAATTAGTAGAACCATCATTAGAATACTAAGTATATTGCTATAAACAAAATCCAAAAAAGCTTGTAACATTTCATCCTCCAGTAACAGAAATTATTATATAATTTATTGTTATTTATGTCAACTTAATTGTCATGGTTTAATTAACCTTTTAGTTGTTTTTATAAATTTATTCAACTATTTTAACAAATAAAAAACACAGCTTATTAGCTGTGCTTTTATAACTTAATATTTATTTTGCAATAACTTCTGCATAGCCTGATGCAAGTTCAGGAGAAATAACTTTAATCGTTACCTTGCCTGGATTTGCCGTTCTTACTACTGCAAGCGCCCTACCCTTAAAAGCGTGGCAGATATTTGTTCTAAAGTCATCATCACTAATAGGATTACCACTATATATACCAAGCAATTCACCACCGAGTACGTTTGCTGTAAGCTCTGCTTCACTATGAACGTCTACATTACCATCTTTATCTACTATTTTAATATCAAAATAGCAAAGGTCACGACGGTCTGCAATAAACTCAGTCTTTTCAGGGATTACGTTAACGCCTACTGCATTGCCAATGGTTTTAATTACTGACCTAGAAAATTCTTTGCCGTTTTTATATGCAATCGTGATAAGTTCGCCCTTTTCATAAACAGTATTAAGCGTTGCCATTGCCTTTTCGGGAACTGCTTCACCTACCTTTTTGCCATTTACAAGCCACTCCACCTTATCAGCCTGAATATAAGTTTCAATCTTAACAGGTCTGCCAACGTACTTGTCATCAAACGTCCAGCTATAATGAACGTCTTTCCAATGCCAACCTGTGCCGTAATATTCTTCACCAAAATATTCGGGATGCTCTACGAAGGTTTTAGGCACATCCCCACCAAACCATACGGCTTCTCTAAAGTGAGATTGTGGGCGACGATAGCCACAAAGGTCAAGGTCGCCTTGATAGCAAGTACGCCAAGGATATGTTAAGCCACGCTTTGCTACTTTTTCTTTGTCCCTATCATAGAATCCTTCACCATGACCAACTTCGCCAAGGTTATCTATTGCTGTCCAAGTAAAGTCGCCTATAACGTAATTATTATTTACTACGTCTTGCCAATCTTTATACACGTCTATTGTCCAGTTTTCAGAGCCCCAAACTACTTTATCTGGGTTATCCTGATGGAAAATATCATAATGTGCATGGTGATAGTTAAAACCTACAATATCTAACGGTGCTTCAAAACCTTCCGTGATTTTGTTGATTTTTCTCTGGTCTTTTTCACCAGATTTTTTTATCATGTATTTGCTATAACTTTCAGTATCTATCTCTTCAGGCTTAAAGTCAGCAAGAGTTATCTTCTGAATAGCTGCAGTTACAAACTTGGTGTTATCATATTTCCTTATTTCATCTGAAAGCTTTTTAGACCATTCAGCGCTACCACTAGTACCATCTATTTCGTATATTTCATTGCCGATAGAGTAACTCATAACGCATGGGTGGTTTCTATCTCTCTTTACCATATAAGAGATATCTCTATCCCACCATTCCTTAAAGAAAATATGGTAGTCTGCAGTTACTGCTAACTTTCTCTTATTCCAAATATCAAACGCTTCGTCTTGAACAATCATACCAAGCCTATCACAAGCTTCTAAAAGCGCAAGTGATGGTGGGTTGTGTGCGATTCTTACCGAGTTAAATCCAGCCTCTTTAAGAACGCGAATTTTTCTCTCTTCGGCAGCAGGGAAAGCAGCTGCGCCCAATACACCATGGTCGTGGTGAATACAGCCACCACGCAATTTTATGGGTTTGCCGTTAAAGAGCAAGCCGTTTTTAGCATCTGCCGTTATGTAGCGAATACCGAAGTCATTAGTTGCAGTATCTGTAAGGTCTTTGCCATTGTAAATT
>JAZOMU010000036.1:0-59824 GCA_045654125.1 Christensenellaceae bacterium
ATAGGTGATTACGGAATACTAGGTATGCTAGACTATTTAGCAAATAATATTTTAATGCCTATAATCGCTATCATTACTTGTGTAATTTGTGGATATTTTATTGATAAAAAAATTATGCCTAAAGAAATTGGTATTGATAAAAACAAATATGCAACTGCTTACTTTAATATAGTTATTAAATATATTGCGCCAATTTGTATTTTAGCAATCTTGGTAACAGGGTTATTCGTGACAATATAATCGTTATTTTATACAAAAAACTGATAATTTTATTATAGTAATTATTTTTCCATAGAGTTATAATATAATTAACATCTAGTATTAGATGATTAAAAATATTAGGAGCGGATATGCCATATATTTACTTAATTAGCACGGTATTATTTTCATTAGGCACTGGCTTTTGTAATGCTTCTTTTAATAGAAAAAATGCTAAGTACAAGGGTGCGGCACAACTTTATTGTTTGATATTTCTATCAACGGTTTTCTTGTACTGGTTAGTGCAATTTTTAATTAATGGTACATATGATATTGCGGTTTTACCGTATTCTTTATTGTTTGCAGCGTGTTATGCAACTTCCTCTATTTCAGGTGTAATGGCAATTAGGGTTGGCCCAATAATGTTAACATCACTGTTTGGGCAGTTATCAATGATAGGCGTTGCTGTTTGGGGATTTATCTTTTGGGGCGAAAGCATTACTTGGACCACAATTGTTGGGCTTATTTTGATGATAATTTCTATTACTCTATGTCTTTATAAAGGCGATATGAAAGATGATATTGTAGGCTCTAAAAATGCACCAGTAAATGTTAATAAAAACACTACTATTTGGATAATTTGCGTTACGTTAAGTTTCATAGCTGGGACTGGATGTTCTGTAGTTCAAAAGACGCAGCAAATGGTTTTTGATGGTAATTATGGTCAGTTTTTAATGGTGGTTTCAATGGCGTTTGCCGTTATTTTAGGGCTTGTTAATTTCTTTAGATGTGATAAAACTGGTTCCAAGATAATGATAAAAAACACTGGTTATTTTCCTTTTGTTGCGGCTATATTTAACGGTTTTGTTAACTTATTTGTTATGCGTATGGTAGACACCTTGCCATCGGCTTTAGTATATCCTGTAATATCTGTAGCCGGTCTTGCAGGTATGACGTTGCTTTCAAGATTTGTGTTTAAAGAGCCAATGCGTTGGTGGCAATGGATTGGTGTTGCTATTGGCGCTACTGCTGTAGCACTACTATCATTATAAAAAAATTAACAAAATACAAAAATACAACCATTGGTTGTATTTTTTTCTTTAATATAAAATTTGGTTATTGCTTTTGGGTTGTAGTTGTGATATTATAGTATTGAGATACAAGTGGAGATTATAATATGTTTATAAATAATAAATTGTCGGAAAATCTAAAGATTTATAGAAAGGCGAAAAATATGTCACAAGGTGAGCTTGCGCAACTACTAAATATAAGTTCGCAATCTATATCTAAATGGGAATGTGGCATCGCATTCCCTGACGTTGAGAAATTATGTTTTTTATCTGAAATATTTAACGTTACAATAGATACTTTAATTGGGCACGAGAATAATCAAATGAAAATAATGATAGCTGTTGATGGCGGTGGAACAAAAACGGAATTTGTAATGTTTTCTGAAGATGGTGTTATTATTGAACATCAAAAGCTAGGTCCGTGTAACCCAAATTCAATAGGAATAGAAAACAGCGCGAAAACTTTAATTCAGGGTATAGACAATCTATTAAATACATGTGCTAACGTTAGTGGTATCTATATTGGCGCGGCAGGATTTTTATTAGGTAACAATGCATCAAAAGTTTTAAGTCTTTTAACAAAAAAATATCCAAATATAAAAATTAAATGTGCTACTGATATACTTAACGTTATTCCTAGTGCAAACATAGATGAAGATTGTATTGCTGTAATATGTGGCACAGGTTCATCTGTTTTAGTTAAAAACAAAGATTCTCTTAAAACTGTTGAAGGTTGGGGGTATTTAATCGGAAAAAAGGGTAGTGGGTTTGACATAGGTAGAGATGCAATTTATAGCGCGCTAGCACATACTGAAGGATTAGGTAAACCTACAAAAATAACAGAACTAATACTCAGCAAAACTGAAAAAACAGTTTATGGTCTTTTAGAAGAAGTTTATAAAGAAAGTCCATCATTTATCGCTTCGTTTGCGCCAATTGTATTTGATGCATATAGATTAGGGGATGAAGTTGCTAAAGAGATATTAGAATCTAATGCAAAACATCTTGCAATGGTAATAAATCATGCATATAAAAATTACTCAAATGGTAATAAGGTTGTATTATCTGGCAGTTTATTTAGTAGCAATACTATTTTTAAGGAACTTGTTTCTAAATATTTATACAAAAATTTGCAAGCCGTAATACCTATTCATCCACAAATTTATGGTGCTTCAATTTTGTGCGCTCAAATGTGTGGTGTTGAAATTGAAAACGTAAAAACTAATTTCTTAAAAAGTTACGATAAAAAAAGGAGCTAATTATGTTAAGAACTGAAACAAGAAATCCTAAGACGATGAATATTGACAAAATGCAAACTCAAGAAATGGTAGAAACAATGATTTCCGAGTGTTATAATCCTATACGTGCAGTTGAAGCTGTAAGTGCCGAAATAGCAAAGGCCGTTGATGCAATTAGCACTTCTTTTGCTAACGACGGAAGATTACTTTAAAATATTTTATCCCTTTTTAATTGATTTTTTATAAAAAAAAGTTTATAATTAATCTAATATATATATACTTTATTGTTGTAATTAGACTTAGTTTCTAATAATTATGATTACTTTAACAAAATAAAAAATCCCAACTAGTAGTAGTTGAGATTTTGGCAGGGGAGACGCGACTCGAACACGCAACCGGCGGTTTTGGAGACCGCTGCTCTACCAATTGAGCCACTCCCCTAAGAGCATATAGATTATATAACAAATCTTAATTTTAGTCAAATAAAATAAGGAGAAAAATGAAAAAGAAATTTAAATTTGGTGTTATTGGCGCAGGTTTTATGTCTTCTGCAATAATAAAGGGAATAATAGATGCAGGTTTTATTAAAAATGAGCAAATTATTGTAAGCGATGTAAATCAAGCACAGTTAGATAGCCTATCCAATTTGGGTATTTCAACTACACTAGATAATAAATTGTTAGTTGATAATTCCGAATTTGTTTTGTTTGCTATTAAGCCACAAAATGCCGGTGAAGTTCTTTTAAGTATTAAAGATACTACTTGCTCTAAGTTTATTTCAATAATGGCAGGTGTTAAAAAGGATAAAATTAAATCTGTATTAGGCAACGTTCAGGTTGCAAGATGTATGCCAAACACACCTTGTTCGATAGGTGCAGGCGCTGTAGGGCTTGACCTTTCGGATTTTTCAGACGTAGAAGATGTTGAGTTTATTAAAAAAGTATTTTCATCGCTAGCCACGGTAGTTCTTGTGTCTGAAGATAAGCTTAATGCAGTAACAGGTGTTAGTGGTAGTTCTCCAGCATATTTTTATTTGTTCTTAAAAGGCATAATAAATGCAGGTATTAAGCAAGGATTAAGTGCTGAAGACGCCAAGAGGCTTGCCGTAAGCACTATGATAGGTGCAGGAAAGATGGTGGCTAATAACCCTGATAAATCACTTGACGACTTAATTAATGCTGTATGCAGTAAAGGTGGCACTACAATAGAAGCAATAACTGTATACAAGGAAAGCGGGATAGATGCTATTTCTGATAATGCAATAAATGCGTGTGTTAAACGAGCAAAGGAATTGGAAAACCTATAATGAAGATAGTAGATATTTATACTGACGGAGCTTGTAGTGGAAACCCAGGCGCTGGTGGTTATTGTTCAATTTTGATATATAATGGCGTAGAAAAAATGGTTAGTGGTAGCGAGATAAGCACTACTAATAACAGGATGGAGCTATTAGCTGTTATTAAAGGTTTAGAAAGCTTAAAAGAGCCATGCATAGTAAATCTTTATAGTGACTCGCAATACGTTGTAGATGCCTTTAATAAGGGATGGATAAGTAGCTGGCAAGAGAGTAATTGGCGCACAGCTAATAAAAAAGAAGTGAAAAATATTGACCTGTGGCAGGAGCTTTTAAAATTAAGCAAAATTCATGAAATAACCTTTATAAAAGTAAAAGGGCATTCTGACAACGAGTATAACAATCGTTGCGATAAAATAGCAGTGAGTGAATATACGAAAATTAAGAATTAAATAAGAGTAAAAACGGATAAGATTAAGCTTGTAGTTATATAATATTATCATGGGTAATACTAAAAGCTTATCTATAGCTAAAAACGTTTTATATACTACTTTAATTTCTTTGCTAGGAATTTTGGCAATTGTATTTGCAGTGCTATATATAGAAACCTTTAACGATGGCTTTTTTAAGGAATATTCCACTATTGTTACTGCTGTTTCAGTATCAATAATAACGATAATTACAGTTTTAACAATAACATTTTTAAGATGTTCTAAAAAAATCATCTATAAGTTATTTTTTTTGTTAATAATAACGCTATCGATTATCTTAGCTTCAATGTATCTATTGAAATCTACTGGATTTTTAGAACGAGTTGATAGCGTAGAAGACTTTAGGGAATATATATCCTCATTTGGTAATTACGCAGTGGTATTATTTATTATAATACAGTTTTTACAAGTAGTGGTATTGCCAATTCCTTCGTTTATAACGGTAGGTGCAGGTGTTTTGTTGTTTGGCGCTCTTAAAGGCTCGATATTTAGCTGTATAGGCATTATTATAGGTTCTATTACAGCTTTTGTTCTAGGTCGTTTTTTTGGATTTAAACTTGCAAAATGGCTTGTGGGTGAAAAGAATCTAAAAAAAGGCATTGAAAGTATAAAAGGGAAAGATAAATTGATATTAACATTTATGTTTTTATTTCCATTTTTTCCTGATGACGTTTTGTGCTTTGTTGCTGGGATTACGTCTATAAGCTCAGCGTATTTTATAATAATGATTATCATTGTGCGAATTATTACTGTTTTTGTTTCTTCGTATTCTATGAATAACAGTATTATTCCATACGACACTTGGTGGGGGATTTTGTTATGGCTAGTGTTTTTTGCGCTAACTATTGTGGCTACAATAATAATCTATAAGTATGGTGAAAAAATAGAAAAACTAATTTTCAAAAAAAGAGAAAATCAAGGTAAACACTAATTATTTTTAATATAAATATGTCAGACATTATAATTATTAACGATAAAGATGAATAAAGTAGTAGTAATTGGTGGTGGCGCAAGTGGAATGCTTTCTGCATATGCTTCAGCAACCAAAGGAAATCAAGTAATTTTAATAGAAAAAAACGAAAAGCTTGGCAAGAAAATTTACATAACAGGTAAAGGCAGGTGTAACGTAACTAATAACTTGCCTGTTTCAGAGTTTTTCAATAACGTTGTTACCAACCCAAAATTTGTTTATAGTGCAATAAATAATTTTTCAGCACAGGATTTAATGAGCTTTTTATCAATAAATGGCTTAAAACTTAAGGTTGAACGTGGTAATAGGGTTTTTCCAGAGAGCGATAAGGCAAGCGATGTTACAAAAACTATTGAAAAAGCATTAATTTCAAACAAAGTTGATATTCTTCTCAATACTGAAGTAAAAGAAATTATTTTTGAAAACAACTGTGTTGTTGGAGTACAAACCAGTAATGGAAATATTGATTGCGATAGTGTTATTGTTTGCACGGGTGGTGCTTCTTATCCTTTAACCGGCAGTACGGGAGATGGGTATAACTTCGCAAAAAGCGCAGGACACACGGTTGTTCCAATAAAACCTGCGCTCGTTGGTATAGAACTAAAAGGTGCTGATTTTTTAAATTTACAAGGCTTATCTCTAAAAAATATTGCAATTAAAGTTGTTTCTAACTCGAAAACAGTGTATAATGACTTTGGTGAAATGTTATTTACACACTTTGGCATTTCAGGCCCAATCATTTTATCCTGTTCAAGCGTGATAAATAGATGTAATTTTGCAGATTTAGATTTGTTTATTGACTTAAAACCTGCTTTAGACTTGTCGGTTTTAGATGCAAGATTGGTTAGAGAATTTAAGGAAAATAATACCAAATCAATACAAAACGTTATAAGGGCGCTTGTACCCAAGAACATGGTGGAAATTGTATTAAGGCGTTCTGGCGTTTCACAAAATAAAAATTGCAGTCAAATTACACTAGAAGAAAGGAATAGAATTTGCAAAACTCTTAAAAATTTTGCGTTTAAGATAAAGGGGTTGCGCCCTATAGAAGAAGCAATCGTAACTGCTGGTGGGGTAAGCGTTAAGGAAATAAATCCCAAGACAATGGAAAGTAAATTAGTTAAAAATTTATTTTTTGCTGGCGAAGTCTTGGATATAGATGCGTTTACGGGTGGCTTTAACTTGCAACTTGCATTTTCTACAGGCTATATTGCTGGCTTAAATACATAAATAACTACAAAAACTTATAAAATTAATATAATAATAGGTGATACTATGGATAAAACTTTTCAAATCGCACTTGATGGTCCTTCTGGTAGTGGCAAAAGTACCATTGCAAAGAGATTATCGCAAAAACTAAATATTTTATATCTAGATACTGGAGCTATGTACCGTGCAACTGCATTAAAAGCTATAAGCTTAGGTATTGATACGCTTGATGCTGAAAAAGTTGCTACTTTTATCGACGATATAAATCTCGAAATAAAGTATATAGATGGTGCTCAACGTACTTTTCTTGATGGTAAAGACGTTTCTGAAACAATTCGTGAACCACACGTATCTATGGCTGCTTCAAACATATCAAGCTTAAAATGCGTAAGACTAAAAATGGTAGATATGCAAAGAAAAATTGCATCTCAAATGTCCTGCGTTTTAGATGGTAGAGATATTGGTTCTTACGTTCTACCACATGCTGAATATAAATTCTATCTAACGGCGAGTGTTGATGTGCGAGCTGATAGAAGATTTAAAGAGCTCACGTTAAAGGGGCATAAAGTCGAGTTTAATCAACTTAGAGAAGAGATTGAACAAAGGGATTATAACGATAAAACTCGTGATTTTTCTCCTTTAAGAAAAGCAGATGACGCTGTTGAAATTGATACTTCTTTCATGACAATAGACCAAGTTATAAATAAAGTGCTTTCTATTATAAACAATTAAAAGGTTAAAAATGAAATTTATTCATAAAATTCCACTTTTTTTCTTTAATATTTTTTATCCATATAAAATACACGGTAAAGAAAACATACCCAAGGGTGGGGCTGTTTTTGTCTGCAATCATTTTAGAGCTGTAGACTGTGGCTTTATTGCAGATGCCTATAGTAGCGACGTGTATTTTCTTGCAAAAAAAGAGCTTTTTAACAACAAATTGTTTGGAAAAATATTGGCTTCTTTCGGAGCAATTCCCGTTGACAGGGATAATTTAGACCTTAAAACTATAATGCAAGCCCTAAGAGTTCTTAAAGACGGGCACAAATTAGTAGTTTTTCCTGAGGGCACTAGAAACAAGTCAGGAACAACCGAGCTTCAACAGATTAAAGGTGGGTCTATGATATTTGCTGTAAAGGCAAAGTGCCCAATCGTACCGATGATGTTGAATGGAAAGGCTAAACCGTTTAGAAAAACTCACTTGATAATAGGCAAGCCATTTGAACTAAATAGTTTTTATGATAAAAAACTTAGCGATTCAGATATGAAAGAAATGGAACAAATTGTTCGAGACAAAATGATTGAACAACAAAACAACTTGTTTAATATTTTGTCGACTAAAAAGTATACAAAAAGAAAATTAGGTAAATTATAAAACAAAATGGAAGTGTTAAAGGGAAAGCATAGTGGCTTTTGTTTTGGTGTAAAACGCGCCGTTGCTGAAGCATATAATCTGAAAGGTGAAAACAACTACGTTTTAGGTGAAATTATACATAATGAATATGTCAACCAAAAGTTAGAATCGTTAGGTGTAAAAACAATAAACAATCTTGATGAAGTAGCCTTTGAAAGTGGTGATACATTATTGATTAGAACGCACGGCGAACCAAAATCCACCTTTAATAAAGCAAAAGAATTAGGACTAAATGTAATTGATTGCACCTGCCCATTTGTTAAAGATATCCAAAACATTGTTCACTCACACCATGAAAAGGGCTACAAAATAGCAATCATAGGAAAGGAGGGGCACCCCGAGATAAAAGCAATAAACGGTTGGTGCGAAAATAGCGCTGTAATTACTGAAAGTGCTGAAGAACTTTCCTTAATAAAAGCTGACAAATTGTGTATTGTAGTGCAAACTACCTATTCGGAATTGAAATTTGATAAAATAATAAAAAATTTTGCTTCCACCAATGCAAAAACAGTTGATATTTTCAAAACAATTTGCTATACTACAACCAAGCGACAAAAAGAAGCAGAAACTTTATCGGCAAGTTGCGATGCAGTAATCGTTCTTGGTGGTAAAAACAGCAATAATACAGATAAATTGTTTGAAATTTGCAAACAAAAATGTTCAAACGTTTATCGAATTATCAATCCTGCAGATTTTGATTATGCAAAAATAAAAAGTTTTAATAAAGTAGGGATTGTTATGGGGGCATCAACGCCTATCGAACAATTTCAGGAGGTTATCTCAAACATGGAGAAAGTTACAGCAGAAGAAATCAAGACTACCGAAGTAGTAGAAGAAGTTAAGGCAGTGCAAGAAAAGCCTGCTAAGTCGGAATTTGAAAAGGCTATAAATAGCATAAGACCTAATAGAGAATTTAGAATAGGTCAAATTGTTACCGTTTCAATATCGTCCATTAAAGAAGATGGTCTTACGGTTTCTTTAAAAAATACTAAGAGTGATTTTGCTCTTTCTAAAGACGAATTGCTCAATGAATACAACAAAGATAATTTCCAAATTGGTCAAGAACTTCGCGTTATGGTAATTGGCAAAAAACCACTTGCTTTTTCTGAAAAGGCAATGGCAAAGGTTTTAAAGGAAGAAGCTGAGCTTGAAGAAATTAAAAACGGCAAGATTTTTGAAGCTGTTATTACTGCAACCAACAAAGGTGGTTTAACCGGTAAATATGGTAGCTATCAAGTATTTATTCCTGCTTCACAAATTAAACTAGGTTTTGTTAAGGATTTAGAAAAATACGTTGGCAAAACTTTAAGATTAAAAGCAGAGAAGGTAGAATCTAAAGGCGCTCGTCGTCAAATAGTTGCTTCTCAACGTGTTATCCTTTTAAGCGAAAAAGAAGAAAGAGATGCTGCTAAGGCTCAAAAAGAAGCAGAATTTTTTGCAAGTATTCAAGAAGGAGACGTTGTTTTAGGCACTCCAGTTAGATTTGCTTCTTTCGGTGCTTTCGTAGACGTTAACGGTTTTGATTGCCTTGCTCATATTTCTGATTTAGCTTGGAACGGTTGTAAAGATTGTGCAGAAGTTCTTGAAATTGGCAAGCAGTTTGAGTTCAAAATTCTTAAGATTGATGAAGAAAATAAGAGAGTTTCTATTGGCTATAAGCAATTACAACCAAAGCCTTGGGAAACTGTTGCTGAA
Organism: Christensenellaceae bacterium; assembly: GCA_045654125.1. GTDB lineage: Bacteria > Bacillota > Clostridia > Christensenellales > Borkfalkiaceae > UBA1259. The sequence goes on from JAZOMU010000036.1 coordinate 9,580, forward strand.
CGTTATAACGTTGGCGACGTTGTTAAAGGCAACGTTGTTAGACTTGTAAACTTTGGTGCTTTCGTTGAAATTGAAAAAGGTATAGATGGTTTAGTTCACGTATCTCAAATCACTAACGAATGGCTTGAAAATCCTGTTTCAGCGCTTCAAGTTGGCCAAGAAGTAGAAGCAAAGATTTTAGACATTAACGTTGAAAAGGAAAAGATGACCCTTTCTATTAAGGCACTACTTCCTGAAATAGAAAAGCCTGAACAAGAAGAAAAGGCAAAGGGTAAGAAGCGTGGTGCAAAAAAAGAAGTAGTTGACGAAACAGAAGAACTACGCGAATGGAAAGATGAAAGTGTTGCTGGTGCTTCAATAGCTGATTTAATCGGTAGCGCAGAATAATATATAGTTTAAAAATAAAAAAGCTTTATCATGTTGATAAGGCTTTTTTTGTTCTATTTTTTAATTTTTGATAATACAATTTATTGATGGATTTATCTTTTTTACCAGCAAAAATTTTTTTGGCAATGCAAAAGTGCAAGATAGAAGAGATTACTGAAATTAGGCTTAGAGAAAATTTCAATATAAAAATAAAAGCTAAAAATAATTTATTTTATTTGTCTGATAATGGTTTATCTATTCTAGATACAAATGCGCTTAAATGTATTCGTTCTGATATTGAATATATTATCAAAAGCGTTACAGAGCACTCAATATATGCTTTTAACGATAAAATAAAAAACGGTTTTTTAACTACAAAAGATGGAATAAGGATTGGACTAGCTGGTGAGTGTGTAACTGATAACGAACAAGTTATTACTTTGAAAAATTTTACTTCACTAAACGTTCGTATTCCACATGAAATAATAGGTTGCTCTAATAAGATTTTTGATTATATATATCAAAATCACTTATTAAATACACTAATAATTTCTCCACCGTTATTTGGAAAAACAACTTTATTAAAAGATTTGATTAGAAAGTTAAACTTACTAAATACAGAAAGTATACTAGTAGTTGATGAGCGTGGAGAATTTAATAAAATAAATGGTGAAAACGTTGATTTCATTTGTTATTCAAATAAAAAATATGCTTTTGAAAATGGAATAAGGTCGTTAGCTCCAACCATAATAATTACAGATGAAATAGCAAATGAAAGCGACTGGACATGCATAAAGAACGCAAGCTTAAGCGGGGTTAAGGTTATTGCGAGTTGTCACGGATGTTCTTTGTCGGATATTGTTGAGAAAAATTACTATAAAAAAAATATTTTTGAAAGATATATTGTGCTTAGAAATTACGGACAGGCAGGAGTAATTGATAAAGTTTATGATAAGAATTACAGGGAATTATGAATATTATTATAGGTTTGGTTGCGCTTTTTAGTTGCACGTATTTTGGCTTTAATTTTTCAAAAAAATTCACTAGTCGTAAAACTTTTTACTTTGATTTTAATGAGTTTAATAAAATAATAAAAAATGAAATAAATTACTCGCAAAACACTTTATATTCTATACTAAAAAACAATACAAATACTGACAGTGATTTTTATAAAGTCTTAAAAAACGTTATACTTAGTAAAGAAAAATTTACAAGCAATCAAAAATATCTTGAATCAGATGAGCTAAGTTATTTTAAATCTTACATAGAAAAAGTTGGTAGTGGAGACAAGTTTTCTCAAATAAAATTTATAGATAATGCTTATGAGTACGTTAATGAAAAGTACAAAATTGCTTCGGAAGATGAAAAAAAATACAAAAAACTATATATTAAGCTTGGATTTTTAGTTGGGTTAATAATTTTTATCGTTTTGATATAAATGAGGGAATATGAACGTAGATATTATTTTTAAAATTGCAGCAATCGGTATATTGATAACGGTAATAACTCAAGTGCTTAAGAAAAGTGATAGGGATGATATTGCAACATTAGTTTCACTTGCAGGCTTAATTATTGTTTTAACCCTTGTAATAAATATGGTTAGTGAATTGTTTGAAACAATTAAAAATATATTTTATCTCTATTAAAATGGTTAAAATAGTTGCAATTTCATTAGTTTGTGCCTGTATAATTCTATATTTAAGGTCTATAAATAGCGAACTTACTTTACTAGCTTCAATAGGTGCTGGAATTGTTATTTTAACCTTTATAATTGAGTATGTTAGTGATACGTTCGTGTTTATAAACAAAGTTGCCGAACTTAGTGGTATAGATAAAAGTTTATATTCTATAATTTTTAAAATTACTTCAATTGGTTATTTGGTAGAGTTTGGTTCAAGCACGTTAAACGATTTTGGGTTAAATAATCTTGCCTGCAAGCTTGAAATAGTAGGGAAATTAGCAATTTTTAGCATAGCTATACCGATTTTTTATGCAATTTTAAATGTCCTTTCTGGAATTCTAACATGAAGAAGTTTACAGTTTTTATTTTAGCTATCGTAGTTATTTGTTCTGTTTTATCATTTTCAAACAACGTTTTTAACGTAAAGGCAGACCAATTAACTGATAGTGTTGGTGAGCAATTAGAAAACATAGACCTAACTGATATTGAAAATTACTTTGAAAACTTAGAAAACAAACCTGCAAATAGTTATTTTAGTTATCTAAAAGAATTTTTGGAAGGGAAGTATGAGCTAAATTTTACTTCTATTTTTGATTATTTTTTAAATGTTTTTTTTAACAAATTACTAAATACTTTGCCAGTGTTTTTAAGCATTGTTGCATTAACAATGTTTTGTGGTATTACACAAAGTTTTAAAAATACTTTTTTATCCGAAAATATTTCTGATATAATTTTTTTAGTTTGTTTTTTTAGTGTTATATTATTGCTTTTTTCTGAAATTAGTTATATTTATAATACTGTAAAAAACACTATACAAAATATATCGAAATTAACTGAGATTATGTCTCCCATAATATTGACTTTAATGATAGCATCAGGCGCTACGGTTTCAGCGAGTATATATAAACCAACGATTGTTTTTTTATCTGGTGGCGCAATAAGTATTTTTTTGAATTTAGTAATTCCATTGATTGGTCTTATGATGGCATTTAGCATAGTTTCAAACTTTTCAACTTCAATAAAACTAAACAAGTTTATTGACTGTGCTTCTTCAATTATAAAATGGGTAATAGGCTTAACCGTAACTATATTTAGCGTTTTAATTACTATTAACGGAATTGCCAGTGCAACTCATGATGGCATTTCTATAAGAGCCACAAAATTTGCAATAACTAATTCCATACCAATTGTTGGTGGATTTATTAAAGATGGATTTGATTTTATTTTAGCAGGTAGTGTTTTAATTAAAAACTCCATAGGTATTACTGCAATATTTATCTTGTTTTTTACTATTATTTCTCCAATTATGTATATAGCAGTTTTTTCACTATTATTAAGGTTTACTTCAGCAATTACTGAAAATATAGGGGACGTTAGAATATCAAATTTTTGCACTAGTATATCTAAGTGTATTACTTATTTGTGCGCATCTATCGTTATGGTTGCCTTTATGTTTTTTATCATGATAGTTTTAATTATTTTAACAGGAAATGCTTTTTTGTAATTATGAAGCAGTGGATTTTTAGCATTGGAGCCACCGTTTTACTTGTTTCAATAGTTTCGATAATATTGCCAAATGGTAAAACAGGTAAGTTCATTAAAAGCATATTTTCCGTTTTAATTTTATTAGTTACAATAAGACCTTTAGTTTCAATTAGTAAAAACAACTTGAATGATGGGATAAATTTTAGCAACGTAGATATAGAAATACAATATGATTACATAAATTATATTTTTGAAGAACGAAAAAATACTTATGAAGAAAATTGTTGTAAAATTTTAGAAGATATAGGTGTTAAAAACGCAAAAATTGATATAAATTACGATAGTTCTAGCATTACTTTTGACGTGTTATTTGTTAATATAAATTTGAAAGATGCAGTTATCAATTCAGATATGGAGCATATACTTGTTATTGAAGAAATTAAAGAAAAAACAGCATTATATTTAACGATTGATAAATCTAAATTGGTGATATATGAATAGTAGCGAAAAAGTTAAATCTATAATAGATAAAATCAAATCTAATAAAAAAATTCAAATAGTTTTAGTTGTAATTTTGTCAATATTTATCGTTATATTTTTATTGTCAAATTTTTCAAGCGAAGAAACAAATACTGTTACCGAAAACTCAATAAACGAATACGTTTTAAGTTTAGAAAATCGATTAGAAGAAACCTTAAGCAAAGTAGAAGGCGCTGGCAAGGTATCAGTTGTAATAACTGTTGAATCGGGAATGGAAACGGTAATAGCAACCGAAACAACTATAAAGGAAACTAGTTCTGGCACGGAAAAAAAGGAAGCGCCTGTTATCGTTAATGGTAAGCCAATAGTTTTAATGGAAATGTATCCTAAAATAACTGGGGTAGTTATAGTAACCGAGGGGGCAAATAGTATTTCCGTGCTGTCAAAAATTCAGCAAGCAACGATTTCTCTGTTAGGAATCAACTTAGACCAAATTGAAATATTAAAAATGAAATAAGGAGAACATATATGACAAAGAAAAAAAAGGTAATTATTTTATCATGCATGATTGCATTATTAGCAGTCACAGCCGTTTTCAATTTTGTTTTGACTACGGGAACAGTTACGCCTGATGCATCGGCAACTTTAAGTTCGGCAAATTATTTTGCTCAATATCGTAGTGAAAGATTAACTACTAGAAATGAAGAACTGCTTCAATTAGATGCAATAATCGCATCTGCAGAGGTGAACAGCGCAGAGCGTAATCAAGCACTAACTATGAAAATGGAATTAACTGAAATTACCGAAAAAGAAATGTTGCTTGAAAATTTAATTAAAGCATACGGGTTTGAAGACGTTGTTGTGGTAATTGGGTTAGAATCTGAAAATATCAACGTAATAACAAAATCAGCTTCTCTCACCACAGATGATGCTATAAAAATTTATTCAGTAATAGCAGAAGAGACTAGCGCTTCGCCAGAAAATGTAAAAATTATTCCTATTTCCTAAAAAACACTATGCAAATTGAATATTTTGTGATACAATAAATATAAATTTATATTTATTAGGGGTATGATATGGCTCGTTTTAAGAAAAAACCACATAATATTCACGAAGGGAAATTAATATATAATACCAGTATTGTAGACGGGATCGTTTTGCTTGCTGTACAGGAAATACCTTACGTAGAACTTTGTGCCGTTCCATCTAGAAATAAAATGTTTAGCAATGCTATAAAGGTTAATGGCGATAAAGATGGCGTGCATATTGACGTTTCGATTAAAATACATTTCTCGCAAAGCGTTTCGGAGACTGCATTTAAAATTCAAGAAGCAATTCGTCATAATGTAGAAGCTATGACAGAGTACCATATTGCATCAGTAAACGTTTTAGTGTGTGGTATTATGTTTGAAGATAAAATAGAAGAAAAAGCAACCAAAATTAGCGAAAATTAAAGGAAAACACATGAGAAGTCTTGCTAGAGAAACTGTATTTAAATTTATTTTTTCAAAGCTCTTCAATTCGGATGATGAAGGGCTTTTTTCCGTTCTTTGTAAAGAACTATCACAAACTGATAGGGAATTTGCTCAAAAATTACTTCAAGCTATTGAAGCAAATGAAAACGAATACCTGTCAAAAATAGAAACCCTTTCTATAGGATATAAACTTAACAGGGTAATCAACGCAGATAGATGCGCTATTTTAATCGGTATGGCTGAGCTTAACGCTTTTCCTGAAACGGATATTCCTGTAGTTATTGATGAAGCAGTAAAACTTTGTGCTAAATTTTCAACTGAAAATAGCACTAATTTTGTTAACGGTATTCTAGGCGAATATGCAAAAAATGTTAGAGGATAATTATGGCAAAAATAATTGATGGCAAATTAGTAGCGCAAAAGGTAAAAGAACAACTAAAAGATAAGGTTTTATCTTTTGAAAAAGAAGTGGGAAGAAAGATTACTTTAGCTGTAATTTTAGTAGGGAATAATCCTGCTTCACAAGTTTACGTAAAAAATAAAATAATAGCAACAGAATACGTTGGTATGCGTTCTTTGTCTTATTATTTACCTGATGATGCCACCCAAGAACAAGTGGCAGAAACGGTTATTAGCTTAGCAAAAGACGAAACTGTAGATGGAATTTTAGTGCAATTACCATTACCTAAACATTTAGATGAAGGCAAGATTTTATCATTAATACCTGCAGAAAAAGATGTTGATGGCTTTTTGGCAGAAAATGTTGGCAACTTAGTTTTAGGGAATGAAACAACTGTTGCATGCACTCCGTTTGGTGTTTTGAAAATGCTAAAGAGCGAAAATATAGAATTATGTGGTAAAAATGCCGTTGTAATAGGTAGGAGCAATATTGTAGGTAAACCGATGGCGCTACTTTTATTACAGGAAAACTGCACCGTAACCGTATGTCATAGTAAAACAACCAACCTAAAGGAAATTTGCTCAAAAGCTGATATTTTAATTGCGGCTATAGGTAAACCTAAGTTTATAACTGCTGATATGGTTAAAAAAGATGCAGTAGTTATTGACGTAGGCATCAACAGAACAAGTGAAGGATTAGTTGGAGACGTTGATTTTGAAAACGTTTCAAAGCTCGCTTCATATATTTCTCCAGTTCCCGGTGGTGTTGGACCTATGACTATTGCAATGCTATTAGAAAATACTTATTTGTGCGCACAAAGAAAAAGAAAAAATGGATAATTATTTAGAGAAATTTAATCGTTATTTAGATATTTTTAACGAGTATCTTGACGAAAACTTTAACAAATTGAATTCGGAAGCACCATCTGTTATAAAAGATGCAATGCGTTATGCAATTTTAGGTGGTGGAAAAAGGGTAAGGCCTGTTTTGTGTTTAGCACTTGCAGAAGCGTTTGTTTTGCCTTTTGATACTGTGTTGAGTTTTGCTTTGGCAATAGAGTGCATTCACACCTACTCTTTAGTGCATGATGACCTACCTGCAATGGATAATGATGATTATAGAAGAGGAAGGCTATCTACGCATAAAAAATATGGCGAAGCAATTGGTATTCTTACGGGCGATGCACTACTTAACTATGCTTTTGAAGCTTGTCTTTCCAAAGAAAATATTACAGCTAATGATATAAAAGCTATGAGAGTTATTGCAAAACTTGCTGGTTATAACGGAATGATTGCTGGGCAAGTTTTAGATTTGGAAAGTGAAAAGGGTGAAAACCATAACCTAGATACTCTTTATAAGATTATTTATAACAAAACAGCCAAACTTATTTCAGCACCATTAATGGTTGTTTCTTGTTTTATTGATTCAAAATACAAGTCTTCAATTGTTGATTATGGCTATAATTTAGGCGTTTTATTTCAAATAACAGATGATATTTTAGACGTTGTTGGCAACGTTGAAACCATAGGGAAAACACCTAATAAGGATGCAGAAGCAGGTAAACTTACTTCAGTAAATCTGGTAGGACTAGAAAAGGCTAAAGAGCTTGCGAAATTACATTTTGATAATGCTATAACTGCACTTTCTAATATTCCAAATAATGAATTTTTAGTTGAATTTACTAAAAAAATGTTTGAAAGAAACAAATAAAACACAAGCAATTGTGTTTTTATTTATTATGAGATTAGATAATTTTCTTGTAGAAAACAAAATATTTGATTCAAGAACAAAGGCAAAGCAGGCGATAGAGCGTGGGGAAATTTTTGTTAAAGATAAACAAATAACTAAGTCTTCTCTAGTCTGCGACAATTTGCTTATTAGCGATATTGAGTATCGATATCAAAACAAATTTGTTTCGCTAGGTGGATACAAGTTGGAAAAAGCGCTTTGTGATTTTGATTTTTCCGTTCAGGACTTAACGGTGGCTGATATTGGTGCGAGTACGGGTGGGTTTACTGATTGCTTGCTTCAACACGGCGCTAAAAAAGTATTTGCCGTTGACTTAAACGAGTCTCTTCTTCACCCAAAAATTATAGATGATGATAGGGTTGTTTCAATAATTAAAAACGCTAGAGACCTAAAAACTACCGATTTTAGTCAACCACTTGATTTAGTTGTTGCTGATTTAAGTTTTATTTCCGTTACATACGTGTTAGAAACGTTTAGCGAACTGCTGGATTCAAATAAACATTTAATCATCTTGGTTAAACCACAGTTTGAAACCTTTAAAAAATCAAGATTTAAAAATGGAATTGTTCGCGATAAAAAATTACAAGAAACTATATGCAAAAATGTAATTGACTATTCAATATCGTGTGGTTTTTCACTATTAAGCCACACAACAGCGCCTATTGTTAAAGATAAAAACGTGGAGTTTTTAATTTTACTTAGAAAAAATTAAACAGTTTTATTCAGTTTTTTTTGAATAAATATTGTAAATATTCGTTTTATATGCTATCATCTATATGTGGAGAATAGAAATGAAAGTTTTAATTTATGACAATAAAGAAAAAGATAAAGATAAGATTTGGCTAAAGAAACTAGTTTTATCACTTGAAAACAATAAAATTGAATACGAGCTTCTCACTGATGAACAACTCGATGCTAATATCAGCGCAGATGCTTTGTTTTCATTAGGTGGAGATGGCACTATTTTATTTTTAACAAAATTTGCATCTAAAAATAATATGCCAATTATTGGTATTAATACTGGAAAATTAGGATTTTTAACAGAGTTCGAACGTGATGAAATTGAGACTGCTGTTGAACTTTTCAAACAAAAATCTTTAATAGTGGACAACCGTGTTGCCATAAAAATCGATTATAAAAATCAAACTCATTATGCATTAAACGATGTTTTTTTGCACCATGTTTACACTGAAAATGTTGGCAACTTAATAAATGATATTGATGTAAAAATAGACGATAGGAGCATTTTAACCTTAAAAGGTGATGGAATAATTGTAAGCACGCCGACAGGCTCAACAGCTTATTCTCTATCTGCAGGTGGTCCAATATTGTCGCCAGAATTATCAACGTTCGTTTTAACGCCTATCGCAGTGCACTCTCTAACACAAAGACCTATTGTATATTCAGCCGAACAATCTTGTAAGATTGGCATTATTGGTCCAGCTAGGGCAGGCGTTTTTGTTGATGGAAGGTCGATTGGCGTTCTATCACAGGGCGATTATATTAGCGTTTCTAAATCAGACGTACCACTTTGTTTTTTAAGAAAGAAAAATTATGATTTCTATAAAATTGTTTCAAAAAAATTGAGCGATAACACGTGTAAGGATTAGTATGATTAAAAAAGATAGATTAAAATTGATATTAGATTTGATTTCTGAACACGAAATTTGTACACAAGATGAGCTTACGGAAATTCTTCTATCTAAAGGTTTAAACGTTTCACAATCAACGATTTCAAGAGATTTAAATGAGTTAAATTTAATAAAAATCGAAAGTGAAAGTGGAAAGAGCAAATACGCTAAATCTACTATTTCAAATAGTAGTTTAACCCCACAAATAATTAATTTGTTTAAGCAGGTTACTGTTTCTATGACTTCTGCAAACAATTTAATAGTTATTAAAACTTTAGCTGGTAATGCAAACACTGCTGGTATGGCTGTTGACCAAATGCATTTTTCTCAAGTATTAGGAACTATTGCTGGTGATGACACCTTGCTCATTGTTGCGAAAACAAATTCCGATGCTGATTATATAATTAAAAGCTTAAGGATGTTATAATGCTTCAAAAACTAACGATTAAAAACATTGCGTTAATAGATTACGCTCAAATAAATTTTACTATCGGATTAAATGTTTTATCCGGTGAAACAGGTGCAGGAAAATCTGTTATAATAGACTCTCTTAACTTTGTTTTGGGGGCAAAAGCTGATAAAACTATGATTCGCACAGGTACTGCCGAATGTATGGTTCAGGCAGTTTTTGACGTTAGTAAAAACGGTGATGTCACTAGTGTTTTAGATGAGTTTGATATTGAGCAAGATGACCTTTTGATTTTATCAAGAAAATTTTCTATTGAAGGCAAAAGTTCTATAAAAGTAAACGGCACACCTGTTACCGTTAGCATGCTTAAAAAAATCACCACGCCATTAGTTGACGTTCACGGGCAAAGCGAACATTTTTATTTGTTAAAATCTAGCAACCAATTAAACTTAATTGATAAATTTGGTGGGGATAAAATTGCCGACAAGAAGCAAGCTATTAAGGAATTATATCTAACTCGTAAAAATCTAGTAAACGAGCTAACTGAGTTTGGTGGTAACGAGCAGGAAAGACAAATTAGACTTGATATATTAAAATATCAAGTTAAAGAAATTGAAGATTGCGAGTTGAAAGACGGAGAAGAAGAAAACTTAAGGGAAATAAAAGAAAAACTAGCAAATCAAGAGAAAATTGTTTCAGCATTAGGCTCGATTAAAAGTTGCTTAACAGAAGAAAATGGTGTGAGCGATTTACTTTTTATGTCATTAAAATCTATAAATAACGTTTCCGGTTTTAGCAGTGAATACGCAAACTTATCAGAAAGATTATCTGGCATTATTTCTGAATTAGATGACATTGCCGATACTTCTTCTAGTCTACTTGAAGATTTTGACGTTTGCGAGTACGACGTAAATTTTATAGAAGATAGGTTAGAGCGTATAAAAAATCTAAAGAAAAAATACGGCTCTTCTTACGAAGAGATAAACGATTATCTTAAAACAGGTAAAGCAGAAATTGATAAATTAGAAAACTTTAACGAGTTGGCGAGCAAATTAACTATTGAAGTTAAAAATATAGAACAAGCCTTGTTTACTGATTATCTAGAATTAAGCAAAATAAGAAGGGAGATAGCAAATTCTTTTTCTAAAAACGTTTTAGCTGAGCTAAAAGAACTTGGCATGCCTAAAGCTAATTTCAGGATAAATTTTGAAACGGCAGATAATATTGAAGTCTGCGAATTTAATAGTGCAAACGGTATTGATAACGTTGAATTTTTGTTTTCAGCAAATAATGGCGAATCACTCAAACCCCTATCATCAGTTATAAGTGGTGGTGAAATGAGCCGTTTTATGCTTTCAATCAAGGCGCAAACAGCAAAGCACAACGAAGTTTCAACCTTTATTTTTGATGAAATTGATGCAGGAATTAGTGGTGTAACAGCGAAAGTTGTAGCAGAAAAGTTTGCTAAAATATCAAAAGACGTTCAAGTTATTGCAATATCACATTTGCCACAAATTTCTTCAATGGCTGATAATAACTTGCTTATAATAAAAACCGAAAATACCGATACTACTATCACAAAAATAAAATCGCTTACTAAGCAAGAAAAGGTAGATGAAGTGATAAGATTGATAGGTGGTAATGGAGATAGTAAATCAGCTAAACTGCATGCTGAAGAGTTAATTTCGCAGGCTGATGCTTATAAAAGCAAACTTTAGGAACTATATAAAAAAATAATAATTAAACCAAACCGAATTGTGTTTGGTTTTTTTAGTATAATGTTTAATTTAATGCGCAACATAAACACAGGGCAGGAGTTTCTATGAAAAAACTTGTAAAATTTTTAATCTTTGCATTGCTTTGTGTTTTTGTAATTAACGTTAATTATAAACCGGTAAGGGCAAATAGTGAAAAAATATATTTAGGTGGTATGCCTGCTGGGTTTTCTTTGCAAACAAAAGGCGCAAAAGTTGTAGGAATATGTGACGTTATAACTCTTGATGGCATAAAATCGCCAGCAAAAGATTCTCAGATTACGGTAGGAGACGTTATTTTAAGCATCGGTGGTTATGAAACAAATAACGCTTTAGATGTTGAGTATGCATTAAACAATTGTAATGATAAAAACGTTTTAATAAAGCGCGATGATGCAGTGATAAATGAAACAATTATTCCTGCAAAAGATATTAGTGGAAGGTATAGACTTGGTGTTTTTATTCAAGATAACGTAAACGGAATAGGTACGGTAACTTTTATTAAAGGTAATAGATTTGCTTCATTAGGGCATCCCGTAACAGACGAAAACGGTAAAATTTTGAATATTACTGGTGGAGAATTATTTTCTTGCGATATAACAGGGTGTGCTAAAGGGGAAAAAGGCAAAGCTGGCGAATTAAGGGGAGTTTTTAATACGAAAACTAAAATTGCAAATATAGAAAAAAATAATAATTCTGGTGTTTACGGTACGATAGAAAACGGTGTGTATGATTATTCTGATTTAGTTGAAGTGCAAATTGGGGAAGCTACCATGGGAAATGCTCAAATTTGCTCAACCATACACGGTGGTAAACCACAAAAATATGATATTTCTATAATTAAATGCGATTTAAGTAGTAAAACAAAAAATTTTGTCATAAAAATTAAAGATAAAGCCTTACTTGATAGCACAGGTGGAATAGTTCAAGGTATGAGTGGTAGTCCAATTATACAGAACGGAAAACTTGTAGGTGCAGTTACACACGTATTTGTAAACGACCCAACTAGGGGATTTGGCATTTCAATTGATAACATGTTAAACAACTAGGTTTTAGTAGCAAATTAAGTTGCAATTATGTGTAACATAATGAATAAAAATAGAATATTTACTTAAAATAATTTTACATATAGGAGTGAAATATGAAAAAAGGATATTCTATTGTATTTATATTATTAGCCTTTATAGTAACTTTTGGTTGTTTTAGTGGTTTTAAAAAGGTTTTAGCAGAAGGAAGCGAACTCAAAAGTAAGTCTGCTTACTTAATAGATGCGAATACAAAAACGGTTGTTTATAGCAAAGATGAACAAGAAAAACTACCTATTGCTAGCATGTGCAAAATAATGACGTTATTATTGTGCTTTGAAGCAATAGATAGTGGCAACATAGCTTTTGACGAGGTAATTTCTATTAGTGAAAATGCATCAGGCATGGGTGGCTCACAAGTATTTTTAGAAACCAACGGTGAGTATATTGTTGGAGATTTAATTAAAAGCATAGTAGTTGCATCGGCTAATGATGCTTGTGTAGCTATGGCAGAACGTCTATGTGGAAGCGAAGAATCATTTGTTGAACTCATGAATAAGAGAGCATGTGAACTAAATATGGATAATACGGTATTTACAAACTGTACGGGCTTACCAAAAGCAGGGCAATATTCTTGCGCGAAAGACGTTGCAACGATGTTTGGAGAACTAATAAAACATAAAGATTATTATAGATTTTCAAGAATATGGACTGATGTTATAAAACACCCCAATGATAGAGAAACTGGCATTACTAACACTAACAAACTAATTAGATTTTATCAAGGTTGTGATAGTGGAAAAACTGGTTATACTAGTGAAGCAGGGCACTGTTTGGTAGCTTCAGCTATGCGCAACGGTATGAGATTAATTTCGGTAGTTATTTCTGCACCTGATAGTAAAACTAGATTTAAGGAAATTTCATCAATGTTTAACTATGGTTTTGCTAATTATGTGAATAAAATTTTAATAGACAACAAAAAACCACTTGAAAATAAAGTTGATATTATAGGTGGGAAGAAAGAGCAAATAGAAACTATTGCAGAAAAGCCATTATTTATTTTTTCAAATAAAAATGAAAAACGAAGCTTTGATATTGAGTTTGTAGCAAAGAAAAATCTTAAAGCGCCTATAGAAATGGGTGACGTTGTAGGCAATATTTTTGTTTATGAAAACAATGTTGAGATAGCAAAAATTAACGTTTTGGCAAATGAAAGCGTAGAACAAAAGTCATATTTTGACATAATAGGCGATATAAGTAATAAATGGGCAATTATTTAATGCCCATTTTTTATAATCTTTATTTAATACAACAATAATTAAAAGTTAAGCTCGTTTTATTGACTTTTAACAGTATAATTTGTTAAAATAAAGAAAAAATATCGGTGCGTTATGAGTAAATTTAACTCTTTAGAAATTAATAACAATGGTCAACTACAAATAGGTGGCATAACTTGTGATGAACTTGCGAGCAAATATGGCACACCTTTATACGTTATGGATAAAAACCACGTTGTTAATATGTGTAAAATCTTTTCTGAAACACTTAAAAACGAATATGGCAACGGACTTATTTGCTACGCTTCAAAGGCGTTTAGTTGCAAAGAAATATACCGTATAGTTAATGATTGTTCTATCGGAACAGATGTTGTTTCTGGTGGGGAGCTTTTCACAGCATTATCTACAAATTTTCCTAGCGAAAAGATATGTTTTCACGGCAATAATAAGTTAAAATCAGAACTAGAATATGCCGTTAAAAATAATGTTGGATTTATTGTTATAGATTCAAAAAATGAAGCTGATATGTTGGATGTTATTTGTGCCAACAATGACAAAATCCAGTCTGTACTAATAAGGGTTAACCCTGGCGTAGAAGCGCATACTCACCACTTTGTGCAAACGGCCAATATAGATTCTAAATTTGGCTTTTCTATTGCCAATGATGATGCACTTGATATGGTTAAATATGTAAGTAGCAAACCTAATTTGCGTTTACAAGGTTTGCATTGTCATATAGGCTCACAAATTTTTGAGATTAAATCTTTTAATTTAGCCGTAAATAAAATGACCGATTTTTACAAAAAAATCAAAGACGAGCTTGGAATTGAGTTTGATGTAATCAACCTTGGTGGTGGATTTGGTATATGGTATTCAGAAGGTGATGCAAAAAGAAATTGCAACGATTATGCTGAATACGTTAAAAACATAGCAAAAACCTTACTTAACGACGTTAAAGATAAAAATCTTAAAAAGCCATATCTGATTTTAGAACCAGGCAGGTCTATTGTTGGTGAAGCCGGTATAACACTATATAGCGCAGGTAGTATTAAAACAATTAAGGACGTAAAAAATTATATCGCCATCGACGGTGGCATGTTTGAAAATCCTAGATTTGCGCTTTACCAAGCAAAATATACCATTGTTTCGGCAAATAAGATGAATGAAGAATGCTCAGTTAAATACACCACTGCCGGCAAGTGTTGTGAAAGTGGTGATATTATTGCTGAAGACTGCATGCTTCCTGAAACTAAAACAGGGGATTTACTCGCAGTTTTATCAACAGGCGCGTACAACTATTCAATGTCAAGCAACTATAATAGAAATTTAATTCCAGCCGTAGTTTTTGTAGATAATGGCTCTTCTTATTACGCTGTAAAGCCACAAACCTATGAAGACGTTGTTAGAAATGACGTTTAATATTAAACGCTTACAAAGAGTAAGCGTTTTTTCTTGCTTTTTAACATTTTTTAATATATAATATATATTAAATTATTGAAAATGATAAGGAATCTCCGTGGTCAATCTAATTTTAGAGTACATTTGCAAATTTTTAGCATTAGTACTTGTTTTGTCGTTACACGAGTTTGCGCACGCATTTGTTGCAGTAAAGCACGGAGATTACACGCCTAAATTATATAACAGATACACCATCAATCCACTTGCACACTTTGATTTGTACGGTTTAATATTTTTTATGCTTGCAGGGTTTGGTTGGGCCAAACCCGTTCCTGTTAACCCAAATAATTTCAAAAATTACAAGCGTGGTTGTTTTGCCGTTTCAATTGCAGGCGTTTTAATGAATTATATTTTAGCCTTTTTAGCATATCCACTTATTTTACTAACGATTCTTTACGTTCCTGAATTTGGATATTTTACGCTTGTATTAGAAACCACGCTTTATCTAATTTATATATACAGTTTAACGTTTTTTGTATTTAATTTAATTCCTGTATATCCTTTAGATGGCTTTAGGGTAGTGGACGTTTTTAGTAAGAAACGCAGTAATTTATATTGGTTTTTAAGAACTAAAGGTATTTACGTTTTATACTGTTTAATTGGTTTAAGCATTTTGTCAAATTTTTCTGGGCTTTCTATGCTAGACTTTTTTGGCAGGTTTATGGATACTGTAACTAGTTATATTTCATATCCAATTACTTTGTTTTGGGGGTTAATTTTTTAATGGCAGAATTTGAATCGGTCGTTGACTATTCAACTAAATTAGATAACTTTGAAGGCCCACTTGACCTGTTATTACACTTAATTAAGGAAGCTAA
The DNA here is from genome assembly GCA_045654125.1 of Christensenellaceae bacterium. Taxonomy (GTDB): domain Bacteria; phylum Bacillota; class Clostridia; order Christensenellales; family Borkfalkiaceae; genus UBA1259. The sequence goes on from JAZOMU010000036.1 coordinate 25,588, forward strand.
GATTGAAATTAAAGACGTTTTCGTGTCTCAAGTAACCGAACAATTTTTGCAATATATGAACGGGTTAGAAGCTTTAGACGTTGATAAAGCTAGCGAATATCTCAATATGGCAGCAACGCTGTTAGAAGTAAAATCAAAATCTATTTTACCTAGAATAGAAGACTTTGCAAGCGATATAGAAGACCCTGAAACTGCGCTTATCAGACAATTAGAAGAATATAAATTGTTTAAGGAGGCTAGCGAAAAGCTAAAAGAACAAGAAAACGTTTTGCGCTTTTATAAAGAGCCCGATAAATCTGTTGGCGACGTTAAAATTGTATACAATGACTTTAATCTTGATGGCTTGATTTCAGCTTTTTCCAAACTTTTAATGCGTGTAGACGATAAAAAAAGACAGGAAAATACCTTAAAAGAAATACCAAAAGAAGTGTTTACCGTTAGAGATAAAATCGACCATATAAGAACTATTTTATTAGATAGGAAAGAAGCTAGTTTCTTTGAAATGTTTTCTAACTATTATACAAAAAACGAGCTTATAACAACCTTTCAAGCCATGCTCGAACTACTAAAGCACCAATATATTTCCGTTGAGCAACGCGAAATTTTTGACGATATAACAATAACATTAAGGGATGATAGAAATGAAGAACTTGGAGAAATTGACGAATATAATTGAGTCTATACTTTTTGTTTCAGGCACTCAGGTTGCAATTTCAGATATTGCTGAAAAACTTGAAGTTAGCGACAAAGATATTTTAAGTGCTGTTAAGATTTTGCAGGATAAATATTCTGGTGACAGTGGCGTGCAGATTTTGTCTTTCAATAAAAAACTGCAATTTTGTTCAAACCCAAAATATTCTGATGAAGTTTCTTCCGTGCTTAATCCTATTAAAGAACGTGAACTTTCAAAGAGTATGCTAGAAGTTGCCGCAATTATTGCGTATAAACAGCCGGTTACAAGAATAGATTTAGAAGAAATACGTGGTAACAGTGAATATGCAGTTCAAAAACTTTTAGAACTTGGCGTAATCGAGCCTGTTGGCAGGAAAGATGCTGTTGGTAAACCTGTTTTATTTGGAACAACCGATAAATTTTTAAAGCGTTTCCAAATATCTTCTTTAGATGAACTGCCTGACTACGATGACTTAATCAATAAAATACAGCTAATTCACGGTGCAAATGCTCAAGACGACGATTACTTATACAAGAAAGACGTTTACGTTGATGAATCTGCCACAACTACTGATACGCCAGTTAAAAACGAAGAGACGGACTTTGATTTGCCCGATATAAATGATGAAGAAATCCCTGACTTTTTACAAGGCGAAGAAATTGATAAAATTTAATATATTTATAAAACAAAAAAGCACTCGGTTTGAGTGCTTTTTGTATATTTAACTATTCTTTGCTTATATTATAATTGTGATAATAATAGCAACGTTATTGTTTGTTTTTTTAATTTTTCCAATTTTATTTAATGTAAAATTGTTTTTCAGCTTAGACTTAAAAAAACTTTATTTTTCTATAAATATTTATAATTTATCCATTTTAAGTGGTTATATTGAGCAGATTAAAGAAGGTTTTGCCATTCATTTATCAAAAAACACAGCAATTATTATCCCATATAAAAAAATACTTGGAATTAGGGCAAGTGCAAAACCACTAAAAGATTACCATTTTATCAATTTAAATATTGATATAGACTTAGGCAACGAAAATAATATGCTTACAGCTACATCAACGGCATTTTTGATAAATTACATATGCCGTCATTATGAATTTTATTTAAAAAACAATAAACCACACGTAAATTTAAATAAATCTATTAATATTTACGAACATACAAACGCATTAAACGTTGCAATAAAAATACAAGTTCTAATAAACTTGCTAATAATATCAATAAGTTTAATAAAAATAGGAGTTAATAAAATTTTAAATGCAATCAGAAACAAAACAAGACAGAATAACCAAAGTTGTTGAAACAACGTTAAAAAATATTAGTGAATTAGTAAACGTAAACACAGTGGTAGGTAAACCAATTAAAACTGAAGAAGGCGGATATATTTTGCCAATTTCAAAGGTAACTATTGGTGTATTAGTTGGTGGGGGCGAGTATGGAAAGATAAACATATTTAAAAGTTCTTCAGACCTGCCATATTCGGCTGGAAATGGTGCAATAGTATCAATTAAACCGTGTGGTTTTTTAATTAACGAAGATAATAAGTATAAACTAGTTTCAGTTTTAGAAAAACCTTACGAAAAAATGTTTGATAAAATTACAGAGGTAATTAGTGGTATTCAAGATGATAAAAACAATTAAACACCTACTCTTATTATCTATTTGTTTTTTATCTGCCATTTCAATATTACCAGCTGTGAATACAACAAAAGCAAAGTCATATAGTAGTGAAATTGTTATGGAAGTTAGTACAAATAGGGTTCTATACGAAAGCAATGCTACAGAAAAAAAGTTTATGGCTAGCACAACAAAAATTTTAACGGCAATAGTTGTTATTGAAAACTGCAATTTATCGGATGTAGTTACAGTTACACAAAAAACAGTAGGAGTTGAAGGTTCTAGTATTTATTTAGAAGTAGGTGAAAAAATTTCCGTTAAAGATTTATTACTTGGATTAATGCTTCGTTCTGGTAACGACTGCGCTGAAACGTTAGCACTGCATTGTAGTGGTAGTATTGAAGATTTCGCAAAGCTAATGAACGAAAAAGCTATTAAAATTGGCGCAAAAAATAGTAATTTTGTTAATCCACACGGGTTGCACGATGATAATCATTACACAACAGCTTACGATTTAGCGCTAATATCTTGTTATGCTATTAAAAATCCAACGTTTAAAGAGATTGTCTCTACAAAATCAGCAAAAATATCGTTTTCTACACACGATTATGTCAGACATATTACAAATAAAAATAAATTATTATTTAAGCTTGAAGGTTGCACAGGCATAAAAACTGGTTATACTAAAAAAGCTGGAAGATGCCTAGTTACTAGTTGCAATAGAAACGGTATGGAAATAGTATCAGTTGTTTTAAATTGCGCACCAATGTTTGAAAGGTCTAGCGATTTAATAAATAATACTTTTTTAGGCTATAAACTATACAAATTAGTAGAAAGTGATAATATCTTAGATTTTATTAAAGTGAAAAATAGTGATAAAAAAGTAGGTATTCACATTAAAAATGATATTATTTTACCACTTACTGAAACTGAACGTAATGATATTTCTATATATTATGATTACCCAAAAGAAATTGAGTTAAATGCAGAAAAAGAACAAGAAATTGGGGAAATTAAAATTTACAGTAAAAATAACTTGATTTTTATAGAAAAAATCTATACTATAATATAAGATAAAAACTATATAATTAAGGAATAACAAATGAGAATAAATAAATTTATAGCTATGTGTGGTGTTGCTTCTAGAAGAGCTGCAGACCAAATGATATTTGATGGCGAAGTTAAAATTAACGGGAAAATTTGTTCGCCAGGTGATGACGTAAACGTTGGAAACGACGTTGTTACAGTAAAAAATAAAACTATAAGCTTATCAAACACTTACGAATATTATATAATGAATAAGCCTAAAGGATTCGTTTGCACTGTTAAAGATGATAAAGGCAGAAAAACCGTTATGGATTTATTACCACAAAAAATTAAAAGGGTATTTCCAGTTGGTCGGCTAGATTATGATACTGAAGGGCTGTTAATTTTAACAAGTGATGGCGATTTAACTTATAAACTTACACATCCAAAAAATGAAGTTCCCAAAACTTATCTTGTAAAAACGGAAAAAACTGTTAGCGAAGAAGACGTTGCTAAACTTCGCGCTGGCGTTTATATAGATGGAGTAAAAACAAAGAAGTGTAACGTTAGACTTATTGAGAGCACTAAAACTGGTTCAAAACTTCACGTAACTATTACCGAAGGTAGAAATAGACAAATTAGAAAAATGTTTGAAGCAGTAAACAACAGCGTCGACTTCTTAAAACGAATAAAAATAGGCGATTTAACTATTTCAGGCTTAAATCGTGGAGAAGTTAGAAAATTAAGCGCACAAGAAATTGATTATTTGCTCAATTTATAAAGAAAAAAGCCCTTTTATAAGGGCTTTTTAATTTTTATATTGCTTTTGCAAAATCTTAATTTGGAAATAACAACCTTAAATACAAAATATAAAATTACATCTAAATACAATATTGTTGGTATTATGAATGATAATAATATGGTAAACGTATCCATAAAGTCAACATTGCAAAGTAAATTTGCTGCAAAAGTTATCAATAAAAGGTTAAAAATAACTATTGTTGAAGTTAAAACTTCATCACCAAACGAGCTTTTAGATGTTTTTTTTCTTGGGTTTTTCAGATACTTAACAACGCAAACTGTAGGGAAAACCAAGATAAAAGCTGAAATTAAGCATGTGTATAGCGCATTTATATTTAGTAATGAATTAAACTTAAAGTTAATGAATAAAAATTCAACAACCATTAAGAGTAAAAGTAACACTGATGCGCACGCTTTTAATTTGTTTATAAACAAAGAACCTTCCGAAACAGCTGAATCCTTAGAAGAAATCTTAATTTTATAACCTTCTTTAGCAGCCTGCAAGGTTAAATCACCAAAATCAATTTTTCCATTATTAGTAGCTTTATGTGCGTTATAATCAGTACAATCTAAGGTATCGTTAAACTTTAATTTTTCCGTAGATAATTCAACGTTTTGGTCATCTTTTTCGAGTGGCGGTAATTCCGTTTGTTCGGGCGTTTGAGCCGTAGTTGTTTTTATTAAGGCGTTTAAGATACTCCTAAAATTAACGTCTTGCTTAGCTGTAGCATCGCCTTCAGCTTTAACTTCTTTTGGAGCTGTTGTCGTTAAATTATCAGTTAAATTTTCCGTTTTTTCTTCTTTTACAGGGGCAAACGTAGGTGATATAGGAGATGGAACGGGAATTTCTTTTTCAATGTATTGAACTTTTATAACAGGCTTTGGCTCACAATCCATTAATTTGTTTATTATTGTACAAGAATAAGCCCAACTAGATAGATTTTCTTCAACGGTTTTTCTACCCAAATCAGTTAATTTAAAATATTTTCTACGCCCACTTGACGAATCATACCAATATGAATTTACGTGTTTTAAATTTTCTAAACGCTTTAATGAGCTATATAACGTAGCCTGATTGATTTTATAATCACCGTTGCTTTTTTCTTCTATAGCATCACTAATTTGTTGAGCAAATTTATCACCGTTTAGCAATGTGTGTAAAATTATATTGTCAATATGTCCGCGAATTAAATCACTACTTATTGCATGTTGTTCCATAAAAACTCCATAAACATTATTATATATAGTATACTAATAAATTTATTTTAAGTCAAGAGTATTGATAAAATTATTATATAATTTAAATATGTCAGTAACAATTATTATCAAAATCATTATAAAAATACTAATGATTTTAAATTTTATAGTATTTATATAGTTTTTGCTTTATCTATGCGTAAAAGCTGTGTTTTGCGCATAGATGCACGTATATCCCCTATGCAATAAATATTTTTATATAAAATAAAAAACTGCTTTACTTTTTGTCAAATTGGTATTATAATTTAAATATGCACAGTTATTATCAAGAACGCGAAATAAACTGCATAGAAAGATTAAACGAAATTGTGGAGAAACTTCCCTATTACGTAAGAGATTTTTTTATAGGCGTTGAACCAAGAACGTCTGCTTTAACCAGGCTGAATTACGGTTACGATTTGCGCATATTTTTTAATTTTTTAAGTAAAAAGGTGTTTAAGGGTAAAGAAATCGAACAAATATCATTAGACGATTTATCAAAGCTTTGCGCATCGGATTTTGAGTATTTTTTAAGCTATTTAAGTTATTACAATATAAATGGTAAAGATGAAAAGTGCACTGAAACGGGAAAAGCTAGAAAATTATCTACCCTACGCGCTTTTTATAAACATTTTTTTAATAAAAATATGTTACCAGCAAACACTCCAGCAAAAGTTTTAATGCCTAAAATTCATGAAAAAGAGATAATTCGCCTAGAATCAGGCGATAAAAAAGATGAAATTGGCGACATGTTGCGCGTTGTAGAAAGTGGCACTGGGCTTTCTAAGCGACAAGCAACCTTTCACAACTCTACAAAATACCGTGATTCAGCTATTATTACCCTATTTTTAGGCACAGGCATTCGTATTAGTGAATTGGTAGGCTTAAATATTGATGATATTGATATGAAATCAAATAGTTTTGTTGTTACACGAAAAGGTGGCAATCGTAGCGTGTTATATTTTAATGACGAAGTTGCCTCTGCCCTAAACCTATATTACGAAGACAGGCTTGCCGATAACAACATTTCTGAAGATGAAAAAGCATTATTTTTATCATTGCAAAACAAAAGAATAAGCACTAGAACAGTTCAAGAATTAGTAAAAAAATATGCTAGAATAATTTCACCGTTAAAAAAGATTACACCACACAAATTAAGAACCACGTTTGGCACTAATTTATATAAACAAACTGGCGATATTTACGTTGTAGCCTCTATTTTGGGTCATAAAGACGTTAATACAACAAAGCGCCACTATGCAGCACAATCTGAAGAAATTAGAAAAAACGCTTCAAAAGCTTACACATTAAAAAATGATAACAAATAACTAAAGCCATATTTTTTGTGGCTTTATTTTTTTTGCAAAAAATAAAAACGAACAAATGTTTGACTTTTTTGTTTTTTTGTGGTATATTTAAAATATGAAAAAAATAGACGAACGGATAGAAAAAGTTTATAAATTTACGTCAGAGTATATACAAAACAACGGCTTCCCCCCGTCCATGCGTGAAATTTGTGAAAAATTAAATATTAAGTCAACAGCTACGGCATATTCTTACATTGAAAAATTAAAAAGCAAAGGTTTAATAGATAAACTGCCACAAAAAAAACGCGCATACACCCTATCGCACAATTGCGACTTCAAGACTGTTCCGTTAGTGGGTACTATACGTGCTGGTTCGCCAATATTTGCAGTGGAAAATATTGAAGGATACTACCCTTTGCCCCAAGAATTTAGCAAAAATGGCAACGAGTTTGCTTTAAGAGTTAAAGGCGACAGTATGATAAACGCAGGGATTTACGAGAACGATATAATCATAGTAAACCAGCAAAATACAGCAAATAACGGTCAAATTGTTGTTGCCCTACTTGAAGATTGCGCCACAGTTAAAAGATTTTTCAAGAAGAATAAAAAGATTATTTTACACCCAGAAAATGATAATATGGAAGATATGATATTTAACGAAAGCGTTGTTATTTTAGGCGTTGTTAAAGGATTATTTAGAAAAATTTAAAAGCAGGTAAAACCTGCTTTTCTTTTTATAAATTTAAATTTAATAAAGCTAATTTACAATGTTCATAAGTTAAACCACCCTGTAAATAAGCAATATACGGTGGTTTAATAGGTGCATCTGCTGATAGTTCTATTGAAGAACCTTGAACAAAGCATCCTGCAGCCATAATAACTTCATTTTCATAACCCGGCATTGCCCATGGCAGAGCTAAAACATGTCCATCAACCGGAGAATTTGATTGTATAGTTTGAATAAAGGATATTAAATCTTTTGCGTTGCCAAACTTAATCGCCCTAATAATATCGCAAGGAACGCTGTCTAAAGATGGAGACGTTTCATAACCAAGTTCATTAAGGACTGCTCCAAACAAGAGTGAGCCTTTTATTGCTTGCAACACCGTGTGTGGAGCTAAAAATAAGCCTTGAAAATAGTACTGATACCCGTACGCGTAGGAACCAACTTCTCCACCAATAGACGGCGCAGTTAAGCGATTTTCAATCAGTTTCAAGTATTTAGAATCGCCTGCAACGTAGCCACCCGTTGGTGCTAATCCACCACCAATGTTTTTAATCATTGAACCTGCAACAACGTTTACGCCTACTTCAATAGGTTCTCTCTTATCAACGAATTCGCCATAACAGTTATCAACCATTATACAACCATTAAAGCCAAGCTCTCTAAGAAATTTAACTGCAGTTGATATTTGTTCTATAGACAAGGCATCCCTCCACTCATATCCACGGGAACGTTGCAAATAAACCATTTTAGGAAAACCAAATTTTTCAATATATTCTTTTACCTTATCAAAATCAATAGTATCATTTTTAAGAGGTATGCTTTCAAACCTAACTAAATAATCTGCAAGAGAGCCGTTATCCTTTCCGTAAATTACGTCCTGCAAGGTATCGTAAGGCTTACCACTTATACAGAGGACACTATCGCCCGGTCTTGTAAGCGCATATAATGACAATGAAAGAGCGTGCGTACCAGACACAATATTGGGCGAACAAATAGCCTGCTCAGCCCTAAAAATATCAGCTATTACCTTATTTAACGTATCCCTACCATCGTCACCGTAACCATAACCACTTGTGCCGTTAAAATGGCGTAAAGCGATTTGGTTTTTCTTAAAAGCTTCAAGCACTTTACGTTGATTAAAAAGCGCAACGTCTTCATGATATTTAAATTTTTGTTCAAGTTCTTTTTCGCACTTATCTAAAATAGTATTGTTTATCATAACTCGCTAACTATCCTTTTTGCTAAAACTTTAATTGGTTCTGGGTTTAATAGTTTTAACCCTTCTAATCTCTTAAAATAGGTAATTTGGCGTTTTGCATAATGCCTTGTGTTTAATTTAATAAGTTCAACAGCTTCACCAACAGTAATGTCACCATTTATATAGCTTACTATTTCTTTATAACCAATACCCTGCATACATTGATTACCAGCTGTTATTCCTTGCGCTAACAAGCCTTTTACTTCATCTATTAACCCATCGCTAATCATATTTTCTACTCGATTATTTATACGCGAATATAGTTCTTCTCTAGGAAAATCAATTGAATAGGCTTTATAATCATATTTAGCTATCATTTTGTCTACAATTTCAGATTTTTTATGGCCACTTTCAAAAATCTCTAGCGCACGTATTACTCTTTTTAAGTCGTTGAAATGCAATTTTTCGGCTGATATAATATCCTTTTCTTTTAGAATATTATAGACATATTCGTTGCCGTAAATTTTAGCAAGTTCATAATATTTTTCCCTAACTTCCAAATTGGCGCAAGAATTACCATAAGAAAAATTATATAAAAGTGAATTGATATAAAAGCCAGTACCACCACAAACTATGGGGATTTTATCTTTGCTTATAAGCTTTTCAACTATAGGTGTAGCAACTTCTTTATAATCCCCAACCGAAAAAGTTTTATTTGGCTCAACCACGTCAATTAAATGGTGTATAATCCCTTGTTTTTCTTCTTCAGTAGGTTTTGCCGTGCCAACATTTAATTGCTTATAAATATACATTGAATCGGCTGAAATCACTTCGCTATTTAACAATTTTGCACACTCTACTGCTAATGCAGTTTTTCCAGAAGCAGTTGGCCCACAAATTACTAATATTTTATTTTTTAGATTATTCTCTTGAACCATTTATCTATTTCCGTTCTCGTAATTTTTATTGCCACGGGCCTACCGTGTGGACACTTTAAACCTAAATTCTCTTTTAATGCGTCTAAAAGCGCATTTATCTCTAAATTACTTAATTTGTCGCCAGATTTTATTGCAGATTTGCAAGCTTTTTGTGCCAACTTTTCCATGAGCACGTCGTTTGCAGTAATAGTTTTTAGCTCATCAGTATTGTTTAAAATATCATCAAAAAATTTTTGCAAGTTCATATCACATAAATATGTTGGAATTGCTGAAATTTTAAATACATTTCTACCAAATTCAGTAATTTCCAAGCCAAGTTCCATTAGCGCTGATATTTTATCACATAAAAAATTAAATTCACTAGAATTTACTGATAAAACATATGGCAAAAGCAATGGCTGGGTTAAAACTTTCTTTGTTTTAAGCAAGTTAGTAAACTTGTCAAATAAAATTCTTTCATGCGCAGCATGTTGGTCTACAAAATACATATCTTGCCCGTCATCAAACACTAAATACGTGTTCAATACTTGACCAACGTAATTTAACACTCTATCAATTTTAACTGCTTGCTGTTCTACTTTTTCCTGTAAATTAGTATTATTTTCTTTTAATTTTTCCTTATCTAGCTTTTCTAAAAACGCCTTATTTTCAGCAAATACGTCGTCTTTGTTTTCCTTATTATCTTTGTCTAAAATTTTATCATTAAAAACAATGCTTTCAAATTTTGAAACCTTTTTAGATGTTGCAGTATTATTATTTATAACATAATTACCACCTAAAACACTAGTATTATTAAAGGGTTTTTCTTTTTCGGTAATTATTTCTAAAGCTTCGCTTGTCCCATCTAAAACTTTAGAAACTATTGAATAAATACTACCATAAATAATTTGGTTATTAGCAAACCTAACGTCCATTTTGTTTGGATGAACGTTAACGTCTACAATTTCAGAAGGAATATTTATTGATAAAACGTAGAAAGGATATTGCCTTTTCATTATATAAGCTGAATATGCGTTAGTAATTGCCGAAGCAATCGTCTGATTTACAACACATCTGCCATTAACAAACGTTGTTTGATAGCTTCTATTACCTTTAGTAAAATAATGTTTACCTACGTAACCAGAAACTTTAATGCCATTACGCTCTGTGTCAATATAAAAACAATCCTTAATTACATCCGTTCCGTAAACGCATACAAAGGCTGATTCAAATCCGTCCCCAAAAGATTGTAAAATGATTTTTCCGTTTGCAGTATACTTAAATGCGACGCTTGGATTTCCTAATACAAATTTTGCCACTAAAGAAGAAATTTCACTTTCTTCAGCACGTTCAGTTTTTAAGAATTTTTCTCTTACAGGAGTGTTGAAAAATAGGTTTTTAACGGTTATTTCCGTACCAAAGGAAGCACCACAATCTTCAACGTCATAAATAGCACCACCTTCAGCATAAATAGATGCGCCAAACTCCTGTGCTTTAGGCTTAGAAACTATAGTAATTTTAGAAACGGAAGCAATACTAGCAAGCGCTTCCCCCCTAAACCCTAACGACATAATAGAATCTAAATCTTCAATCTTAGAAATTTTACTGGTAGCGTGTGGTAAAAGCGCCTTTTTTAGCTCTGATTTTTCAATTCCCGTTCCGTCGTCAGTTATTTTTATGCTTGTAATTCCACCATCTACTATATCAATATTGATTTTTGTAGCACAGGCATCAAGCGAATTTTCAACCAATTCTTTAACTACTGAAAATGGGCGTTCAACAACTTCGCCTGCAGCTATTCTATTGTAAATTTTACTGCTTAATAAATTTATTTTACTCATTATTTTTCCTTAACTTTATCTTGCAAGTCTACAAGTATATTAAACGCTTGCATTGGAGACAAATTATTAATATCAATATCTTTTATTATTCTTTCAACGTTGCTCAAAACGTTTATTTCAACATCAACAGAGTCGTTGACATTATTCCTATTCTTAGCTATATCATTTTTTTCTAATTGCTTAAGTATAGCTTTAGCCCTATCAGTAATCTTATTTGAAACACCTGCAAGCTCTGCTACTTCTATACCAAAACTACGATTAGCGCCACCACGCATAATCTTTCGCAAGAAAACTATACCACCTTGCATTTCTTTTACGGATACTTTATAGTTTTTTACCCCTTCAAACACACCTTCAAGCTCAGTTAATTCGTGATAGTGTGTTGCAAACATAGTTTTCGCTTTAATCGAGCCCGTAACGTATTCAACAACCGCCCAAGCAATACTTAGTCCATCAAACGTGCTAGTTCCACGCCCTATTTCATCTAAAATCAATAAACTATTTTCAGTTGCGTTTGCTAAAATATTAGCCATTTCCGACATTTCAACCATAAAAGTACTTTGGTCTGAAATCAAGTTGTCGCTTGCACCTATTCTAGTAAAAATTTTATCAGTGAGTGGAATTTCGGCCGATTTTGCCGGAACGAAAGCACCGATATGTGCTAGCAAAGTAATTAAAGCCGTTTGGCGCATATAGGTACTTTTACCAGCCATGTTAGGACCTGTTAGTATCATTGTTCTATTTTCTTCGTTATCTAAAAGACAATCGTTAGGAACAAAACGCTGTTTAGATAAAGCTTCTACCACAGGGTGCCTGCCATCAACTATGCTTAATTTGGTGCTTGGTGGCAAAATTTCAGGTTTGCAATACGAATTTTCTTTTGCAACTGCTGCTAGAGAAAGTAAAACGTCCAGCTCAGCAATAGCGTTAGAGGTTGATTTAAGCATGGAAATTCGTTCTACTAGCACACCTTTTATCGCTGAAAATAAACTACTCTCTAATTGAAATGATTTTTCTTCAGCAGTTAAAATTTTAACTTCTAAATCTTTTAGTTCATTGGTAATATACCTTTCAGCATTTGCTAGTGTTTGACGGCGTTGATAGTCGTATGGAACTTTATCCTTAAAAGAGTTTGTAACTTCAATATAATAACCGAAAACCCTGTTGTAACCTATTCTTAGGTTCTTAATCCCAGTCCTTTCCCTTTCATTATTTTCAATTTCAGCAATGCACGCTTTGCTGTTTTTTCCAATAGAACGCAACTCGTCTAGTTCATGATTATAACCAGCCTTAATGTACCCACCATCCTTTAAATTCGAAGGTGGGTCATCTGCGATAGCTTTATTTAGCAAGTTAACAACGTCTTGAAAATCCCCTAAATTGTCTGAAATATCTCTTATAAAACCAGAATTTATACCTAATAATTGAAATTTAATATTAGGCAACACTTCTAAAGAATTCCTTAATGAAATACAATCTCTAGGCATTAAATTGCCGTTAGAAATTTTGCCGGTTATTCGCCCAACGTCTCTAACAGAAGACAATGTGTTTATTAAACTTTGACGAGTTAAAGCGTTGTTAAATAGGCTTTCAACGCCGTTTAATCTATAGTTGATTTCATTTATATCGTTAAGTGGTGATAAAATCCAAGATTGCAATTTTCTTGCACCCATACTTGTTTTGGTTTTGTCTAATAGCCAAAGTAGAGAGCCGTATCTTTTACCATCTCTTATTGTTTTTACAAGCTCTAGATTGCGAATAGCATTAACGTCTAGCATCATAAACTTTTGATGAGTTTCATTGTTGATGCTATTAATGATTGACAAGGTATGTTTTTGTGTTTCCTTTAGATATGAAAGCAACGCGCCACTAACGTTAACGCAAGCATTTTCTTTATCATTAAAATAAACAGATAAATTGATTACACCAAGTTGATTTTTTATGGTTTGCTCTGCAATATTAAAATTAAACTCACTTTCGGTAAACTGATTAAACTTTGGCAATACACCGTGCTTAACTAGTGGTAAATCCCTAAACTTTTCTTCAGCTAATTTGTTACAAATAATTTCAACAGGCGAAATTCTAACCAAAGCGTCTAAAAGTTCTGAATGCAAGTTATCCCCAAAAAATTGCTTTACGGAAAATTCACCAGTAGTAATATCCGTCCAAGCAAAAGAAGCAGTGCTATTATCTAGATAAATAGCACCTAAAAAATTATTTGTTTTTTCATCAATTAGTTCGTTGTTTGTAACCGTACCTGCAGTAACAACCTTTATAACGTCCCTTTTAACAAGTTCTTTACCAGCAGTAGCTTCAGTAAGTTGTTCACAAATAGCAACCTTTTCGCCAAGCGAAACAAGTTTAGATATATACATATCGGCCGCGTGGAAAGGAACGCCACACATTGGCGCTTTTTCATCTAGACCACAGTCTCTTCCTGTTAAAGTTAAATCAATCAAAGCAGAAGCCTTGATAGCATCTTCAAAAAACATTTCATAAAAGTCGCCAAGTCTATAGAAAAGAATACAATCTTTGTATTTTTCTTTAGTTTGTAAATAATGCGACATCATTGGTGAAAGTGCCATATTATACCTTCCAAATTTATTTAACGATTTCACCTATCAGTGAAATCCCACCCGTTTTAGTTATTTTAACGTTTAAAAAATTACCAACATAATCGGTAATCCCTTTAAAATATGCCATTCTTCCGTAAGTATCACGGCCAAAATACATATCTTTCTTTTGGTCGTAACCCTCGCACAATATTTCTATAATTTTATCTTGATATTCGGCAGATTGCTCACGGTTTATAGCATTTTGAATATCAATAAGCTCCATAATTCTAGCCTTTGAAACGTCTTCATCTATTTGTCCGTCCATTTTAGCAGCAGGTGTTCCTTTACGCCTTGAATAGATAAAGGTAAACGCACCTGCAAACCTAACCTTCTTTACTAAATCAACAGTATCTAAAAAATCCTCATCAGTCTCAGTTGGGAAAGCTACCATAATATCAGTAGTAATAGAAATATCTGGAATATATTTACGTAAAAGTTCAATCTTTTCTAAATAATCTTCCCTAGTGTACTTTCGATTCATATGCTTAAGGATTCTGTTCGAACCTGCTTGCACTGGTAAATGAACACATTTAACCGTTTTCTTGCTAGCACTAATAGCCTTTATTAGTTTTTCGGAAAAGTCTTTGGGGTGATTTGTCATAAATTTCAATCTAAAATCCCCTTCAATTGCAGAAACTTTCTCGATTAACTCAGCAAAGTCTGTATTGCCTAAGTCATTACCATAGCTATTAACGTTTTGCCCAAGCAACGTTATTTCCTTATAACCCTGCAAAACTAACTCTTTGCACTCGTTAATAATATCATCAGGATGACGACTTCTTTCACGACCTCTTACGTAAGGAACAATGCAATAGGAACAAAAGTTATTGCATCCATACGTAATATTTACCCAAGCATTAGGAAAGCTAGTGCGTGCCTTTGGCGTACCTTCAATAATTTTCCCTTCAGTGTCCAATACTTCAATAACAGCTTTCTTTTGAGATTGTTTTTTTAATAATAATTCCTTAAAATTTTCAAGGTTGTGCGTACCAAAAATTATGTCAACAAAAGGAAATTTTTCGTGCAGTTTTGGGGCAAAGTTTTTTTGTTGCGTCATACACCCACCAACTGCAATTATTAGGTCTTTTTTAGCTTTTTTTAATTGTTTTAATGCACCGATATTGCCTTCAGCCCTATCTTCAGCATTTTCTCTAATGCAACAGGTGTTAAAAACTATAATATCTGCTTGATTTTCACTAGTTGCCAAAGCATACCCCAAATCTTCCAAAATTCCAGCAATTTTTTCCGATTCGTGTAAATTCATTTGACAGCCATAGGTAGTAATATAATATTTTTTTGCAAAATTTTCCATATATAATATAATAACTTATTATTTATTATTTGTCAATTTATAATTGCGAACTTGTATAATATATTTAATCTAAAACATACTAAAAACGTATGAAAACGCCATTGAAAGTACTTCTCTTTGTTTTAGGTTTTATCTTGATTATAATTATTTCGCTTATAACGTTTTACTTAATAATGACTAGTAACATTTATCTTGATAAAGATAAACTGGTTAATATGGAAAGAATTATCACTTATTACGATAAAAATGGCAACAAATTTTCAGAAGAATCAGGGGGTATTGCTGTAACAAACATAGAAAAAATACCTAGCCACGTTAAAAACGCATTTATTGCTATTGAAGATAAACGTTTTTATAAGCATAAAGGAGTTGACTATAAAGGGCTGATAAGGGCAACCTTAAATAACGTAAAAAGTTTTTCTTTTAAGGAAGGCGCATCAACTATCAGTCAGCAACTAATTAAAAACACCCACCTTTCAAACGAAAAAACGTTAAAAAGAAAATTATCTGAGATTAAATTAGCTAAAAAACTAGAAAAAAATTATTCAAAAGATGAGATTTTAGAAAAATATTTAAACACAATTTATTTTGGTAACGGCTGCTATGGCATCACAGAAGCGTCTAAATTTTATTTTGACAAAACGCCCGAGTTGTTAAACGTTAATGAAGGTGCGCTATTAGCAGGTATGATTAAAGCACCAACTTACTACTCGCCCATTACTAACAAAGAAAAATCAATTAAAAGAAAAAATATAGTTTTATATGAAATGAAAGAACAAGGTTATATTACAGAGAAAGATTACAAACAATACCTTGCACAAGATATAGCAATAAATAGTGGTAATTCAAGTAATAGTATTAACTTTTCTACAATAGCAAGAAACGAGTTTAATAGCCTAATTAAAAACTGCCCGTATAAAAGCAAAAAATTTAACGTTTACACTTCTTTTTCCCCTGATTTGCAAAAAATTCTAGAAGATGAAATTATTTGCTCGGACGAATATCAAAACTCTACTATTTTACTAAATAAATATAATGAAATAGTAGCCTTTAGATCAACTCGATTACCAGAACCTAGACAACCTGGTTCAACTTTAAAACCTTTATTAGTCTACGCCCCTGCAATTGAAACGGACATGGTGTATTCTTGCACGCCAATTCTTGACGAAAAAACTAATTTTAACGGATATACACCTTCAAACTATAACGATAAATATTACGGATACCTAAGCGTAAAAGAATCACTATCAAAAAGTTTAAATACCTGTGCCGTAAAGTTATTAAATCACATAACTATAAATAAAGCAAAAAGTTATCTAGATAAAACTGATATTAAATTGAGTGATAACGATAATAGTTTGTGCTTAGCTTTAGGAGCTACAGAAAAAGGTGTTAGCTTATGTGATTTAACTTCTGCATACGGTGTTTTCCTTAACGAAGGCAACTTTTACTCTTCTTCAATTATAAACAAAATTTCTACCGAAAACAACGAAATTATATTTTCAAACAAGAAAATATCAAAACAGGTTTTTACCAATGAAACAGTTGGAATTTTAAATGATATGCTAGAATACACCGTGCAAAATGGAACAGCTAAAAAGCTATCATACACAAACCTACCTATTTATGCTAAAACCGGAACTGTTGGCAATGAAAATGGCAACACAGATGCCTACACGATATCATATACTTCAGAATATGTTTTGGGAACTTGGTGTGGCAATTGTGGGAAAGAGTTAATGAATAATAGCGTTTCAGGTGGAACTATCCCGGCAAAACAATCAGCAAATATTTGGAATAAAGTTTATATCAACCATAAACCAACTAAAATTCAACAATCAGAAAATTTACAAGAAGAATTTATTGATAAAATTAGTTATGAGAGCAATCACATTATTAAATTAGCAGATGAAAATGCACCTTTAAGGTATAAAGAATTAGCATTGTTTAAGAAAAATAAACTACCAAAGGCTCGTTCTACAGAGTTTACCTCCCCAACAATCAAAAAACCTAAAATATCAGTAAATATATATGGAATTGAGATACGATTATGTTTGACACAATTGTATGATGCTATAATTTACAAACACCAAAATAATAAAAAAATTGCCGTATACGATACGGCAAATAATAACAAAGAAGTTTTTATTGATAAAGATGTTAAGGATAATCAAAAATACCTTTATTCAGTTATTCCCTACTATAGAACCAATGAAAAAACTTTTTACGGAAAAGAAATTTATTTAAATTCGATAAAATATACTAAGCAGGTAAACGATGATTGGTGGAAAAACGAGCTGGAATAATCCAGCTCGTTTTTAATTTTATTACAATACAATTTTTTCTATATTTTTCATTGCTTCTTCAATTAAACCTTCAACATCTAGCTTATTTTCAGCCTTAATCACCCTATCTAAATTTGGGCGAATAGCAGGAAATTTAGGCAAGAATACCGTACAGCAATCTTCATATGGCAAAATAGATGTTTCGTAAGTATCTATTTGCTTGGATATTTTAATTATATCTATCTTGTCGTTCATTATAAGTGGGCGCAAAACAGGCATTGTCACAACAGAATTTGACGACGTGATACTTTCAATTGTTTGACTAGCAACTTGGCCTAGGCTTTCACCTGTAATTATTGCCTGGTCACCCAATTTTTTCGCATGCCTTTCAGCTATTCTCATCATAAATCTACGCATTAATGTTATCATAAATTCTTCAGGACAATTTTCGTGAATAGCTTCTTGAATCTTAGTAAACGAAACAATATATAAGTTAACCCCACCATTGTATTCGGCAATCTTTTTTGTTAGGTCTATTACTTTTTCTTTTGCTGCCTCTCCAGTATAAGGGAAACTATGAAAATGTAAGCAATCTAATTTCATACCCCTTTTACACGTTAAATAGCCAGCAACGGGGCTATCTATACCACCTGAGATAAGCAACAACCCTTTACCAGCAGAACCAACGGGCATACCACTAATACATGGCACAACATCGGTATAAACAAAAGTTTTACCATCTTCACGAATATCTACGTAAATAGTAAAAGAAGGCTCTTTAACGTCAACTGACAATTTATCATAATATTTTTCTAGCAACCTACCACCCAAAATCCTAGATGTCTCCATCGAGTTAGGCGAAAAATTTTTATCAGCCCTATTTGTGTTTACTTTAAAGGTACCAACTTTACCTTCACATAAAATCGTGGCAGCATTAACAATTTCTTCAAAATCATTAGCAACAACAAAAGCTTTACTATACGTATGAATTCCTGCGATTTTCTGCAGTTTTTCCGTTATTAAATCTGCATCATACTCATCGAAATCTTCAATTAAATATCTGCTATGCATAGCCGTAAAAGTACAATCAATATTTTTGATTGATTTTTTAATGTTATCTTTTAATAATTTTTCAAAATAACCACGATTTTTTCCTTTTAAGTGAATTTCGCAGTATCTAATAATAATTGCAGTTTTCATTATAATAATTTCCTTCTTAAGTCATTTACCGTTTCATTTATAACATTAACAACGTATTCAGCTTCCTCCATAGTGTTTTCAGCTGAAAAACTTAGTCTTACAACACCGTCTAAAACTTCTGGCGAGTATCTACACGCTTCAATAACCCTGCTATATCTATTTTTTGATGAACAAGCAGAACCGTTACCCACTAAAACGCCTTTTGTTTCAAGCGCATGCATAACAACTTCACCCCTCAGCCCTACTGCTGAAATGGTTAAAATGTAAGGGCTACTATTTTCACCTGAAATAATTTTAATTGTTTCCTTGTTTAGATTTTCACTAATTACATTTTTTATATTTTTAACGCGCTCAAAATTTACTTTTATGTTTTGATAATGATTTATCGTAGAATATTCAAAAACTTTTATACCAAAAACATTTTCCGTTCCACTTCTAAGCCCAAGTTCTTGTCCACCACCATATATTAACGGGGCAACGCTAACATTTTTGCGCTTAATTAACGCACCAACTCCCTTTAATGCGTTTATCTTGTGCGCACTAATAGAATACAAATCAATTTCCGGCGCTAATCTAAACGGAATTTTACCAAACGCCTGAACACCATCTACGTGGAAAATAATTTTTTTGTTTATGCTTTTAATATTTTTAGCAATCTTGTTAACATCGTTAATTCCACCAGTTTCATTGTTAACGTGCATTATTGAAACAAAATCAACTTTATTATCAACAATTTTTTTATAAAGTTCTTCTTCGTTCACAGTTCCATCTTGATTTAATTTTACAAAATCAACCGTATTCCCACGTTGTTTTAGTTCTAAAAAACTTTTATAAACGGCAGAATGCTCCCCTAAATCAGTCAAATACGAACCCTTTTTTACGCAACAAAAAATAGCTTGATTATCACTTTCCGTACCACAAGAGGTAAACAAAACATCACAATCTTTTGCTCCAAGATTTTTTAGTATGCTTTCTTTGGCACTTTTTATCTCTCTAGCACAACTTAAACCAACCGAATAAAGCGTTGAAGGATTATAATAAGCATCATTATTGAATTTTTCAGCTAATCTAATTGAATTTTCAAACGGCTTAGTTGTTGCAGCGTTGTCAAAATAAATCATTTAAAATCCTCTTCAATAATGTTTTTATTAGAAAACTTAAGTACGTTAACTATAAATGTTTCAGTACATTCGAAAACGAGCAATTTCTTTTCAGCATTTATTACAACGTATAGATAACACAATTCTTTTCCACCTAAAGGGTGCGCGTTCGATGTAAGTATAACTTCATCAATGTCTGGCATTAATTTATACTTGTTATAGGTTGCACTAGCATATTTGCCTAATTTATAGATTTGATTAGTATCAAACTTAAACATAAGTCGTCTATTTGTATTTTTTATTACTTTCGAAACCTTGATTGTTCCCGAAACAAATGTATAATCGTAATCAACAAAAAATTTAAATTTAAAATAAAAGAAGAAAATCGCAGATGAAATAAATATCAATTCAGGCCCAACAATACCTATAATGTCCCATAAAACGTTACCACTAAGTTCATATAACGTTATTGAAAAAACTAACCATATTGCCGAAACAATAAAAAACATTATAGACAATACATTCATTATATTAAATTTTAAAGCTTCTTTTTTTTCATCCTGAACACTTGCCGTTTCTTCGTAAAATACGTCTTTCATACTAATCCTAATCTTACTTTAATTTAATTATTGTTACACCGTTTTCGCCTTCACCGTATTTGCCTTTTCTAAACTCTAACACGTTTTTATCGGTTTTTAGGTAATTACGGATTTCCTTAAGCAGAATCCCTTGCCCAACACCGTGAATCACTTTTATTTCTTCAATACCATTTACTACAGCTTGGTCAATAAAATATTTAACGTCTTCTAACGCTTCAAGCGAAGTTTTTCCCACAACGTTAAGCTCTAACAATGGCATTGCACCCAACATAGACCTTTTTTGAACTTTTACTAAAGGTTTGTTTTCTTTTATAGTTTCGCTATTAAACAAATCGCTAATTTTTACCACAGTTTTAATATCACCAATTAAAACTACAGCTTCTTTTTTGTTTGGGTATATAGCGTATAACTTTGCATATGCGTCAAGCGAATTTACATACACCTTATTACCAACTTTTAAATCAGTTACTTGGCATTTTATCAACTCAAAGGGCTTGTTTTCATCTTCTATTGATAAATATTTACTATTTTTAAGCCTATTTTTAAGTTCGCCAGCCCTAAACAGCTCTTTGCTTTCTAAGTTAGCAGTTCGCAATATTTTTTTAAGCTCTTCTATAATTTCTTCAGCCTCGGCAAGTTTATCGGCAACGATACGCTTAGTTTCTAGCTTTGCCGTAGTGTAAATCTTTTCACGCTCTTTTATTAGCCTATCTTTTTCTGCCGTTACGTTAGCAAGCTCCTGCTCTTTTAATTCTTTAATTTTTTCAAGTTCAAGCGAAAGCTTATCAGCCGTGCGCCTACTCTCTTCGGCTTTTTTAAGCACGCTTTCAAAATTTATTTGCTTATCCGATAATAGCGAAAGAGCATTAGAAATAACCGAACTTTCTAATCCTAACGCCTTTGCAATATCAATCGCGTTTGAACTACCCGGTATGCCAATGTTAAGTTTATACATTGGCTTAAGAGTTTCAGCATCAAATTCCATAGATGCATTTTCTATTCTATTATTTTGCATTGCAAACTCTTTCAATCTAGAATAGTGGGTTGTTATAATACCAAAACAATTTTTCTCTAAAAGTTTTTCAATAATCGATAAAGCTAATGCACTACCTTCTTCTGGGTCGGTACCTGCACCAATTTCATCAAGCAAAACTAAACTTTTTTCATCTACGTTGTTTAAGATGTTTATAATATTTAACATATGTGATGAAAAGGTAGACAAGCTTTGCTCTATGCTTTGCTCATCTCCTATATCACAAAATACATTGTTAAATATAGAAACTTCGCTATCGTCATCAGCAGGGATAAAAAGCCCACTCATAGCCATAAGAGAAAGCAAGCCACACAGCTTAAGTGTTACCGTTTTACCACCCGTATTCGGCCCTGTAACCAATAAGAAATTGTAATCTTTACCAAGGCTTACGTTTACGGGAATAACAGAGTTTTTATCAATCAATGGATGCCTACCACGCTTAATCTCTATAACGCCATTAAAATTCAGTTTAGGCCTAGTACATTTATTCTTAAACGAATATTCAGCCCTAGCAAAATAGCAATCAATCTCTACTAAATTTTCAGTATTATAACGAATAGCATCAGCCATTAAAGCAACTTTAGCTGATAAATCAGCTAAAATTCTGTATATTTCCTCTGCCTCATCAAACAAGGCTTTCTTTAGGTCGTTATTTAGTTCCATAACCTGCTCCGGCTCTATAAAAACCGTTGCACCTGAAGATGATTGGTCGTGTATAAACCCTTTAATAGCACTTCTATGCTCGCTTTTTACAGGTATAACGTATCTATCTTGGCGCATTGTTACAACGCTATCTTGAAGATACTTACTCATTCCCCTACGGATATAAGAATGAAGCTGGGAACGAATCCTAGCGTTTATTGTTCTTATACTTTTTCTTATTGAATACAGCTTGGGCGAAGCATTATCACTCAACTCATCTTCTGAAATTATCTTATCAGCAATTTCCTTTTCAAATTCTTGATTTATAAACAGCCTACTAGCAATTTCTTTTATTAAAACTAAGTTTTCATCGTTTACAGCAAATACGGCTGTTTTAAGAGTTCTTGCACTTCTTAAATTTGAAGCAACCTTTAATAATTCGGCAATATTTAATACGCCACCTTTTTCCACGCGAGCCAATTCATCAAATACGTTGTCAAAATAATAAATTCCACCGATACTATAAGTATATAGATATTTAAATGCCTCTTCAGTTCTATTTAGTAATTCTTCAGCCTCTCTAAGCGACGTTAAAGGCACGAAAGACAAAATTTGGTTTTTCGTGTCGTTAAGCACGGCATACTTGCTTACTTCTGCCATGATTTTGCCATATTCAATTGTCTTTAACGTCTTTTGAGATACCATTATCTTAATTCGGCTTTTAATTCTTGCTTAAGTCCTTCAAGAATATTTTTTATGGTTTGGTCAATTTCTTCTACGTTTAACGTTCTTTCATTTGAAAGGAAAATTAAATTAAACGCTAAACTCTTCTTGCCTTCACCAATTTGTGCGCCTTGATAAATATCAAACAATTTAACGTTAGCTAAATATTCACCACCAAACTTTGTTATAACGTCTAAAACATCAGAGTATAAAACTTTGTTGTCTGTAACTATCGCTATATCTCTTTCGATAGACGGATATTTTGAAATTGGCTTTGCCATAATCTTATCTGCAAAATGTGATTTTAATTTATCAAAACTAATTTCAGCACCATAAACTTGTTTATCCACATCAAGCTTAGCTAAAACTAACGGATGAATTTGACCTACATAACCAATTAGTTTATCATTAACGTAAATATCTGCTGACCTTGTTGGGTGCATACATTTTTCATTCGAGCGAACGTATTTAACTTTTGCACCTTTTGCAAAGCTTGATAAAATTTCTTCCACAACGCCTTTGATGGTAAAGAAATCTTCATTTTCACCAAACGCTACCAATGATAGTGTTAGATTTTCTGTTGGCAACTCTGATAATGGTAGAGATTTTGGATTGTAAATTTTTGCAAGCTCAAATAATCTACCTTCATAATTTTTTCTGTTGATATTATAACAAGCAGAGCGAACGGCTGAAGGTAATAGCGAAGTTCTCATAACAGCAAGGTCTTCGCCAATTGGATTTATAATTTTGATAAATTTATGTTCAGCACTGTTTTTGTCTATGCCAAACATATCGTATTCCTTTTCCGAAACGAAAGAATAGTTTATCATTTCATTAAAGCCATAACCGATTAAAAAATCTTTTAGCCCTTCAATTTTCTTTTGCTCATCAGTTAAACCACCGTTAGTAATAGAGCAAGTTTTAAGCAAAGTTGATTGAATATGATCGTATCCGTATTCTCTAATAATTTCTTCAGCAATATCAGGATAGCTTTCCATATCTTCTCTAAACAATGGCACGGTTACCATTAGATTGTCATCTAACACCTCAACTTTAAAGCTTAATCTTGTTAAAATATCAACAATTTTATTTTTTGGAACGTTAATACCTAAAACGCCGTTAACTTTAGCAAAGGTTGTATTGATAACCTTTTCTTCTATTTTTTCAGCAGTTAAATCATAAAAATCATAAGCAACCTTACCACAATTCAACGCGCAAATTAGATTTAATGCACGTTTCATACCTGTTTCAACAGAATAGAAATCAACGCCTTTTTCATATCTAGAAGAAGCATCAGTTCTTTGTCCTAAAATTCTAGAAGTTTTACGGATATTATCACGCACAAATTTAGCCGATTCAAAAACTACTTCTTTAGTTTTGTCTTTTATTCCACTATTAAGGCCACCCATAACACCTGCTAGTGCAACCGGTTTTTGAGCATCGCAAATTACTAGCTTTTCACTATCTAATGAAAACACTTTTTCGTCTAGAGTTGTAATTTCTTCGCCATCAATTGCCCTACGAACAACAATTTCCCTTCCTTTTAGGTCCTCTAAATCGAAAGCATGCATAGGCTGACCAATTTCTAGCAATACAAAATTAGTAATATCTACTATATTGTTTATTGAACGAACGCCCATAGATGCAAGCCTTCTCTTCATCCAACGTGGCGATTGTTCAATTTTAATATCAGAAACATGATGCGCCATATATCTTGGGCACAAGTCCAAAGCATTGTTTGTTACCTTAATCTTTTTAGTCGTAGACAATTCATTAGCAACCGTATAAGTTAAATCAGGCATTTTCAACGGTTTATTTAATACTGCAGCAACTTCTCTAGCTAAACCTAAAATCGATTGGCAATCAGGTCTATTTGCCGTTACGTTTATGTCAAACATAACGTCTTCTAATTCCAAAATTTCCTTTACGGATTTACCTAATGGATAGTCTTCTTTAAATATTAAAATTCCATGAGTAGATGCTCCATTATACCAGTCGTCTGTAATACCTAATTCTTCCCCACTACAAAACATACCATAAGAAGGAAGTCCACGAAGTTCGCCATTAAATATCTTTTCACCATTAGCTAGAGTAGAACCATCTAATGCAACTGGCACGATTGCGCCTTCAAAAATATTTGTAGCTGCTGTTATAATTTGCAAGTTACCATAATCGCCTGCATCAACGGTTGTAACCGAAAGTTTATCGGCATTAGGATGCTTTTCAATCTTTAATATTTTACAAGTAACAATTTTATCGATATGTTTAGCAACGTAAACCATATCTTCAACTTCAAACCCACAAGAAAACAACTTTTCTTTAAGTTGTTCTGGTGAACAATCAATATCTACGTAATCTTTTAACCAAGAAAGTGGTGCTTTCATAATTATCTCCTATTAAACTGCTGTAAAAACTTAACGTTGTTTTCAAATAACGTTCTTATATCAGAAATGCCGTACTTAATCATTGTAATTCTTTCAATTCCAAGACCAAAAGCTAGTCCAGAATAAACTTCTGAATCAATACCACTCATTTCTAGAACTTTTTTGTTAACTACACCTGCGCCCAAAATTTCTATCCAGCCAGTTCCTTTACATAAACTACAACCTTTACCATGGCACTTGCAACAAGTAACGTCTACTTCTACGCTAGGCTCTGTAAATGGAAAATATGAAGGCCTAAAACGAGTTTTAGTTTGGTCATCAAACATAATCTTAACGAACTCGTCCAAAAGCCCCTTCAAATCACACAATGAAACGCCTTTATCCACAACCAATCCTTCAATTTGATGGAACATTGGAGAGTGAGAAGCATCATCATCAGCTCTATAAACTCTACCAGGGCTTAATATTTTAATTGGTGGCTGTTTTCTTTCCATAGTACGAACCTGACCTGGAGAAGTATGTGGTCTTAATAAAATATTATCCGTTATATAAAATGTATCCTGCATATCACGCGCAGGGTGGTCTTTTGGTATGTTTAACGCCTGAAAACAGTAGTAATCGGTATCTATTTCAGGGCCTTCAAACACCTCAAACCCCATGCCACAAAAGGCATCTAAAATTTTATTCTTAACAATATTTAACGGGTGTAAGCCACCTATTTTTTTAACGTTGCCTGGTAGCGTTACGTCAACGGCTTCTGCATCAAACTTTTTTAATAGTTCAGCATCCTTTAGTTCGGTTTCTTTTTGGTTAAAATATGAAGAAACTTCTTCTTTTAAATCATTTACTAACTTACCAAATTCAGCACGTTTATCAGCAGGTATATCTTTCATGCCACGTAGCAGTGCCGTAACCTCACCGTTTTTACCAATATATTTTGCCCTTAATTCAGGCAATTCGTTACTTGAGACTACAGTTTTTAGTTCTTCTTTTGCTTTTTGTTTAAGCAATTCAAATTTTTCTTGCATAACTCCTCCTAAAAAATAAAAAACGCCCAAAAAATAGGGCGTTTTAAACGCGATACCACCTAATTCACTTAATAAAATTATTAAGCCTCAAAATTCGATAACGGAAATTAACCGATGTAGCCTACTATTAGTTCGGTACACAACTCCAAAGTGAATAACGCACAAAATCAGTAAAAACCTTTCAGCCTACGGGTTTTTATCTCTTGACAAATTTTAATAGCACGTCTTTCTTTTTCATAGTTTTTACTAATTATATAAGTTTTTTTCTTATTTGTCAAGGATTTATAACTCAATATGGTTATTAAGAATATTTTAACCGAATAACTTACCATTTAAGTATGTTTCAGGCACTTTACCAACGAGCACAGCTTCGCTAATCAAAATTTTATTTTGACTTTTTATATTTTTTACTTCAAAAATCGTATGTACCTTTACAATACTAGTTACCGTTACGTATATTGAATGTAACGTTTGATTTATACCAACACTTTTAAATACTGAATCAAAATCACACTCAACACTAGTTACGCTTATTGTTTTATACTGAATAATCGGACCATACCCATTAAAAATATCAACACCTAAAAATGCAAGCAAAGGGATTGGTATTCCATTGCTAATTTTAGTTTTCAGTTTATTTTTTGTCTTTAAGGAAATAGATTGACTTATGTAATTTATTTTTTGTGAATTGGCGCTAATCAACACAATTTCACCAACATTGTTCTTTTCAACAAATATAAGGCTTGAATAATCAGTTTGAATATCTAAGGATTCTAAAACAGTAGCATTAACAGATTCGGTACTAAAAGCATAAACGTAACTAGAACAAATATTATAAATTTGTTTTCCCACACAGTATTTTCCATATAAAAAAACGCTAATTAAAATTGCTATTATAATAAAAAACGTCGCAAAGCGTTTTTTGTTTATGCAACGACGTTTTCTGTACCAAATATTTTCAGTTGAACACTCTATCATACTAAATGATATTGTAGGTTAGTTTTTCTTAGACCTAGATTTGAAAATTAACGCAAAAATATAGCCGAAAATTATTGCAGCAGTAATCCCCATAGCAGCAGCACTTATGCCACCCGTTATTGCTTTAAACAAGCTAATTTTAGCACCTTTAATCGCGCCATCTGCAAGTAGATATCCAAACCCACAAATTGGTACCGTTGCGCCTGCTCCAGCAAAATCTACTACATATTGATAAAGCCCTACTGATTGCAGTAAAACCCCTACCAATAAAAAATATACCAAAATTTTTCCAGCAGTTACTTTTGTATAATTTATTAAAAGTTGTGCTATTGTGCAAATAATTCCACCAACTGCAAAAACTTTTAAATACATCAATAATATTTCAACTAACATTTAACACTCCACTACTACAGCGTGTGTAATCCCTGGTATACTTTCTCCTTGTTGGGAAGATACAGAAGACAACAACGCACCCGTAGCCATCAATAAGATTTTATTTAACTTTTTATTCTTTAATTTTTTATATAAATATGAATTAAATACTAATGCGCTACAACCAGCACCACTTCCACCCTGATAATCACCTTCGCTTATACAATAAACTAATTCCCCACAATCAACGTGTTGGTTTTCTACGTCAAAGCCTTTTTCCCACATTAAATCCTTAAAAACTCTTGAACCCAGCGCACCTAAATCACCTGTAACAATCAAGTCATAGTCGTTTTGGTTTACACCTAATTCAGAAAAATGTGTTAATAACGTATCTGCTGCAGCAGGCGCCATTGCAGCGCCCATATTGTTAGCATCGGTAACGCCAAAATCGACTACACGCCCTATAGTTGCGCCACTTATTTTAGGACCTACGCCATCATTAGATAAAACTGTTGCACCTGCCCCTGTTACCGTCCATTGCGCCTGTGGGGGTCTAGTACAGCCTAGTTCTAATGGATAGCGATATTGTCTTTCAGCAGAAGCGAAATGGCTACTAGCCGAACAACAAGCCTTATTCATATATCCACCATCAATCATAACTGCACCTAAAAGCAAAGCTTCTACAAACGTAGCGCAAGCATTATATACGCCCAAATATCCGAATTCAAAATTTCTAGCTGAAAATGTTGACGCTATAATTTGATTTAGCAAGTCCCCTGAAATCATTGCATCTATATCACGCTCACTTAATTTTGCATTTTGAATACTGTTTTTTATTGAAGCGCACAACATTTTTGTTTCTGCTTTCTCAAAGGTTTGTTCCCCAAACATATCGTCATCGAGTTTAATTTCTATATATTTTCCAATGCAACCCTGACTTTCTTTCGGACCGGCAATACTTGAAACACCGATTATACTAGGCTTATTCTTAAAATAAAAACTTCTCATTAAAATATCCTAAAACCTATAAAATATAAAATCCCTACAAGTACGCTACTTGCAATACCAAAAACGATTATTGGCCCAGCGACAACAAACATTTTAGCAGCAGTGCCGTAAATATATCCTTCCGTCTTAAATTCCATTGCAGGCGAAACAACAGAGTTAGCAAATCCAGTAATGGGCACAATTGAGCCACCACCTGCATATTTACCTATTCTATCATAAATTCCTAATCCAGTAAAAAACGAGCCTAAAAATATCATTATCATAGACACGTAAGATGATAACTCGTCACCACTTAAACTAAACCCTAACTCTAAAAGATATCTAAACGTTTGACCAATACAGCAAATTACTCCACCAACCCAAAAAGCGTGAAACAAAGTTCTAATTTCGTGAGTTCTTGGTGATATAGCTTTAACGTATTCTAAATAATTATCATTTTGATACTTGTTTTTTTCGCTCATTTTTCTCTTCCTTTTTGCTAAAATTTTTAATCAGTATTTCACGTTCATCAATTGCTTTTAAGAACATAAAATTTGTATCACAACTTCTCATATACAGGTATTCTTAGCAAAAATAAAAAACATATACAAAAAAACGGCTAAAATTTTAGCCGTAATTTATTTATAATTTTATTTTCAAGCCGAGAAACTTGCACTTGTGAAACGCCTAAATTTTCAGCTATTTCACTTTGAGTTCTATCTCTAAAGTATCTTAATGTTATAATTTTCTTTTCTCTGTCGTTTAAGCTTTCTATAATATTAGATAAATGTATTTTGTTTAACGTTTTATCCTCTTCGTCAACGTAAGGTAATTTATCAATAAGCTCTTTACCATCATCCTCATCTTCAAACTTGTCAAATATAGATATTGGAAGTTTGGCGCTATCTAGAGCAAAAACCACTTCTTCAGGTGAAACTTCAAATTTTTTTGCTAAAAATTCTATGCTTGGAGAGTTGTTATTCTCAAGTTGATATGCATCAATAAATCGATTTATTTTATTTGCTAAGATTTTTAACGTGCGAGAAACCTTTATTGCACCGTTATCACGCATATATCTTTTTACTTCGCCTATTATCATAGGCACGGAGTAAGTTGAAAACTTTACACCAAAACTTTCATCAAAGTTGTTTATTGCTTTTAAGAACCCTATGCTAGCAATTTGATACAAATCATCATACTCAACGCCTTTGTTAACAAATCTACGAATTATACTTTTTATTAAAGGCGTATTATTGGTAAATATTATATTTTTAGCTTGTTCGTCCCCTTTTTTTGCTTTTCTTACGTAATCAAGTAATTCATCTTGATTTAGCATTATACTCCTGCTTTATTAAAAAAAAATCTTTTTTGACATATAAACCTTAGTTCCTTTGCCTTTTTCCGATTCAACGCGAACGCTATCCATAAAGCTTTGCATTATGGTAAAACCCATGCCAGAACGTTCTTCATTTTCTTTAGTTGTATAAAACGGCTCTAAGGCTTGATTAACGTTGTCTATCCCAACTCC
This sequence comes from Christensenellaceae bacterium, assembly GCA_045654125.1. Lineage (GTDB taxonomy): Bacteria > Bacillota > Clostridia > Christensenellales > Borkfalkiaceae > UBA1259. The sequence continues at coordinate 55,726 of JAZOMU010000036.1, forward strand.
GTTATCAAAAACGTTTATATGTATCTCGTCCTTTACAAGCTCTGATTCCAAGATTATTTTGCCAATTCCATTTGGATAGCCGTGTACTATAGAATTAGTTACAGCTTCGCTTACTGCTGTTTTAACATCAGCTATCTGCGAAACGCTTGGATTCAACTGCAACGCAAAACAGGCAACAACGCTTCTAGCAAAGGATTCATTTTGTGAAAGTGATAAAAACTCCAGTCTAATTTTATTGTTTATATCCATATATATCTCCTATTAACATTTAGGCATAATACTATAAAGCCCAGCAAGTTCAATAACTTTTTCAGTAGCTAACGTTGCGCCTGATATGTAGGACGGAATATTCAACTGTTTAAGTTTTTTATACCTGCCAATAAGTAACCCTATCCCTGTGCTATCCATGAAAGATAACCCCGATAAATCAAAAACAACTTTATTCGAATTTAAATTATCCAGCAACAATTTATCCAATATTACCTTTGTTTGAGAGGCAGAACACTCATCTAGCTCCCCGTAAACGTATACTGTTAAATCATTTGCTGATTTTTTATATTTTATTTCCATAATTACTCCCTAATTTTTACACAAATAAAAATATCACTATTTAATTATTAAATTTTGCAATTAAAAGTAAAAACTTATAATTTTTTGTCAAAATAATTAAATATAAAAATAATTAAAAAATTTTATAAAAACCACTTAAAAATTGTTGACTTTTTTTTGTATTTATTATAGTATATTAAAGCGTCGTGAATGAGCGGGGTGTAGCGCAGTTGGTAGCGCACGTGGTTTGGGACCATGGGGTCGGGAGTTCGAGTCTCTTCACCCCGACCAGTATTTTCAAAACATTCAAAGACGATTTTTAGGGCCTTTAGCTCAGTTGGTTAGAGCGGTCGGCTCATAACCGATTGGTCCGCGGTTCGAGTCCGTGAAGGCCCACCATAATTTAATATTTGGCCCGGTAGTACAGATGGTTAGTACGCCAGCCTGTCACGCTGGAGGTCGAGGGTTCGAGCCCCTTCCGGGTCGCCAAAGAAAATGCTTGTATTGCTACAAGCATTTTCATAAAATAACAAATGCCTCGGTAGCTCAGTAGGTAGAGCAAGGGACTGAAAATCCCTGTGTCGGTGGTTCGATTCCGCCCCGAGGCACCAAGTTATTTTAACACTTTGCTGGTGTAGCTCAACTGGCAGAGCAGCTGATTTGTAATCAGCAGGTTGCGGGTTCGATTCCAGTCACCAGCTCCAAAATTTAATATTAAAAACGGGCAGGTTCCCGAGTGGCCAAAGGGAACAGACTGTAAATCTGTCGTCAGCGACTTCGGTGGTTCGAATCCACCCCTGCCCACCATCAAAACCTCATCTTAACGTGGGGTTTTGTTTATTATTTAAAGATTATGAGGGCTCTATGACCAATATTGAAATTGCTGGACAGATAATAAGCATCCTAGCAATGGCTTGCAACATCTTATCCTTTCAACACAAAAAACAAGCTTATTTAATTACTTTTCAACTCTTTGGAGGCGCACTTTTCTCCATTAGCTTTTTTATGCTAGGCGCCACTATTGGTGGTTTATTAAATTTAGTTGCTACTATTAGAGCAATTATTTTTCTTTTTTCAGAAAAACTACGCTCAACTCACTTTACTTGGCTTTTATGTTTTATAATAATATACTTTTCACTTTACATTCTATCGTTTACTCTTTTCAATGTAGAGCCCAACTTAACAAACTTTATAATTGAGTTCCTTCCCGTAATCGGTATGACGGCAAGTTCTATCGGCTTTATGTTAGCAAATTCAAAAGCCGTGCGTAGACTTGGTTTAATATCTTCACCATCATGGCTTGCTTATAACATTTGCCATCTTTCAATTGGAGCAATAATTTGTGAAATAATTAGCATTTGCTCAATCTTTATAGGTATGTATAGGCACGATAGAGATAAAACGATTAATCAATAATAACAAAAATAAAACGGACGAAATTTAATTCGTCCGTTTTTTATTAAAATTTTAACCCGTTTTCATAAATACCAAGCTCATAAGTTAACATATGTTTAACCTGCCTGATTTTCCACTCAATATGCGCCCTATCGCCACCGTAACCCATTGAAGGCTCATACCCTAAAGAACTATCTTTATCAACGATTTTAAGCGCTTTTTCAGCATTTTTAATTTCTTTTTCGCCTAGTTTTCTTATTCCATCGATAATACTTCTAACTTCCTTGTTGCTACCTGCAATAAACAATCTCTGCCTATAAATATACATCTTCTTAACGTTAATATCGGTAGTAAAACAAGCAACCATATACTCGCCCATATTTATTAGGCGTTTTATTTGTTTATTCTTTTTCTTTAGCGATTTAAATATTGCAATACCATTTTTAATCAACTTAATTGCATCGGTAAGAATTTTCATCTCAACTCTCATTCTAACGCTATGAAGAGTAAACAAACCTTCTGCTGATTTTCTACCACTTTGCAAGTGGTATTCTTCATTTATACCTGCACCGAACATAACCTCTTCTTTCATCAATGATTGTGGCGCTCTAGGGAAAATTCCTAAAGCAAGTGGGTACGCAGGGCCTACTCGCATTGCACAATACTGCTCGTCATCAGTAGGCATATAAAGCCTTATTGCATCGCTCCAATAATTTAATGCTTCTAAACACTTTTCCGTTTCACCTTCAGAAAATTCGCTAATTACGTCGTGCAAAATTTTTTCAGGAGCATCAGTATAGTATTCATAAGCTTTTTTCTCAATTTTTGTAATAAAGGAAGGCCAAAATCCAAAGTGGTGACACTCCATCACGCCTGATAAATTGTACTTCTCATGGCAATCACGCATAGCTTGATAACGGCGCATCCATTGTTGTGGGAAAGGCTCATAGGTCATACAACCAAAATCCCAAGTTCTACCACCGGCGTTTGCCTGAGTGTATAGTCTAATTCCCCTGCGCTTAGCTGCCTTTGCTTCGCTAATAAAATAATCGCCAGGACCTTCAAAAGCAACCGAGTAATCGCAAACTCTTTCGGTAATGCCGTATTTTGTAGGCAAGTTTTGGAACATTTCAAAAGTAACCAATAAGCTAATATCCGTAGGCAGACTGTCGATTAGCTTTATACGTTCTTCTTCAGGTGCCCAACCCCAGTTATACGTCCAAAATACAATATCTGCATCAGCCTTATACTTGCGAATAACTTTCTTAACAAGGTTAACCCATTGTGGAAAGTCCTTACACGGCCACCAACCAGGTGCAGATTTGGGGTCAGGTAAATTATCTTCATTAAGAAATTGTGTAAACGGTCTACCTGTGGTATGTTCGTCCTTGCTTGGGAATTCTACAGATTCGCCAACAAACACCATACCTTTAAGTTTATTATGCGCCTTAAATACAGGACCGTAAATATTTTCATAAACTTCTTCTGCATTTTCATCGTGCGGCGAATTAAAATTAGGCAAATAACTATATGCATATACGTCTATGCCATAACTTTCAGCCCTATCAATTAAATCGTTATAATCAAAGTTTTTAAGCGCAGGATTACCTGGGGTATTTACACCACGGGTAAACACTAAAATAGCATCAATACCCTCACGTGCTAATTTTTGCAAATATCCGTTAGGAAAAACGTCTACGTCATATGCTGAATGAGCCATACGAGGCGAAAAAATCGGTTTATTTTTATATTTGCCAATTTTAACAAATGGTGCTTTTCTAGAAGTCATCATGTCTTCTAAATCATAAATTGCTTGTGCAACACCCCTATCGTCAAAGGCTTTAATAGTAATTTTATTATTTTTAACGTCGATTACTCTACCTTTGTAATCACAAACGTCTTCAAGCCCATCTTTTGTGATTTCAAAAGAGATTTCAACGGCTTTCTCATTAGTGCTCACTTTTAGTGAAACTTGTAAAAATTTGTTTAAATCATCAATAGCATGCTTAATAACGGCATTATCAGTTGTGGCAAACTTAACACCGTTCCCTAGCGAAATTTCGCCTGCTTTTAACGACTCGTTCGATAGCTCTATCGGGAAATGAGCTGTTACTAATTCTTTTCTAAATTGAAATCTTTTTTCAGCCATAATTTT
>JAZOMU010000037.1:0-47779 GCA_045654125.1 Christensenellaceae bacterium
CTTTAACTGTCTTAAGCTTTAGTACTGCGCTAAAAAACTCGTTAAACATTTCCATCGAAAACTTTTCCATAATCTCTCCCTCGTTTTAATTCTTTACCATTTTAGCACGGTAAAGTGATAAAGTCAATCGTATATATACTACTTTTTAAAAAAAATGAAATTTTTTGCGATTGCATATAAAAAATAAAAGCCACGGTTAATCGCGTCACTCTTAGGGATTTAAATTAAATAGTTCAGAAACTCGACTTTTAATAAGTCGAGTTTTCTTTTATCCACACAAAACTGCTTGATAAAATTGTTTATAAATGCTATAATAATTTTGCCAAATCAATTTCATAACAAGCAAAAGTAGGGATATTTTCCTTTTTAAGGATATATTTATACTTATTTTAAGCATACTAAAAATCAATGAATTTGATAAAATGCAAATTCCATCAGGTTTTTAGTATGGTTATCCTTACTTGCTTGAAATTGGTTTGGCGACTATCGGAGTTTGCGTTTTTGTGCGACGACTTCGGTTGTCGCACTTTTTATTTTATTTTTTTGGAGGTTTTTATGAAAAAAATTATTGTCAGTATTATTTCTTTACTTCTTTTATGTGCCATTTCTTTTAACTTTACGGCTTGCACGGATTATAGTTTGGGTGGACAAGAGCACGATGTAGTTTTGGTTTTAGTAAATAAGGATGGAACAAAAACTCGTAAAATATTAACATCATGGGAAAAGGGAGCAACCATATATAATCCAAGCGATTATAAAATTTATCCGTCTTTAATTGATGGTTATGTTGTAGAAAATGATATTTGGTATTCAACAGAAACGATGTCGTCTTCTGTGTATTTTCCATATACGATGCCTGATAAAGATTTAGAAGTATATGCATCTGTAAGACCTTTAACAAATTTAAAAAATGTTAATTTCGCAAACTCTTCAACGGTAAAATCTTATTTTTCCGATAGCACCACCCTACAAGATGAATATTGGAATACACCTGATGAAAATAGCGATACATCTTATTACGAAATATCAGAATACAGCGTAGCCTCAATAAAAAACGTTTTGAGATATTATCCAGCAACACAAAAAATAATGTTATTGCGTGGATATTCAAAATCGAACAATATGGGTGGTATGGCTGTAATTCAAGATGAATTTTCAATTGGTATTACTGTAAATTTAGCAAATAAAACAATACTGTGTAAAGGTATTTACTCAAGAACGGGCATATCATCTTCTTCAGCTTCAGGTGGTAGTGTTGTAATAACTTATAATATAGATGAGATATCAATAGATGATACTTCACAACCCTTGTTTCCTAATTTTGCTACTGTAAATTATACTTACACAATTAGTAATGCAACTAACTATAATAAAATGCAAGAATTGTGGAATAGCGATGGATATGACTATGCAGAAAATTGTTATTCTCAAGCAAACACACTATTAAAATCCTTAAATAAAAAGATACTAGTATTTTCCTAAAGTGTAGCACACTATACTTTGCAAGCAAAGTCGTGTATTTTGCAAAGAAAAAATGAAAAGAGTAGCAGAAATTTGCTACTCTTTTATAATGTTTTAAAAAATCCCTATGAGAAACGCCCTTATGGCTTTTAGTTTTTATTTATTGATTTTTCTAATAAAGCATCGATTGCTTGGGCATAACCATCAAAGCCTTTGCCTGCAATAGTTAAAAAGGCAAACTCTTTAACGAAAGAGCGTTTTCTATAATCTTCCCTTTGCTCTGGGTTAGTGATATGCACTTCTACGGCAGGGATATTAACAGATTTAAGGGCATCTAGAATTGCTATGCTGGTGTGGGTATAAGCGCCTGCGTTAAGTATGATGCCATCATATTTTTTATAAGCCTGCTGAATTGCCGTAACGATTGCACCTTCAAAATTACTTTGATAGCACTTTACTTTAACGCCTTTTTGCTTTGCGTATTGTTTTACAAATTTAACTAGCGCCTTGTAATCTTTATCACCATAAAGTTCTTTTTCCCTTACGCCTAGCATATTTAGGTTTACACCGTTTATAACTAAAATTTTCATAATATTTCTATAATCTCCTTTACGGTCGCATCAACTTTTCCGTTATTATCTACTATAAAATCTGCAAACTCGTTGTATAAATCTTTTCTCTCTTTATATAGCTTTCTTACAGCGCTAATATCCTTTGAGAGTGGACGACTGGTTGTGGCAAGCTTTTCTACTTCTCTATCTAAATAGATTATATTGCCGTTGCATTTTAAGAAAAAGTGGTTATTTCTATTCTTTACCACACCACCACCCGTGGCTATAACCTTGCCAGAAAGTTTACCCACGTCGTTTAACACTTGACTTTCTATTTTTCTAAAATATTCTTCGCCTAGCTCATTAAATATTTCAGGGATAGTTTTACCTACTCTCTTAACAATTTCTTCATCGGTATCGATAAACTCTCTATTTAGTTTTTGGCTCAATAGCTTTCCAACCGTACTTTTGCCACTACCTGGCATACCGATAAGCACAACGTTTTGCGTTTGATAAAGTATTTCAGATATAACTTTCTCAATAACGCTATCCGAAGTAGATTGATTTAGAAAAATATCTTTAGCGTATTTTGCTTGCGCAACTAGCATAGGCAATCCAGAAGTGCAATTTACATCCTTTTCTCTTGCCTTATATATAAGTCTAGTTTGATGGGGGTTATAAACCACGTCTATCACGGCGCTTAGATTATTAAACTTATCAATATCAATGGGCGCATTATCTACTTCTGGATACGTTCCGATAGGGGTTGTGTTAATAATAATCTCCGTATCAGTGCACTCGTAGCAGTTTTGATAGTTTACCTTACCCGAACGAGAAACAACGGTAATTTTCCTTGCGCCTAAATGATTACAAACGGCTGTTACGGTGTTAGAAGTTCCACCACTACCTAGCACCATAACGCATTTATCCTTTACGTTTATGCTAGCTCTATTTAGCATATAGGCAAAACCATTAAAATCAGTATTATAGCCGTAAGTTTTTCCATTTCTTTTAACCACGGTGTTTACTGCACCAATTTTTAAGGCAGATTTGTCTAGCTCGTCAATATATTCTATTATTTTCTTCTTATACGGTATCGTTACGTTAAAACCGTTGATATCGCTAAACACAAAGTCTTTAATCTGGTCTTCTTTAAGCTCAACCAAATCATAATCATAATCGCTAAGTTTTGCGTGAATAGTTTTAGAATAGCTATGCTTTAACGTTTTTCCAATAAGAGCAAACTTTTTATTTTCCATAACCTAAATTATCTCACTATATGCACCAAGGAAAGTAAACTGCTCGGTAGAGTTATCAAGTTCTGAAAGCAGGTTTTGAACGCCCTTATCCTTAATATCACACTCAAAATCAAAGTAAAACATAAATTCAAAGCTAGAGCCAACTATTGGGCGAGATTCTAGTTTTGTAAGGTTAATGCCAATATTAGCAAACTTTGAAAGCAATTTATTTAAGCTTCCAGGTGCGTTTTGTGGAAGGGTGGTCATTATTGAAATTTTCCTTGCGTCAGAATAAAATTCCATATCCTTTGCAATGAGAATAAATCTTGTGTAGTTATTATTGCTATCTTGAATATTAGTCTCTAAAATTTTCAAGCCGTAAAGTTCAGCGCACTCTCTTGAAGATATTACAGCCAAATCGCGCCTACCACTTTCAGCCAACATTTTAGCACCAACGGCTGTGTTTGCACAGGTAGTTATCTTTGCGTTTGTAAACTTTTCAAGATAACCTTTGCACTGCATAATCGCTTGCTCGTGCGACATAATCTCTTTCACGTCAGAAAGTTCGGCATCTTTGCTGACTAAAATGTTGTGCAACACGGGGATACGAATACTTTTAACTATATAAAACTTATGCTTTTTCATTAGGTCATAAACTTGATTTACAGAACCCGTTGAACTGTTTTCAATAGGCAAAACACCATACTTGCAAAAGCCTTTCTCTACAGCCTGGAAAACTCCATCAAAGTTTTTAAAATACGTAATATCTGCAAGTTCGAAAAGCCTATCCGTTGCGATTGAAGAATACGCACCAACCACACCTTGACAGGCAACTTTTGCTTTTATGGGAAAGTTCATTTCCCCCTTTGATAACGCCTTGCTTATTTTTTCACCAATTGCAGACTTGCGCTCTACGTTCATTGTTTGATAAGCTTTGCTCGTTTCAAATATTGTTTCAAAAACTCTTTTTAGATAAACCTGTCTATCTTCGGAAACCTTGTCTGAAACGCGCAACAAAATCTTCTTTTCACGCTCAGGGTCGTTTGTCGCTTTGCCCGTCTGCTTTTTAGCTTCTATTACTTGACCAACCAAATTCATTCTTTTTTCATACAATTCGGCAATCTGGTCGTCTATCTGGTCTATTTCGCTACGGGTTTGTTCTAAATCCATATTAGCCATTCTCCTTTAATACATCGTATATAGCTATTGCAGTTATTGCTTCTATAACCGGCACGGCTCTTGGAACAATGCAAGCATCGTGCCTGCCATTTATTTTTAGTTTAACGTTGGTTTTAGTTTGCATATCAATACTGTCTTGTTCTATTGCAATAGATGGTGTTGGCTTAACTGCCACTCTAAAAGTAATCGGCATACCATTTGCTATACCACCGTTAATTCCACCGTTATGATTGGTTTTGGTTCTTATCTTTTCCCCGTCGTAATAAAAAGCGTCGTTTGCCGTGCTACCTTTCATCTCTGTTATACTAAAGCCACTGCCAAACTCTATGCCTTTTACTGCAGGAACGCTAAACGCCAAATGCGAAATAACGCTTTCAATACTATCAAACATATATTCACCAGCGCCAACAGGAACGCCCGTTACTACGCAATCGATTTTTCCACCAACCGAATCCCCGTTAGACCTTGCATTTTCAATCTCGGCAAGCATTTTTTCCCTTACGCCATCATCAATCAAAGGAAAGTTTTTATCGCTAAAATTAAAATGGAAACTATCGGTATCGTAATCGCTATAACTTCTCCCACTCACCCCTGCTATAGCTGAAATATAAGCGTTGATTTTGATGCCTTTTTCTTCAAGAATTTGCTTTATTATTCCACCTGCAATACACATAGGTGCCGTTAGTCTACCAGAAAACTTACCACCACCACGATAATCAAACCCATCACCATACTTACTCCAGCCAACAAAATCAGCGTGTGAAGGTCTTGGGATTTTAACAGTGTTATCGTAATCGGTACTTTTTTGCTCTGTATTTTTTATAACAGCCTTAACGGTCCCCGTAATCTTTGCTCCGTCAAACCCACTTTCAAAAATAATTTGGTCTTTTTCAATGCGCTTGGTTGAATAGGCTGTATTTTTTGCGCTTCGCCTTGCTAAAAAATCTTCTAATTTTTCTAGTTCAAAGGTCGTTCCGTCAAGTCCACTAATTTTTACGCCTATTTCTGATGTGTGCGACGCACCGAAAATTTCTACCGTTAAGTTTTTGCCGTTATACACGGAAAATTGTTTATCGTTATACTTCATAGATTTTACCACCAACTGAATTTAAGTCTTTATAAAAGTTTGGGTATGATTTATCCACGGCTTTAGCGCCTTTTATTATGCTTTTGCCTTGCGTTGCAGTTGCCATAACAGCCCCAGCCATTGCTATTCTATGGTCGTTGTACGAATCAACTTCTCCGTTTTTGTGTTCTCCACCGACAACGATTAGGTCTTTGCCGTTAAATTCAGCTACAATCCCAAACGAAGAAAGTAGTTTAATAGTGCTTTCTATTCTATCGCTTTCTTTAAGTTTCAATCTTTCAACGTTAGCAATTACGCTTTTTCCACTAGCAAAGCTTGCTAAAACAGCCGTTATAGGCACTAAATCAGGGCAAGACTCTGAATCAAAAGCAAAACTTTTTAATCTAGCTTTTTTAACGGTAACACTTTGCCCGTTAACGCTAACGCTTGCGCCTGCCAGCTTTAATATATCAATAATTGCCTTATCACCCTGAACACTATTAGTGTTTAATCCGTTAACGGTAATCTCGCCTGCAAGTGCACCTAATACTAGAAAAAACGCTTCGTTAGACCAATCGCCTTCAACACAAATTTCTCCGTTATACTTTTGATTGCCGTAAACAAAGTATCCATTTTGCTTCTTATCTATTCTTACACCAAAACTTTTTAATACCTGCAAGGTAATTTCCACGTACGGTGCTGAAACTAAAGGCGTAGTTAATACTATTTCGCTATCCCCTTCTAGAATAGGCAAAGCCATCAAAAGCCCTGAAATATATTGTGAACTTATATCCCCACGAATCAAGTATTCCCCACTGTTAATTTTCCCACAAAGTTCAATATTGCCATTATTTTGAGTTGCTGAAACGCCGTGCTGGGCTAAAACGGAAAGAAGCTCATCGTGTGGTCTTTCCATAAGTTTGCCGTGGCCGATAAAGGTATATTCCCCACCAAGCGCTGAACAGAGTGGCAATAAAAATCTTAGCGTTGAACCAGATTCTCCACAATCAATAGTGCGTTCGCCATTTTTTATGTTGTTTAAAGCGTTGTTTGTTACTGAAATATCGTTTGAATAAAAATCTACCATGCTTGCAGTTGGCTCTTTACCAGCTAGCAGATTGCATATTGCAATTCTATGTGCAAACGACTTTGACGGGATGGCGTTTTTTTGCCCAAAAATTTCAGAGTTAAGCACTTCTACCGTCATATTAAAAACTCCATTACCTTGTTTACAACTATTTTTTCCGTTCTACAATCCCCCACACCGTGCACTACTACCATATCTATATGGTTGCCACTACGCTTTTTATCAACGAGCGCTACTTCTGCTATCTGTTTAATTGAATAGGGAACTGCCTGCTCTTCAACGCATTTAACTAGCGTTTGTTTAATTTTTATATACTCTTCCTTTGCTAAATATCCCTTTTTAAAACAAGCTTCAACAATAACGCTAATTCCCATAGCAACGGCTTTTCCATGCGAAATGCTATAATTGCTTAATTTTTCTATGCCGTGCGCAACGGTATGACCAAGATTTAATAACTTTCTACTTGAACTTTCAAACTCGTCTTTTTCTACTACTTGGCGCTTGTAATCTATGCAAAGATATACCAATGTAGTCAAGTCGTATTCCGTGCCGTTAATTAAATCATAAACTTTTTTGTCTAGCAAAGCGTATTTTGCTACTTCGCCCATACCGTCGTTAAAAATTTGTTTGGGCAGAGTTTCTAAAGCATTTATATCGCATATAACCAAATTAGGCTGATAAAATGCGCCTACCAAGTTTTTGCCCGACGGCAAGTCCACTCCCGTTTTTCCCCCGACTGATGAATCAATTTGAGCAAGCAAGGTAGTTGGTACTTGTATATATTTAATACCACGCAAATAGGTTGAAGCAACAAAGCCAGCTATATCTCCAACTACTCCCCCACCAAGTGCAACAATAGCATCTGAGCGAGTTAGCTCGTTTTTAGCTAAAAACTCTAAAATATTAGCGTAAGTATCAAGATTTTTACTGCTTTCTCCGTGAGCAAAACAAAATTTTACTACGCTAAAACCACTATTTTTAAGTGCTTTAACAAGAGTTTCCCCGTAAAGCGAATAAACGGTATCATCACTAATTACAGCAACCTTACAAGGCACTAATACTTCTCTTATAAGTTCGCCTGCACTATCAATTAAGTTTTTGCCAATTAAAACTTGGTATTCACTAGAAGTTTTAACCGTAATTTCTTTAATATTCTTTAACATTTGTTTTCTCCCTTCTCATCTTTTCAGAAAGAAGTTTTTTCTCATTGCCGTCAGATAATAGTTCTTTCAAACTATCTTTATCATTATTTTCAAGTGCAGTTTTATACTCGGTTAAGTGTTTAATAAACGAATTAAGTTCTTCGACTAAAAAATCTGCGTTATCAAGAGTTAATTGCGCCCACATTTCAGGAACGAGCCTAGCAACCCTTGTCATGTCTCTAAAACTCCCTGCAGAAAAACCTAAAAATTGAGATGCCCTTTCGCTTTTAATGTACGAGCTAGACACTAAATGCGCAAGCTGTGAAGTGAACGCTATAATTTCATCGTGCTCTCTTGCCGTGCTCATTACTACCTTACTAAAGCCAAGAGAGTAGGAATATTCTTTTAATTTTGCTATAGTTTTTAGTTGTGCGTTTACAGGCACTAGTATCATCGAAGCGCGTTCAAACAAACTTGCCGTTGAGTGAGAAACGCCTGAAAATTCACGCCCTGCCATAGGGTGTGTACTTATAAATTCCAAATCAGGATAATTTTTAGAAAGCTTTTTCATTTGCGCAACTATCCTGCGCTTGTTGCCACAGCAATCTGCCACTAAACAGCCTTTTTTAAGTTTAGGACAGTATTCGGCTAAACTCTTTTCCAGCTGGTCTGGGTAAAGAGTGAAAAACATCATATCTAGTTCGCCGATGTTTTGCTCGGTTAATTCAAAGTGGTAGGCTGATAATAGTTTACCTGAAAGCATTGCTTTTTTATCAATATCTAAAGCATAAACCGTATCGCTGGTTTTAGAAACGATTGCTCTACCAAGCGAGCCACCTATAAGCCCTAATCCAATTATACCAATTTTCATGATTTTATCCTATATTTTTATTCACTAAAGGCAATATTTTTTTAACTTTTGTCATTAAATCATCAAACTGCTCGGGGTTTAAGCTCTGCGCTCCGTCGCACAACGCATATTTGGGGTTATTGTGAACTTCGATTATAAGCCCATCAGCACCAGCGCTTACGCTCGCTAACGACATTGGCTCAACAAGCTTTGCCACACCTGTTGCGTGGCTTGGGTCTACTATTATCGGTAAATGCGTTTTATCTTTTAATACAGGTATTGCCGAAATATCAAGTGTATTTCTCGTCATAGTTTCAAAAGTTCTTATTCCCCTTTCACAAAGAATAACTTGGCTATTGCCTTCACTCATAATATATTCGGCACTCATCAAAAGCTCTTGCAACGTGTTTGCTAAGCCACGCTTTAGAAGAATTGGTTTTCCAGTTTTTCCAACTTCTTTTAATAGCTCAAAGTTCTGCATGTTTCTAGCGCCAACCTGAATTACGTCAACATCCTTAAACAAATCTAGATAATGTAAACTTGTAAGTTCGGTAACGATTGGAAGCCCCGTTTCAGCTTTTGCTTTAAGCAAAAGTTCTATCCCCGTATCTTTTAAGCCCTGAAATGCGTAAGGCGAAGTTCTTGGCTTAAACGCCCCACCACGAAGAAGTGTTGCCCCTGCTTTTTTTACAGACTGCGCAACTTCGATAATTTGTTCTTCTGATTCAACCGAGCAGGGCCCAGCTATTACTTGAAAGTTTATTCCACCTATTTTATTTCCACCAACTTCTATCACCGTATCCAACGGATGAAACTGTCTATTAGCATTTTTATATGGCTCTTGTACACGCTGAACTTTTTCAACAATATCTAACGAGGATATAAGGTCAATATCGACTTTTGCAGTATCGCCTATAAGACCTAAAACGGTAGAATGTTCACCACGGCTAACGTGAACGTCAAGCCCTAGTTCTTTAATCCAATCTATAAGGTTATCGAATTGAGTTTTTTCACAAGCATTTTTTACAACTATAATCATAATACCACTCTTATAAAAATTTAAGGTTTTATTTTATATCAAGAATTTATTGAAACAGCAACGCAGTATTGCGAAGTATATATCTTTCACTTGATTTTAATGCTTTAGATACGAGCAAGACAAGGCTCGCGAAGCATTTTGGGTGAGATTAACCTTGTTGGTTATCGAAGTCAAAATGCAGAGCAGTAACGCAGTATTGCGAAGTATATATCTTTCACTTGATTTTAATGCTTTAGATACGAGCAAGACAAGGCTCGCGAAGCATTTTGGGTGAGATTAACCTTGTTGGTTATCGAAGTCAAAATGCTAAGCAGTAACGCAGTATTGCGAAGTATATAAGGCATTAAAAAAGGCTTTGTAGCAATTACTACAAAGCCTTTTGTTATCATCTCACGCAAAAACGCACGAATAGTAATTACTAACGCGATATTGAAACAAAGCTATTGAAATAAAAATAAAAGTACGATTTGCTCTTTTTCATGATAATTTCCTTAATCGATTTTCAGTATACTACTATAAATTAGCATTGTCAAGTGTTTTTTTATTTCTTTGCAAATTTTTGCGCACACTCATATTCACTATTACGCCTATAACCAAACCTAACATCAACAAATACGCCCATAATAAAAATACTATTATAGAAGCTAAGCTTCCATAAAAGGCGTTATATGGCTTAAAAAATTTCAAATATAATATGAACCCAATTGTGCCTAGAACCACTATCGATAAAGAGACAAACCCACCTATAGCAACTTCTGAAAACTTAAGCTTTACTGGACTTATAAAATTATGAAGTAATACTATTATGCAATAAGCTACAGATAAACCTATCGTAAAAGCAAGAATTGTAAAAACCAACTTGAGAGCCCCACCTAAAGCATAATTACCTAGTAACCTACTACCAAATGCAAAAAGCAGAGCTATACCAAGAAAAAAAGAAAACAATACTGCTAGTGCCCCTATTGCCCAAACCCTACGCAATACGCCACGCTTATGCTTGGATTTTTGTTCATAAATAAAATCCCCGTCTTTTGACATTTGATTGAGCAAGGTAGTGCAAGAAAATATTACCGTGATAACAAAAAACACGGTTACACCATTAGAAGCGTTTTCAGCTGTTTGAGCAATGGTTTGTCCAGCTAGCCTAAACTCATCTGGTAACCTTGAAACGATATCGTTTGTAACGTTTACACCAAACACACTAAACGCCGTTATTATTAAAAACGCAAGTGGAATAACCGATGATAAAAAGTAATATACCCACGCACCTGCAACGGTAGTTAAACGTTTTTCGTAAAAGACGTGAAAAATATTAGTTAAAATTTTTCTTTTCATAAAATATAAACAGTTTGCGCAAAAGGCAAACTGTTTATGCTTTTTATTGATTAAAGGAATTGTCGTAATCAGCTAAAATTTTAACGTAATACTCGTCTATAGACATTTTGCCACATTCATTAAGAAGTTCTTCGGTTGTCATCTCCTTTATTATCTTTCCCCTATACATAATAATAAATCTCGTTGCAACCTTAACTAGCTCGTCTAAAAAATGACTGGAAATTAAAACCGTCTTGTTCTTTTTCTCATGAATCTCTTGAATAAGCTTTCTTATTTCACTTGTGACTTGTGGGTCAAGACTGTTTGTCGGCTCGTCTAATATTAAAAGTTCTGGGTCGCCGAGTAGCGCAAGCGCAATGCCAAGCCTTTGTTTCATACCCATTGAAAACTTTCCAGCTTTTTTCTTTTTAGCACCAGAAAGCCCTACAAAGTTTAATATTTCTTCTAAATCCGCCTTGGCGTGTTTAATGCCTAAGCATAGTGCTTTTGCCTTAAGATTATCAAATGCTGACATATCTGTATAAATACCGGGAGATTCAATAAGTGCGCCTATATCGCACGTTTCACCACTTGAAAATATTATTTCACCGTCAGTCTTATTTAGCAAACCGCAAATCATTTTGAGTAAAGTTGTTTTACCTACACCGTTATTTCCGATTAATCCGTATACTTCACCCTTTTTTATATGAAAATTTAGATTAGAAAATATTTCATTTTTTCCAAAATTCTTCGTCAAATTTTTTACAATGACTAAATTCTCCATACTACACGCTCCGTTTCTTAAATACAATGTAACTAGTTATGAAAGAGAATAATAACCATCCAAATGAAACTATAATATCTCTAAAAAAACATTTTTCGCTTACATTTGATGACAAACCTACTATGAAAAAATCTGACGCTGTTACACCTTGACCAAAAGTAAATATTGCATCTAAAATTTCATAAAAAATTCCAGAAAATATAAAGACATACAAAAGCGCAACTAAAACAGCAATCGTTCTATTTTTTATGATAATTGTCATTAATATTCCAAAAGCGCCTAAAGATATTAATACAAATAAATTTGTGAAAACATTAAACAAAAAATCTGTAGTTCCAAACTTAGCATTAATACTGTCTAGCGGTTCTATAAACCCTACCCCATCAAAAATAACTGCGAATACGATTTGAAATAAAAAATAAACTAAGTAGACACATATAGAATATAACGCTACGCAAATTATTTTTGATAATAAATAATGAAATTTATTTATTTTATTGTAGATGTTTTTGATATATCCCGAATATATATCCATTGAGCCTAACAGCAAAGAAAAAATTAACACAGGATATTGCAAATAACTATTGTCCATATATACTGTAGCTAATATACCAACAGAAGAACTATTTGCAACGTGATTTACAAATGGCATTAATAAACAAAACAGCAAAGACACACATAGCCATACTTTCAATAATGTTGAGTGAAATATTTTATACAAGTCAAATTTTAACATATCTAGTAAACCCTAATTTTATTCAAGCCACCCCAGCCAGTACAGTATGTCGTTACTGTACTTAAAAACGTGTTTTATATTTTAACAATAACACATATACCAATGATTGTCAATACCTAAAAATGAAAAAACCCTAAGAAATCCTTAGGGTTTTTAATTTTTATTAAATTTTCTCAGAATAGATTTTAGAATAAATTTCCTTGTATTTATCAAAGTAGAAAAGGTTAGTGCCACTGGTTGTAACAGCTGCCGTGCCTGCAGCAACAGCAGAGCGTAAAAGTTCATACATTGGTTTTCCATCAGAAAGCGCAACGCACGAAGCTGCAACCATGCAATCCCCAGCGCCTACTGTAGAATTTACTGCAACCGATGCACTTTTGCAAAAATAACTTTCCTTGCCGTTTGTAAGCACTGCCCCATCTGCACCGAGCGAAATAAGTACGTATTGAACGCCTTTATCTATGTATTTATAAGAAGCCTTTACCATATCGTGCAAGTCTACAACTCGCTGACCCGTAAAACTTTCAAGCTCACGAAGGTTTGGTTTCGCCATAAAGATTTCTCTACTGCCCATTGCCGAAAGCATATTTTCTTTTTCCGTATCAACTATTACCTTTACTCTATCGGGAATAGCCTTAAGAACTTGCCCGTAAAAGCTAGCATCAACGCCTTTAGGTAAACTACCACTCATAACTGCAATATCACACTCTGCAGAGATATTTTTAACAAGCTCAACAAGTTCAGCTTGCTTATCGCTCTTTACAGTTTCGCCCCTATCGTTTATTTCGGTTAACATAGACCTTTTATCTATTATCTTGTAGTTGGTTCTTGCATTACCACAATTATATACAAAACGATGTTTTACCTTTTCTTTATCTAAAACGTGTTCAAACATTTTAGCGTGATTTTCAAACATAAAACCTGTGGCAAAGCTCTCTCCACCAAGTCTTGCAATCCCCATCGCTACGTTTAGCGCTTTGCCCGAATAGGTTTCCACCTTGCTGTCTATTCTGTTTAACATGCCCACGTTTAAGTTGTCAAGTTCTATGGTGCAGTCAATACTTGGGTTGGGGCATATAGAAAGTATCATTTTTTACTCCTTAGCGCATAATATCTATGCGCACGGTTAATTGTTTTTTGCGCTTGCTATAATTTTTTCCTGCGCAGAGAAAGGCACTTCTTCATAGCATAAAAATTCCTGTGAATATTTGCCACGACCTTGCGTCATACTGCGCAAATCGGTTGCGTATTTAAGCATTTCAACAAGTGGCGCTTCTGCAGAAATCACTTGCAAACCATCAACCGTTTCCATACCAAGTATTCTGCCTCGGCGCTTGTTCATATCACCTAAAATATCGCCCGTATAATTATCGGGAACGGTAATCTTAAATGAGTATACTGGCTCTAATATGGTCGGTTTTGCCTTTCTTACGCCTTCATCAAACGCAAGCTTTGCAGCAGATATAAATGCAACTTCTTTACTGTCAACAGGGTGTTCTTTCCCATCGAAAAGCGTACACTTTAAGTTGGTCATAGGATAGCCTGCAAGCACGCCCTTTTGCATTGCTTCACGAAGCCCCTTTTCAGCAGCAAGTGCAAATGGTTTGCTTACTGCACCACCTACTATTGCATTTACAAACTCAAACTCACCGTCGCTAGCACCTGGTTCAAACTTAATGTTTACAACACCAAACTGACCTGCTCCACCCGATTGCTTTTTGTGTTTGCCTTCAGCTTCTGCAACGCCTGTAATGGTTTCCTTAAACGCTACCCTTGGGCTACGGAGCACGGCTTCACAACCAAACTTAGCTTTTAGCTTTTTGCAAAGCACGTCAAGTTGAGTTTCTCCCTGTCCACGAATAACCATTTCGCCAGTATCTTTATCTTTTTCCACCTTAAAGGTTAAGTCTTCTTCAGCTAAACGGTTTAGACCTTGGAAAACCTTATCTTCTTCCCCACTCTTAGATGCTGAAATGGCCATTGTAAGAATAGGATTTGGGAAAGGTATATCATAATATTTAATCTTATAGCTTTCATCACAAAGCGTATCGCCCGTGTTGGTATTGCTAAGCTTATTTACAGCACCGATATCGCCTGCAACCAATTCATCGACAGGTTCTTGCTTTTTACCTTTCATAACGTAAAGCGAGTTAATTCTTTCCTTTTCGCCAGTAGTTGCGTTATATAAAGTCATACCACTCTTTAAAGTACCCGTGAACACGCGAACCATATTGAGTTTACCAACGAACGGGTCTGCCACCGTCTTAAATACTTGCAGAGAAACAGGCTTGTTTACGTCGCAAGTTATATTTTCAATGTCTCCTTTTTCGTTTGAAGCGAGCACGGCTCTTCTTTCCATAGGAGATGGCAATAAATCAACTATTTCGTACATTAAGTTGATAACGCCCATATTTTGAAGAGCAGAACCACCCATAATAGGCACGGTATCACCTGCGCATAATCCGTTTTTAATACCTGCAATTATTTCGTCGTTAGTAAGCACACCTTCGGTAAGATATTTATCTAAAAGCTCTTCGCTAGTTTCTGCTGCAGCTTCAGTAAGTGCAGTCTTTAAAACCTGAAGTTCTGACTTTAAGTTTTCGGGAACTTCCACCTGTGTTCTACCACCAGGCGAAAACTCAAAAGCTTTGCCTGAAATCACAGAAACGTAACCTTTCATTTTGCCATCACGAATAATAGGCAAATGGGTTGGTGAAATCTTTCTTCCATATTTTGCAACGAACGCTTCTACGGTTGCAACGTACTTAGCATTGTCCTTGTCCACACCGTTAACAAAAATCATAAGTGGAATATGACGGCGAACGCAATAATCAATAGCCTTTTCAGCGCCAACGGAAACAGAGCCAGATGCATCTGCTACTAAAACGGCTGAACCTACTGCACGCATTGCGCTTTCAAACTCGCCTTCAAAATCATAAAAACCAGGAACGTCTATAACGTTTATCTTTACGCCTTCCCAATAAGTGTTAGCGCAAGCAAGAGAAATTGAAATGCCCCTTGCCAATTCTTGTTCATCAAAATCCATAACGGTGTTTTTATCGGCTGTTTTACCAAGCCTATCAATAGTTTTGCCGTTAAATAAAATTGCTTCAGCAAGAGAAGTTTTACCTTCGCCACTGTGCCCAATAATAGCTATATTCCTAATGTTTTCTGATGTTAATTTACCCATAAAAAATTTCCCCCCTATTATTAAATTTATAAAATGGTAAATCCCTTATCCCTTATCATCGCATTACCTTGCGATGCTTTTATTATAAACGATTATTAACTACTTTTCAAGGGGGTTTTAAAAATTCATAATAAATTTTTTGTTGATTGGTAGTAATTTAATATCAAAATTTTTTAATAATCTTCAGCATCAATTCTGCCATTTCCACCCGATAAAATGCTAAAATCAACCTCAGCGCCATAATTTTTGCAAGGGGCTTTGGGTGGGCATTTTGGCTGTTGTTGGCGTGGTGGACATGGTGGCGAACAAGGTGATGGGCAATGGTTTTTTTTATGGTTTTCAGGTTTGTTTACTTTAACGCCCGTTGCGCACATATCTCCACAGTTTATATCTACTAAAATTACGTCGCCACCGATTTTGATTATTCTGCTTTCATCTATATATAATTGGCTTCTATCAAACAGCTTTAATATACCCCTCACCTTTCTACCAGGAACGACTATACCCACCAAAATCCCTTCAGGAAAATCTAATCTCATATCAATAATTCTACCAAGGCATCTGCCATCTGATACGTTTATTACGTCTCTCTTTCTTAATTCGTTATAAGTTAATTCCATAATACTAAAATATGATGAATAGCTTTTCTAATATTACTCTGCTGGTAAAGAAATTATCAAACCGTAAAAAAGATAAGGTACGCCGTTATCAAATAAAATCTTTTCTGGGGAAACGTTAAACTTTTTACCTACGCTTTCAGCCGTTTCAAAAGGCTTTACTCTGTAAAGAACGCTATCACTAGTTTCTATATATAATAAATCGCCTGCTGAAATTTCACAGGTTAAGTTGTTCAACTTTATAATCGCTAACGTTGAAAGGCTGAATTTTTGCGATACGCTAAATACGGTATCTCCTTCAGTTACTCTATAAAAAAACTTTTTCATAACAATATTATATTTAATTGTATAGACGAATAGAATAAAATAAATCACATACGCAAGGAGTATTTAGTTGAGAAAATTTTTTAAGACCGTAGCAATAGTAACAGTGTTTTCCGTTTGTGAAAAATTTTTAGGATTTTTATACAGAGTTTACCTTTCGCGCACGATTGGAGCAGAAGGAATTGGCTTGTATCAAGTTGCGCTGTCTGTTTTTTCACTTCTTTTAACTTTTACCTGTTCAGGCACGCCTATAACCGTTTCTAGACTTATAACAAAATATAACGCTGAAGAGCAAAAGGAAAGGGTTTCAAAGGTAATTAGCGCCGGCTTGCTATTTACCGTTCTGGTTGCCACACCCTTATGCTTAATATTTTTTATCTTTAGCAAAAACTTTACCTTTCTATTTGCCGATGAACGTTGTATAAACATATTCCTAATAGTTCTACCAGGCTTGATATTTACTTCCGTTTACGCCGTACTTCGCGGGGTGTTTTGGGGAACAAAAGATTTTTTACCTTATAGCATGATTGAGCTGTTGGAAGAACTTTGTATGATTGTTGCAGGTATAATTTTAATACACTTTGCAACCGACGTTTACCAAGGCGCGTTTAGAGCAGGTGTTGCAGTTTTAATATCATACCTGTTTTCATTTACACTTTCAATCATAGTTTTCTTCGTTAGGAAAAACAAGCTAACTAACCCCAAGAAAGAATTTAAGCCCTTGCTAAAATCAGCGCTTCCCATAACTGCTATGCGCACAGCAAACTCGCTTGCAGTTTCATTAGTTTCTATTATCCTACCATTAAGGCTTGTTGTGGCAGGTTTTACTGAAACGCAAGCAATGGCTTCATTTGGTGCAGCCGTTGGTCAGGCAATACCACTACTCTTTATACCTACAACGCTCATAGGTTCTTTTACCTTGGTGCTTGTGCCTGAAATATCAGAAAACTTTTATAAAAAGCGCCACTACTACTTAAAGCGAGACGTGGAAAAAGCGCTTAAATTTACAACCTTTTTAACCTGTTTATTTATTCCCGTGTTTTTTGTTTGTGGCGAAGAAATTGGAATGCTTATTTTTAACGGACACGAGTGTGGTAAATACTTAACGGCTTCAGCCTTTTTAATGCTATTTATGAGTTTATCTTCAATTACAACAAGCATACTTAACTCTATGGGCTTTGAACATAAAACGCTTGTGTTTTACATAATTAGTGGGGTGTTTATGCTTGCTTCTATTTGGTTCTTGCCCAAGTTTTGTGGTATATATTCACTGCTTATCGGTTTTAGTTTTATCTACGGGCTTACCACTGTATTAAACCTAATGCTGTTAAATAAGCATTGCCAAGAAAAGCCCAGGTATTTAAGGTTTTTACTATTATCTTCCGTTCTTTTACTTCCCACAATTATTTTTGGTGCAATGCTAGAAAGAACACTACTTTCACTAGTTGGCACTTTTTTTACCTTTATTTTCTCGGCCGGCGCAATGGTAATATTTAATACTGCCCTATACGTTGGTTTTGGGCTTGTAGAGTTTAATTTCTTAAAAACAAAAATAAAAAGCGTGCTTTCTAGAAAGCACGCCTAAACATAAATATATTTAATTTAAATACGCTTTGCTTAACTGCAAGGCGTTATTTTTTATCCATAAAAAATTTATCTTTTGGCAAGACTCTACTTAACAACTTTATAGCTAATATTGAAAACGCACCGTTTAATGCATGGAAAGTAAGTGTTAATGGTAATAAAGCAAGCCTTTCAGTTAACACATAATATTTGGGATATATCAATGAAAGACCTATCGTGTTAAGCAAAATTGAAGATAATATAAAGGTTATTATAAAAGAAACTATTCCCTTAATCCAATATTTCCCCTTAAAATATGCAAATATAATTCCTGGAACAAGCCCAAATAAACCCGTTGCTAAACCTATAATAGGACTATAAACACCCATAGGCGCAACAATGGCAGCGATTAAATCGCCGATAAAAGCAACGGCAAACCCTTCAATTGGACCTAGCAAAACGCCTGCAACAAAGCAAACGGTTGCAACAAAAGAAAGTTGAGCAAATGGAGTGGATATTTGCAACATATTTACAGCAACACTCAATGCTGATAACATTGATATATATGCTAGTTTTTGGGTGCTTGTTAAATTGTTGCGTTTAGGTGTTTTCTTAATACAAACAAAAATTATAACAGCAATAATTATTAACGCAAGCGCTAAATATAGGTACCACTTACTAACAATGCTTTTAAAGATATACGCAAAGTTAAACGATTTATCGAATTGAACACCATCGAAAAAAACTGCAAGGAATAAATTGGACATAAAAAAATCTCCCAAATTAAAATTTAGAGAGACCGATAAAATTGACACGCATTTTTCTGCGTAGAAAATAATAGCGGACGCGTAAAGGCACCGCAGGAAAAACCTTTCGTTTGCAAACGACATCCCATTTTGCAACACTTCACGCGCCTTTACTACTCTACGCTTTTATATTAGCATTTTGGCGCGAATTTTGTCAAGTATTTATATGGCATAAAATTTTTACAAATACTTATAATAACCATATGATTGTAACGTTTTTTAGAACCTTTATTATTCTTATAACCTTAATCGTTTTAATGCGACTTATGGGTAAACGCCAAATCGGTGAGATGCAACCTTTTGAATTTATAGTAACGCTCATTATTGCAGACCTTGCTTGTATACCTATGGCAGACGTTTCTATCCCTCTTCTTTACGGAATAGTTGCTATTATTTGCGTGTTTTTAGTGCACCAAATACTTGCCTTGCTTGAACAGCGTGGTAACCTTTTAAAACGCATAATATCAGGCAAGCCTAGTTTAGTTATCAATAAAGACGGCGTGGACATGCTGGAATTAAAGCGAAACAATATGGACGTTGGAGACCTAATAGAATCTATGCGCTCCAGTGGTTATTTCTCGCTCGATGACGTTTCTTACGCAATTTTTGAATCTACCGGCAAGCTTTCTGCTATGGAAAAACAAAATAAATACAACCAACCATCGTCTTTGCCACTACTTATCGTTTCCGATGGCAAGCTAGATAAGAAAAACTTAAGCCTTATAAAAGTAACCGAAAACTCACTATTAGAGTTCTTAACAAATAATTATTCTTCTCTAAAGCGCACGGAAGTTATGACTATAGATGGCGACGGAAGAGTGTATTTAAAAACTAAAAACGAAAAATTCCGTATTTTAGAGTTTTCTCTTCCACAGGGGGTAAAATGGTAAAAACACTAATAACTATAATAATAACTGCACTCATTTTAATAGGTGGCGCAATTTACGAAACAAGCTTTATTACCCGTCAGTTTAACGAGTTTTCCGACGTTTTAGAAGTTTTGTACGAAAAAATAGATGACCAAACAGCTACGCAAGACGACGTTTATGCCGTTCAGGAAAACTGGATAGAAAAGAAAAAAGTTTTGCACGTGTTTATTCCCCATAACGATATAAAAGAAGTTGACCTTTGGCTTTCTGAATCAGCAACGCTAGTTCGCGACAAAGAGTGGAAAGACGCTATATCTAAGATTGAAGTATTAAAAGAACTCTCCGAACAAATACCTAAAACCTTTATTATTGCCTTGGAAAATATTTTATAAAAAGTCTTTTTATTTAAATTTAGTAGCTTTTTTCCCATAACATTAAACAAATTTTTGTGGTATACTTGTATTATGAAAATTTGTGGAGAACTTACATGCAGGGATTTAAGAATATAAAAGCATATATTTTAGGTAAAGGAATTGTAACCACTAACATAGGCATTGAAAACGGAAAAATTGGTTATGTCGGCAATGAAGATTTAATAACCGAGCCGTTCGATATTTGTGGGGACATTGTGGTTCTACCAGGATTTATCGACCAGCACATACATGGTGCAGGTGGTGCAGACGCTATGGACGGTAGCGTTACTGCCCTATCCACTATTGCAAACGCTATTGCTAGCGAAGGCACTACTTCATTTTTAGCAACCACTATGACGCAGAGCCCTGAAAACATTTTGAATGCTATGACTGCTGTAAAAGATTATATAAATTCCAAACCAACTGACGGTGCAGAACTTTTAGGCGTGCATTTAGAAGGTCCGTTCATTTCTGAAAAGCATATAGGCGCACAGCCGTTAAAATACGTTGCAGAGCCAAGCGTGGAAGTTTTTGATAGCTACAATAAAGCAAGTGGAAACAACGTTAAAATTGTTAGCCTTGCACCTGAAGAGAACAACGCTCTTGAACTAATTAAGCATCTATCGTCAAATGGAGTTGTAGCAAGCGCTGGTCATACCGATGCTGGTTACGAAAATATTAAAACAGCTATAGCTCACGGGCTTAAAAACGTTACGCATACCTTTAACGCACAAAAGCCACTACACCACAGAGAAGTTGGCACGGTTGGTAGCGCAATGCTGTTTGACGAACTTAATGCAGAAGCTATTTGCGATACAATACACTTAAGTACTCCTGCGATTAAGCTTTTAATAAAAAACAAGCCACACGATAAACTTACGCTAGTAACCGACAGTATGCGCGCTAAACACGTTGCCGATGGCGTAAGCGAACTAGGTGGACAAAAGGTTATAGTCAAAAACGGAGAAGCGCGCTTAGAAAACGGCACGCTTGCAGGTAGCATCTTAAAAATGAACGATGCTATTAAAAACCTAGTTCTTAAGTGTGACGTGCCCTTTACCGATGCCGTTGACTTTGCAACCGTTAACCCTGCTAAGAACCTTAACGTGTTTGACAAAAAAGGCTCGATTGAAATTGGGAAAGATGCTGACCTTACAGTGCTTGATGGCGAGTTTAACGTTCTTCTAACCGTTAGAAACGGCAACGTAATCTACAAAAAATAAACTTCACTCTAAAATAAATACATAATTAAACAATACTAAAAAACGCTGTTAGCTAATGCAAACAGCGTTTTTGATTTAACTTAATTATCAATTTTATTCTCCATCGTTAAAGTATAGAATGCCTAGCGTGTTTGCACCACAATGGCTAGCAATTGTACAGCCTGCATTAGATTCATAAATATTCTTAAAGCCTGCATCAACAAGCGCATCTTTTGCAGCTTTAATCATTTCTTCAGTAGCTGTAGTATAAGTTATAAACACTTTATCAAAGTCTGGCGTATTAAATTCTGTAAGTGTTTCTTGACAATACTTTGCAACCACCTTATCCATAGCGCCACGATACTTTTTATCAGAACCCATTTTGCCATCTTTCACCACAATACGTGGCCTAATTTTAAGCAAGTTTGCGCCAAGCAAAGAAAGTGCGTTGCAACGGCCACCCTTGTATAAATAATCAAGCCTTTCAATAACAAAGCTTGCCTGTAATTTTTCTCTTCTCTCTTCAAGTTTTTTAGCGATTTCTTCAGCAGTTAAGCCTTTGTCAGCAAGTTCTCTACCGTGCATAGCAAGCAAACCAATACCCGTAGATAAACTTAAACTATCTACAACGAAAACGTTATTTAGGTTTTTAGAAGCGCGTTCTGCATTAGAGCAAGAAGAAGAAAGACCACTAGATAAAGCTATATGTACAACTGCATCATAGTTTTTTAATAGACTTTCAAAATATTCGGTATACTCAAACTCGTTAAGAGCGTTTGTTTTAGGCAAAACACCGTTTTGGTCTACGTGAGCAAAAAGCTCTTCGGTAGTAATCTCGCCATCTTTAAGGGTTTTATCTTTTAGAACAATTTGAAATGGAATACTTTGAATATCGTATTTTGTTAATAATCTTTGAGTTAAGTCGTTGGTAGATTCAACAGAAATTGCAATTTTCATTTTTAATCTCCTAGGTAAAATCTCGATGATAGAATTATTTTAACATATTTTATTTTAAATTTCAATAATTTTAACTACTAAAACTAAACAACTCCCCCTGTTAAGAGCAAAATTTAATAATAAACACTTGCGTTAAACAGCGTGTTAGTGGTATTATATTACTGTTACAAATATATTTTCGGAGAAATAAAATGGAAAAAATAAACGGCACCATTGTTAACAACACCGTGTCTTTTGCACAATTTAAAGATTACGACGGGCAGATAGTTTCTATTAAAGGCTACGTCCACCGTATCCGTGAAATGACTGGGTTTTCTTTCGTTATAATTAGAACGGCAAGAGATACCATTCAATGCGTTTACGCACCAGAGTTTTCTTCTTATCGCTGGGATGAAACTATTACTGAAGAAACTTGCGTTAAGGTAACGGGTAAAGTTGTTTCTAGTAAAGATGCTAAAGGCAACGATAGATTTGAACTTCAAATTCACGATATAGAAGTTTTATCAAGACCTGCTGAACAACTTCCTATCGTCATAAATAAAAAACAGCTTGATAATATTCAGCTTTCAACAGTTCTTGACTTGCGCCCAATCTCTATGCGCAACCCTAAAGAGCGTGCTATATTCAAAATTCAAGAAGGTATTGCTAGGGGATTTAGAGAATATCTCTTAAAGGAAGGCTTTACCGAAATTCGTTCGCCAAAGATTAACTTTGCAGGTGCCGAAGGTGGCACAAATATCTTTAAGCTAGATTATTTTGGTAAACAAGTTTACCTTGCTCAATCTCCCCAGCTTTACAAGCAATCGTTAGTTGGCGTATATCAACGTGTTTTTGAAATCGCGCCCGTCTTCCGTGCAGAACATCACGACACTTCTCGCCACCTAAACGAATACACTTCTATGGACTTTGAAATGGGCTTTATCAATGACTTTACCGATATTATGAATATGGAAGTTGGTGCATTAAAGTACATTATGAACTTGCTTAAAACCGAATATAAGGACGAAGTTGAGCTTCTACACGCTGATATCCCGGAAATTACCGATATCCCCGTTATGAAGTTTATGGACGCAAAAGAACTTTTGATGACTAAGTTTAAGTACAAACCATCTGATATGAAAGACTTTGACCCATCTGAAGAAGAACTTTTAGGCAAATACGCTAAAAAAGAACTCGGTAGCGATTTTATCTTTATAACCCACTACCCCAGCAAAAAACGCCCGTTCTATACCATGGATGACCCTGCCGACCCTGAATACACCCTTTCTTTCGACTTATTGTTTAGGGGTTTGGAAATTACTTCTGGTGGTCAACGTGTTCACGATTATCACGAACAGGTTGAAAAAATGCAAAAACTTGGCACAGACCCAGCGCAGTTTGAAACTTACCTTATGCTCCATAAATACGGTGCTCCACCCCACGGTGGTTTAGGCATAGGCTTAGAAAGACTTACTATGCATCTTTTAGGGTTTAAGAACGTTAGGGAAGCAACAATGTTCCCAAGAGATATTAATAGAGTTACGCCTTAAAAAATTAAACAGCAAAAAACACTCGCAAAAAACTGCGAGTGTTTTTAATTTTACATTTAATTATTCTTCAATACCCTTAACTTCTTCTAGCACGGCTTTAATGTGAGAAAGCGCTCTATCCATCTGTTCTTCGGTATGCGTTGCCGTGTAGCTTGTTCTAATTAAGCTCATGCCTACAGGCGTTGCTGGAGAAACTACGGGGTTAACGTATACGCCACGTTCAAACAATAATTTGCAAGCAGTAAACGTTCTAACGTCACCATATGTATAGATAGGAATAATAGGCGTTTCACTATCGATAATATCTATGCCTTCTCTTTTTAGACCTTGGCGCATATAGTTGCTTATATTTTTAAGGTTTTGCACGCGTTCTGGCTCTCTCTTTAATATTTCTAGCGCTTTTCTAGCACAAGCCACGCTTGCAGGAGTAATACTAGCGCAGAAAATAAACGGACGAGATACGTGGCGAACGTATTCACAAACTTCTTTTTTCGCTGCCATATAACCACCAAGGCTCGCTAAGGATTTTGAGAAAGTTCCCATATAAATATCAACTTCATCTTCTAGCCCAAAATGTTCAGCAGTGCCCCTACCGTGCGCGCCTAATACGCCAAGACCGTGAGCATCGTCTACCATAACCCTTGCGCCATACTTTTTAGCAAGCTTAACTATTTCGGGAAGCTTACAGATATCGCCACCCATACTAAATACACCATCGGTTACGATTAAAATACCTGAATTAGTGGTGTCAATAGTCTTTAATTGGCGTTCTAAATCTTCCATATCAGAGTGGTTATAGCGCAACATTTTTGCAAACGACAAGCGACAACCATCGTAAATACTAGCGTGATTTTCCTTATCGCAAAGAATATAATCCGTTCTGCCAGCAATAGCACTTATTATGCCAAGATTGCTCTGAAAACCGGTAGAAAATGTAACAACGTCTTCTTTGCCCAAAAACTCAGCAAGTTCTCTTTCAAGTTCAACGTGTGCAGTAAGCGTTCCGTTAAGAAATCTACTGCCCGAGCAACCACTACCAAATTTTTCAAGCGCTTTGATACCAGCTTCAATAACTTCAGGGTGCGAAGTAAGACCTAGGTAGTTATTAGAGCCTATCATTATCATATCTTTGCCTTCCATAACAACTTCAGGCCCTTGCTTGGAGTTTAATTGATGGAAATAAGGGTATACACCCTTGGATTTTGCAAGTTCTACGTTTGTAAGGTGATAACATTTATTAAACAAATCCATATCTTTTCCTCTATATCCTAAAAAATAATATGGATTTATTATACTACTTTAATGTTAAAAAATCAAGGGATTTTATGTTTTTTAACTAGGCAGACCTTGTTTGGGTGTAATACCAAGTATTTTAAGCGCAGTTTTGCTACCACCAAGTAGCTCTGTTAAACGAATATTTTCCTTTTCGAGTCGACTTAATTTTTCCTTTAACTGCTGATTTTCTCTTTGTAATTCACAATCACAATTGTTCGATATAGAGCTAACTTCCTGCCTAATTATTTCAATAAGTTTTTCAATAGCAATGTTTTTAGGTTTATTTAGGCTTGTATTTTTGCGCGCCCCTAGTAATCCTTCACTTCCTTTTATTTCTGCAATAATTTTACTAACAAGTTCAGGCTTGTTTTTAACTGCGTTTCTATACTTATTTTGATAGCGCAATGCAA
Source organism: Christensenellaceae bacterium (assembly GCA_045654125.1). Lineage (GTDB taxonomy): Bacteria > Bacillota > Clostridia > Christensenellales > Borkfalkiaceae > UBA1259. Next base: position 25,603 of record JAZOMU010000037.1, read on the forward strand.
GTTTTCCATCTCCACCAGCCATTTCCATAATAACACTTCTAACAGAGCGCCCGTCTTTTCTACCTAATAATACTTTTTTTATTAGTTCGCATTCATCGGCTTTCTTAAACTCAACTATTTTTTCTACTGAAAGCGAATTTCCATTCAAATATTTATCGCAAAAATCTTTATCACTATTGCTACACTTTGCCATTGCATAATACAAATTTCTTACCGTTCCCTTTGCTTTGTTACTTTTCATGGCGTAACTTTCAAACACTTGCGATAGTGGACGATTGCCCTTTCCCTTTATATACTCGGCAAGCCCTATAATATCAGTTTCTTTATAACCGTACATTTTTTTCATAAATACCTACCTTAATCTTTAATTAAGTAATTTATTGACATAATAAAATAAAATTATACATACTTTATTATCGGTATGTTTTATTATTTTTCTTCAGAATACCCATCGGCAATAAAAGTTAACGGTGTTTACTTTGGATTAATTGAACAAACACTAAAAAAAATTGATTCTCAAAACGACTTAGACTTTGTAGAAGTTTGCCCCATAAACTGCACAGAGCCTACCGTTAATTTTTTACTTAATCAGGATTTCTTCAATAATCCCCCACCCAACACTTCGGTTACAGACCTGAAAGGTGGATACTTAATTAACTTTAAAAAATCATACTTGAACGGTGAATTTAAGGTTGTATCACAAAAAAATTACGGCGACCTTTTAGTTACCGTATTTAACGAAAACGGTATGAAAATCTCACTTGAAACAAAGCTGGATTTTTTTGCAGAACCTGTTTGTACAGATAGCCAAATAATAGAGTTTTTTAGACCAAATTTTAACAAAAATCTTGTTGCCATTGCCTTTAACGATAAAAAAACCATGCTATCCATTTACGATATAACTGAAAAAATAAACAAGGTATACTTTGGCTCAATAGACGAGTTTTCTTTTGACAACGCTTTTTGCACTACTGAAAAATTTTCAGACATAGCAAAACACAAACTGAACGTAACTTGGGATTACGATGGTAACGAGTTTAAGGAACACTCTCGCACGATTGCCCGGGCTGACAATTTTTGTGTTGACACCTTGCCCGAACGGGTTTTGCCATACGCTTTTTTAGAAGAGTTTTTGTTAAAAGGGGATATTAGCTGTTATCTTGACAGTTGTATTTTAGATAATGCCAATAAACTTAATGGTTTTTTTGGGGATTTTTTAGGCGTTATGCCCCCACCTACCTTTAGAGATTTTAATGAAGTTGGGCTTATTTACAGAAAAAGAGATAACTCATACTTTGTAAATTACTTTACTTTTGGTTTGAAAGATAGAAAAATTTGCAGTATAAAAAAAATTGATTAGCAATAAAAAAGTCAGGCACATGCCTGACTTTAATTTTTTTATTTATTATATAACTTTTGCTGAAACTACCTTTGCTCCGATAGCACCACTTTCATCTATAACGGGAACTTGTATTGTATAGTGGTTATAGCAAACTAGTTGAGAACCTTCTGCCTTAAACAATCCTTCCATTTCCTCATCAAAATCTGCCTTTTCAACACAGTTAAATATTAAATTATCATATTCGCCCGTGTAATAAATAACGTATTCTTTATACTGAGTGCTTACGCTGAACGCATCAATGATAGCCTCTATAGCTTTAGAAGTAGCCTCATCATCTAAAACGATTTTACCAAAAACACACATCCAATTATCATATTCGCTTAAAGTGCTGGTTGGCATATACCACGTTGCTCTACCCGTTTCAGTGGATGTGTTGGTTTGGAAGAAATCACCCTGCTCATCATCAAACGCCGTCCACGTTCTCCATAAACCGATTGCGCCCTTCACGTTAGTAAGGTTTGAGCCTACCGTTCCACCGTTTGCGAATTCACCTTCAATAGTTGGCTTAATGGCGTTTTGCTTAATTGCACCGTCTACCCACTTTAAGTCGCCAAGCATAATTTGTTTTAAGGCACTGCCACTTTCATTTAGCATTTGATAGAAAATTGCGTTGTCATAATAGCCTTCGTTAACGTACTCAACCATTTTGTCAACAGTCTTTGGTGCAAGGTGGCGATATAAATCAATTTTAATCGTTACTTCACTTTCATCAAACATTTCATCGTTTTCATAATCGTAAAGAGCAATAGTTAGTTCTACCGTTTTAATATCTTTTTTACAACCAACAAGTCCAAAACAAGAAACGGCAAGTAAAACTACCACTAGTACGTTTATAATTGTTTTAGTTAAAACTCTCATATATAACTCCAAAAGGTTTTACTATTTACCTAGATATTTTACTTTATTTTATAATTATTGTCAATAAATAAACGCAAAAAATCGTATATCAGACAATCTTCGTTCTTTTTTTAATCAATTAACTTATAATTTTAGTAGTTTAGTAGTATTCATTTGGAAAATTTCCATCAGGGTGCTATAATTTTTGATAGAATATTTGTGGAAGAATTTTATGACGCTAACTTTAATTATTTCAGCCTTTACGGTAGTTTTAATGATAATAACTATTTTAGTTAAGCCTTATGTCAATATAGGCAAGTTTAAGCTGGGTTTATATTGGCTGGTTTGTCTTTTGGGGGCATTAGCTATTTTAATTAGTGGCTCGCTCCCTCTGGAAAAAGCTTTTAACGGAATAACTGCCGATAGTTCTGTTAACCCTATTAAAATTCTAACGCTTTTTTTATCTATGACCTTAATTTCCGTTTATCTTGGAGACGCAGGGTTTTTCGATTACGTAGCCAATTCTATTTTTTCTAAAAACAAAAGTGGGCAGTTAAAACTCTTTCTTATTTTATATTCCGTTGTGGCAGTGCTAACTATATTCACTTCAAACGACATTATTATTTTAACCTTTACCCCACCTATATGTTTGTTTTGTAAAAAAGCACGTATTTCTCCACTACCCTTTTTAATGGGCGAATTTGTTGCAGCTAATACTTGGAGTATGATGCTAATCGTTGGCAACCCAACTAATATCTATCTTGCTCAATCTTCAGGAATAGGCTTTGCCCAATACTTTTCCGTTATGGCTCTACCTGCACTTGTAGGTGGTTTAACAGGTCTTGGTGTGATTTTATTGCTTTTTCATAAACAACTTACATCACCTGTACAAAAATCGCCCGAAATGTTAAGCCAACATCACGTAAAGATAGAAAAAACGCCTATGATAGCTGCGATTAGCCACTTAATACTATGTATAATTTTACTTGCAGTTTCCGACTTTATCGGTTTAGAAATGTGGATAATTTGCTTTGCCTTAGCATTGAGCCTTACCTTTTTTGATTTGCTTTACGACCTTTTTAAGCTACACTCTGCGCGCCCGATATGGCGTTCGGTAAAAAAAGAGCCTTACGAGTTAATTCCGTTTGTGCTCTCTATGTTCGTTATAGTGCTTGCATTAAAGGAAAGTGGCGCTACTACCCTAATTAGCGATTTAATAATAACAGGTGGTAGAAGAGATGGAATTTCCGTGGGCATTTTATCTAGCTTATCGGCAAACTTACTTAATAACATACCTATGAGCGTATTTTTTGAAAGCGTTATTGCAGGGCAAAGCATGCCAGCTTTGTATGGTGCAGTAATCGGTTCTAATATAGGTGCGTTTATAACGCCAATTGGTGCGCTTGCTGGTATTATGTGGAGTAAAATTTTAACAGAGCATCACGTTAAACTTCCATTTCTAAAGTTTATCGCTTACGGAACAGCTGTTGCTATTCCTACCCTTTTAAGTTCGCTTTTAACTTTAGTCTTAGTTATATAATAAGTTGTGTAAAAGAAAATTATGGTTACTTTATTACTGATTATCATATACTTAATATTTATTGGCTTAGGTTTGCCCGATTCGGTTTTGGGCACGGCTTGGCCTGCTATTTATCAGGACCTTAACTTACCCGTTGGCAACCAAAGTATTTTAACAGTGCTTTTATCTTTATGCACGGCACTTGCAAGCTATTTTTCTGCACGATTAATCAATAAATTCGGCACGGGGTTAGTAACAACTGTAAGCACTCTTTTAACTGCGCTTGCTCTTTTAGGGTTTTCCTTTTCCAAATCCATGCTTTTCTTTTGCGCTATGGGTATTCCCTTAGGTCTTGGTGCTGGCGCAATTGATTCGGCGTTAAACAATTACGTTGCAACAAGATATAAATCAACGCATATGAACTTTCTACACGCTTTTTACGGCGTAGGCGTTATGTTAAGTCCGTTTATTCTTTCTTTTACCTTAAACGAGCTTGGTGGTTGGAGAACAGGTTATAGACTTGTTTCCTTTGTTCAGTTATTTATATTTATAGCTTCTGCAATTTGTTTGCCCTTATGGAAAAAAGTAAAGTCTAAAAATACCGAAGAAAATGATTTTACCCCGGTTACTTTAACGCTAAAACAAATGGTAAAAATACCTGCCATTAGAGTGGCGTGGGTGGTGTTCTTTGCTACTTGTGCTTTAGAGTTTACCTGTGGAATATGGGGAGCAACCTATTTGGTTGACTATCAGGGACTGAGCGAAACCCTTTCTGCTAAATACCTTACTCTGTACTTTACAGGTATAACGGTTAGCAGAATAATATCAGGATTGGTTTCCTATAAGCTTTCGCCAAAAAATATCGTACTTATAGGTAGTGGAATTGCAGGCGTGGGCGTGTTAGTGATGTTACTACCCGTTCCTGCTACCATTAAAGGTCTTTGTCTATTGTTTATAGGTCTAGGCAACGGCACAACTTTCCCAAACCTTACCTATCTAACGCCTAAGTTTTTTGGCAAAGAAGTTTCACAATCAATAGTTGGCACTATTATGGTAATGTGCAATTTAGGCATTTGTTTAATGCCCCCTGCTTTTGGAGTTATAGCGCAATATCTTAGCGTTGGGCTTTTCCCGATATTTATCGCCATTTGCTTTGCAGTTATGCTAGTTTTTGAAATAATTTATATTAAGATGCCTAAACAAAAAAGTGAGCAATTAAAATTTGAATAAGTATTGCAAAATACTATAAATTATGTTAAAATAAATACGATATGAAAAAAATAGCACAGTTTTTTAAGGTTAGTAAAATAGAATACTTAAAATCAGGAACGGAAAGTGCTTATGAGCAAATCACTCTTCCAAAGAGAGCTACTTTAGGTAGCGCTGGTTACGATTTTTTTGCGCCGGAAGAATTTAGCCTTGCCCCTGGTGAAACGATTAAAATTGCAACTGGCATAAGGGTTAGAATTGACGAAGGTTGGGTGCTAAAAATTTACCCAAGGTCAAGCCTTGGCTTTAAGTATCGTTTATCTCTTGATAACACCGTTGGCATAATTGACAGCGATTATTATTTTGCTGATAACGAAGGGCATATTTTCATTAAAATGACAAATAACGGCACTAAGCCGTTGACCGTGGAAAAAAATAAAGCTTTTGCTCAGGGCATTTTCGTTGAATATGGAATTACCATAGACGACGAGTGTAGTGAAGAGCGCACGGGTGGATTTGGGAGCACGGATAAAAAATAAATTATAAGTAAAATTTTTAGGAGAAAATCATGAGAACTATTAAACTTGAAAAATTAACAAAAGAAGCTTTTGCACCGTTCGGTGAATATTGCACCTTTACTAATCCTGATGGTTATGCGCTTAAAGGTGCATTGCATCGCTTTTTCCCTGACAGAGTAATTATCAACTTTGGCAAAAACGCTGGTTTTTCACCATTACTAGTTAAAAAACCAGAAGTTATGAAGATTACTCAAGCTGAATATCACACCACTACGGCTGAAGTTTTAGTTCCACTAAACGACGATATGATTTTGCACGTAGCACCCCCATCAGGTGGAAAACCCGTGCCCGAATATACAAAGGCGTTTTTAGTGCCAAAGAATACCGTTATTAAAATGAACGCATGCGTTTGGCATTTAGCACCACTACCTGCAAACGTAGATGAGCTTTGCGTAATGGTTGTTCTACCCGAATGTACTTATATGAACGATTGCGTTGTAGTAGATTTTAACCAAGACGAACAGTTCATTATTGAAAAATAATTATAAATTCAATTCAAAAAGCCACGATTATTCGTGGCTTTTTTATTTTCTTATTCAATAGTGTATTTATATAATTCAGATTTGCTTATCCCTCGTTCTTTGGCTACCTTTTTAAGCGCTTCCTTTTTGTCTAAACCTTGGCTGATATATAAATCAATATGCTCTTTTTCGGTAAGTTTAAGGTAGTCGTTTTCCTGCGTGCCACCTTCAACTAAAATTACGTATTCGCCCTTTGGCTCGCTTTGAATGCCATCTGCAAGGTTAAAACGCTCTGCCTTTTCATGAATTTTTGTTATTTCCTTTACGGTAACAGCCCTGCGATTTCCAAGCACCGAATAAATGCTTTGCAAATCTTTCTTTACGTCGTGTGGGGCAGAATAAAAAATAAGCGTTACGTCTAAATTCTTATACTTTTCTAAAAACTCTTTTCTTTCCCCTGCTTTACTAGGCAAAAACCCTAAAAAGCAAAACCTACTACTATCAAGCCCTGATAAAACTAGCGCGCTAACGAAAGCACATGCGCCTGGTATTACCGTAAACTCTAACCCGTTTTCTATTAGCATTTCTGCTAAAACGTTGCCTGGGTCAGATATAACGGGCATACCAGCATCAGTAATAACGGCTATGTTTTTGCCGTTCTTTAATTTATCTATTATTTTTTCTCCAACTTCACGCTCGTTAAACTTGTGGTAAGAAAAAAGTGGTTTCTTTATGCCGTAAGCATTTAAGAACCCTAAAGAGTGGCGAGTATCTTCACAGGCAATTTCATCTACGCTGGATAGAACTTCTATCGCACGATATGATACGTCTTTTAAGTTACCTATTGGCGTGCCAACAAAATATAACATATTAGTTCTCCATTTCACTCATTATTTTTAGCCCAGTTTTTCCACCCTTAACGCCTTCTACTAAAACTAAGTACGGCTCTTTTTTTGCGCCACGAACGGTCTGCAAACGCTTGGGCTCAATATTGTTTTTTCTAAGCTCGGCTAACACGTCTACTAATCTATCTGCCCTGTGGATAATAGCGCACCTTCCACCAAATTTTAGGCACTTACCCATCGCTAAAGTAAGTTCGGCAAGACTTAGCGTTATTTCTGTACGGCACTTTGCAATGCTTTGGTTACAATCGGTTTGCCCACGCCCCTTTTCCATATACGGTGGGTTGCAAACTATTAGTGAAAACTTACCATAATATTCACTGCTTATATCTTGAATCTTTGTATTTATTGCAGTAAATTTCTCTTGCAAACCGTTTTGATTTATGCTTTTAACTGATAAATCAAAAAGTGGTTTTTGCATTTCAAATAGCGTTACGCTCTTTATTAGGTTATCGTTTAATCCATAAAGATGCAAGCCTACAATTCCACTTCCCGAACAAAAATCAGCAACTATATCTCCATTTTTTACTCTAGCAAACTTTGATAAAATCACTGCGTCTGAAGTGAAGCAATATAGGTCGCTATCTTGATAAATTTTTAATCCATTTAAGTTTAAATCTTCTAATCTTTCCATAGTAAAAACAAAATGACGGTGCAAAATATTTACAGCACCGTCATTTCTAATTGCCTTTTCTTATAATTCTGAAATTATTCTTCAGAAATAGCCTCTACGGGGCAACCAGCTGCACAAGCGCCACAATCCATGCAAGCTTCTGCATCGATAACGAACTGGCCTTCACCTTCAGAAATAGCACCACAGGGGCAGGTATCTGCACATGCACCACAAGAAATGCATTGGTCACTGATTTTATATGCCATTTTAGCTTCCTCCTAAATTAGTCTATATATATTGTATCACAAAGTTTTTACTTTGTAAACAACTAATCAAGTATTTTTTTAATATCTTCAGAAACAACATCGTCTTGCTCTTCTTTGTCATCATTTTTGTTTCTTTTAAATTCAATCTGGTCTACTGGGAAATCCTTGTAAACTTCACTGCCGTCGCCTTTAGTAATTTTAACCTTACTAATCATCTTTAACATATCGTTAGAGATAACCACTCCGTTACCTTCTGGCGTACCTACCGTTCCACCCACTTTAGGAACTTTTTTTACGGCTTCTGCATAATAATCATTTTCGTATTCTAAACAACACATAAGCCTACCACAAAGCCCACTGATTTTACCGGGGTTAAGGTGCAAGCCTTGGTTTTTTGCCATTTTAATAGAAACTTTGCCAAACTCCGGCATACAGCTAGAACAACAACAAGTTCTCCCACAGGGCGCAATGCCACCTAAAATCTTGGTTTCATCACGAATACCTATTTGGCGAAGCTCTATTCTTAACTTAAACTTTGAAGCAAGCTCTTTAACTAGTTCTCTAAAATCTACCCTGCCATCTGAAGTAAAGAAGAAAACAATCTTCTTGCCGTCAAACGCGTATTCGCAACCAATGAGTTTCATATCTAGTTTAAGTTCTTGAATTTTTTGCTCAGCAAATTCCATTGCTTCTGGAATTTTCTTTTCGTTTTCCTTAATCTTTGCCTCGTCTTTAGCAGTTGCTCTTCTAACGATAGGCTTTAAAGGATATTTTAGCTCGCTGTCATCTATTTCCTTAATGCCGAAAACTACCGTGCCGTATTCAAGTCCCTTTGCAGTTTCTACCACGACACCACTCTTTTCAGGATAATCTTCCGTTTGGTCGTTAGGCGCGAAATAATAGGTCTTTGCAGTATTTTTAAATTTTACGCCTATGATTTTTGCCATTTATACTTTCCCTCCAAAATCTGAAACAATAACCACTCTATAAGCATCGTTCCGTTTTGATTGAACTTTTTTCTTTTATAACTTTCGTTAATCTTTTCAAGTGCGTTAACGATTGCACCCGTGCAATAACCTTGCGCATTTTTAGTTTGCGTAAGCGCTGTTAGATTAGATGCTAAATTCCCCTTGCCTTCTCTCTCAACAAGCAAATCTCTAAAAAGAAGTTCTAGCACCGATAAAAATTCCGAAAGCTCAATCTTTAGCGAAGAAATTTTTACCGAATAATCTAAAATTTGCGCACTAGTTTTCATATTTAATATCATGTCGATTGCAAGGTCAATCGCAACGCTTAAATTTTCGTCATCATAAAGCGCGATTGACTTCCCCACCGTTCCATCACCACAAGCTATGGCAGATGAAAGCTTTTCTTTATCAAAACACTGCTCTTTTAAGGCATCAAACAGCGTTTCTTTAGTAAAGGTGGGTATTTCCAACTTTTTTACCCTAGATTTAAGTGTAGGTAATAGTGGAAATTCACTGGTTGCACCAATTAGTATGTATACGTTTTTAGGTGGTTCTTCAAGCGTTTTTAAAAGTTTATTTTGCGCCTGAGCCGTCATGGTTTCTGCGTTTGTTAAAATGAAAACTTTTCTTTGGTTTTCTATAGGTTTAAGGTAGCTCTCTTCAATAAGCGAGTTAACGTCTTCAGAAAGCACAGCACCACTTTTTTTAGGATAAATTAAAAGGTCTTGGTAATTTTCGCTTTCAATTAAACGGCATGCTCTACAATTTAAGCACGGCTCTTGACTTTCACAGCAAATTAGCTTAGCAAAAATTTTTAGATATTCCCTTAAATAATCACAGTCTGGCGTAATAAAAAGATAAGCGTGCGAAAGAGTGCCGTTCTTTTTATCACCTATTAGTGTTTTGTACGTGCTGGTTTGTTTTATTAATGACAAAAGGTCTATCATATAATACCTTTGCTTTTTAGTGCAGATATTATTTTGTGGTGGGTTTGGTCTCGCTCGCCACTAGCGTCAATTACTATAAACCTTTCGGGGTTGTTTTTAGCAAGTTCTAAATACCCACCGTAAACTTTGTTATGGAATTCCATACCAGAAAGTTCTACCCTATCGCTCTTATCCACGCCACCTTTCCTCTTGAACGCTTGTTCGGGTGGAAGATTTAAAAATAGCGTATAATCGGGGGTAAAATTCTTTATTGCGAAATCGTTAATTTTTTCAACAAACTCAACGCCAAGCCCCCTAGCGTAACCTTGGTAAGCAAGCGAAGAATCCACGTATCTATCGCAAAGCACTAACTCGCCATGCGCAAGCCTTGGCGCAATTTCTTCCTTTATCAACTGAACTCTAGCAGCTGCGTATAAAAGAGCTTCGCACTCGTCGGTCATAGTAGTATTTTTACCATCTAAAATAACCGAACGAATTTGCTCGGAAATTGCCGTGCCACCCGGCTCACGAGTTAGATAATATTTTACGTTGTTATCAGATAAATACTTTTCAAGCATTGCTATCTGGCGAGATTTACCTACACCTTCACAACCTTCAAAAGTAATAAAAATTCCTTTCATCTGTTTTCCCTTAAATTCCGTCGTACAAATTACTGCAACCATAAACGATTGCGTTTATAAATGCAATTGCTTCAAACTGTAAATGTGGTTGATGTTCAATCAAATCAAAAACTAAAATCACCACGTCTTTTGCATCGGTTGCACCTTTTTTCTTAAAGTATTTAGACGGAGAATCCTTTTCTGCTCCACCACTTAGCGATTCTACTTTTAAGCCGTAACGCTTGTCTACCGTTTGATCATAGCGTTTATACTTGAAAAAATATTCATCGCCTTGTTCTAGCAAGTACCTAAACTTTTTAACTTCTCTACAAAGGTCACTTATTCTTTCCTTTTCTAGTTTAATCCCTTCTTGCTTTTGGCTTTCAGTACGATAGCGATTATCCTTTTTCATCCTTTGTCTGAAAACAGCTTCAATCTTGCTAGCATCAAAATTGCTAAAATCAGTTACGTCAACACCAACTTTAACATTGCCGTCTTGCTCTAAATAATTATCTTTTAAGAACTGCGCTAAATACTTTTCAGCATCATCTTTTAAACTTTCAAAGTCACATACAGGGTAATTATCTACTATAGCCTCTGCTCGAACAGTACCACCTTCTTCACTTGGTTCGCTAGCATCGGTAATAATCACGTCACCTTCTTGAACAGTTAAACGGTCTCTAAGAACGTTGTATTCACTAAGCAATGCTTCATGCCCAAACTTTAAAATATCGTAACTAAAAACAGTTTTCCCCGAAGCGTCTTTTCTTTCAAACAGTTCGTACACGTCGTTACTAGAACTAGATTCTATAGTTTCATCGTAAAAGAACTTAAAATCTTGCCCAACTGTAAGCCTAACGCCAGTCATAGTAAAAATAAGATTCCAAGCAATAATGCCTGCAATGATTACTGCTATAATAGCAATCCATTCGTATGCTAAAAAATCGTGCAGTCTGCGTTTAGTAATTTTATTATCCATTTAATTCCTTTTTAAGTTATTTTTTTATAGGCTTCATGGTTGGGAATAATATTACGTCTCTAATAGATGCGCTATCGGTAAGTAGCATTACTAATCTATCAACCCCAAAGCCTAAGCCACCTGTTGGGGGCAAGCCGTATTCTAATGCCGTAACGAAATCTTCATCAACCTTAGCGTCGTTTCCACCTTTAGCACGCTTTGCTTCCACCTGCTTGATAAATCTTTCCTTTTGGTCAATAGGGTCGTTAAGTTCAGAGAAAGCATTACCCATTTCACGAGCGTAAATGAAGTACTCAAACCTTTCAGTAAATGCAGGGTTAGATGGTTTACGCTTTGCAAGTGGCGAGTTTTCTACTGGATAATCATAGATTATGGTAGGTTGAATAAGATTTTCTTCAACGAACGCATCAAAGAACGCAATTAGAACGTGACCTTTAGTTGCTTCGTCACCTTCTTCTACTTCTACGCCTTTTGCTTTAGCAACGGCGCGCGCTTCTTCATCAGACTTCCAATCGTTAAAGTCAACGCCTGCGTACTTTTTAACTGCTTCAACCATAGTGAGCCTTTCCCACTTTTTGCCCATATCGATTTCCACACCGAGATAACTAATTTTATCAGTGCCACAAACCTGAACGGTTATTGTGCGATACATATCTTCGATTAAGTCCATCATATCAAAGTAATCGCTGTAAGCTTGGTACATTTCTACCGTAGTAAATTCAGGGTTGTGCGACCTATCCATGCCTTCGTTACGGAAAATTCTGCCTACTTCGTATACTTTATCAAACCCACCTACGATTAAACGCTTTAAGTAAAGTTCTGTTTCTATTCTTAAGTACATATCTATATCGAGCGCGTTATGATGCGTTTTAAACGGTCTTGCAGCTGCGCCGATTTCTAGGGGTTGAAGAACGGGGGTATCCACTTCTAAATAACCAACGCCATCAAGATAATTCCTAATAGCAGACATAATCTTTGAACGCATAACAAAAGTACGCTTAACTTCAGGGTTAGCGATTAAGTCTACTTCACGCTGACGGTATCTAGTATCTTCGTCCTTTAAACCGTGATATTTTTCAGGCAACGGCAAAAGCGACTTTGAAAGAAGCTCAATGCTTTTAGCGTGTATTGAAATTTCGCCCGTGCGAGTAGTGAATACAAAGCCGGTAATACCTATAATATCGCCTATATCGTAATCCTTAAACGCCGTATAGTCATCACCCAATTCGTTGATTGAAAGGTATGACTGAATAGTACCCTTGCCATCTAAAATTACAGCAAAAGATGCTTTACCCATAATTCTTTTGCTGATAAGTCTTCCTGCAATTCCTACGGTTTTTTCAGCATACTCTTCATAGTTGTCCTTAATATCTTGGCTATAAGCCGTTCTGTTGTATCTAACCTTTTCAAAAGGATTTTTGCCAGCTTTAACAAGCGCATCTAACTTTTCACGCCTGATTTTTAATATTTCGCTTAAATCCTGTTCTTCTACAGCCGGTACGTTTCTATTTTCTTCCATGATGAATCCTTAAATTAATATACTTTTTTAATAGTAAGCGAAGTTACGCCTGCAGGTGCTTGAACCCTAACGTTATCGCCTTCTTTTCTACCCAAAAGTGCGTTACCAACTGGACTTTCGTTGGAAATTTTACCAGCTTCAACGTCTGCTTCAGTAGTACCAACGATTTCAAAGGTTTCTACTTCACCCGTTTCATCGTCGACTAAATCAACTTTACTGCCAAGTGAAACTACGCCTTGTTTTGAATCTTTGATAATAACAGCGTGCTTAAGCTTTTCTTCTATTTCTAGAATTTCGCCTTCGATTAAGCCCTGTTCGGTTTTTGCCGAATCATATTCAGCGTTTTCCGAAAGGTCACCGTGCTCTCTAGCTTCTTTGATTCTTTCGGTAATTTCTGCTCTCTTTACGCCCTTTAAAAACTCCAAGCGTTTTTCAAGTTCTTCTTTGCCTTCTTTTGTAAGCAATACTTCTTCTGCCATAATTAGCCTCCGTTTAACAAGGGTAATATCCCTAATTATATACTTTAACTTGATTATTATAATATATATAAAAGACTTTGTCAACCTTATAGCTTACATAAAACGCTAATTAAACTCGCGAAATCGACTGATTTTTTCTCTTCACAACCAGTTTTTTTTGAGAAAAATTAAAATTTTATGAAAATTTTTTTCAAAAACCCCTTGACAAATGAAATTTTTGTGGTAGAATAGGTAGTAGATAAGGGAAAAGTTTAAGTGTGTTTTATCGGCACTCGGCCGATTATGTTGATTTTCCAGAATAATATATGAATAAAGAAGGCTACAATGCGTAGCCTTCTTTGTCTTTTAGTTTCTTTTGTTTTTAACTTGATTTGATTAGTCGTTCTTTTCCGAATAGTCGCCACAACAAGTACAACTATCACCACAGCCACAAGTAACCTTAATACTATCAAGCTGGCAATTTTTTCCTAAGTAATTGTGTCTACACTTAGAAACGTCACATTTAATTCTGTAATTTGTTTGCATAATTTATCTCCTTTTTATGATATTATCGTCAAATACATAAAATCTATACAGATATTATTGACTTTTTTACTAATAAGCGTTAAAATTATTATTAAGACAAGCAAGGAGTTAGAATATGAAAGTAGTTCTCTTAAAAGATGTAAAAGGCTCTGGAAAAGCAGGCGATATTATAGATGCAAAAGATGGTTTTGCGCAAAATTTTTTAATTAAAAAAGGGCTTGCAAAACCTGCCGATACACAAGCTCTTAACGAAAACAAAGCTCAAAAACAAGCACAAGAATTTCATAGACAAGAAACGTTAAAAGCGAACAAGGAATTAAGGGAAAATCTTGATGGAAAGGAAGTTATTGTGCAAGTTAAATGTGGTGCTGGTGGAAAGTTTTTCGGTAGCGTAACCAATAAGGAAGTAGCAGACAAACTTCTAGACATGGGCTTTGATATCGACAAAAAGAAAATTAGCGTGCCAAACGGCATTAAAACGGCTGGTAGCTACCCAACGACCATTAGAATTTCTGCTGAAGAAACGGCAAAGATAACCGTAATAGTAAAGGCTGAATAATGGCTTTTTAATTTGGCTAATCTAATTAGTAACTTTTTAAAAAATAAAAGCGTACACTAGTTTTACTAGGTGCGCTTTTTAATTTTTTCTACTAATTTTGTTTGCTTTTCAATAAATCATACAAAAGGTCTGCAACTTTTTCTGCCCCACTATCGTCTTGATACTTAACGCAATTTTCCACATACGGTTTAAGTTTTTCAGGATTTTCTATACATTCTTTAATAAACTTTACGATTTTTTTAGGGTTTCTAATTCTTTTAGCAGTCTTTTCTTTTTCAAAAAATTTAGCCGTCTTTTCTTCAAGCCTGCTAGACTCTCTATATACTATTAACGGACGGCTTAAGCGCGCCACTTCCATCATCGTGTTCGAGCCTGCTTTACCTATTACTATATCAGATGCTGTTACGAATTCGTGCAATTTATCGGTGTATCCAACCACTTCGTACTCACACTCTGCCGTTCTAAACTTTTCTAGCGCGAGCATGTTATTATATATAGTTTTATTTTTCCCACAAACTACGGTTAAACGAATATTTAGCCCTGAAGAAAGTAAGGTTTTTACTAGCTTTTCTGTACCTTTAACTCCGTACGCGCCACCCGTATAAAGCACGTTGAATTTATCCTTAACCAAGCCCAAGTTTTTCCTTGCTTGTTCTTTATTAAAGGGGTAATCCACTATTTCTTTTTTGTAAATAGCAGGCACGCGTTTCACCTTGTTTTTATCAAACCCACCCTTAATAGCCATGTTAAAAGCATTATCGTTGTTTACTAAAAACATATCGCAATTTCTATCCCAAGAAGGATAAATATAAGGGTCTGGCGAATAGGTTGCGATAAGGGTGTTCGTATAGCCTTTTTCATTTGATTGTTTTGCTAAATGCGAAGGTAAATAATATGAAGAAACAATTAGGTCAGGATTAAGTTCTTTTAGGTCCAAGTAGAAATCCTGCCTTGCTTTTGCAAAATGCAAATCTAAAAATTTTAGCGTGAGCTTTGAGCTTAAAAGATAAGAAAATGCTTCGAATTTATTGTAAAACCAGTTGACCGAAGCGCGAATTGTGTGGTCGGATAGTTCCTTCCCCATTTTCTTAACTTTATCGCTTTTACTTTGGCTAAAAACGTAAGAATCAATAACGTTAAATTCATTGCCGTATTTTGTTTTAAAAGCTTTACTTATGCTTTTAATAGGGATTATATGCCCCATTCCTGCTTCAACGTAAGTAAAAACTACAGTTTTTTTGTTTTGCATAATCTTCTACCTTATATCTAGATTGTAAAACATATATAAATACAGTGTCAAGTATATTTAGCGATATTTTGTATTTGAGTTGACTTTTAATTTTTTTTATATTATAATTAGGTGGTTATGAGTAGAAAGAAAAACGACAATACAGTAACGAAAATAGAAATAGACGAAAAGACAAACGAGCCTGTTTTCGTGCAAGTATCACTAGACCACATTAAAAAAGATGCTGAGCTAGCGCTTGAAAACTCTAAAATTGAAAAGGCAGACTTTGTTGAAAAAAAATCTGACAAAAGCGTTGGTAAACAACTCGTTATTAATAGGGTTTTCGGAATTGATAGCGAAGAAGAGCAGAAAAATATTTCTAAACGTCAAAAAAAATACAAGCTCATTTTTAGCTTGATTTTTATTGTTTTTGTAGTAGGCGTTTTATCATTTACCTTTTATAGAGACTTTTTCGCTAGTGGAAGAGAAGCTCCGTCTTGGGCGCAATTGTATGAAATTTTGAAAACTTCTTGGCATCATATTGTTTTTGCTTTAATTTCGTTATTGTTTTGTTTTGTTTTCAAAGGCTTGAAACTGTCTATAATGTGTAAAACGCTAACGGGCAAGTTTCATTTTAAGACTTGTTTAGAGACAGGCATTATCGGGCATTACTATAACTGCGTTACTCCACTTGCAGTTGGTGGGCAACCGTTTGAGATTTATCACCTATCTAAACACGGCGTTCACGGTGGCGCAGCATCTTCTATGCCAATTGCAGCGTTTTTCCTTAACCAGTTCGGCTTCGTTTCGCTTGGCATAGTTGCGCTATCACTATTAAAATCTAACACCCTACATATCCCAGAAACTATTTTATCGGTTTTTCCAGATACCTTTACTGTGTTAGCTGTTATAGGTCTAGTTTGTTGCATACTTATGCCATTGCTAATTTTAATCTTCTCGCTTATGCCATCAATCGGCTCGCGATTAGTGCATTTAGTTATGTGGCTGGGTAGTAAATTGCGTTTAATTAAAAACCCTAAAGAAACTACTTATAAAACAATTAAAACGGTATATCATAACTCAAGATGCTTGAAGAAAATTACGGCTAATCCGTTTGTCTTCTTATTGGCTTATATTATAAGTATCTTAGAATGGCTTTCCCTATGTTCCATCGCATACTTTACCTTAAAGTTCTTTGGCTATGACATAGTTGATACTTACGGCTTGCTAGAGTGGGCGCAAATAATATTGCTCTGTTTAATTTTGTACTCGGCAATATCATTTATCCCAACGCCTGGTAACTCTGGCGCAGCAGACTTATCTTTCTTCTTGTTGTTTGAAACGGGTTTATTTGCTGGGCTAGCTTTCCCTGCAATGGTTATTTGGAGAAGTTTAAGTTTCTATAGTTTTATTGTAATCGGTTTTATTTTTGCAGTACTAAAGAAAAAAGCCGACCATAGGAGACAGCAAAAGCTGATTTTGCAAATGCAAGAACAATCATCTAACACAAACACGGTAGAATAAAAATTTTTTGTTTAATATTAACGAATAAACCCAACGCAATGCGTTGGGTTTATTTATTTCTTTTAATTTTTCTTTTGCTGTTTTTCTTTGTATTCAGCAATTACTTTTTTATATTTTTCCAATACTTCTTCGGCAACCATTTCCCAGTTACGATATACCGAACGGTGCGCTTCTTCGCCCACCTTTTGTAATTCGCCTTCGATAGAAATTATCTCTTTAATTCGTTCAGCGTAAGCCTGTGGCGTTTCTTCAGCCAAAAATCCGTTAAATCCATCAATAATATTTTCAGCCGTATATGAACCTTTTATCAAAAGTGTAGGCAACTTATGCGCCGCAGCCTCGATTGGCACTAAAGAAGAAGTATCAAAAGTAGATGGGAACAAGAACAAATCACTTCTTAAATAGTAGCCTTGCAACAATTCTCTATCGCTTATTGAGCCTGCAAAAATAACTTTATCCGTTAATCCGTTTTTGTCAACGAGTTTTTTGAACTTATCCATATCAAACCCGTTGCCCACTATGATAAGCTTAAAATCTTCACCTTGTTCGTTTAAGATTTTAAGAGCATCTGCCATGAGCCCTAGGTTTTTATACATAGCTATTCTGCCAACGAAGATGAAAACGTTTTTCTGCCCTTCAAGATTGTGCGCTTTGTTTACCTTATCTATTAACTCGTTAGCGTTTTTTGGATACTTCAAGTCTGTACCGTTTCTAACTACTTCAATGTTGCCCTTGTACCCATAATCGCGTAAAATTTGGCAAGACGCATTATTAACCGTCCAAACACTATCAGCCTTATTATATACCTTCATAATATAGCGCACCATAAATTTGGTAAGTGTTTTATTTCCTTTTAGCACGCGCAAAAAATCCTGATGATATTGCGTATGTATTGTAGCAACTACAGGCACGCCTTGCTTCTTTCCTGCCTTTACAGCAAACCTGCCCATTGAAAATGGTGAGTGCGCGTGAAAAATATCAAACTTTTCATTCTTTATTTTCTTTTTGAACTTGCAATCAACTGCTGGGTGACCTAAACGATATTTTTCAGGCGCTGAAGTTGATGCGCATCTTATAACTTCAAATTCTTCCTTGTCAACGTACTTTTGCTTTTTACCAGCTTTCGGAACGGCAAGTTTGCACTCTGCCATATGATTAAGGTTCATAGAATAGTTCTTTACTACATTAATAGGTCCATCTATACAAGGATAGAACGAGTCTAACAACTCGCAAATTTTAATATCTGCCATTTTTTATTCCTTTTCGCCATCAGCATCTACGCCGTGAATTTCATCAAATAAATTCATAGCGTTACGAACGGCAACGTCCATATTAATATATTTGTAATTTGCAAGCCTACCTAATAAGTATAAGTTCTTGTATTCCTTAATTTGCTCTTTATATTTTTCATAATGTTCATAGTTTCTAGCAATAGGAATAGGATAATAAGGTATATTCTTGCCTTTTTTAAACGGCACGGAAAATTCCTTAACTATAACGGTGTTTTCCTTTGGCTTACAAGTAAATTTGCTAAATTCTGAAATTCTAGTAAACTTTGCAGAAGTAGTGTAGTTAACTACTGCCGCAGGTTGATAAGAAGCGCACTTTTTGGTTTTGAACTTAAACTTAAGGCTTCTATATGGCAACACGCCGTGCTTATAATCGCAAAGCTCATCAACACAACCGGTATAGATAAGCGTTCCATCAAAAGGCTGTCCACCAAAGTAAATCTTTCCATCAACCAGCGCTATTTCCTTGCTAGCATCAGTTTTAAGCTTAAGCTTAATATTCGGGTGACGAAGTATATTTGCTATCATTTCGGTAAACCCGTTCTTTGGCATATATTGATACTCGTCGGTAAAATACCTATCTTCATATGAAACGTAAACGGGAACTCTATTCATAACTGCTTCGCCAAGCTGTTCAGGACGGAAACCCCATTGTTTCATTGTATATATATAGAAGATGTGCTTGTAAACAAATTCAGCAAAATCGCGTATTTCTTTGCTTTCGTGCTTTTTAAGTTTTAGGATTGGAACTTTTTTATCTAAGCCAATCTCGTCTATTAAAGTCTTTTTTATTCTTTCAGCCTTGTCCTTAGGGAAACACTTTTCTAAAGATAAAAGATTGAAAGGCACGGGAACGTACTTATCTTTTCTTATTTTTGCCAAAACCCTATGCTCGTATTTTTCCCACTCGGTAAATCTTGACAAAAACTCGAATACGCCCTTGTCAGAGGTGTGAAAAATATGTGGACCGTAAGGTTGAATCATTATACCGTTTTCATCCACAAAATCATAAGCGTTACCACCTATAGTATCACGCTTATCAATAACGATAACGTTGTAACCGGTTTCTGCAAATAGTCTAGCAATAGTAGAGCCTGAAAGCCCAGCACCAACAATTATAATCTTTTCCATAAAACTTTCCTTTTCTTATTTGTGTTTAAGTTCTCTAACAAACTCTGCAATACGCTCGGTTGCATCAACTAAATTTTTCATTGAATATGCATACGAACAACGCACGTAATACTTGCCGAATTCCCCAAAGGCATCGCCAGGGACAACTGCTACCTTTTTGCTTTCCAAAAGCTTGGTAGCAAACTCTTCCCCTGTCATACCCGTACTCTTTACGCACGGAAAAATATAGAACGAACCCTTCGGCTCAAAACAATCTAATCCCATTTCGGTAAAGACGTTATACATGTACTGCCTGCGCCTATCGTATTCAGCGCGCATTTCATTAACGTCTTTATATCCGTTTTCCTTGCCTTTCTTTAGACCTTCTAAAGCGGCATATTGAGAGAATATCGGCGCACAAATTATGGTGTACTGATGAATTTTCAGCATTGCTGAAATAATATCGGTAGGCCCTAAAACGTAACCTATTCTCCAACCGGTCATTGCAAACGACTTGGAAAAACCACTGATTAGCACAACCCTATCTTTTAGTTCAGGAAAGCTTGCCAACGAACAGTGCTTACTTTCCCCATAAGTAAGTTCAGCATATATTTCATCTGCTATCACGAGCAAATCGTGCTTTAGTATAACGGGTATTATCTTTTTAATCTCTTCGCTTTCCATCGTCCCACCCGTAGGATTGTTAGGGTAAGGAAATATTAAAGCCTTGGTCTTTTCGGTAATAACGCTTTCAAGATTTTCTGCCGTTAGCTTAAATCCGTTATCGCCACTACACGGCACGGAAACACCTTTTCCACCCAACAGCTCTATACACGGCTTATAGGAAACGTAACTGGGGTCTGGAACTAAAACTTCATCCCCATCGTTAATTATGGCTCTTAAACTTAAGTCTATAGCTTCGCTTGCCCCCACCGTAACAATTACGTTTTCAGGTGAAAAGTCTACGTTAAAATTGTATCTTAAATATTCGGTTATTTCTTGGCGCAAAGCAGGCAAGCCTTTGTTAGAAGTATACTGCGTGTACCCCTTTTTCAAAGCTTGAATACCAGCATCTCGAATATCCCAAGGTGTAATAAAATCAGGTTCGCCAACACCGAGCGAAATAACGTCTTTCATAGAAGATGCTATATCAAAGAATTTTCTTATTCCTGATGGCTTTAAGTCTTTGACCCTTTGGCTCAAAAACTCTCTCATGCCTGAATTAACTGCCTTTTTCTACCTTCGCTAGGTTTAGCGATTTGTCCTTCTATTTTGTATTTTTTAAGTATAAAATGAGTTTGAACGCTAACAATACCATCAATAACGCTCAATTTTTCTGCGATAAACTTTGCTATATCAGTAATGCCGTTTCCTTCAACGAACACGGCAAGGTCAAACCCACCACTCATTAAATAAAGGCTAACTACTTCTGGGAAAGAATAGATTTCTTCAGCATACGAGTCAAAACCTTTTAACGTTTGTGGCGCAACCTTAACTTCAATTAGTGCCTGCGTCTTTTTATTTTCTATGGCTTCAGTATTTATAATAGCAGAGTACTTAACAATAACCCCGTCGTTTTCTAATTCTTTAACGTTCTTTTCAACAAGTTCTGGCGTAGTACTTAAAATATTGGCAAGCTGACCGTAGGTATATCTTGCGTTTTCACTAAGAAGTTCTATAATTTGCTTTTTTAAGTTTTCCATACGTCTCCTCCATGCAAATTCCAAACTTTATTAACGTATATTATACAATTTTATTAATGCTTTGTCAATACAAAACTTGCTTTTTACTTGCTCTTTATGTTACAATAGTCATACAAAGGAGCTAATATGATACGTATCTGGGCAAAAGTAATGAAGAAAGATAAGATATTAAAGCAATTTATGTTCGAAAAAGTCGATACTATGGATTATTCGGAATTTTACTCGTATCTTCGTGAGATTTGTGAAAACCTTGATATCGCTACACCATTGCTTATAAAAACACACCTTTTTAATTACGCTAAGTATAATACGGTACGGTTTACAAAAGACGATTTTGTAGAACAAATCAATTTTGATAAATTAGTTTTAGAAAATGCACTAATCTAACGAATAAAAATTTTAATACTGCCCACTATAAATTTTGGGGGAAAGAAAATGAAGATTACTACGATTATTGCTTTCACTTTAACGATTGTAGGGGCACTAGTTTGGTTACTAGTCGGTTTATTCGATTTTAACCTTGTTGCCTTTATTTTCGGGGCAGGCGCATCAGCAGTTGTTGCGCGAATTATCTATTCGTTAGTTGGTATTTCAGCTCTTTGGCTTTTGTTCTATTGGGCAGTATATCATCCTTTCAGAAGAATAGACTAACATTAAAAAAGACTTTTGGTTTCAAAAGTCTTTTTTTATTTTCTATTTATAATCTCTTGCTCACTCAATATAAAATGGTTATGGTCTATATGTATTTCTACTGTAAAAAGCTAAGATTTTTGGTTTTTAATTTTTTAACGTAAAAATATAAAGGCGTACCTAAAAGATATACTGCACCACTTTGCGAAATTATTAAAAACAATACCTGCAAATAATACAAATATTCTATTGCGCCATAACACCATACCCAAATTAACGGTAAAAATAGCGCATTCAATATTACTGGAAAAAAGCCACCTATCGCTATTTT
>JAZOMU010000038.1:0-1641 GCA_045654125.1 Christensenellaceae bacterium
TGCAAAAAGTTTAATAGAATAAAAATAAAACAAATAAAAAAGTCGCACTGTGAATTGTGCGACTTTTTTTAACTAATCTTCCCGTATGTTTAAGGTTTAAGGTATATTAGTCTTGGGGAAGATAGCTTGCTGGATAATTTATCGTTAACCCTTCATACTTTTTAATTGGTTTAACGCCATATTTCACCCCACTAGAAATTTTTTTAGTTTTTTCAAAGGGCATTTTTTACTATTATTAATTTATTTATTATTGTAAATTACCGTAACGCCTTGATGAGTAGCCGTACCGTAAACGCCTTGCCCCCCACCATAAAGCTGGTCAAATTGGCATAGAATATGATGGTCTTCACCGTTATTATGAACGTGGTTGTCATCAATAACTTCATTGCCGTTTGCATCGGTTGGGTGACCATACCTTGGGTTAGAATATGCGCCGTTGCTTACGCCTGCTTGAACCCTAACGTATGGCCAATTTGTACCTGCAAATTCACAGTAAGTATAGTTTGCCCAATCACCGTAAATAACCGTTACGTTTTCACAAGTAAGTTGTGGTGCTACTGCAACTGTTCTATTATCGTCAGCTGTTTTAGCTTTGCCAGTATTACCAATCAACATACCTGCTCTGCGATAAGCATACCATCGATAAGAAGAAGTTACGTCGTTATAAGCATCAATTCTACAAGCAACCGTGCAATCTTTTAATAAAATTTTTGCACTGCCTGATGCGCCACCAATAACACCACCAATAGAGTTATCAAAATCACCCCATTGACCAGCAATGTTTGTAGATGAATCTATATTACAATTAGTAACAGTTATTTCACCACTTGCCCATCCAACAATGCCACCGGCATAATATTGATAATCTGCAACGTTAGCATTCTTAACTGTAATGTTTTCAAACTTTGAGTTTTCTGCAACTGCTACAATCGTGCCACAAAGAGCACTTTCGCCAGATATATCTGCACCGTCAATTACAAGGTTTTTAATAGTGCCACCTGAAACACCACCAAATAGCCCTAAACCACAATCATTATAATAATATCCGTTATTAAGGTCCCAAGTGTTTTGAGTAAGGTTAGAAATTGTATGACCTTGTCCATCAAAAATCCCCTTAAATACTTTGTCAAATCTGTATGAACCAATTGGGTCAAATATTTCATTGCCTAAATTTATATCGCTGTCAAGTATAATAGTTTTATCTTCAAAACTTACAGTCCAATCGTTAGAACGTGTTTTAACAGCTTTTGCCGCGTTCTCATCTCCGTCTACCAATGCAGCAAGACCTGCGAATTGTGCTGGGGTGCTAAGCGTAAATTCGGTATCAGTTTCATTATACCAAGAAACGTCTACCGATTTTCCGTCCCAAGGAAATTGTATGTTCTTGTCATAATCCTTGCCGAAAGCGTCGCTTTCGTAATCGTATTGAGTTGCGTAAACAACGATATCGAAGTCCGTACCTATTGATAGTTCTTGATATTCGTTGCCAAGGTCTTCTTGCATCTTAAACGCTATAGTAACAGCAACTTCTTTTTCTACTTCATTTTCATTAGTTGGCGTTTCGCCTTTTGGTAAAATAATACCGTATGCAGCGCCATCTGGGTCTGCTATCATTTCAGCAAGCGTGCCTACCTTTACACC
>JAZOMU010000039.1:0-18556 GCA_045654125.1 Christensenellaceae bacterium
TGGCATAACTGTCTTAATATCTTTCCTATATCCACTTTTATCTCTCTGGTTATTGCAAGCCTTCTATA
Organism: Christensenellaceae bacterium; assembly: GCA_045654125.1. Lineage (GTDB taxonomy): Bacteria > Bacillota > Clostridia > Christensenellales > Borkfalkiaceae > UBA1259. Next base: position 69 of record JAZOMU010000039.1, read on the forward strand.
TTTCGGTGCAAATACAATATGGTATTGACATCTCCAACTCGTATGTTCTAAACTATTTATGTCTTTTTCTTTCACGTTAAAGACCTCCTTGATGTTTTAGTTGTGTGGTCGGCAAACCACTTCTACTATATCAAGGAGCTTTTTCTTGTCTACTTCTCCCCTCGCTAAAAGCTCTCCTATTCCCCTGGCAAAGCCAGGGGTTGACTTTGTTACAAACAATGCAAAACAGCCGTTCTGCAAAATGCAGAACGGCTGATGGATTTTATGATATTATTTTGCTGCGGGAACGATAATCTCAAGATCTGTAAGCGGGAAGGAGCAGCAAGGATGGAATCCGCCGAACTTATAGTCGGCAAGTCTGCGGTATTCAAGATGTTTCGGAACATAAATTTCACCCGAAAGCAATCTTGAATGACAGAATCCGCATTCACCGCTTCTGCATCTTGCGGGAACAGGAATTTCGCTCTTTTCAAGAATCTGCATTACAGAATCCTCGGATTTACCGAAGATGATATATGTCTTATCCTGAATCGTAACGGTGATTTTGACTCTTTCGGGAACTCCTGCGGGATAATCGGGCTGAGATGCGGGATTGTGGAATTCGCCGAACATTTCATGGCGGATATATTTCTTTGCAAGTCCAAGCTTATCAAGCTCTTTATCAACAAAAGCATACATCTGCTGAGGACCGCAGAGGAAAACTGAATATGCCTCATCAACGGGAGCATATTTCTTGATAAGTTCGGCTGTGATAAAGCCTTTTTCAACACCTTTGAGCCCTCTTTTTACCTTTTCGCTCAATACATGAACAACCTTGATTTTATCACATTTCTTTGTGAGTTCTTCAAGTTCTTCGCGGAAAAGAATGTTATCGTAATCACGGCTTCCGTAAAGAAGGGTCATTTCAAAATCTTCATCACCGTCAGCAATTGCGTTTGCCATTGACACGAAAGGTGTTATACCGCTTCCGCCTGCAAGGCAGATAACCTTTTTTGCATCGCGGAGAGGCTGGTATTCAAAATTGCCCGAAGGTGCAGAAACCTCAACTTCAGTGCCGACAGTCCATGTATCAAAGATATAACGAGAAACAAGACCGCCGTCAACAAGTTTGATTGTTAAAACATACTTACCTTCAAGAGAATCCTTGGGTGAGGAAGAGATTGAATATGCTCGTGTCACGGGCATACCGTTAATTGTTTCAAAAACAGTCAGATACTTACCTGCACCGAAATATGCAAGAGATGTTGTTCCTTTTTCGGGATTCGGAACAAGAGTGAAGCTTTTGCAATCAGGAGCCATTTCCTTGACTTCAGCAATTCTGAGATACTGACGCTTGGGATGAAGAGCTTTTGCAATAACCGTTGCCTGGTCAGAAAATCCGGGAAGCTTTGCTGCTGCCGCATCAAATCTTGACTGTCTTTCAGACAGCATTGTTAAAAACTTTTTGGGTGAAAGCGATTTGAAATTTACCATTTTATTTGCCTCCCTTCATTTTCTTGACAACAATTCCGCCTGCTTTTTCGCCTGTATAATATGCACAGCCGTAACCGTCACCTCTCTCCTGAGTTGCACCGCAGAAGAAGAAATTATCAAACGGCTGATCTCCCATATACTGAATTGTTCTGGGAAGCATACTATCCCACTTTTCAAGCATATAGCCATAAGGCGTGCCGAGCGGAGTGTTGAGATATCTTGCAAAGGTGGGAGGAAGAGCAATCTCAATTTCTTCAATATAAGGAGTGATTGAAATATTGAGTGCCTTTTCGCAGGTTTCAATCATATCCTTAGCAACCTTTGTTTTGAACTTTTTATAATCTTTGGGTTCGATATCCTTCATAACATCGCCGAAGGTCATTGTTGTAAGGAAAAGCTGGCAGGTGCCTTCGGGAGTGCAATCGGGAATAATTTCATTAAGGCAGTTGATGATACAATAGTTGCTGAAGAAATTCTGTGCTGCATCATACTGCTTATCGGAATCCGAATCAGGAGCAATAAATACGGAATAATCGGAAATACCAAGCTCTTCCTTTGTTACGTTCATGCCAAGATAAACGGTTGTGAGGGTACAAGCGGTTTTTCTTGCATTGAGCATCTTAAGCTGTTTTTCAGGAATATCCTTTTTGTCGAAAAGATTGTTGAAAACTGCATAAGGATATGAATTACAGATGAAATACTTGCCGTAAACTTCTTTTTCACCGTTGATAACAACACCTGCAGGCTTGCCGTCTTTGACGATAACCTTTGTAACCTCGGAATTATACCAGATTTCGCCGTCATTGTCTCTGATAACCTTATCAAGTGCCATGCTCATTTCGTGGCTTCTCATATGGGGTATACCCGTTCCGTTTTTAACATAGCTGTGAAGCACACACATATAATAAAGGAAGTCAAACTGTGATGCGGGAGAACCCATATAACACCAATAGGTATTGAAAATATCCTGCGCTTTCTTGGGCATTCCGAGAGCGTCAAGACCTTCTTTCATTGTATGGGATACCATTCGCATGATATCGGGAACATCCTTGAGAGAACCGGGAAGCTTTTTGATATCATCAAGGCATTCAAAAGCCTTGAACATTCTTGTTGAAAGGTCAAATGCAGCCATACAGCTCTCATAAGAACCGGGAACAATTTCATCAAGCTTGCGTGCGAAATTTTCAAAGCCGACAGGCATTCTTGCGTCAACAGTAACCAGAACTCCGTCTTCGTTGACAAAAGCATCTTTATCTCCCTCTTTTGCGGGAACAACAAGACGGAAAGTTGAATCATGAGTATGCCACTGAACGTCGCCGCCCAAGCGGATAAACATATCATCAATTGTGCCGACTTCTTCAGGTGAACCGATACCTGCAAGCTCATGCAGAGAAGGTTCAAACTCAAATCTGCCTCTTACAAACGAAGAAGCTGAACCACCGGGAATATTGTGTCTTTCAAGAAGAAGTGTTGAAAGACCGGCTTTTGCACAGGTTGCTGCAGCTGCAAGACCGCCGTTACCTGCACCGATAATGATTACATCATACTTTTTCATTATCTGACCTCCGTGTTTTTTATTACATCATAAAGTATATAACAACAAGATTATGAAAGTCAACAGTTTATTTATATGCTCTTTTCAAATTCACGAGTATATGTTATTATGTTTCTGAGGTGGTAAAAATGTTTGCGAAAATTTACAATACCGATATAAAAACAGATTACAACAACATTGATGGTTTCAACAGATATCCGCAGGACCTTCAGCTTGAATATATTCAGTCTGTTGAAGAAGGTCTTGATATTGAAAAACACAAAAGTCTTTTTGACTCTGTTTCTGCACTTGAAGCAGGTGAAGAAAAAACACACATGAGTGATGTTATTTTTGATATAGTCATCAACGCAGATATGCGTGCTGATTATAAATACAACGAACCCTCAACGCTCAAAGAAATCAAATCACTCCGTAAACCGCATGAATTTGAAATGAACATGCCTGATGATGACACTATGAGAAAAAAACTTCTCGGTTCATGGACAGGCAGAGCGTGCGGTTGCCTTCTCGGAAAACCGATTGAATGCATACGAAGTGATGAGCTTATTCCCCTTCTCAAAGAAACAGGAAACTATCCCATGCACAGATACATTTACCGTAGTGATGTAACGGCAGAGACCTGCGCAAAATACAAGTTTGCCTTTGCCAAAAGATGCTACGCCGATGAGATCGACGGTATGCCCGTAGACGATGATACCAACTATGTAGTGCTAGCGCAGGAGATCATCCGCAAGTACGGCAGGGAGTTTACACCCTACGACGTTTCCCGCGCATGGATGCGATATCAGCCCAAGGACGAGTATTGGACTGCTGAGAGAGTGGCGTTTTGCAACTTCATCAAGGGCTATGCTCCGCCGGAGTCGGCCGTTTATCAAAATCCCTACCGCGAGTGGATCGGGGCTCAGATCCGCGGCGACTATTTTGGCTACATCAACCCCGGCAACCCGGAAAAAGCGGCGGAGATGGCTTGGAGAGACGCCTCCATCTCCCATGTGAAGAACGGAATTTACGGAGAGATGTTCGTTGCGGCCATGCTTGCGGTGGCGGCTACCACGAGCGACCTGGAGACTATCATCCTTGGTGGCCTTGCTGAGATCCCGCACACCTCCCGATTGCACAAGGATGTTACGGCGGTGATGGAGGCTTATCACGGCAAGATGCCCCAGGCGGATTGCTTTAATATGATTCACGGCAAGTACGATGAATATTCCATACACGGTTGGTGCCATACCATATCCAACGCTATGGTGGTTGTGGCGTCCTTGCTGTACGGCAGGGGCGATTTTGGCAAGTCTGTCTGTATGGCGGTGGAGACGGGCTACGATACCGATTGCAACGGCGCAACGATCGGTTCAATCCTCGGCATGGCAAACGGAATCGGTAGCATTCCGGCGTATTGGCAGGAGCCTATCAAAAACACTATTCACACCTCGATTTTTGGCATTAACACGGTAAAGATAACCGATTGCGTAAAAATGACCATGGAGCACATTGCCGACGCACAACCGTAATTTTGCCTAATCATTTTCATTCTTTTCATAACTTTTCCTTACAAAATAAAGTAGACACATCATCGTGGTTTTACCCAAAATGATGTGTCTCATTTTTTTATTTACTTTTCGTAGAAAAAGTCTTTAAAAAGTTGATTATTTTTAGTTTGTAACTTCTTTAAAAGTTGTCACAAACCCAATAAAATCAACAATTACTTGCAGCTTTCTTCAACAGCAACTGCAACTGCAACAGTCATACCAACCATTGGGTTGTTACCAGCACCTATAAGTCCCATCATTTCTACGTGAGCAGGAACTGAACTTGAACCAGCGAACTGCGCATCACTATGCATTCTACCCATAGTATCGGTCATGCCGTAAGAAGCAGGGCCTGCTGCCATGTTGTCTGGGTGAAGAGTTCTACCTGTACCACCACCTGATGCAACTGAGAAGTAGCTCTTGCCGTTTTCAATAGCCCATTTCTTGTAAGTACCAGCTACTGGGTGTTGGAAACGGGTTGGGTTGGTTGAGTTACCAGTGATTGAAACGCCAACGTTTTCTAATCTCATGATAGCAACGCCTTCTGGAACGCTATCAGAACCGTAGCACTTAACGTTTGCTCTTGCGCCCTTACTAAATGGTCTTTCTTCTAAAACGTTAACTTCTTCAGTAGCAGGGTCAAACTTGGTTTCTACGTAAGTAAAGCCGTTAATTCTTGAAATAATATACGCAGCGTCTTTACCAAGACCGTTAAGAATAACTCTTAATGGTTTAACTCTAACCTTGTTAGCGTTTAGTGCGATTTTGATAGCGCCTTCTGCAGCTGCGAACGATTCGTGACCAGCTAAGAAACAGAAACATTCAGTTTCTTCAGAAAGTAGCATTTTACCAAGGTTGCCGTGGCCTAAACCTACCTTTCTGTTTTCAGCAACAGAGCCAGGAATACAGAAAGCTTGCAAGCCGATACCGATATTAGCAGCAGCAGTAGCAGCACTCTTGTCGCCAGTCTTTTCAGCAGCCTTTAGAGCGATTGCAGAACCTACAACGTATGCCCATTTAGCGTTTTCAAAGCAGATAGGTTGTGTTTCTTGGGTAATCGTGTATGGGTCAATACCATACTTATCACAAATTTCTTTACATTCATCAATAGAGTTGATGCCGTATTCTTTAAGAGTTAAAAGAATTTTGGCTTCTCTTCTTTCATAACCTTCAAAATGTGCCATAATCTTTTATCCTCCTATTATTCTTTTCTCGGGTCGATGTATTTAACAGCGCCGTCTTCAGCCTTAAAGCGTCCGTAAGTGCCTTTAGCCTTTTCGTATGCTTCGTTTGGTTCCATACCCTTCTTAATGAAATCGGTCATCTTGCCAAGTGAAACGAATTCGTATCCGATAACTTCGTTGTTTTCGTCAAGTGCCATTCTCGTGCAATAACCTTCGGTCATTTCAAGATATCTAACACCCTTTGCTTTAGTACCGTACATAGTACCAACCATTGAGCGTTCGCCTTTACCAAGGTCTTCCATACCAGCACCGATTACCAAACCATCTTCAGAGAAAGCTGATTGTGAACGACCGTAAACAATTTGTAAGAATAGTTCTCTCATAGCCGTGTTAATAGCATCACAAACAAGGTCGGTATTAAGTGCTTCTAAAAGAGTTTTGCCAGGAAGAATTTCAGCGGCCATCGCAGCAGAGTGGGTCATACCCGAGCAACCAATTGTTTCTACTAGCGCTTCTTCGATAATACCGTTTTTAACGTTTAATGAAAGTTTGCATGCGCCTTGTTGTGGTGCGCACCAGCCTACACCGTGTGTATACGCAGAAATATCTTTGATTTCCTTAGCTTCTACCCATCTACCTTCTTCTGGGATAGGAGCAGGACCGTGCTTTGGTCCTTTGCAAACACAGGTCATTTCTTTAACTTCTGTTGAATATTGCAAAATTTTGCCCTCCAAAATATTTTCTTTTAATTCCTTGTAAAGTATACCACAAAGCAATATTTTTGACAATTATTTTGATTATGTTTTTTATTTTTATCTTTTTCTTTTTGCCAAGATAAAATTTCAGTATTGACAGAACTAGCCTCCCATGTTAAAATAAGTATAAGAAATACTTATTCTAAGGGGGCATATTATGAATAAAATTATTACTATTGGAAGAGAATTTGGCAGTGGTGGCAGAGAACTAGGCAAGCGCCTTGCTGAAGAACTTAATATTGCTTATTACGATTGGGAAATAATTGAAGAGATTGCTAAGCGCACCGATTTGTCTAAAGAATACGTTGATAGCGTTATAGAACAACAACCCACTGCTTCTTTCACAATACATACTGGGGTTAGTTTTTCACCACTTTATTATAGCGTGCATATAGGTAACAGCGCAGTCATTTTTCAAGAAAAGAAAAAACTTTTAACCGAGCTTGCTGAAAAAGGCGATTGCGTTATCGTTGGCAGGTGTGCCGATTACGTGCTACGCGATTATAAACCGTTTAGAATTTTTGTTTACGCAGATATGAAGAGCAAGCTTGCTCGTTGCAGAAAAAATGAAAAAGATAACCTATCTTTATCTGATAAAAAACTGATTAGGCATATAAAAAAGGTGGATAAACAGCGTTCTAGATATTACGCTTTCTATACAGGCAAAACTTGGGGCGATAAACTTAACTATGACCTTTGCGTTAATACTACCGAAGTTAATATTGAAGAAATAGTTCCACATATAGCAAAAATGCTCTAATCTTAATCCATAATAAAATTTAAGCACACTAGTATTGTAAACGCAATAATTAGTGTGCTTTTTCTTTTTTTATTGTTCTTTATTATTTATTAGATTAGAAGTTCACCTTCGGTGCCTTGAATCACTTTAAACATTTCTACTTGTCTACCACTTGTTGCATCTATATAAACGTAGTAGGTTGCGCCTTCAAACTTTCCACTAAACTCGTAACAAAGTTTTTCGCTAGAATTGCCTATGGGAACGAGTGCTAGCCTACAAGTTTCCACTTCTATTTCTTCCCACAAATACTTTCTTGCGCTATTTTCATCAAGCTCTGGCGCGCCTATATTTCTTGCCGTATGGTTAGTGTAATAGCTCTTTGCTTCTAATCCTATAACGGTGCTAGTTTCAGCACAAACTCTTACTTTTACTAGGTCAGAGTATACTATAGTGCCATTTTGTTCGTAAGCAAAGTTAATGGTATAAACGTTGCCTGTAAGGTTTACCCATACGGGTTTCATACCGTTAATATCCACGCTTGCTAAGAACTTTTGCGCACTCTCAATTGCATTTTCTTGGCTAAAGTTTACGGCATTACAACTACCTGCAAACGAAAACATAATAAGCTTTCCACCCTTTTTAGTAATCTGAGCATACAGTATATCGTTGTCTTTTTCGCCTAAAACGTTAAAACACTCTATAACCCCACTAGTGCTACCATCGTTTTTAATGTTTTCAAGTTCATAACCCTTAAATACCGACTTAAATATTTCCATAGCCTTGTTGTCGTTTATTTGTTCGCCTACTAGCCCCTTAATCTCACGGCTATCCTGCCCGTCCGAGAACGGCCCATCGTAAATTAGTTCCGGGTAGTCTACCGAAAGGTTTTGCAAATCGTTAAACCCCTTAATTACAATGTTACCGTTGCCACCTTCTAGAACCGTTTTAAAGGAAAAATCGTTGCCCATTTGTTCTACCATATCACCTAGCATATTTTTAAGGTTTAAGTTGGCGTTATAAAGGCTTGTTAAATTTTCACGGTCTATTAAAGTGAGCGCCTTGCCTTCTATAAGTTTGTTGTTAAGATATTTGGCATAATCGCCTATCTGATTGATTAGCTTTGTTGTGTAAAACTTGCTTTCATCTTGTAGTGGAAGCTGTTGCAAGTCGTTTTCAGCAAGCTCGCTGTTAATAGCCGTATCAACTAGATATTTTTGCACTGCTCCACTATCTTTACTGGCTAGAATTTTAGATAAATTTAGGTCTATGTTATCAACCTGCTTTACCGTATCGTAAAATGACTTGCGATAAGTGTTTTCTAACATTCCGTCCGTTTCGGTTGGCATAAGAAAGGTAAAAGTTAACACGCTTGCCAGCACTAGCGTTGCCACACTTAAAGTAATAACTGCAGCAAGCCAACCACCGTAACCCTTGTTTTGCTTTTTGCGTTGCTCTTTTAAGTGCATTTTTTCTGACTTTCGTTCTTGTTTTTTTAATTGAATTTGCGCCTGCCTTTTGCTCTTTTCTTGCTTTGCTAGCATTTTGGCTTTTTGCTTTTCTGCCTTTCTTCTCGCCCTAATTCTTGCAAGCTCTATCCTGCGTTCTGCCTGTACCCTTTCTAGCTCGGCTTTTTGTTCAGGACTATAGTTTGAACTTTTAAAACCACGCTCTGTTCTTGGGCGCTTGTTTTTCTTTTCTCTAATAATTCGTTCAACCTTTTCTACGGCATTGTTTTTATTTTCTTCCATACTCTCCCCCTTATTTAGCAAAAACGTGGTTGCCAATCGTTACCGTTGTTTGCCTTGAAAATATCCATTGGCTTGTTGCCGTTCTAGGATTATAATAGTATAATGCGCCATAACTAGGGTCCCAACCGTTTATCGCATCAAGCGCAGCTTTTTTTGCCGTGGCGTTTGGCGTTAAGTTAATCTGCCCGTCATCTACTGCCGTGAAAGCATAGCTTTGATATATCACGCCAGACATTGTGTTTGGAAAAGACGCACTCCTTATTCTATTCATAACAACTGCGCCTACTGCCACCTGCCCAACGTAACTTTCACCACGTGCTTCGCCATAAATTAGTCTTGTTAAAAGCGCAACGTCTGCATCGCTATAACTAGACGTAGCGCCACTGCTACCACTAGTGCTCATTCCAAGAGCTTGTAACGTTTTGTTGCCAACTATACCATCTACTGCTAGATTGTTTTTTCTTTGGAAATACTTAACGGCTTCTTTGGTTTTAGCACCGAAAATTCCGTCTACTGAACCATTATAATATCCCCAATTTTTAAGCTTTTGCTGAATAGTTTTAACCGTACTACCACGACTGCCTTGTTGATAAACTGCAGCGTAAGCCGTGTGTGGTGCAACAAAAGAGTTGATAGAAGCGCCTATTACAACAAAGCTTATTGCCATAACTGCCATTGCCGTTATCAATATTACTTTTTTCATTAAATCTTCTCCTTGTTAAAAAACCCATCGATAATTTCTAAAATCTTGCTTTTATACACGTATGAACTGCCTTGACCAGTAAAGCATAACGGTGGATACACTACGCACCACCAATTATCCCCTTTCCCTTCGCCAAGCTCTAAAATTAACGCATCGTATATCCCACTTTCTAATTCCAGCCCGTCATAAACTCTCGTTGGGAACTTTTCGCTTCTAACTTCAGCCTTTGCCGTATACGTAAAGCCGTTTTCTTTTAGCACTTTGTTTGCCACCAGCTCTATGCTATCTAGCCTTGAAGTTAATAACGTTTGCGCTTTTTCTTTCGTATCACACTCGGCTATAAATGGCGTTAAATATTCAACCACGGCCTCTTTTACTTTGTACTTTACAGCTTGGTCTTGCTCATGGTTACTATCTGCACGAACGTGTATGCGTAAATATTCAGTGTGCTCTACGCTAGTAGGCATAGTTAGACCTATTACCGATAAAATTATTATGGCAACTATTAAAAAACTTATGCAATACTTTTTCATATTTGATTTTCCTTTTATTTTGAAAGTATTTAAGTTATTAACACACCTTTTAACTTTTATACTTTAACAAACAAAAAATGCCGATTAAAAAATCGACATTTTAATTAGTTTGAAAAGTTATAACGTTTAGTAGCAAACACTGTATTTAAAGTATTAGCGTTTAAATGGTTCTTGCTTTTATTATTTTATCACCATATATAAGTTTTAGTTTTTTGTAAACTTTATCGCGTTCTTTCGCGTTGTCAAACGCACCGAATACCACCGAGCCACTACCCGTCATAATAGCAACGGGTGCACCTGCTTCTTTTAAGGTTTTTAAGTTTACGGCAAGTTCTGGCACAAAAGTTGTTGCGCTGAGATATAGGTCGTTTTTAGCTATTTGGCAATACTTTTCAAAATCCCCACCTAGCAAGGCTTTTACAGCTGTGTTCGTGCAGGGTTTATACGTTTTGCCTAGCTCATCATACTTTTTATAGCACGAGCGAGAAGATATTTCTTTATTCTCCTTAATCATTATTAGGTATAGGGTCTTGCTTATAAACTGTTCTTCGGTTATTTGCCCACGCCCACTCATAACAGCATAGCCACCATTAAGCATATATTTAACGTCGCTACCAAGGCTATCTGCAAGCTCGCTCATATCAAAATCAACTTCATAAAGCGCGTTCATACCTTTAAGCACGCCTGCCGAATCTGCAGAAGAACCACCCATACCACCTCCAACGGGAATGTTTTTTTCTATGGTTATATCCACTCCACCCGTAGAAAAGGTTTGGCTAAACAGCTTTGCCGCCTTATACGCATTGTTATCAGGAACAGCACAATCTACTTTTAAGCCTTTTATAGAAAGGGTTATTTGGTTATCTTTGCGCCTTTCTAGCGTTATCACGTCGTAAACGTTAACACTAGCAACTAGCGATTTAATTTGATGGAATTTACCCTCCGTTCCAATCACGTCTAGCGTAAGGTTGATTTTAGCAGGAATTTTTACTTTGATTTTTCTCATTTGTATCCTTTAATGTGTTATTTTTGTCTATAAATCACTATTCTTTCTTTGCCTGTTAGTGGAAATTGCAAATCTTTATTAGTAAGAACAAGCGTTTCCGGACAAACGTTTAGCCTTTTAGAAAGCGACCACAAATCTTCATTTTCCATTGCCATATACACGCTTATTGCCGATTGGCAACCTTTCTTTTCGCCTACACATTTGATTTCTTTAACGTATTTTATCTTGCTCCTTTCGCAAGGATACACTGTAAAGATGAGTTCGGCTTCTAAGTTTAATTGGCTAAGCGTAGTTATTTTTGCCACTGCCTTACTTGCAACGCAGGTTATTTCCACCGTGTCTTTTTCTTCACCAGCGTACTCTATCTTTCTTTCAAACGGCGTTTCTATTTTTCTAGTAAAAACTTTGCTTTCAGCATCTTTAAAATATCCAATCGCCTGCACCGTTCCACTTACAATAAGCCCAGCTTCACTCTTAACTGCACTAATAATTTCAGCCTTTTCTCCACCAACGGCAAGCAAGGTTGAGCCTACGGGAAGTTCTTCAATATCGCACGAGCAAGAGTTTATAAAGTTAGAAGTGTATTGCTCGCACGCTTTATAAAATGGAAAATGGTCAAAGGTAAGCTCTACTTGGTCGCTTGTGCTAAAAGCATCGCCTGCGATTGTTGCAGTAGTTTTAGTAAAGGCTTCACCTTCAAACTGCACCATTACACTACTAACTAGCGTGCTACTGCCGTTCTCTGAATCGACTACTATTTCCGTCTTAAACGATTTTTCTTTTGCCCTAGCCGTTGCTTGCATTGTGGGCATTGCATCTTCACACTCCAGCTCATACCTAAAAGGCAAAACCTTGTTCTCTCTCATTATATCTTGTTTTTGGTTTTTTTGCAAGGCAATTACGGTTAGTAAGACTTCTCCATCGATTATTATTGAACCCACACCACATTGAACTGCCGTAATAACCGTTTCTGCCTTGTGCGAAATCACTTCTTCTATGGGGTAATCAAGCTCAAATTCTTCTTCTACAGGTAAAATCCCTTCTCTAAGCCCAAAGCTCTTCACTATTGGCACTTCTTTTGAATCTACTATTAAGTTTCCACCACCACTAAGGGCAGAAATCTCTGTTTGTTCAAACGGGTATGCCGTAACGGTTAAAAATGCCGAAACCGACAATTTAATACCATCTGCCAAAACTTCAGTTTTTTCCACAATAGCGTTTACCCTAACCCTAGCGCCATCGCTAACGCAAGCGTTTTCCAGCACGCCACTAAACTCGCTACCACATTCACATTTATAAATTTTTCCGTCCGTACAAAGATAGCTTAGGTAAAAAGTGGCTTTACCACCGTATTTAATCGCCCCACCTTGCGCTTGGCTTTGCAAAACCTGCGCAAATGCGCTACATACTAGCACTTTTTCTACGTTTTCGGTTGAAACGTCTGTTCTACAGTCTATTTTTATTTGCCCTTTAACGGCTTCACACGGGCGAATTGCGTTTATTTTTTCAAATACTGGTTCTATTGCCATAACTTTTCTCCTTGAACTATAAAATTCTATTACATTGTATTTTGAAAGTTTGGCTTTTATGCATTTAAAATTAAAAAGCAAGGGAATAAAAAACTAAATATTAAGGAAAAATAAAAAGAACGGCTTTTGCCGTTCTTTAATCAGTTTTGCTTTCGTTAAGTTTTACCTTTCCACAAAGATACTCTGAATAAGAATAGGACGTTTTGCCCCTAAACTCTTTATCGAATGGCGTTACGGTAAACAGCGCAGGATACACCCCACTTAGTACACCCTTAAAACTCACAAACTTATTTCTGCCAAGGTTTAAGGTAACGTCTACACTCTTTTCTTGCATCTTTTTCACAACTTCTTTAGCTTGACTTATTGATAGAGAACATTTAATCATGCTTTAATTATTGCACGAAAAAACTTTTTTATACCTTAAAAATCTTCCTCGTCGTCCTCGTCTTCATCTTCCTCTTCTTCGTCATCTTCAAAGTCAGATTCGTCAATATCAGGAATATCAAAATCGTCCGGCTCATCGTCTACCGATTCAAACTCTTCATCTTCTTCATCATCAAAGAGTTCTTCGCCTTCTTCTTCGGCAAGGCGAGCGAGAGAAAGCATTTCTTCACTTTCTTCTTCCTCTTCTTCTGCCTCGTCGTCAAGAAACTCTTTCCAGCTATCATCATCGTCTGGGTCTTCACGACTATCTTTGTAATCTAGTTCTTCGGCACACTTTTTACACATGCTTTCGCCCGGCTTGATGTAGTTTTGGTGACAACGTGGGCAAAGCTCCATTGACTCTACTTCCAAATCTTCTTCATCATCTACTGCGAAAACTAGTTGTGGGCCTTTTTTAAGCTCTGCCATGCAAACAGCGCAATATTCTTCTTCTTCCCTGATGTAGTTAAGTTCACATCTTGGGCATTTCTTCCAACCAGCCATTTTATTTCTCCATATATATCATATATATTTATTAAAAAGATTTTTAGTTCATATACCCGTATTTAAAAATTTTTGCCAACTTTTTGGTATATCAACTGCACTTATTATATATATAGAGATTGTTTTTGTAAACTGTTTTTTATTCGTTTTTTAAATTTTTTTTATTTTTTTATTGTTTTTTGCATTAACTACGCTCAAGCAACATTTTGTCGGCAACGAGCGCTATGAATTCGCCGTTCGTTGGTTTTTCTGCGCCTATATACGCGCGCACGCCTAATATATTGTTTATACTATCTATTCTACCCCTGTTCCAAGCAACCTCTATTGCATGGCGAATAGCACGTTCTACTTTTGATGGCGTAGTTTCAAACTTTTCGCCTATTCGTGGGTAAAGCTTTTTAGTAATGTTGTTTATTATGTCTGGCTCTTCTACTGCCATTTTAACGCCTTCTCTTAAAAACGAATAGCCCTTTATGTGTGGTGGTATACCTACGTTTATAAATATTTTGCTAATCTTTTCATCTAGCTTTTCTTTTTTAACGCTTTCCACTAAAACCATTTCTACAACCTTTTCGTTCATTTCTAAAAGCCTTTCTTTTACAACCCCAAAATCACAGGGCTTAGTTAAAAAATAATTAGCGCCGGCAGACATAGTCTTTCCCACGATTTCATCTCTACTCATACTGCTTAACGCTAATATCTTAACGTTCTTATCAGCATCTCTAATTTTACTAATAACCATTAACCCATCATACCCAGATAAAACCAGTTCGGTAATTAAAAACTGTGGCCTCTTTTCTACAATCATCGGTATTGCACTTATTCCGTCTGTGGCAGTACCAACCACTTCAAATTCACCAGTGCTCTCTAAATATTCTTTTAATCTATCCACGTATTCTTTGGTATCTTGTAAAATGAATATAGTTTTCCTTGCCATCTTTTTGCTCCACTATCTTTGTTTTTCTTTATTGTACTACAAGTTTTGAATTATTACAAGCGTTTTGCCCGTATTTTGTTCATTATTGTAAAAATCTTTGTCGAATTATGTAAAATATTGTTTTTGTTAGTGTTTATATAGGGTTTTTGTTGTTTAATAATTTGTATGGCTTGATTTTTGTGTTTAATTTTGTACAAAATTGTCGAATTGTTATATAGCTTGCACTAATAAATGGTCAATGCGAATTAGGTACGAAGTTTTGAGCTGGCGTTTGAGCAAAAATAAAAAGACTGCAACAGCAGTCTTTCTTTGTTTTGAAGTTTAATTTTGTTTAGTTTTTGATTAATTTTCAGCCGTTTCAAACTCAGCAACGCAATCTACATAGTACTTGTTTAGGTCTGCACCAAGAAGATTTCTTACAGCAACGTAGTTTTCTTCGTTTTTAAACTCTTCTATCTCTGCTTTAACCGAGTTGTACGCAGTGCGCAATGCACTCTTTTCTTCTGCAGAAAGCTTGTTTAATTCTTTAGCCTTTTTAAGCTTGTTGTACTTGTTTGCCATTTCAACAGCTTTGTTGTACTTTTCAAGAAGTTCAATTGCCGATTGGTCAATTAAGTCTTGCACTTCTTCATATTCATCATAAATGCTGTTTGCCTTTGTTAAAGATGGAACCGATAATACGTTGCTCTCTTCAACAAACTTAAACGAGCCATCACCGTTTATATCACCCGAAACGTCGTTAATGAAAGACGTTACGTAAAGTGCTATATCTTTATCTGTGCGTTGAGCAAGGAAAGCGTGCCCATCTAGATAGAATTTATCGTCTTCATCATCATCGTTGGTGTCCTTGCCAAGATGGTCTTTATCTAAACCTGCACCATACTTTTTATCAAGGTTAACGTATTTAACGTAAGAGCCACCCTTTGTTGAGCTATCAAGGTAGAAAGCATATTCGTCCCCACCAATTTCTATAAACTCAGGCGCATACCACGCTGAAGAAACCATATCTTCTGAAACTTCTACCCTTACAGCATCTTCATTTTCTATTTGCATTCTGCAAAGGGTATTCGCTTCGTTCAAATAGTAAATATATTTTGAATCTTCATCAAATCTCAAAATTTTGGTTGCATTGTCATCAATAGCAATTACTTTTTGGGTTGCATTGTCATTATTTAACGCATCTCTTAAGGTAAACTTGCCTTCTGCCAAGGTTATAACTGCACCATCATCTAAGATTAGGCTACCAGAAGAGATAATGTCCATATTAACAACTTGTGTTGTTTGACCATCTTCAATATCGTAAACGATATTTTTTTCGTTTGTCATTAGGTCGGTAGAAGTTGCATAAACGTCCGTTTCATTTACGTGCTTGAGCGCATAAGTAAGAGTATCTTGCTCGCCATCTAAAATCTTCTCGGTTTTAACTGCTCCATCAAAAATTCCGTAAGCATATACAACGTTGTAGTTTTTAGTTGCTCTTGAATAATCATCTTCTTGCGCTGCCGATTCGTAATAATCTTCATCATAAATTGTTACGGTATAAACTACGGCATATCCATCACTAACAGCACTGTTATCAAGGAACTTAAACTCTGCAAGAGAAACGGCGTTTTCACCTTCTGCCGTAGCGTCCGTTTTAATTATTTCCTTATTCTCGCCAGCATCAACGTCGTAAGAATAAAGAGCTTGCTCTGCCGTATCGTAATATACGATATAAACCTTGCCGTTGTTGTTTAGGATTCTAAAGTTAACAGAAAGCGAATCAACGGTAAAATAAGTTTTTGTATCCGTACCGTCAAGCTTAGTGCTTGCAAAAGTCATTTCATTGTTTGCGATTTCACCTGAACTATTCTTTTCGGTGCTAGGGCTACCGTAGTAAGCGCGACCATTATAAATATAAACGCCTGCTTGATAATCAGTAGAAGCAAATAGCTTTGGAACAACGATTTGTGGTGCTTTAGAAAAGTCGTTTTTATCCTGAACCATTAAAGATCCTTTTACAGGTGCGCCGAAAGTGTTATCTTCCGTGCTGGTAGCCATGCCGTTTATAAAATACAAATAGTTATCAGTTTCTACTAAAAAGCCACCGTTGGTATCGGAAACAACGTTGCCGGGATTAGTCAAAGTCGGCTTTGTCCAATTATCAGCAGAGCCACACGCCACTAAGCCGGTTAAAAGCAAGCAAAGCAAAAGTGCGCCCGTTAAAACTTTAATCAATAATTTTCTCATAAAAACTCCGTTATCAATCGGTAAACTTTTTTGCATTTACCGAATATACTTTATTTGTGTAGCGTATAAAACACCTATTATGGCTTATACCTTTACATTATATATCAAAAGTCAATCTTTTGCAATTATTTTGACAAATTTTTTTATTCATTAAGAGGTATAAAATGGATAAATTCGGCATTTTTAAGCTTTTAAATTCCTTTTTCAGCCTTTATGGGCAAAATTCTTCGAGCAACACTTCTAACAGTTCAAGCAATGGTAGCAATTCCACTTTTACGCTTGATAATCTTTTAAAATCATTTAACAACCAATCAACAAGCACAAAAAACAACGGTGCGCAAGAAAAACCCAGCACCAAACCCACACAAGTACCTTTGCCTTTACAAGCCGATATGCTTAAAACAATGGCTACCCACGACCAGCTTATAGCAAGAGTGAAACAAAAAAATCCACAATAGTGGATTTTAATCGTTTCCTGTTTTTTCTCGCTTCTCTTTTCTTGGCTTTATCATTAGCATACCTACTATAATTAGTATTGGGAAAACTGCTATACACAAAAGCCCTTTCCTTAAATCATCGTTAAATGCGCTCGATATAAACCCTACAATGGTTGGCCCTAACGTTGAACCCACGTCTCCAAACACAGCACACAGCGCAAACAACGCCGTGCTTGGCCCAATCGCGCTAGAAGCCATAGATAACGTTCCCGGCCACAATATGCCAACGGCAAAGCCACACAGCGCACACGCAACCAGCGATAGCCACGCATACGGAGATAGAACTGCCAATAAATAGGCTATTACACCCAATGCCGAACTGACTATTATAAACGCTTTTAAATTGATTTTATTACTAAACGTGGCGTAAGCAGTTCTTGAAAGCGCCATCATCAGCGCAAAAATGCAAGGGCCTATCAAATCGCCTATTGTTTTATCCACCCCAAGTGCGCTTTCAACAAAGGCTGAAGCCCATTGCGTCATAGACATTTCGCTTATGCCAGAACAAACCATTATGAACGCAAAAAGCCAGAAAATATTTAGTGAAAACAACTTTTTTATGCCACTATCGTGCCCCCCGTAGTTTTTATCGTTATAGATAGGCACAACCGAAAATAAAACAGCGTTAATAGTTGGCACAATCGCCCAAAGTAGTGTTAAAATCTTCCAGTTGTTTAATCCACAAAACATGAAAAACACCGATGATAGCGCAACTACTACAACCGTTCCCCAGCAATAAAAGGAATGCGCTAAGCTCATTACGGCAGACTTTCTTTGGGTAGGACAAGCTTCTACTATGGGACTAATCAAAACTTCTTCTAAACCACTGCCAATCGCGCAAAGCGAAACGCCAAGCACTAGCGCAAAATATGGGTTTATAAAAGACGGCAATAATGAAATTGCCATCAATCCCAAAAGAGCAAGAACGTTTGCCCCAACCATACCCAGCCTAAAACCAATTTTGCTAATAATTTTTGCCGATGCTAAATCGGTTAAAAGTTGCAAAAAGAAATTTACCGTTACTAAAAGCGTAACTTTTTCTAAAGAAATGCTATATTCTCTACAAAAAGTCAAAAAAAGTAGTGGTATAAAATTTACCACTATAGCTTGCGTAAAATATCCCGAAAAACACGCAATTAGCGTA
>JAZOMU010000040.1:0-8508 GCA_045654125.1 Christensenellaceae bacterium
CATCAAAAATTAAAGCTTATTTCTTTGAATCTTGCCACTAACCGTCTTTGGCAATTCATCACGGAAAACAACGATACGTGGATACTTATACGGCGCAGTTTTCTGCTTAACGTATGCCTGGATTTCCTTTTTCAATTCTTCAGTAGGCTCAGTGCCTTTAACTAATACAATGCTCGCCTTAACAATCTGGCCACGAACTTCGTCAGGAACGGCAGAAACACCACATTCAAGAACGTAAGGAAGTTCCATAATAACGCTTTCAATTTCAAAAGGACCTATGCGATAACCAGACGACTTAATAACGTCATCAACACGCCCAACGTACCAATAGAACCCATCTTCATCACGCCACGCAGTATCGCCAGTATGATAGAACCCATCATGCCAAACTTCGTCAGTCTTTTCCTTGTCGTTATAGTAACCAACAAATAAACCACAGGGCGCACCGTTTTGAACGTTAACAACAATTTCGCCCGTTTCACCATCAGCAACAGGGTTGCCGTTTTCATCAACCAGCATAATATCGTAGGTTGGCGCAGGCTTACCCATAGACCCAATTTTGTGTGGAGCGCCAACAAGGTTACCAATCATCATGGTCGATTCCGATTGACCAAACCCTTCTTTAATTTGTAATCCGGTAAGCTTTTCAAACTGATAGTAAACTTCAGGGTTAAGCGCCTCGCCAGCCGTAGTCATATGCTTAACCGAAGACAAATCATAGTGCGAAATATCTTGTTTAATCATCATGCGAAGCATTGTTGGTGGCGCACAGAAAGTTGTGATGTGGTATTTAGCAAACATTGGAAGTATATCGCCAGCATCAAAACGGTCAAAATCATAAACGAAAATAGCGCCTTCAGCAAGCCACTGCCCATAAAGTTTACCCCACATAGACTTTGCCCAACCGGTATCACTTATGGTAAAGTGCAAGCCGTCAGGGTCAACCGTGTGCCAGTATTTAGCCGTGTGGAAATGCCCTAAAGGATATTTATGGTTGTGTGCAGCAATTTTGGGGTAACCAGACGTGCCAGACGTGAAGAACATAAGCATTAAATCGTCCCCACATGGCGAATCATCGGTTCTGTTAAAGTGCGTGCTGTACATAGTGTATTCTTCATCAAAATTGCGCCACCCATCACGTGAGCCGTTAACCATAATCTTGATTTGTAAATCAGGCGAGTTTACACTAGCAACGTCAACTTGATTAGCCGTTTCACCATCGCCCGTGCAGATAATAGCCTTAACACCAGCCGACTTAAAACGATATTCAAAATCGTGTTCTTGTAATTGATTGGTTGCAGGTATAGCGATTGCGCCAAGTTTGTTTAAGCCAATCATTGCAAACCAAAACTGATAATGCCTTTTTAAAACAAGCATTACCTTATCGCCTTTTTTAATACCTAAAGACTTAAAATAGTTAGCCGAACGGTTAGATTCCTTTTTAATATCAGCAAAAGTAAATCTTCTTTCGGTTTTGTCTTTAGAAACGTGTAGCATTGCAAGTTTTTGTGGCTCACGCTCAGCTAAAGCATCAACTAAATCAAAGCCGAAATTAAAATTATCAGTATTTTTAAACTTAATAGAAGTGGGCGTGCCGTTTTCGTTTTCAACAATATCAAAATAATTATGATAAATGCGCGCTTTGTCATCAATTTTTCTAACGGTGATTTCAGGCGTTGCTATAGTTTTAGCGTGCGCTAGTTCAGGAATAGGCTCACCCGTAGGATTAAGAACGATAGCATAGAAAACACAGTCCCTGCCATTAGTTGCAATCATGCCGTGTGGGGTATCACTATCGTAATAAATGCTGTCCCCTGGCCCTAAAACTTCTTTATGCTCGCCAATTTGAACTAAAAGATACCCATCAACAACAATATCGCATTCTTGCCCAGCGTGAGTGGTAAGTTCAATTGGCTTATTTTGTGCTATTGTATCAAAGGTACTGCGAACGTATAAAGGCTCTGCAATACGGTTTTGGAACGCGTAAGCAAGATTATAGTAAGTCATACCGTGTGCTTGAGCAATTTTTTGCCCAGAGCCGTAACGAGTAACCGTATAGCCTTTAAGTTTTGGGCTATACCCTTCTATAATTTCGGTAACGTTAACGTTAAGAACGTTAGCGCAACGGTAAATAAACGCAAAGTTAAGGTCACGTTCGCCATTTTCACAAGCAATATACTCTTGTTCGGAAACGCCTGTTTTCTCTGCCATTTGTAAAACTGAAAGGTTTTCAATCTCACGAAGCTCGCGAATACGACCAGCCATCTCTTTAATTTTCAAATCAATATCTTTCATCTGTTTCATACAGTCTCCTATGGGCAAAAAAAATCTCGCCCCAAAGTTGTAACTTTGAGACGAGCGCTAGTTCTCAGCACCCGCGGTACCACTCAAATTGCGATAAAATCGCCACTCTTGGAATCCAACAATTCCTATGACATTAACGCAGCAATCACGGAAAGGTTCTACTTGCTAAAAATAAAGCTTTCTTCCTTTCGGCTAGGAAACTACAACTACTAAAAACTTGCCTATGGCTTGCACCAACCACCATTTCTCTGCTAGGCTAATAAATAGTACCCTTTTCTTAAACGCCTTTATTTTAAAGTATTTTAACATATAAAATAAGGTTTGTCAACAAAAAAGCAAAGCAATGCAAAATACAGGCTAAAAAAATAAAAAATATTTAAAAATAATATAAAAATGCTTGAAAAAAGTTAAGGTATTTGATACAATTTAAAAGCAAAAAATATAGGGGTATCGCCAAGCGGTAAGGCAACGGACTCTGACTCCGTCACTTCGTTGGTTCGAATCCATCTACCCCTGCCAAAAAAAGAACGCAATGCGTTCTTTTTTTATGTCAAATTCGCAAGAATTTGATTATAATGCTTGCTAGCAACTATAATTCGAGCGTTAGCGAGTCAAATGCAAATTTGAATTATAGCAAACTACGTTTGCATTATAGTTCGCTTTGCTCACATTATAACCACCTTTGGTGAAATTGTTTGGTTTTCAAATTCGCAAGAATTTGATTATCATGTTTGCTTGTAAACTATAATTTATGCATAGCGAACTATCTTTTAATATGCGCAAATTTTAATTAGCAAACACGGAATAATATAAACACAAAAACACTCACACAAGCGTGTGAGTGTTTTATGTTTGTTTTTTGCTTAAATCTAATTCTTTAAGCTTTAAATTTTGCCATTAAGCTACAGCTTTTGGTACAAAACCAATTTCATCAATTAGGACATTAACATTATAAACGTCAAATGTTAAACCAATTAAGTTTTCTGAAACTGAGCCACCTTCAAGATTTGCTACTGGTATAGTAATCGTGTACCAGCCATAACCTGGCTCACCGTTTGTTGAGGTTGATTTGTACTCTATTGGGGTATTGGCATTAGTAGTCTTATTACCTTCTGCATCATATAGACAAACAAAACATCCTTGCCAATTTGTATATAGATTAGTTGTGTCAGTATATACCCTTAATGTAATAGCATCTATATTAGCTAGGTTTACTACCTTTTGAAGTTTAATATTGTATACATTATCAGTTGCATTGCCTTGTAAATAAAGTACTCCAAACTCTGGTTGTGCATCTTTCCATATCTTGCTACTATCTGTTTTACCAGCAGCTGCTAGTCTACATGTTATACCAACCCCAGGTGTCTCAGGAGCTTTGTACCATGATGCACAATCAGTATATGCTTTCTCTTCTTCAAAGTCAGCCAAAACATTTTCACCAATATTCATGTCTGTCCCTTTAGGGATAATACCAACTTCATCTACCCACATATCACAAGAGCCGATGTGATACAATCTCATACCATAAATTTCTGCATTTGCACCATAGTAAGTTTTAATTTTAGCAGTATCTAAATAGTAAATATTGTACTCGCCAACAACTTCTGTTTCCCAACAAGATGGCATACAGAACTCATAGAAAGTCTTTTGTGCAACACCATTTATAATATTACCATTTGCATCGATAAACTGAATGTCTTTTACTTTATTAACCGTTGCACTGCCCGCATTTAAGCTTTTGTTTGACTTTGCAATTATGTAAAGGTAATCAGCGTTGCTTAAATTAAACGATTTTGCAAAGAAAGTAGTTGTACCATAATAAGACGTTGCTTTTGCCTGTAATACACCACTTGTAGCATCTACACCTGTAGCTGTATACTCACTGCTAGCAGTTAAGACATCTGTTCTATTAGCGCTATCTGAATGAATCTTGCCAATGGTGTAATATTCATAACACGGATCGTTAAAGTCTGCTAAAACATTTGGAGCAAGCGATTCATCGTCTGGTAACATATCTCTAGAATACTGCGAATACGTAGTAATCTCATCTATAATTATAGCACCGGTGGTATAGTTTAGATAGAACTCTAACCCACCAACATCTTTAGCTTCATTACCTTTCATAACATTAAGGACATCTATTGGAATATACAACGTGTTCCAAGCACCATTTGTTAATGGGTGATTAGTAATTTGTGAAACGAGTCTATTTCTTTGAGCATTAGTTCCACCTTTAGTTGCATCACCCAAATGATTACCTTCCGCATCAAGCAAGCCAAAATACATTGAACCAAGCATACTTGTCTTAAAGGTAATTTTTATACCTTTAACACTTGACCTAGCAAAAGTCTTATTAAACATCACATGTATTGTTGATAAGGTATCATTACCCGTATGATAGTATAATACACCACTAGAAGTAGGAGCACCTTGAGCTAGGGCAGCATCACCAGTTAAAATAGACATTGTTGATGTGTTGTTTGTAGATGATGAGGTAACGTTGTGCAAGTATTCATTTTCATTAAAGTCTGCAAGTATGGTTTCATCTGCAACGTTTTCATCTACCCAATTTGTTTTACCTACTAAACCAATTTCATCCAAATAAAAATCAGGAGTCGAAATTTCAGGTGTGCCATAACGAACAAATGAAATATATTTGATCGCTATACTAGTATCAAACTTTTTACTGATAAATTTAGTAGATAAGAATAAAGAATCCCAATCATCAGTATCTGCAGGCTGTTTACCATCAAAAGTTAATTCTCCAACTAAAATATCTGAAAACTCTGTTGCAGTTGTATTAATACTTTCTTTATTCTCATCCAAGAAATCAACATAAAGATCCGCATATGATCCTAAATATTTAAGTTTGATGTATAAACCTAATTCATTAGAAAGACCAATAGGTTCTGGCAATTCTATAGCAACAAATTCATAAGTACCAATTTTAGAACCTAAAATACCAGAATTTGCACCTAAAGCACTTTCGCCAGTTAGAACTTGTGGATAAAACGATCTCTCATACCTTGGATTAACACTTACTAAAGATTCGTAACCAGCTTCATCAAAGTCTACTAGTATGCCATCAGCCCTGTTGTTATCTACAAACTCGTTAACGGTTACGTTTAAGTCAATCCTTTTAGTACCAAGAACGATTTGAACGTTGTTTTCGCCAGCAGTTGCTTTCTTTGCAGTGATAACGGTACAATCATCCACACGATCAACCACAAAACAACTATCATCATATAAACCGATGGTAGGAACAAGGTTAGATGGTTCTACTGAAACGTTAAGAGTTTGACCAACATCAAGCGTCAAACTTTCGCCATCTGCAACTACTTCATCATTAACCTTAATGATTGAATCAACTTCGTTGATGTAATCCCTATAGGTTTGTTCAGTATCACTAGTGTAGCTGCCGTTTGCAAGCAATTCACTAGCTACGCCCGCGATTGAACGAGTGGTAACGTCTTCAGAATAAACGTAACTACTATCTTTAAGCTGGATGTATGCTCTTGCAGTTAAAAGCGTGTTGTAGTTGCCTTCTAAACCGTAAATAACTGCGTTGAACGCTTTGGCGCCTGTTAGAGGGTCGTTCTTACTTTCATCCCAAACAACTGCTTCAACGTCGATATACCCGGTTACAGGGTCTAGGTCTTCATGGTTGAGATTTTCTAAGCTTACGTTGTCTTTAGCTACGATAACACCCGCACGAATTGCTTCTGAGCCTAAACTTTCATAAGCTTTTTCACTTACAAGTGCTGTAAATCTAATACCATCTCTTTCATCGCCTTGGGCTCTGATTTGGCAAGTATCTACTACTTGTAAATCATTTGCTGTAATAGTGTTGTCAGTTGCGTTTACCGATTTTGTTGCAACAAAGGAGATTAATGCAAAGGCAAACATTACAGATAACACTACTAGCAATAAATTTCTTGTTTTAAACTTTGTCATAAATCCCCCCTATTAATCCACGAGTGTGAACTGACCATAATTGTCCGTGTCACCACTAGACATGATTACGTCTTGCATGTAATTGATGCTTAACGTTGGTTGTTGATAAGTTTTTTTCATGTTTTCTCTCCTTTTTTGGCTTTTTTACGTGCGATTAAAAGCCTGTTTTATTTTTTTATTTTTGTATATAGCGAATAGTAACGCCTACTATACACTATTATACACTATATATTATAATTACCAATGCAAGCAAAGTCAAGTGATTTTTAAAAAAATTTTTATATTTTTTTTGCAAATTTTACGGGTTTTTGCTGATTTTACACAAAAAAACTAGCAAAAACCTGGCATTTTTACGCTTTTGTGTTTTAACTCTATTTAAACTAAATCTACTGTGCTATTCTATTACTTGCTGTTTTGCTCTAAATCACAGATAAAAAGCACTCACACGAGCGCGTGAGTGCTTTTAATTTGTTTTTTACTTAATGCCTTAAATTAAAGTTTAAGGTTTTTGCAATTAAGCTACAGGTACAATAGATATTGAATCAATATATAAAGTATAAGCTGTGCTTGCACTGTAAATCAAAATGCTATCATAGGTTGCATTTAGGTCATAACCAGCACCTGAAATCATAGCCGGAGTTAAAACAACGTCTGTCCAAGTAGTTGCAGCTAAATCTGGTTGTATTTCCTTACCATACGTACCATCATTTCCTAATGCTATTCTTAGGTGAGCACCAGTCAATACCTTATCTGCGTATAGTCTTAGCACAATGCCATTGGTTTCGCTAACCTTTACGGTCTTTTGCAACGATAAGAACAAGTTGCCGTAAGAATAAAAGTGGAACTTTAAGCATCCACTGGTTGCACCAATCGTAGCATAGTCTGCGCTAGTACTATCAATAACGGTTGGATAGTAACTATAGTTGTTTGTTACAGAAGCTTTTAACAAATATAATACTTCATCAAAGTCTGCAAGCACGTTTTCTTCTATCGTTTCATCCACGATTGTGGTACCTGCAGGAACTACGCTGATTTCATCAATGTACATTAAACAGCCTTTGAAGCAATAGAAGTCAAAATAGTTAACTTCTGCATCATCACCAAGTAATGCTTTTAGTTTAGCTGAATCTAGATAAATGGTAGACCAAGCATCAACCACGTTGTTAGAACCATTTACAGCTAAATCAAACAATGCTTTTTGACCTGTTGTTTTGCCATTGGTTGCACTTAAAATCAAGTTTAATCCATCAGCGTTTATAGTACTATTACCAGTATTTAAGAGCTTGTTAGTTTTTAACTTGATTGCTACGTAATTAATATCTGCTAGTTTAATGGTTGTTGGCAAGTACGTTCTTGCGTGTGCGTAAGCGCCATTAGCTGCTTTATATTCAAGAACACCACTTGTTGCGCCTACTGCTTGATACTCAGCTTCAGTTAATAATAACTTGTTATAGCTAGCAGAGTCTTGATAGATCTTGTTTCCTGAAGCTAAACCTGCATAAATATCATCGTTAAAGTCTGCAACTACGTTAGTAGCTAGGCTATTATCAATTACGTCTGCAAGGGTATAAGTACCAATTTCATCTATTTCAAAGTGAGCGTAGCCTGCGTAGTGACAATAGAGACGAAGTCCACCAATTTCTGACTCAGCAGTAACGCCACATTTTGCGATTAACATGTCTTTGTTAAAGTAGTAGGTATACCAACCACCAACTTGCTTACCTGGGTTAGATGAAATTTGGTTAAACAGAGTATTTATAGTATATTCATCGCCAGTACCCTTGTAATGCGCGCCATCAGTATTTAACAAGCCTAAGTATAGGTTATTATTTACCGTTTTCATTCTAACATAGATACCATTTATCGTGCCATCTAAAACAAGCGTTTCGTTAAACTTGATATCTACTGGCATTGTTTCATTGCTTGCTTTTGCTACCAATGCACCAGTGAGAGACCCTTCAGACACTACGCCACTTGTTAACTCAGTAAACGTTTTTGATGATGATACGTTGTATATATATCCGGTTTCATCAAAGTCTGCAAGCACGTTTTCTTCAATTTCGGTATCAGTAAACGTTGGTATTGGTTCTTCTGGAATTTCTTCGTCTGCAGGTAAATAGCCAATTTCATCGATTAAGATGTTTGTATTATAAGTTCTTAAACGCAAGGTGTTAAAGTTTTCAGTATAAGTTCCATCAAAGCTATCTACAGGAATATATACAGTAACCCATTCGTTTGCGTTCTTAATTG
>JAZOMU010000041.1:0-11475 GCA_045654125.1 Christensenellaceae bacterium
TTGGCGGAGAAAGAGGGATTTGAACCTAAAAAAACAAAAAAATACAACATAAAAACAGTAGTCTATACCTAACGATTTTGCAATTTTCTTATTCCCAAAATAGTTCCCAAAAGTATGAAAAACCACGTCTTCTCGCTAGCCGCTTTTAGAAGACGTGGTTAAATTCTTTTCATAAAACAAATGGGGAAAAAATAATCCTAACAAAAGTATTGACTTTTAAACTTAACTTGCATATAATAATAAATAGACAAGGCTTATTAATTAAGTTTAATAGTTAATGTCAAATTAACCATCTACGGATGGTCTATATTTAAGAACCAGCCTACGAACCATTTACGAATGGTGCTGGTTCTTTTTTTTACGCTTTTTAGCCAGCCTTTTATTTTTTAGATGTTCTTTATAAATAGAATCTGACAGCTTCTTATCTTGTTTACTTAATTTATACTCTTTAATTTTACCAGAATAAGAACCATTTTCATAAGTGCGAACCCTTTTAATAAAATAAGCAGGGTCATTGCTATTTTTATTTATATTTTTATACATAGGTATATTTTTCTTTTTAGAATCATATTCTTCAGTTGACATAAAAACTGAAGTTGTTTTTTTTCTTTGTCTCTTTTTAACTACGCCATAATGACGTGCTTTTCTATTATATCTAATTTCATTTCGTTTTCTAAAACACATAAATAATCTCCATTATTTTTCTTGTTTATTGTAAGAACGTATTTCAATTTGAAAGAAGCTGTTTTGCTTTTGCAATTCAAACTCTGTAGCCAAAATTGAAGCGTATTCAGGCAAGTCATCAACACCAATAGTATTAAGTTCGGCATACTGACTAAAAACACCGGACAAGCAGTCTGTAGAAAAACGCTTAGAGAAAGTTTTCTTAGATTGCAGGAAATATTTACTTAACACAGAATCGCCATCCATTCGGCCACTCTCAATTTTAAGCTTCACAGTAGACGAATTATATAAATTATTAGTACGGTCGATAATCCCTTTTAACCAGGAAAAGAAATTCTTTCCGGTATAAACCAAAGTCGTCTTATCGCCACGATAAAACCTATAGTCATAATAAAACTTAACAAACTTTCCAAACGTTAAATTGAAAAGATAATTCAAAAGGTAGAACGGCGCAAAGAAAGGAAGAACAGGGGACATCTCGCCTCTATTATCTATATACTGAATTTCGCCCAATTCACGAGCATCAGCACCCAAGCTCTCCGGACGTTGTAAATCGGCTAGGACCTTTACAAAAACACGGTTTGAAATAACACAGGCGTGTCTTGACATCTTAAGAAGAGCATTAAACAAATCATTGCGCTGATTGGCATTCTTATCACTAGCCAAAACATTATTATCACGAAGCTCTTTATCGTTTTTACGCTCTTTATCAATTTCAGATATAACGTAAACACCAAAACCGAAAGCATAACGATTAGGGTTGTCTTTAACTACACGTTTACCAAGACGCAACATATCGTAATCGATTATATGACTATGCCTTGAATAAGAATCCATTAAACGACTATCACGCTTAAAGAAATCAGTATTCCAAAGTGGAAAATTTCCAACGTCTTCCATAAGATTATCTACTCTAATTGAATAATTAGAAAGAATCAAAGAAGACTGAACCGTATAAACAAAATAAGCTTTACAATAATCAAGAATTATCTCCCAAACGTTACTTATCTTAAGACCATCGTTATACTCTAAACCATAAACAATATAATCATAACCAAACAAATTAGCTACAGTTTGAACTTTGTGCCAGATTTTGTATTTTTTTATAACCCACTTACGCACGGTAGATAAAGAATAAACTTTGTGAGCTTCAATAGCTTGTTTCAACTCATTCTCGAGCGTGGCCCACGTCATATTAGGAAACTTAAAATCACACTCAATTATTATCTCAAAAGCCATATCACGTAATCGAACTTCTTCAGTTAAAGCCATATCTGTTATTAACATTGTTTTACCTGCACCCATAGGACCGTAAACAACGGTTACAACGCCACGTTCTTCTAAAAAAGCACTATTTCTGCACTCTCTGCGCTCTAAACGGTTATGGCCTATTTTACGGGCCCAAGACTCTAAAAGTCCAATAACGGCTATTATCCAAAGAAAACCAGGAATAAATCTAACGATGTTCGTTAAATCGATAAATAATTTATAGAATTGAGTATAAATATTTGCCAAATCAAAGCTTGTTACAAAATAAATTAAGTAGGCTAAAAGCTCTAACGCTATGGTAAAAACGTTAAAATAAAGACCAAAAAAAACAGCCCAAAGAATAAGATATTCTTTATTATCTAAAGTGAAATCAATAAACTGTTTTATCCAACGTTTAACCGGCACATATAACTTACCGTGTAGTTTTTTTAAAAAAACCACAAAAAAACTTTCTTTATCATAATCGTTGTTTTCTTTTTTTATAAAACGTTTTAAAAAATACTTAAAAGGCAAAAATAAAAAGAATGAACAAACAACGATAATATAAACAAAAGAAATAATCTTAACCCAAAGTAAAATATAATTCAAGAACGTTCTTTTGTTAATCAAAGAACTAACGTAACGCTGAACCAAGACAACAAACTCATCCCAAGTAAAGGGAATAACGTTTAATTGAGTAAATCGTGACGGAGCAAACTTCCACGTCGGCATATCAAGAACAGTAGGGTATACGTTATTGATATCTAAAAAAAACTCACTAAACGAATACCCGATAGAAGTTCCAACGTCTCTCATGCTTTCAAAAAAACGAAGTAGGGTATTTGGAAAGATAAAAACGCCTAAACATACAAACGCCAAAGTTATAGCTACTAGAATATAATGTCTATAATTCAAATTTCGCAAAAAACGTAAAAATCTTTTTAATAAAATCATAAATTAGTTCCAACGTAAATCAAATACCCTACAATAAAACAAGCCAAAAAACAAAGAATAATCTTAAAGATTTTTTTCATCAGCTCTTACCTGTATTATTTTCTTCTTAGTAGAAGCTCTTTTAGTTTTAATTTTCTTAACAATAAATGAAATTAATTTAAAGGGTAATAATATAAGCCATATAGTAGCCTTTAATATTATTTTTACAACAAAGAAGATGCCTTTAAAAATAGCGCAGAATATCGGATACAGAATAGGCCAGAATACAGCAACAACGAAAGCAAGAATAATAAGCATAATAATTAGTTTAAATATATTTCTGTCGCTTTTAGTATAAACAGGTGGCGTACCTTCTGGCACAACGTCAATAGGACTTGAAACTACCGGCATTACCGTTTCAACTTCACCTGTTGAAAAAGTAACGTCAATTATATCAAAATCAAGATTTACTGTTTCTTGGAAGAAATATGCATTTGAATCTACTTTCTTCCAAACTTCAGCACCTAAAAAATTACTACTTTCTTCAAATAGAGTTGCTTCTTGAGAAATAAAATCCGTTACCTGGTATCTGAACAAATAAATAGTAGAATCTTTATTCTCATCCTTATTATAAAAGTTTTTTAACTCATTAACATTACGTTCTGAAATAAATAACCTATCAGAGACTTCTTCATTTTTCCCGTCAAGGTCACTTTTTTTAATAGGATATATAGCTTGAATATTATCAAAAGCATCAGAATAATCTTTAGAAACAGTTATTCCCCAAAGCTTTTCCCACCAGCCATCGCCGACAACGTTTTTAAAACTGTTTAAAGGAAACTTTTCATCAGCATAAATATTTTTTTCAGTAAATTCTGTAGCAACACTACTAAAAAGAGATTTTGAATATTTACCAAGAACTTTGGTCCCTCCAAGCTTTGCAGTCATATAGACGATTTTATCTTTAATCTCTTCTGGAGACACAAAGTAATCATCTGCACTATCAGTTGAAGAGCCGGAATCAAACATCAAATATAAAGCATCAATTGGAGAACCATATTCACTATATTGAATAGCATTATACGTGTAATTTCCATTCCAAGGACAATTAAAAGAGAAACCGCATTGAGCAGTATGTTGAGCAGGAATAGAATTACCACCGCTAAAAGCGCCATAATAAACATAATTCAAATCTTCATTATGAATACTTAAATTTTGACCAAGATAATTTAAGATAGCATTATACGCCCCTTGATTACCCGTAACAAGAGCAGGTTTAAGAACTGCATCAAGCCAAGTAGCGTGTATAGCAACCATCTCGCCATACTTTTCAATAAACTTGTTTGGTACGGCAAAATATACGCTATGTAAACTATCTTGAGTATAATCGTTCTTGCCGTTAGTGCCATCAGGACGATAGGTTGTTGAGTGAACGTCTAACGGTAATGTCTCTAGACCTTCACTCGTAATTTTTAAAGTGCTTTCAGCATTTTCATTAGGGCCACAACCTTTAGTATAACCAGAGAACTTATACGTTAACGAAACAGGAAACTCTGTAGCATTTAAGGCGCCTTGCAAAACCAACTCAAAGCCACTTACTTTATAAATACGACTTGAACTGTTTACACCGTTTAGAATTGCCGTTTTTTGTTCTTCGGTTAAATTAACCTTATACTTATAAAACAACCCATAATAATCGAGAGCTTCAGTTTTATTAAGATACGTAAGATTATATTTTTCATAAGATGAATCAACTTCCTTTGTTGTAGCAAATTGGATTTTATTCATCTCGCTTTCAGCGTCAAACTTCAAACCCTTCGGATTATATATGTAAACATAAAGACCAAAAGCATCTTGCTTTTCTTCATAAAAGCTATAACCATATTCTACAAAAGTTATTATCTGAGTTTTTTTAGAAGTATCAAAATTATAATCTTCTAAAGAAAACTTTTTGCCATCAACAGTCATACCGGACAAATCGTCCAAAACATTAGACTCATCTAAATTGACAACAGGACTAGAAACGTCATCTTCAGCTTTAGCCTTTCTTGGAAGAGCAAACAAAAATGACGTTAACAATAATAACGTAAGGAATATAGTTGTAAAACGTATAAAAAATTTTTTCGTCATAGCGCACCTATTAAAAAAGGCTCGGCCCTTCAAATAAGAGCAGAGCCTTTTATCTAAATTCTTTTAAAAAACTAAACTTATATTATTTTGATACGGGGGTGTAAGAATACATTAAAACTGGACCAGAATATTCAGGATAAATTGAGGAAAAGCTTGATACAGTAAACAACTCAGTAGAAGAAATTCTAAAAGAAATATCAGAATAGCTATCAAAAAACAAATCTTCATCTACAGGAAAATTAACTATAGAAGACTCACCATCATCACTAACAATATAAATACTATCTGGAAAACAGAAAGAAGACTCAAAAGAGAAAGAATAAAGCATATTAGGAGTCATATGGAATTGCTCTCCACTTTCTGATTCAAAAAATACATCCGCTCCGATAATAACCAAATAATCGGCAAACGAAAACTTATCGCCTTCATTAACTTCTTTTTTTGTAAAAAGGTCAGGATTTTCTAAAGTAGCCATAACAGCAGAAAAATTATTACCAAAAGAACATTCAGTACACAAACCATCTACAAAATTATGCTCAAGCCTAGAATATTCTTCATAACCATATTTAACGTTACAGGTTGAACAGTAAGAATACGCAGAATGACCTGTAGAAGAACAAGTAGAATCAACAGCTTCAACAGAAACTAAAGTATGACCAGTAGCAGGAATAACTTCTTGTTCAACGACAACAACATCGCAAACGGAACAATGAGAGCCATTAGTTAAGCCAGATTCCAAACAAGTAGCAACTTTGCCATAATCTTTTACTACAACGTGACCTTTTGCTACTACTACTTGTTGAGGAACTATTTCAAAACCACAAACGTCACAAAGTACACCTTCCGTTTTACCCGACTCAGTACAAGTAGGTTCAACAACAGAAACAACCATAGGGACATGGTTTAAGAGAGCAATTTCTTCATCTTTTGTTTTACCACACAAAGTGCATGTTTTAGTCAAAGTACCATGTTCGGAGCAAGACGTTTCTTTAGTAACAACGCCATCATCGTATACGTGAGAGCATAGCAACTGGTCTACCGTATCCGAAAGAGACGAACAGGCAACTGCAGTAACTGAACAAATAATTAAGCTACAAACTAACAATAAAATTTTTAAGGGTTTTTTCATTTATTTTTTCTCCTTTTTTTTCTTAAAATTTTTCTTAAATTTAGTTAAGATTTCCTCGCTGTCATCGGTTAAGAGTCTTACACCACCTGAAGCCACATAAGTGTCTTTGCCTTCAGAAATATTGCGTAGCATTTCAGCAGCAGACTCGTGTAGGGTAACAGGCTCTTCTTTACCAAACAATTCAGCACGGAATTCGTTATATATTAGGTCCAATTCTTCATCAGATAACGTTTCATCATCGAAATCGTAATCTCGACAGGCACCAAAGCCTTGAATGAATCTTAAACCACTTAGGTTTTCACGGTAAACCTTAAAACGCTCATAATCAAAACACTCGTCGCCATTTAAGTCGTTTTTAAAAGCATACTTAAATACCTCCTTGTAATCTTCCGGCTTTGCCTTTTGGCATTTTACCGAATAACCTTCAGCAAAGTCATCAATATTTTCCAAAGTAACCTTTTTGCCGACGTTTAACAAATACCAAATTTTTTGTAATAAAACTTCCTCTTCAGAAAACAACGTTATTTTGTTGTTTTTATTTGAATAAGAAAAAACATTTTTAATAACTTTAGGACTAAAAGCTTTTTTATCTAGTGACATTAAGCAATGTAAGTGAGGATG
Organism: Christensenellaceae bacterium; assembly: GCA_045654125.1. GTDB lineage: Bacteria > Bacillota > Clostridia > Christensenellales > Borkfalkiaceae > UBA1259. Next base: position 6,746 of record JAZOMU010000041.1, read on the forward strand.
GTACTCATCATCTTCTTTGTTATAAGTAACTTCTAAAGCTCGTATGCCGGCAAAAAATAAAAAGCAAGATAAGTCTAAACCCTTTATTTTTTTTCGGCCATCAAAATATTGAACAAGGACTGACATAGATTTAAACATGCGTTTAATAGTATTCCTAAGCAACCCTCCAGAACAGTTCTTTACAGTAAACACACAATGATAAACCTGATAGCATTTATCGGCCATATCTTGAAAAATCGGGAAAAATTGTTTGTAGCGCTTAAAAGCTAAAGCAGATTGGCAGTTAGGACAAAACCGGTCACGGCATAAATTAGTACCCTCAATTAGCTTAACATGTTCGTTCTCAAAATGGAGCATATCCCAAATTAACGAGCAGTTCTTTACACGGTCAGAACAACCCAAAAATCTATGTTCAAGACTGGTGCCTTCAAAATCTTCTGCATACGTCTTGTAATATCCTGAAATAACGTTGTTATATTTTAATCTTTGAGGTAGTTTTTCAAAAAAAGTATCACTGACCTTCAGTTTAGAAAAATCTATCATAATAAAAAACCTACTAATAAAAATTTTTAATAAGTATATTAGAAACTTCCTTAAAAACAATGTAAAAAAATTTGCGAGTCGAGAAGTTTCTAATATATCAAGGATGGGGTTTACGCGCTGAGCGCGTTTTTTTTGTTTTCCCAACCCTTTTCAGGGCTGGGAAGTTAGAAGTATATCCAAGCACCTTTTCAGGTGGAAGGAACTAACCAGGGAAAAAGTTTTGGCAGATAAACGTCTTTTAAGTTTTTATACCAAACACGTTGCTTTGGATGGTAATAATGAAAACATCCTTTTTCATCTCTTATTACCGGCACGTCATTCTCCCCAAAACCAAAATTGTAAATAATACGAATTTTAGCAAGTTGTAAACTTGAATGTTTTTCTTCAGTAAAAACAACTAAGAAAAACTGTCCACAGGTATGTGTTAAAACAAAAAATTCATAGGGCCGTAATATGCGTTTCATAAACCACGGCTCCTTAACGGTTCTTTTACGAGCTTAACCGTATATTTGTGGCCACGCCCAAAATGAGAATAAGACTTATCAATAGCGCTGGAAACGAGCTTTGCATCGTCATACTGACCGATTAAAACGCCATCGCGATAAACATTAAAAACCGTTTTTGTAGGGGCAGGGGAGAAAAGAGAAGCTACATCTCTAACGGCAACCATATAATCGTTTTTATATGAGCAGTTGTGCCTAGCATTATCTTTAAACATCTCGTCGTAAAGCTCAAAAAAAGACAAAGATGAATATATAAGCTTATCGCCCCTATAAAGCTCATAATAACGATTGCTGTTCGAACGCAGTATCTGCATCAAAGAACCCCTTTTCTAAAAGATAATCAAAAAGCGAACCACCAAAAGCCTGACCACCTTGTTTCCGGCCACATAGAGTGAGACTGTATTCAAATCTTTCAAACATGTTTTTAACGAGCTTTCTAAACTCGTCTTTCTTGATTGATTTTTTATCTTCAGGGAATAAATACCTTGAAGACTTAACAGCCACAACAGCCTCACTCTTTTCGTCCGGATTTCTTAAAAGAGAATTACATGAAGACTTTACTTGAGCTTTATTTTTCTTTTTTAGCGCCTTAATTTCAGCAACCGTCATGGAGGGGTTTACACTAAATAAATCCTCATCCGACAAAGAACACATTTCAACAAGTTGCGAATATTTATAACCAGAATAAATAGGTAACGTCTTGCCATTGTCAGCACCAAAACGCAAAGACACCTCCATTAAGGCATATACGGTAGACTTTCCAAGTCCAAAATATCGGTCGCAAAAATGAAAGAAAGAATCTTTAAGATATGCCATCTTATACGATTCCATACTATTATCAGAGCGACAAACAGACTTCCACACGTCAGTCGCTTTAATTTTTCTTAAAAGAGTGCCTGCTAATATGCTGTTACGTTCAAACGTTAACGTTGCCTCATTAAGCAAGCGAACTACTTCATTACACGCATTTAAGAAGACTTCTTTGTCTTCTTCTTTTAACTTGGCCCAAGAGACAAATTCTATCTCTCGGCTTTTTAATTTTTCATAATTCAATTTGGTTTCCTCCGATATACTTCTTTAATTTCATTGACAAACAAAATACTTTTTGATACAATATGTGCAAGGTAGCGAACCTAATCATTGATTAGTTGTCGGCATGTTCCGACCTCGCACATAATAGGAGACGTTAACGTTTCCTATTTTTTTTATGCCCTGTATGTCTTAATGTTCGTGATAAATCATGACTGCCAAGTTTAAATTCTTCTTTCCCTTTGGGAAAAACTTTGGAATCACTAATCTTTAAGGGTTTATTTGTTATTCTGTTTTTTGAGAAACGTTGAAAGTCTACACCTGTGCGTTTTGTTAATCCGTAACGTGTAGCGTTGATTTCAACTAAAGCCTTATCTGCATTACGATTTTCTTTATCGAAAATCTTTATGGATTTTAACCTTGAAACAGAAAAGCTTTTACCATTGTCAACAACAACAACATAGTTCCTTTCAGGCTTTGTATCCTTGTCTATGTATTTTGTTCTGCCTCGATAAACTTTACCGACATTATTGTCTTTTGCCATAATTAAGAGAAAGGTTTACTTTGTTTTTTAGCACTATTTAAGCCAGCATTATACTTGTCAGCAATTTGAGAATTAGGATTTTTTAATCCTTTCTGAATTACACCGAACTTATAAGCAAGGGCTTTAACCTCTTTTTGAAAGTTCTTCTTTTTGTTTTTCTTGTTTTTTCTGCCATAACCGTATGCCATAACAACCTCCTTTTATAGTCCGTAGACTTTTAATTTTTTATTTTCACAAAAGGTAAGACCTGCCGAACAGTTCGACAGGTATTCTTTTGTAAATTGCTAAATTATTAAAACCATAGCCGATTATCATCAATTTGCTCTAATTGTGGTTTTTCCGTAGATTTTTTGTCTTTATCCTTACCCTTTTCTGCAGCCGAATCACTTGCCGGCTTATCATGCTTATCTGCACCGGCAGGACTTTGTGGGGCAGAACTACCCATAGGCGTTAAAAATGAAACGTCTTCAGCGACAACGTCTGTTACGTAACGAATAATACCTTCCTTGTCGGCAAAAGAACGGTTATTTAAAGTTCCAAAAACTGCTACTTTGTTACCTTTCTTTAAGTACTTTGCGCAGTTTTCAGCCCTATTGCGCCATACGGTTATACGAAAAAAATCCGTATCACACTGGCCGTCCGCATTAGTATAATCACGGTTTACCGCAATATCAAACCTACACACTGATACGCCGTTCGGCGTTTTCGTTAATTCTGGGTCCCTTGTTAAGTTCCCAATTAAAATTACTTTGTTCATAAATCTACTCCTAACTATATTTTTTTTATTTACATGAACTTTGCAAAATGTGAACGTTATTAACTACAGCATCAAGTTGCAAACGTTTCTTGCAGTCTTTTTCCATAACGTAAGGACAAATTGAACACGTCCTAACTCTGTTAGAACAACACTCTAAAGCTTTAAGTATCTCTTCAGAAGAATACTTGTCCTTATTTAAAGTCTCAAAGCTTGTTTCCAAAACAGTAGTATTATTATTGCCTAACGGAAGCGATGCCTTTACCTTTACATTAGGGAAATGCTCTTTAAACACGGTTACTGTCTTTTTGTTTTCTTCTAACTCACCCTGGATAATTATCGTTGACATGACTTTTCCTCCGTCTCTTTTTTTAACAAAAGCGCTTCTTCAATAACTGCAAGCGTATGGCCAACACGAGGAATAGGCTCTGGTCCATATAAAGGACCAATATCAATCAAAGACTCTTTTATTTTTTTTATGCCGGCACAAATTTCGCAAGGCTTTGCATCAAAGAGAAATAGACTCTCGGGAACACCTAATTTAGAATGTAAATTATCTACAAACTTACAATAAGCAAGACACATTTCTTCTTGAAGCAAAGCACCGATTTTTGCTTTATAGAGTTTGCTGTTTTTTTTATTTAGACACTTTCTTAAATTATCAATACAAACAAGTTTTTCTTTAATAACATCCGGAACATCAAAACACGGAACCTTAAATTTTACAAATTTCATTTTAATTCCTCCTGGTCCTTGGCTTTTGGTCGTATACGTCTTCATTTTTCATACCGTCTAAATACTTATACGGCATATCTGAAACGTAACAGTCCGGGCAATGTGAACAATGCTCTTTTGCTAAATCTACGTAACTGCCTTTCGGGGCATAGTGTACGCACGCCTTTTTATCCGAACATGGATAACTAAAAAATTCCTTTCCTTCCATTTTTACACCTCTAACTTTTTATTATTTTTCCCCACATTGACTTTCACCTTGGATTTTGTTATAATAAAATTTATAAAAAAACTAACAAAGGAGGTGAAAGTCTATGGGATTTTTTAACGCAATAGTCAAAGATTTTTTTGATAGACAGAACTATGCATTTTACCAACACGATAAAAAGAAAGCAAGTTCTAAAGCGTACAAACAAACCGGTAAGGAAATCCAAATTGCCAAATCTAAAGGCAAAACCATAAACGGCTCTATGCGCTACAAAAAAAATTATTTGGCTATCAACGATAAAAACAAAGCCAACTTTGACAGACGTGCTAAATTCATAGATAGAATTTAATTAGTCTAAGTCATCAACCGTTAGAAGTATATCCACTCGGCAAGGGTTCGCCCTTGCCGTTTTCTTTT
>JAZOMU010000042.1:0-16645 GCA_045654125.1 Christensenellaceae bacterium
GTTAAAGTTAGCGCATCAACGTTCTTCTTTAACAACTTGATTTTTTCCTTATGCTCAACGCCAAAGCGTTGCTCTTCATCTAAAACCAAAATACCAAGATCCTTAAACTCAATATCCTTACCTAAAAGTCTATGTGTTCCAATAACGAAATCTATCTTTCCGTTTTTAAGATCATCTACTATTTGTGCTTGTTGCTTTGGCGTTTTAAACCTGTTAAGGCAAGCAATTTTAATGCCAAACTCCTTAAATCTAGCAACTGCGGTGTTGTAGTGTTGTTCGGTTAAAATAGTGGTTGGTGCAAGCAGTGCAGTTTGCTTTCCGTTAATTATCGCCCTGAATATAGCACGAAAAGCCACTTCGGTTTTACCAAAGCCAACGTCTCCACAAACTAGCCTATCCATTACCTTACCACTAGTCATATCACTTTCAATGTCCTTGTCTGCAAGTGCTTGGTCTTGCGTTTCTTCAAACGGAAAGGCATTTTCAAACACCGCTTGTAGTTCTTCATCACTCCTGAACTTAAAGCCCTTTAATTCATCACGCTCTTGGTATAACTTTTTTAGGTCGAAAGACATTTTCTTAATACTTTCTTTAACGCGATTTTTAATGCGTTCAAAGTCTTTGCCACCAATTTTAGACAAGTGTGGTTTTTTATCGCTACCCAAATACCTTGTAAGTATATCCATTTGTTCTACAGGAACGTATAGGATATCTCCACCAGCATATTCAACGGCTATATAATCTTTAGTGCCCTCGGTAGATGAGATTTTTTTACTGCCCAAAACTCTTCCTACGCCGTGACTTTCGTGAACACAATAGTCCCCCACTTCTGGCGCAGAAAAAAATGCTTGCTTTTTAGCTTTTAGTTTTCTCTCAATTATAGGTTTTCCGTATAAATTTCCACTACCGATAACTGCTATTTTTTCTTCATGAAATATAAACCCACGAGAAAGCTTTTCGGTAGAAATTTTAACGCCTTTTAGTTCTTCGCTAGAATTTATTGAAGAAGCTATTCCGTAACCACTTAAATCAAAACTGAACTTTTCTGCACGCTTTAAGTTTTCCGTGCATACCACAACTCGATATCCTGTCTTTAGCCAGTTGTTGATATCAGTAAAAATTTCCTTAAAGTCTAGTTTATAGTCGGCAACCCCACCACTGTTAGGATTAAGTAGTTTTAAGGGGTTAAAAAACGGGATTGCAGTTGATAGCGATTGCAATGCTACTAATCTATACTTTTTAAGGCTTTCTGTAAGTTTTTCTACGCCACTAAAATTATCCTTTGCAAAAGAAAAAACTTCACCAGCTTGATACAAAGATTTATACCGTTCGTTAAATTCCGTTTCATTGAGTAAGGCAAGGTCATAAACTCGCTTTGCTTCGTCAATTACCATTACCGTATCATTAGGCAGATAGTCGAAAATACTGCCGTTGTTCTTGTCTAGCACGGAAAGTGCGCTCATATTTTCTGAATTAGCCGTTTCAAACGCAATTTCAAGGTCATCAGCTAGTACTTTTAAACGAATTTTTCTAGACCTATCGGCATTGTTTAGGTCTTGTTCGATAGCTTTTCTATAATCAGGCTCTTGTTCTTTATGAAAAATCCACTCAGTAGCCTGTAAAATCTTAACGCTATCTATAAAACCAAGGCTTTGGCGAGTATTTACGTCGAATTCTTTTATATTTTCTACCGTATCGCCGAAAAAATCTATTCTTACGGGGTTTACTTTGTTTATTGGGTAAACATCCAAAATATCCCCACGAAGCGCAAAAGTGCCTACCGAAGAGACGGTTTCCACTCTGTTGTAACCTAAGTGAACTAGTTTTTCTACTATAGCTGATTGTTGGCATTCACTATCTTTAACAAGCTCTATGCACTCAACATTTTTAGGGCAAGCTTGCATTAGTGTTTCAGCCGTGGCAATGACAACTGATGCTTCTTCTATTTCACTTAAGGCGCATATTCTAGCATAAGTGCCGTCCTTCGAAAATGCGCGTGAATTTATTAAAAGTTCATCTCTTGGGGGAATTACTACAACTTTCTTGCCAGAAAGCTCGTTTATACCCTCTGCCATTAAGTGTGCAGTTATGCCGTCTTTTACCACTAATAAAACTTTATCAGGTATAACGGACACCATATAATTCTTAAAAGGCTCTGAAACGCCGAACGCCGCCGAAGGTATACCTTGGCGGATTAGTTCTAAAAATTCGTTTACTGAATTTTTCTGGTTTTTAAGTTGTAATATTTTATCCAGCATAACTTACCAAGGCAAGCGTTTTTAGTTTACCTTGCCGTTGAAATCTTGCATTATTTTTTGGATGTTTTCGCCCTTGCAAAAAGCAACGCCTGCATTGCTTGCCACGTCTATCGCCTTTTCCATAACAGACTTATCTTCTTCTTTTATTCCCGAAAGAACGTAATCTATAAGTGGTATTTTAAACTCTGTATTCGGCTTAAAACCTATTCTGATACGCGCAAACTTTTCACTGCTTACATTTTGCAAAATGTTACGCATGCCGTTATGAGTACCAGCCGAGCCACTTTCACGAATTCTAACAACGCCTTTATCCAAGTCATAATCATCGTAAATAACGATTAAATCACTTAAATTTATCTTAAAAAAAGATAAAAGTTCCCTAACGCTTTCTCCACTTAAGTTCATATAGGTTTGTGGCTTTGCTATTATTACCTTTTCTTTGCCCACTCTGGTTTCAGCTATAATAGCACGGCATTTTTGCTTAGTAAATTCTACGTTAAGCTTATCTGCCACTTTATCTACTGCCATAAACCCTAGGTTGTGAAAGGTGTTTTTATATTTATCTTCGGGATTACCTAGCCCTACTATAAGCTTCATTTTTTATTCCCCCAATGAAAAAGCCGTTTTGTAAAACGGCTTTCTTTGGTTAAGATTATTAGTCTTCGTATATCGCCGAAAGAGACGATTCAGAGTAAATTGTTGAGATTGCTTTTGCAATTAGTTTTGCTACTGAAATAACCTTTATCTTTGGATTGGTTCTCACTTCTTCCGGAAGGTCAATAGTATCTAGTACTACGATTTGTTTAATTGGTGAAGCAATTAGTCTTTCCATTGCAGGGCCACTTAATACACCGTGGGTACAGCAAGCGTAAACTTCCTTTGCTCCATTCTTTGCAAGTGCTTCTGCACCTTGACAAATAGTCCCTGCAGTATCTATCATATCGTCAACCATAATGCAAGATTTACCTTTAACGTCACCGATAACGTTCATAACTTCTATTGCATTTGCTTTGGGGCGACGCTTGTCCACAATCGCAAGCGATGCATTTACTCTTGAAGCAAAGTTTCTTGCTCTGCCAACGCTACCTACGTCTGGAGATACAACAACCCAATCTTCGTTCATTTTGTTTTTGAAATATCTAGCCAATAACGGCGCACCATAGAGATGGTCTACGGGAATATCGAAAAAGCCTTGAATTTGCGCTGCGTGTAGGTCCATAGTAAGAACTCTATCTGCGCCTGCGCTAGTTAAAATATCTGCTACAAGTTTTGCTGTAATCGGGTCTCTAGGACGAGCTTTTCTATCCTGTCTTGCGTACCCAAAGTAAGGCATAACTGCCGTAATTCTGCCTGCTGATGCTCTCTTACATGCATCAATCATAATGAGCAGTTCCATAAGATTATCGTTGACTGGAATTGAAGTGGACTGAATAATAAATACGTCTCTACCTCTTACCGTTTGGGGTAGTGTAATCGCAATTTCCCCGTCAGAGAACTTACCAACTTCTGCATTAGAAAGTGGAATTTTAAGTTCTGCTGCAACTGCTTCTGCCAAAGGACGGTTGGAATTCCCTGCCAAAATCTCAATCGAGTTGCCGTGTGCTATCATTTTGTTTTTTCTCCTAATGTAACTTTATGTACATATAGTACAGTTTCTATTGTATAACTAATTTATTTATTAGTCAAGGCTTTTTTTAATTCTCTTGCCTTTAAAATAATTTTTTATTAAATTTTCACACCGTTCTCTTTCAATTCCACCTATAAATTCGGTTGTGTGATTAAGCCCACTATTAGTTAGTACGGGAAATTTACTTTCTGCGCAACCACTTTTTTGCTCGTATGCACCAAAGTAAACCTTTTTAATTCTTGCATTTACTATTGCACCTGCACACATTGCGCACGGCTCTACAGTAACGTACATTTCAGCATTATCTAGTCGCCAACTTTTTAGTTTCTTACAAGCTTTATCAATTGCTAAAATCTCTGCGTGTGCAGTTGCAAGCTGGGTGTTTTCCATTAGGTTATGCGCCCTTGCTATAACTTTGCCGTCTACTACTATTATTGCGCCTATTGGAACCTCATCTTTTTCCCTTGCTTTTTCTGCTTGTTTTATCGCTTGATTAATAAATTTTTTTTGCATTTTTCTCCCAAAGTTTCTGAGTTAAAGCGCAAAGCACGCACTCGTTCTTTTGATAAATTTCTTTTATTTTATCTTTTTTTATAGGGTGTTGCCACCCATCGTCGCCAACTTCTATTGTTAGTGATGGAATTTTAAGAGTATCTATACACCAATCTTTATATCCACCACACGAATCAGGGGTTGATTTTATGGTATACCCTGTTGTGCTCGCAACAATTTTTGCCAAATCGTAATCGTGTTTTAGCCGTTTTTCATCTTGAAAAAACTCGTAATAAATTTCTTCGCCCTTAGAGTGATAACTAATAGTCATATCCGGTTTAACGAGCAAAGTAAAATCTTTTAAGGCTTTACTTTCCGGCTCAGAAAAAGGATATTCTCCTATAAAATTTTGGTCGCAAATATAACGAACGTTTTGCTTTCCTGCTCCCCACCTTGCATCAAAGTTAACGTTTAAATCCACACCGTTTGCATTTGCTTTATAGAGTGGTTTTTTTTCTAACGCAATTTTAACGCCGTCAATATTGACCATTGGCACAAAAAAAACCGTGCCCACCTTACCTTTATCTGAAAATTGTTCCACTTGTTTTAATGCAAGATATGTTGTTACGTATTCCCTAGCGTGGATTGAATACTGCACGAGTAAAGTTGGATACATTGTTTTTTGCACAACTAAATACGGAATAAGCTTGCCGTTTACAGTGCTACCAATATAACCTTTTTCGCCCTTGAAATCAAAATAAAATTTCTCTAATTCTTCTATCACGTTCATACTTATAATGTATGAATTATTTATGATACGCGCTACCCCCGTTTATAGAAAAAGCACGATATATTTGTTCTGATAGCATTAGCCTAAACATTGCGTGTGGGAAAGTCATATCCGAAAAAGATAAGAGTATATCTGCCCTGTTTTTTATTTCATCTGCAAGCCCATAAGAGCCACCTATCACGAAGGTTAAAACACCTTGCCCATTGTCAGCCGTCTTTTTTATGGTGCTGGCAAGTTGTTCGCTTGAAAGCTTTTTTCCTTCTATAGCCATAACGACAACGTAGCCTTTTAGATGTGGCAAAATCCTATCGGCTTCCTTCCCTTTTATTTGTTGTATCTTTCCGTCATCCACTTTATTAAAGTTTTCTTCTGCTACTTCAATAATGTTAAATTCGCAGTATTTACCTAATCTTTTAGAATACTCGCTAATGCCTTCGTTAAAGTATTTTTCCTTAATTTTACCAACTGCTACAACGTTTATTTTTATCATTTTAACTCACCAATGAACTTACTGCAAGCGCAATGCAAACGATTATTGCAAATAGTGCGTAAGGAAAGAAAAATTTAGTTATTTCACCTTTTTTATCTAGGCGTTCTGCTTTTTTATTATTTTTCAGAGTTAAATACATAACGGCTGAAAAAATTGCCAAGCATATTGCACCTAATATTATGAGCTTAACATTAAACAGGTTTACGTTAGCGTTAAAATACTGCAAGCATAATACTGTAAAATTGTTTGTAAAATGGGCTATTATACAAGGCAAAATACTCTTTGCTGATAGAAATAAAAAGCCAAGAGCAACGCCATATATAAATTGATAAACAAGCTGAGCAACAGAACAATGATAAAGTGCAAAGCAAAGCCCCGATATCAATACTGCATAAATCTTTTTCACGCCACTTAAACTGTTTAAGATTATGCCTCGGAAAAACAGTTCTTCTGCTATTGCAGGAAGAAGTGCTAGCGTTATGCTAAACACTACTAAATGCCACGGGCTTGACAAGGGAACGCTAAACTCGCTTACTGTTAGCCCCCAACCCTTAAAGATGGTTGCGATTGAAGAATTTACGTAACCTAGCCCAAAAAACATACCACAGGATAAAAGTAGTGCTGGCAAAATGAGTTTTACACCGTAGCTCTCCCCAACTATGTTTTTAGCGTTTATTTTTTCACCAAAAAATGCATATGCAATGGCAATTAAAAATGATAGAGCTGAAAAGGTTGAGCATACTGCAACGTAAAGCGTGCCGTTCTTTTCGGTAATTGCACCCATTATCGCTTGGCCTAGAAAGGAAACTATTACGTATAGACTAATAGCAAAGGCAAAATAGAAGCTACCAGACCTTGCATTAAGTTGTTGAATAGATTTATTTTCTTTCATACCGATATTTTACAACAAATTAAAAAAATAGTAAACGAATTTTAACCTTTAAAATAAAAAAGGAGTGTTAAACACTCCTTTGTGTTTTTATTATCCTCTAGGTGAGTAGTTTGGTGATTCTTTAGTGATTGAAATATCGTGTGGGTGACTTTCGATTAAAGATGCGTTGGTAATTCTTACGAATTGTGCATTCTTTCTAAGTTCATCAATCGTCTTAGTTCCACAATATCCCATACCTGCACGGATACCACCGCACATTTGGAATACGATTTCAGCAAGAGCGCCACGGTAAGGCACACGGCCTTCAACACCTTCTGGAACTAGCTTTTTAGCATTTTCTTGGAAATATCTATCCTTGCTACCACAAGCCATAGCTGAAAGTGAACCCATGCCACGATAAACCTTAAAGCTTCTGCCTTGGTAAATTTCAATTTCGCCAGGACTTTCTAGAGTACCTGCGAAAAGGCTACCAATCATAACTGCTGCTGCACCACCACCGATTGCCTTAGTGATATCGCCACTATATTTAATACCACCATCTGCAATTACTTTCTTACCGAACTTTTCAGCGCGTTCAGCACAATCCATAACTGCCGTAAGTTGTGGCACGCCAATACCTGCTACTACACGGGTAGTACAGATTGAACCTGGGCCAATACCAACCTTAACAACGTCTGCACCAGCATCTATGAGCGCTTCAGTTGCATCTGCCGTTGCTACGTTACCTGCAACGATAGGAAGATTTGGATATTTTGCCTTAATTTTCTTAACGGTTTCCAAAATATTCTTTGAGTGGCCGTGCGCACTATCAACGGTGATTAGGTCTACTTTAGATTTAACAAGTTCATCTACTCTTTCAATAGTGTTGATTGAAACGCCTACTGCTGCACCTACTAAAAGCCTACCGTTTCTATCTTTTGCTGAGTGTGGATATTGAATTGCTTTTTCTATATCCTTAATGGTAATTAAACCTTTCAAATAACCGTTATCATCAACGATAGGAAGCTTTTCGATTCTGTGCTTACCTAAAATCTTTTGCGCCTCGTCAAGTGAAGTGCCTACGGGAGCAGTTACAAGATTTTCTTTGGTCATTATGTTTTTAATAGGCTGTTCAAAATCACTTTCAAATCTCAAGTCTCTATTAGTAAGAATACCAACAAGCTTTCCGTCTTTAGTAATAGGAACGCCACTTATGCGATATTTTTCCATAAGTTTTAGCGCATCGCTAACCATATTGTCAGGGTCTAAAAAGAAAGGGTCGGTAATTACGCCGTGTTCGCTTCTTTTTACCTTGTCTACTTCAAGCGCCTGTTGCTCGATAGACATGTTTTTATGAATTATACCCATACCACCTTCTCTTGCCATTGCAATCGCAAGCCTAGATTCGGTTACGGTATCCATTGCCGCAGATAATAGTGGGATATTAAGCTTAATACCCTCAGTAAGTTTTGTTGATAAGTCTACGTTTGCTGGTACAACTTCACTAGCTTGTGGAACGAGCAACACGTCGTCAAATGTTAAACCTTCTTTAATAATTACTCCCATTGTGCATCTCCTTTTATTCGATATTGTTTTCTATTTGTTGTATTATTTGTTCTATTAAGTCAATATCGGCTTCAAGTGCGCTTATGCGCACTCCACCAAGATATTCTTTATATTCTAATATTTCTTTTTTTATCAAATTTAGTTTCTCAACGCCAAGCTCGTTACCAAGTTCTGAAATCATAACCGAAAACGGATTATAATCGGTGTATCCATTATTTAGCACGAATTCGTTTGCCTTGCTCACGGCCATGGTAATGTTATCATTCTTTGCAAGCGATACAACGTATTTACCAAAATAAAATTCGTTCGTAGTAATCGAGCCTTTTGGAGCATCTTTGTCTTTACTCTTGCAATATTCTGCATAGTCTTCATGCTCAATCATAATCTCGCCGTAATATTCGATTTTTTCCGAATCTTTAGCTTGGTCAAGTTTTAAAATAAGAACGGCTAAATCATCAATACTATCCGATTTGCCGTACTGTTTTTCATAAAGCCTAATAGAAGAATTGTAAAAACCCACACTGTCAAAAAAATTAGCAACGCGCGCAGGCGCAAATAGAACTAGCGAGCCGAAAATAATTAGGCACGCACCAAGCACTGTTATTAGCGTTATGGCTACCGTTTTTTTCACTAGTTTAGACAAGTCTATAATCCCTTACCTATATTTGAATACAATTTTATTTATTTTATCAAAGTTTAAACAAAAAATCAATCCTTTGAACGCAAAAAAATCATAAATATCTTTTTAACTACATATTTTTTAGTAAACTTTATATCAATTACTTAATCAAGGACGGTATATATGAAAAAAATCATCAGCTTACTTATTGCTTTTTCCTTTTTGATAACAACTTTTTGCGCCTGTTCTAAAGAACAATCTTTAGCCCCTTACGTTAGCGAATTGCGCAGTGCAATTTATTATGGCGAAAGCCCAAACTTATCCCTTAGAGCAGGCTATGGATTTAAAGAACAACCCTTCACTAACGACGGAAAAGTGGGCAAAACCATTTCAGCTTTAACCTTCAAGTTGTATGACAAGGAAACGGACGATGTGACTTATAATTTAAGCTTTCATTACTTAGAAAGCGAATACAAATCCACCTTTAATCTTAACCCTGTTACCGATACTCTTACCTGCACGATTGAAATTGATAATTTTAATAAGCGTGAGTTTACAGTTAAAATTGTTTACGGCTCTAATACGGAAGAAATTACGCTAAAATCATTAGTTCCTGAAAACACGTTAACATTTGAAAAAGCCCTTTCTTCTTTACAAAAAAATCAGCCCACGCTTATTTCTCACTACACCGATACCGAAGGCGATTTTAACGCTGAAATATACGTTCGTATACTAGTTAAAGAAGATAGGCCTTATTGGTACGTTGGATTAGCTAGTGGAAAGAATAGTCTAAAAGCGCTGTTGATTGATGGTTTTAGTGGAGAAATACTTGCTATTCGTGAAATATTTTAAGTAAATTAAACAAACGAAAAGCACCCTTTCGGGTGCTTTTTATTCTTCAATCATAAATACTTTTTTCATTACTACAGGCTGAACGGGAACGTCATCAAAATATCCCCAGCTAGTAGTTTTCACAGTGGAAATTTCTATCGCGTTATTAAGGCTTTCTTCATCAATCACCTTACCAAACGCAGCGTACTGTGCATCTAAATGTGGCACGTCTTCAACACAAATAAAAAATTGTGAAGATGCTGAGTCTGGCATCATAGTTCTTGCCATTGACAATACGCCTGGGCCGTGATGAAGGTCGTTCTTAACGCCGTTCATTGCGAACTCACCTTTAATGGTGCGTGGAGCAGTTTTTTGTTTTAATCCACCTTCCCAAGAAAACCCCCCACCTTGAATCATAAAGCCTGGTATTACACGATGAAAACACAATCCATCATAAAAACCACTCTTTACTAGGTCAATAAAGTTTTCCACGCTCTTTGGCGCGTGTTCTGGGTAAAGCTCTGCTATAATTTTTTTGCCGTTTTCAAATTCAAAACATACTTTTGACATAATTTCACCTGTTACTTTTTAACGTTAAAGTTATCCTTTAATGATACGATTTCGCTAATGATTTCTTTACCTTTTACGTTAAGGCGCTTAAAGTAACCAGTTCTAATCAACTGATAAGATGCATCGTAATCATTTTCAAATACGTACGGTTCTACTTTACCGTTGAAAATCTTAACGCTATCTTTATTCATTCTTTCAGAAAAATCTTGACCAGCGTATTCTTCGTCATTTAGAAGATATCCGTATTGGCGAATTTCCACGTCCTTACAAGTATCGGCATTAACCCATTGAATTACGCCTTTTACCTTAATTCCCGAAGTATCGTTACCACTTTTACTTTCGGGAACGTAAGAACATATTAGTTCTTTTACTTCACCATTATCGTCTAAAATCACATCATCACACTTAATAATATACGCACTCTTCAAACGAACGTATCCGTCTTTTTTAAGCCTAAAATATTTGGGTGGTGGGTTTAGTGAGAAATCATCAGCATCAATATATATGCTCTTAGAAAAATCTACTTTTCTAGTGCGCTTGATTTCTTCGTTGGGGTTTATTTCAAAATCTACCTGCTCGGTTTGATTTTCAGGATAGTTTGAAATAGTGACCTTTAATGGCTTTAACACTGCCATTGCACGTTCTGCATTGGCATTTAAATATTCTCTAATGCACGCTTCTAGATAGCTAATTTGAACTTCTGAATTGGCTTTACTAACCCCTATTCTCGCGCAAAAATCTTTTAACGCATCGGCAGGGATACCACGATTACGAAGCCCTGTCAATGTTGGCATTCTAGGGTCGTCCCAACCGTCCACCGAACCGTCTTCTACTAGCTTTTTAAGGTATCTTTTGCTCATTACAAGATTGGTTACGTTAAGCCTTGCAAACTCAATTTGTCTAGGCTTTGGCATAAACCCTAATTCAATACCTACCCAGTCGTAAAGTGGCCTATGGTCTTCAAATTCCAAAGTACAAAGCGAGTGCGTTACGCCCTGTAAATAGTCGCATATTGGATGCGCATAATCGTACATTGGATAAATGCACCATTTATCACCTGTTCTGTGATGGGTTTGGCGAAGTATTCTATAAATTACAGGGTCTCGCATATTGATGTTAGGCGAAGCCATATCAATCTTTGCTCTTAAACACTTTTCCCCATCCTTAAACTCGCCGTTACGCATTGCTGTAAATAGTGATAGGTTTTCTTCAATGCTACGATTGCGCCAAGGGCTGTCCTTACCTGCTTGAGTTAGCGTGCCACGATTAGCGCTAATTTCTTCCGGACTCATATCACATACGAAAGCTTTGCCTTTTTTGATAAGCTCTACAGCAAAATCGTAAATTTTTTCAAAAAAGTCTGAAGCATAGCACTCTCTATCCCAATCAAAGCCTAGCCATTTTATATCTGCCTTAATTGCATCAACGAACTCGGTCTTCTCTTTTGAAGGATTTGTATCATCAAAGAAAAGGTTGCATTTTCCAGCGTATTTTTCTTTCATGCCGAAGTTTATGCACAAGGATTTTGCATGCCCAATATGTAGGTAACCGTTAGGTTCAGGGGGAAAACGAGTTTGAACTGCGTTTACCTTTCCACTTTCTAGCTCTTCATTTATAATTTGCTCAATAAAATTAGTTGCTTCTACCATAAGTATTTCGCCTTTTTTCTTTATATGAGATAAGTATAGCACAAAATATAAAAATAAAAAAGCAAAACGAGTAGTTTGCTTGACTAAATTTTTTATATAATGTACAATAATTAACGATATTACATACAAAAAGGAATTATGCTATGTTAGAAAGTAAAGCAACTATGGAAAAAATAGTAAACCTTTGCAAAGGCAGAGGTATAATCTTCCCCGGTAGTGAAATTTACGGTGGCCTTGCAAACACGTGGGACTACGGTCCTTTAGGCGTGGAACTTAAAAATAATATTAAGCGTGCTTGGTGGCAAAAGTTCGTTACCGAAAACAAGCTTAACGTTGGCTTAGACGCTGCAATTATAATGAACCCACAATCTTGGGTTGCATCAGGGCACTTGGCTGGGTTTTCCGACCCACTTATGGACTGCCGTGAATGTCACGAGCGTTTTAGAGCAGACAAGCTTATCGAAGACTGGGCTAAAGAAAACGGCTATGCTCTTGAAAAACCGATTGACGCTTTCTCTCACGCTGAAATGAAAGCGTTTGTTGAAGAACACAATATCCCCTGCCCCACTTGTAAGAAACATAACTTTACTGATATCCGTCAGTTCAACCTTATGTTTAAGACTTTCCAAGGTGTAACTGAAGACGCTAAGAATACCGTTTATCTTCGCCCTGAAACGGCGCAAGGTATTTTCACCAACTTTGTAAACGTACAACGTACTACAAGAAAGAAAATGCCGTTTGGTATTGCACAAATCGGTAAATCGTTCCGTAACGAAATTACGCCCGGTAACTTTATTTTCCGTGTACGTGAATTTGAACAAATGGAACTTGAATTTTTCTGCAAACCCGGTACTGACCTTGAGTGGTTTGCTTACTGGAGAACTTTCTGCCGTGATTGGTTGCTTTCAATCGGTATTAAGGAAGAAAGGTTAAGACTTCGTGACCACGACCCAGAAGAACTTTGCTTCTACTCAAAAGCTACTACCGACTTTGAATTCTTGTTCCCATTCGGTTGGGGCGAGCTTTGGGGGGTTGCTGATAGAACTGATTACGACCTTACTCAGCACCAAAACACTTCTGGCAAAGATTTATCTTACTTTGACCAAGAAACTAACGAAAGATATATCCCCTACGTTGTTGAGCCTAGCCTTGGCGTAGAAAGAACTGTTTTGGCAGTACTTTGCAACGCTTACGACGAAGAAGTTGTTGATGCTGAAAAGAACGACGTTAGAACGGTACTTCGCTTACACCCAACCCTTGCTCCGTTTAAGGCGGCAATCTTACCACTTTCTAAAAAGCTTTCAGAAAAAGCAGACGAAGTTTACTCAGACTTAATTAAGGCTTTCCCCGTTGATTACGATGAATCAGGTTCTATCGGTAAACGTTATCGCCGTCAGGACGAAGTAGGTACACCTTATTGCATAACCGTTGACTTTGATACTTTAGAAGATAATGCAGTAACCGTTCGTGACCGTGATACTATGGAACAAGTTCGTATCCCGATTGCTGAACTTAAAAACTACATTGCTGAAAAAATTAAATTCTAAATAGTAATTACAAAAACACCGTGTTTTATTCGTAAACACGGTGTTTTATTTTTTATCTTTCTATTTAATTAGTTCAATAAAAGCAAAAGCATAAGCATTTATTGGCTGGTCAAGAATAACCTTATCTCCATCTAACCTACCATTACAGTTAAGGAAACGTACACTTGAATATTTTTCCCCAAGCTCTATCGTTGTATTTAACGTTAGGTCTACAAAATGATTCCAAAGCCCTATTGCTAAAGAATTTTCATTCTTCTTTGTGAGTATATAAAGGTCTGGATTTCTAACGCAAATAGCATCAAGTTTTTTGCCGTTAAGCCATTCTACTAACTTTATCAATTGTTCTTGGCGATAATAGTTTCTAATCAAACCAACAGATTCCACTTCTTTTTCAATATCAAAGTTGTAAACTAAAAATCTTTCGCCGTTAGCGTTTTCATAAATATATGATGCAATAAACTTTTCTTTACCGATAGTAAATTCACTAAGCACCTTTGCGCCTTTAGATAAAGTTAGTTTACCTATTTCGTGCATTATCTCGTGAATACAAGTGATATCGTCCTTTTCAATAAAATACTCTAAATATCCACACTTTTCAGGAACGGTCATCTCTACGCTCTCAATACCAACGTCCACACCTTGTTCTTTAAGATATTTAGCAGAAGTTATATCTAAAACGTTGCCGTGTTTAAGCACTGATAAATCAACACTGTTTGCATGCTCGCCAAAGATTATATTAACGCCACCAGCTACACTACAGGTTGGAAGAGACATATCTACCACGTATCTACGAACGCTTGATTTTAATCTAAATAGGTCTGGTTTTTCAGGTAAAACCTGCATTTTCTCTACAGAATTAAACGGCTCTATAACGTTAAATCCAACACACTCTTTGCCACTAAACATTTGCTCAATTTCTTTATAGATTTGCCTATTCTTAACGTTCATATCGGCATACCCTTCGTCATAATCAAAGCTAGAAGAGTACTCTATGCCGTATTTAAGAATAGCATCACAATTACCATCTGCTATCATTAGCGTATGGAAAAACTCTAATTCAGTAGCACCCATAGTATATCTGGGGCGTGGACAAGAATCGCCTTCTGCATAAGTGTAATATCCTTTCTTCTTTGCGTCATACGCTTGCTGGCGTGCAAAGTCGTAAGCTTCCATTGCACTTTTGATGTACCCATTTGCCCAGTATGGGCCACCGATTAGCCTAAATTCTTTTCTTTGGTTTTTACCTCTTAAAATATCAGCTATCTCGTAAACACTTGTACCATCTACGCCGAAATGTGATGGACCTGCATTTAGCATAATTTCAACGTTTTCATCAACTTTATCAACAGCTTTCCTTATACCCTTTGCTAACCTAATAAGCGAAGCCCTACAACCTGCAAGCCAAGCTTCTTTATATTTTTGGTCTGCTTTTTCGCCCCCATAAAGTTTTTCATACATTTCTTCACGGGTTACCTTTTTGCCAAGATACTCGCTATAAAACTCCAAATGTTTGTCGCAAAAACAACTAGCTTTTTCGCCCGGCGTATGCATTCTAAAATCATCATCTAGAATAATACGCTTAAATCCTGCTTTTGCTAATGAAGCTATTGCAGTAGCGCAATAATCTACAAATTTTTCGTGCATTGAGCATGCTATCCGTTTTGGATTTCCATTTATATGAATCTTTGTTGCAGATTCATCTTGTTCTAGATACATGAAAGAGCAACAATAAGTTGTCGTCCAAACAGCCACTTTATACCCGTTATCTTCTACAAATTTTACAACTTTTTTTACTTGCTCTAGATTAGAAAAATCGTAAGGGTGGCCACGGTACACAAAAACTTCGTCAGCATCGAGTTTTTTTAATACCCTAAGTAATGCTTCTTTATTTTTTTCTCTTAATTGTGAAAATATAAAAGGAACTGCTACGTGCATTTTTATTCTCCTTGCATTATCGCTATTTAAATAATTCTATAAAACAGAAAGTATATGCGTATATAGGTGCGTCAAGTATAATTTTATTGCCTACCAACTTACCGTTACAGTTTACGAACCTTGCACTCGTATAACTTTCCCCTAACTCGATTATAGGCTTTAAGATTGGGTCTATAAAGTGATTCCAAAGCCCTATCGCTAACGAGTTTTCGTTCTTTTTTGTTAAGATGTATAGGTCAGGGTTTTTAACACAGATTGCATCTAGCTTTTTGCCATTTAACCACTCTACTAGATTTACAAGCTGTTCTTGACGATAGTAGTTTCTTATTAATCCAACTGCTTCGTTTTCTTTCTCTATATCAAAGTTATATACTAAAAATCTTTCGCCCTTTGCGTTTTCATAACTGTACGAGCCTACGTATTTTTCGCCACCTATGTTAAATTCGCTAAGCACTTTTGCACCCTTTGATAAATTTAATTTACCAAGCTCTTTCATAACTTCGTGCACTTGAGTAACGTCATCTTTTTCTACAAAATACTCTCTATACCCACACTGCACTGGCGTAACCATTTCAACACTGTCAATACCTACGTCTACACCTTGCTCTTTTAAGTATCTTGCTGAAGTTATATCTAAAACGCTACCGTTTTTGAGTATTGATAAATCCACGTTGTTTCCGTGTTCGCCAAATATTATGTTTACCCCACCTGGTTCATAGCAAGTTGGCAAACTCATATCTACAACAAATCTACGAGTACCTGATTTTAACTTGTAAAGGTCTGGTTTTTCAGGTAAAACTTGCATTTTTTCAATGGTATCGAAAGGCTCTACTACGTAAAACCCTGTACACTCTTTACCACTAAATATTTTTTCTATTTCTTTGTAGATTTCTCTATTATATGCGTGTAGGTCTGCATATCCTTCGTCATAATCAAAGTTTGATGTGTAATCTAAACCGTATTTCATTATACCATAGCAGTTTCCATCTGCAAGCATTAAGGTATGCATAAATTCTAGTTCAGTTGCTCCACAAGTATATCTAGGGCGTGGGCAGGTATCCCCTTCTGCATAAGGAAAATAGCCTTTCTTTTTTGCATCGTGTGCTTGTTGGCGCGCAAACTCATAAGCTTCCATTACGCTTTTAATATATCCGTTTTTCCAATACGGGCCACCGATTAGCCTAAACTCTTTTTTCTGGTTTTTGCCCCTTAAAATATCAGCTATATCGTAAACACTAGTGCCATCTGCACCAAAATGCGCTGGGCCTGCACACTGCATAATTTCTATTGTTTGATCCACCTTATCAGCTGCCTTTCTTATTGCTCTAGCTAGCTTTTCAAGTCCTGCTCTACAGCCTGCCATCCAAGCTTCTTTATATTTTTGGTCCACCTTTTCACCG
>JAZOMU010000043.1:0-78121 GCA_045654125.1 Christensenellaceae bacterium
CGTACCTTTATCAGTAGAAGCTCAAGCAGAAGCAAGATTTTTGATGCTTGCATCAAATAACATCTTAAAGCTTTCTGATGGTAAGCCTGTTATGTCTCCTTCTCAAGACATGGTTATGGGTTCATACTACTTAACCATTATCAAGAGAAAAATTGGTGAAAAGTATAACGAAAAGGGTAGAAAAGATGAAAACGGCGCAGTATATGGCGTTCCTGAATATACCGTTGCATACACCAGTCCAGAAGAAGCTATTATGGCTTATGAGACGGGTAAAATTAGGCTTCAGGATGAAATTATCGTTCGTCGTACAGTAGAAGTTGATGGTGAAAAGGTTACCGGCAGAGTTAAGACTTCTGTAGGTAAGATTATCTTCAACGAAGCAATCCCACAAAATTTAGGCTTTGTTAAGAGAGAAACCAAAGAAGATTATCTCAAATACGAAATAGATAAACCCATGACAGTTGATCTTATGCAAGACGTTGTAAAAAGGTGTTATAGTTTCAATGGTTCAGCTTGTACTGCGGAAAGTCTTGACAAAATAAAGGATCTTGGGTTTAAATATGCAACTCGTGGAACAATGTCGGTTAGCGTGTTTGACTTTGAGGTGCCAAAGCAAAAAAATGAAATTATTAAAAACACAAAAAAAGAAATTAATGAATTAAAAACTAAATACGAACAAAGAGAGTTAACTTTTACAGAACTTCAAAAGAAAATAATTGGTAAATGGAAAGAATCTATATATAAGATACAAAGTTTACAAGACTTTTCAAATGAAGAAAACCCAGTAAGTATGATGGTTAACTCGGGAGTTGTGTCTGATGATAAAATTAAGTGCCAAATAGCAGGAATAAAAGGACTTGTGCATAATAATAAAAACGAGTTGATATATCCTATTAACAGTAACTTGAGAGAGGGGATGAGTGTACTTGATGCTTTTTTGTCATCTTATAGTGGAAGGAAAAAGCTTTTTGATAAAAAATTCAAGGTTGCAGATTCGGGATATCTAACTCGCCGTTTAATAGACGTTGCACACGAAGTAATTGTAAATGAAGAAGATTGTGGAACAAAAACAGGTGTAAAAGTAGCATCTGTTAGAGATGCGTCTGGCGAAATTATCGAAGGTTTGCGTGATCGTATTGCAGGTAGATTTACCGTTAACGATATCGTTGTAAACGGCGAAGTTTTAGTAAAGGCTAACGAAATGATTAGCGAAGACGACGCTGACGCAATCGTAAAAGCAGGCATTGAAGAAGTAGAAATCAGAAGCATCTTCACTTGTAAGTCTAAGACAGGCGTATGTGCTAAGTGTTACGGTAAGAACATGAGTAACAATAACCCCGTTCAAATCGGTGAGGCAGTTGGTATTATCGCTGCGCAATCATTAGGCGAACCTAGTAGTCAGCTTGCGTTAAATTCGTTGCATAATAGTACTATATCTAATACCAGAACAATTTCCGGTTTGATCAAGCTTAATGAACTTTTAGAAGTTAAAAAACCTAAAGATATAGCATTAGTTTGTGAATATGGTGGAGTAGTCAATGTTGTAAAAAATGATACTCACGTACAAATAATAATTTCGCAAAAAGGTGAAAACAAAAGTTATGTCTTACCTTTAGATGCGAACATTATCGTTAAGACGGGTGATAGAGTTGAACCCGGTTCAATTCTCACTAACGGCTCTGTATATCCACAAGATATCTTAAGAACTAAGGGTATCAAGGGCGTTCAAGATTACATCTTGAAAGAAATCCAAAGCGTATACCGTTCACAAGGCGTTGACATCAACGACAAGCACGTTGAAATTATCGTTCGCCAAATGATGAGAAAAGTTCAGGTAGAAAATCCAGGTGGCACCGATATTCTTCCTGGTGAAAAGGTAGACATTTACAAGTATGAAGAAGAAACCTTGAAAGCGTTAGAAAGTGGTCTTGAACCACCTACAGGTAAGAGAATATTGCTTGGTATCACCAAAGCAGCACTTGCAAAAGAAAGTTTCTTGTCTGCAGCGTCTTTTCAGCAACCAACAAAAATACTGACGGAAGCCGCAATCAAGAATAAAGTTGACCCGCTTGTTGGCTTAAAAGAAAACGTAATTATTGGTAAACTTATTCCTGCAGGTACTGGTATTAAGAACTATAAGAAAGTTTCTCCTACAACCGTTATTCAAAGAACGGCAGAAGAAGAAATATCTTTTGATAATATAAAAAGACCTAAAGTAAAAGAACTTTCAGACGTATCTCTTCTAAGAAGATTAAGTTTGTACGAAAGAATGCAGGTGGTAGCACCAGAAAATATTAACAAAAGAAAAGGAATAATCGATAATTTATATAGTGGGTCTTATACACTAAAAGAAATTGCACTACCAGAAAATATAGAATATATAGGAAATAGTGCTTTTTGTAATTGTAAATCATTAAGAAGCATAAAAATTCCAAATTCTGTAAAGAAAATAGGTGATAATGCTTTTTACGGTTGTTTGGAATTGACAAATATAATTCTTCCAGAAAGTATAGAGCATATAGGAATAAATGCGTTTGCCAAGGCTGAAAGAATTGCTTTTGAAAAATTAGAAAATAATTGCTATTTAAGTGGCGAATTTACAAAATTCTTATGTTTAATAAAAACCAATGATAAAAACATTAAAGAAATTACTATCGAAAATGGATGTAAACTAATTAATGAGCGGGCTTTACAAGGCGTTAATACCCTTAAAGATGTATATATTCCTAACAGTGTTAAAACGATTGGAAGGTTAGCATTTGCAGATTGCGTTTCGTTGAGAAATATTAAAATTCCAGATAGCGTAGAAACAATAGAAGAAATGGCGTTTTTTAACTGCGCCTCATTAAAGACTGTTGAGTTGCCACTAGGAGTTACAGAGATTGAAGATGGTGCATTTTTTAGTTGTTTAATGTTAAGGTCTGTTTATATTCCTAATAATATACAAAAACTTGGCAATAGTGCTTTTGAATGCTGTGAATCTTTGACAGAAGTTGAATTTTCTTTCGGGTTGAAAGAAATAGGCGTTGGTTGTTTTTCAGGATGCACGTCATTAAGAAGTATAGAGTTGCCCAAAGGTATAAAAAAGATAGAAAGAGAAGTTTTTGCATATTGTGTTTCATTGCAGTCGGTATTTTTACCGAGTGGAATAGAAACGCTTGGAGAAGGCTGTTTTTATGAGTGTTTAAGTTTAACGGAAATAGATATTCCTTTTAGTGTTGAAAGTATTGATGATTATGCTTTTTATAATTGTAAGCGTCTTGAGAAAATAATTTTACCATACGAATTAAGAAGTATAGGCGATTATGCTTTTAGTGGATGTCGTAAAATTAAAAAATTAAAAATACCTTCAAGTGTAAATAAAATTGGAGTAAATGCATTTATGGACTGTCAAAATATAATTTTACAAGTAGAAAAAGAAAGTTATGCACAAAAGTATGCTGAAAAATTAGAATTTAATTATGAAATTATTGATGGTTAGTAATATAAATTTTAATTGTTAAATCGTATAAAATTAAAGAGTGATGAAATATATAATGGTACAAATTCTGTTATGGCACTTTGGTGTACGCTTGTCTTGAATAAGTTATTTAAGAATAAAAAGCACGGAAAATTTTCCGTGCTTTTTACATTTTAAAACAAAAAGTGAACAAACTCATCTTACTTTCCAGGTTCGAATTTGTTCACGATTGGCGGAAAGGATGGGATTCGAACCCATGTGCCGAAAATTCGACAACCGCATTTCGAGTGCGGCTCGTTATGACCACTTCGATACCTTTCCATATTAAATATTTTGTATTTAGCTCAAGCGATTACTATTATACACAAATTTATAATTTAAAGCAAATAAATATTAAAAGAAAAAAGATAATAATTGACTTTTTTGGCTGTAGAGTTTATACTATAAATGTAAAATATATTTATAGGAGCAAATATGTTACCTAACCCGTTATTTACAGTTTTTGGGCGTGGCGTATATATGTATGGAATTTGCCTAGCTGTTGGTATAGTTTCTTGTTTGATTGTGTTTTACACGTATACCAAGCGTAAAAATATGCCTACTGAAATTCAAGATTTTGTTTTTTTCGTTGCAATTGGTGCAATTGCGATGGGGTTTTTGTTTGCAAAATTATACCAAGCAATTTACGATTTAATTGAAACTGGAAAATTTGATTTTTACAATGCTGGTATGACGGCTATGGGTGGTTTTATTGGTGGCGCGCTTGCTTTCTTGCTTTTGTACTTTGGCGTTGGTAAGTTTTATTTCCGTGGGAAGAACAAGGGGGTGCACGTACGCGAGTTCAACAAAGTATTTTTAACAGCACCAATCTGTATCACTATTGCGCATGCATTTGGTAGAATAGGCTGCTTAATGAGTGGCTGTTGTCATGGTGCTCTTTTAAGCACTAAAGAATATGTGTTTGGTGGAATATGGATGCGCGCTGCTGATACGGGCGTTTGGGGATATTACGTGCCCACACAGTTATATGAAGCATTATTTTTGTTTGTCCTAACAACTGTTTTAACAATTCTTTATTTTAAGAGAGTTAATATAATTATGGCGCTTTACTTAATCTCATATGGCTTATGGCGTATAATTATTGAAATATTCCGTACGGATGATAGGGGTGCATTTGTATTAGGGCTAGCACCATCACAATGGCAATCTATTATATTTATTGCTGGTGGTTTAGTACTTATTATTTTCTACGTACTTCGTAAAATACCACTTGTTTTGCCTAAAGATGAAAATCTAGGTAAACAATAACCAAATACAAACTTATTAAATACAACAAAAAAGACTTCGTTACAAAACGAAGTCTTTTAAGTTTTAAATTAAATTATTCAGCGTCAACCTTTTTAGCTCTAGGCTTTCTGGTAGTAGTTTTTTTAGCTTCACCGTCTTCTGCCTTTTTAGTTGTAGTTTTTTTAGCAGCAGGCTTTTTTGCAGGTGCAACTTCTTCAACAGCAGGAGCTTCAACCTTAACTTCTTCTACTACTGGGGCAGGTGCTACAGCTTTAACAGCAGCATCAACTTTCTTAGCAAGTTTAGCTTTCTTGTTAGAAGCATTGTTTGCGTGGAAAATGTTTTTGGTGCAAGCAGAATCGATTGCAGCAAAAGCACTTGATAATGCAGCCTTAGCTTCTTCAAGTTTGTTTGCCTTTAAAAGAAGGTCAACTTTCTTCATTTCGGTTTTAACAGCCGAACGGATAGCTTTGTTTTGTTCAGTCTTTTTGTTAATTACTAAAACTCTTTTTTTAGCAGATTTAATATTTGGCATTTCTAATGCACTCCTTAGTTTCTTATATTTATCGCTAATCATTTTAACACAAATTAAAAGTAAAAGCAAGTACATTTCAAGTAGATTTTTACCTTTTTATTTTTATTTTCACTATTTATTGCAATATTTACATACAATTTAGTATGAGTGAAAGGTATATTGCAGTTTTAGATAGTGGAATTGGTGGCATTTCAGTTCTTAACGAAATGATTAGACTTATGCCTAACGAACGTTATTTGTATTTAGGTGATAATAAAAACGCCCCGTATGGTAATCGCACAAAAACCGATTTGGTAATGCTAACTTTAAGAAATATTGAACTAATTACAAAGTATAAACTGAAAGCTTTAGTAATCGGTTGCAACACTATTAGCACAACCATATTATCACACGTATCTGCGTATGCAGGCGTACCCACTTTTGGAGTTTTTCCACCGATTGAAAAAGCATTAGTCGAAAATCGAAAGATTTTATTACTTTCAACCGTGCGAACTGCAAACGAATATAAAAACAATAAATACATATCCATAATTGGTCTTAAAGCACTTGCCCAAGATATTGAAAATAATATAAACGATTTAAGTAAAGTAGACCTGTTAAAAAACTTAAACAGTGTAGACAACGTTATTTACGGCAAAAAATTTAACCTAAATGAAAGGTTTGAAACGGTAATTTTAGGCTGTACTCACTATTTTTTTATCAAAAACAAAATTTTTGACCACTTTGCACCAAAAAATATCATTAGTGGCAACACTTTTACAGCCCAAAAAGTTTATAAATTCTTTAAATCGCAAAAATCATTAGAGAAATACAGCCGATTTGAACTTGTGTTTATAGGCGATTGTGCTTACCAAAACCAAGAATTTTTTGTTAAAAGTGGTCAAAACGCATAAATCTCAACTAAAAAATTGAAAAAAAGTGGTCAAAAATTCACAAAAAGGGTTGACAGTGGTCAAAATGTATGATAAAATAGCATTACCATAATGTATAGGAGTGTTTTTTGTATTACATGTCCGGTAAAAATTACGCACATCAATTAGATGCAAAAAATAGAATGAGAATACCGGCTAAGCTACGTGAAGAACTCGGTGCGAATTATTCGATAACCGTGGGAACAGGTGGCTGTCTTTACGTGTATACTGAAGAACAAATGCAAAAAGTTAAAGACACTCTAAACAACATTAACACGTTTAGAGACAAGCAGTTAAAAGCTGCGCGTTACATTTTATACAACACGTGGGAAGCTGAAGAAGACAAGCAGGGCAGAATTTTAATCCCTGAAAATCTTCGTAAATATGCAAAGATAGAGAAAAACGTAATAGTGTTCAAAGGTCCTAACTGTATAGAAATATGGAGTGAAGAAGTTTGGAACGAATACTTTAACGACGTTAATTTTGAAGATTTAGCTGATGCGCTTGATGCGTTAAACGGAAATGTCTGAGTTAAAACATTTTTCAGTAATGTTAAAAGAATGCATTGATGCTCTTAAAGTAAAAGGAGATGGCATTTATTTTGACGGAACGCTAGGTGGGGGTGGTCATTCATATGAAATACTTTCAAAAAGTGCCCCTAACGGAAAATTAATAGCAACCGACCTTGATGATTATGCGATTGAAAGGGCTGGGGAAAGGCTAAAAGAATTTGCTGGCAGATTTACGCTAGTGAAAGATAATTTTAAGAATTTTAACCAAATTAGACAAAATCTAGAAATAGATGGTTTTGACGGTATAATTTTAGACCTTGGCGTTTCTAGTTTTCAGCTTGATGATAGACAGCGTGGATTTTCGTATATGGCAAAAGACGTTCTTCTCGATATGAGAATGGACAGGCGCAATCCATTAACTGCCAAAGCTGTGGTAAATGAATACAGCGAAAAAGAATTAAAGCGAATAATATCTGAGTATGGTGAAGAAAGATTTACTAATCAAATAGTAAAAAACATACTAGAAAGAAGAAAAATCAAGCCTATTGAAACGACGGGTGAATTGATTGAAATAATAGAAAAGAGTATACCGAAAAAATTTCAACAAGACGGGCACCCAGCAAAGCGTACTTTTCAAGCAATAAGAATAGAAGTTAACGGGGAATTGGACGGATTGTATCAAACGGTTATCGATATGACTAGGGCATTAAAGAAAGGTGGAAGAATTGCTGTTTTAACATTTCACTCTCTAGAAGACAGAATAGTTAAAAAAGCCTTTAAGGAACTAGAAATCGATTGCATTTGCGATAAAAATTTACCTGTTTGCGTGTGTGGAAAAAAGAAAGAAATAGAAATTATAACAAAACATCCGATAATCGCTTCTGAAGAAGAGTTAAAGATTAACGGAAGGTCAAAAAGTGCAAAACTGCGAATAGCAGAAAGATTATAGATTTTACTCTAAATTTATATAATGATTAAGGAGAAAAGGATATGGTTACTACAAGACGTACGAGTACGGATACAGCTAGTTCGGTTTTAGACCGTAGCACATCGGGTGGCGTTGACGTTTTAGAAAGAAGAACGCCTGCTTTAGATGAATTCGTTAACTGTGAAAGTAATGAAACGGTTGACCAAGCAAAAGCAAGAATGCGTGGCAACTTGGATTTATTATTAAATTACGATAGATATTCCGAAACGGTTGTAGATAAGGCATCTCCTGTAGTAGAAGAAATTGCTTCTACCGTGGAAGAAACTGTTGCAATGCAAGATGAAGACTTGCGCCCATCAACTACTACTATGCAGTTTGGTGATGCAGTAGATGCAGACCAAATTATGAACGAAATGCGCAGAGAAGAAAAAGAAGTTACGGGCTATAAGTTAAACGCTAAAGGAAAGTTAGTTGTTGTACTTTATTCCTTGGCTGTTGCAGTAATCCTTGCACTTATTGTAATAAACACTGGCGTTTTAGCAAGACTATCTGGCGAAAAGCAAGCAAAATCTATTCAATTGAGCAGTAAAATTGAACAGTACCAACAATTATCTTCTAGCATTGATGATATTTCTAGTAACGAATACGTAATAGAAAAAGCTGAAGATTTTGGAATGGTAAAAAGATAATTATTTATAAGATTATAAGTTTTTTTTCATAATTTACCTAGCAAAAGGGTTATTGCAAAGGAATTGCAATAACCCTTTTTGTTATTTGCTAGATTTATATTTTTCTATGAAATCCTTTGGTGATAGTCCAAATTCTTTTTTAAATTGATGTGAAAAATAGTAAATATCGCTAAAGCCACACATCTCAGCTATTTGAGAAACTGAGCGACTTCCATCGAGCAACAAGTCGCACGCATAATTCATTTTTAACTGCAAAATATATCGCTTTGGAGAAATTTTAAATTTTAATGCAAATATTCTCTTAATATATGAGTAACTAATTCCACAAACAAGGGAAAGCTTTTCTGCAGTAATAATTTCCTTGCTTAAAAAGTTGTTTTGAATATAATCGATTGCAGGTTTTATTTTTTCAAACTGAGAATCTGGGATATAGCTAGTTTTTTGCATTTCAGCAATAATTTTATATAATATTGAAATGCACTCAAAATAATACCCTTCGTTTTTTTGTACCCAAACGGTAAAAATCTTCTTAAACAACGTTGCAATTTTTTCACTTTTAGCTGGCATAACAAATGCGTTTTTAGAAAGTGGAACGTTTGAAGAAAAAAAGATATCAATATATTCTGGACCTTCTTTTTGGTCAATAACGTATTTTTCGCACTCACCTTCAGGAAGGTATCTTATAGTATTTGCGCAGGTTGTTAATTCTTCATTATTGAAAAATACTTTTGTCTTTCCAGAAAATTGAAAAATCATTTCGTGATAATGCAGCCGTTTTGAAGAAAAAACAGTTTGCCTTTCTGGATATTCAGTTTTTCCTACAAAAATAATTCGGTGTATTCCTAATATGATTAATGAGTTGTTCATACTATGAGTTTATCAAATTTTAACAAACAAAGCAAATATATCACTTATATTTTGTGTCTAAAAATACAAAAAAATCTATATTAGCATTGTTAATGGTGAAAAAAACATCTATAATATTAATGTGAATAAATTTGGAGTATAAAATTATGACTGAAAGAATTAAAAAACTTACTGAACTTACTTTAAGTGGGGAAATGTATGCTTATCCAAAAGAAACGGATTTTGACAGGGAAGATATTTTTTTAACTCAAGAGCATAAAGAAAGTAAACGCATTTGCGAGTTTATATTGAATCAAGAACCTGTTTTAACGCAATATTCAAAAATGACAGGTTTTTTCAACTGTGACGATTCAATAGTCGGTGATGCTTTTCGCAGGAAAGGGCATGTTCACTGGACGGAACTTCGTAGTGAGTTTTATAAGAAGCCGATAGATAATCTTTCAACTTTTGATTGGCAACATGCAACGGCAGACTATAAAGAAGTTTTAGACATTGGACTTACTGGTATTATTAAAAAAATTGAAAAATCAATAGAAGAACATATGGCACTGGTGGTGGCGTTACATTTTCTGGTGGCGAATGCACGCTTCAAATAGATTTTTTAGAAGAATTATTGATGAGATGTAAGGAAAATGGCGTTCATACGGCGGTGGATACGGCAGGAAACGTAGCTTGGGAATATTTTGAACGCATTTTACCTTATACCGATTTATTTTTATATGACGTTAAATGTATAACCGAAGATTTGCACAAACAAGGCACTGGTGTTAGCAACCGTTTAATCTTAGAAAATTTAAATAAACTAGTTGAGAACAAGGCAAAAATAATAATAAGAGTACCTTTAATACCTGAATTTAATGGTAGCAATGAAGAAATAGTTAAGATTAGGGATTACATTAAAGGTTTAAACGTAGATAAAGTAGAAATTTTACCTTATCATGCAATGGGCGAACATAAGTGGGAAGCAATAAATAAAACCACGCAAAAATATTCAACTTTAAGTGAAATTGAAATTAAGAAAATTAGAGATTTATTCTAAGACTTTTTAAAATTACTATTAATGTAAAACCATATCTATTACAAGAAATGTAAAAGTTTTAATTGTTTTAGCAAAAATTATATGATATAATTGCAATGTGCGTTGCAAAAAATGCAAGTAAAATAAAGGGATAATAAAAATATGAATAGCACTTTAGGTTTAATTCCACGCAAATCGGCAACAGAAGGCATGGTGTTAGTAAAAAATGAAGAAAAAACTTTGCCTTTAAACAAAACGCAGACTATAGCTATAATTGGCAACGGTTGTTTTGATTACATTAAAGGTGGTTTAGGCTCGGCAGACGTTACTAGCGAGTATACCATTGATATTATTGAAGGGCTAAAAAATTGTTGCGCTTCGGTTGTTTATGAATCGTTAGAAAAAAAGGATGATTATGGACTACAAACGTGTAACGAGTTTGCAAAGCAATCAAAAATTGCGCTAGTTTCAATCTCAAGAAGTTCTAGGGAAGGAAAAGATAAAGATGAAGAAAATTTTTATCTATCAACCGAAGAAAAAGAACTTTTTGACACCTTAGAAAATTCTAATTTTGAAAAGGTAATAGTAATACTTAATATTGCGAGTATTATAGACGTTGCTTCTATTGCAAAATATAGTAAAGTAAAATCAATATTAATTACTTGGCTTGCAGGTATGGAAGGTGGAAATGCAATCTGTGACGTTTTATATGGTGACGTAACACCGAGTGGAAAACTTACCGATACTATTGCATACGATTATAGCGATTATCCATCGGCTAAATCTTTTAAAGCTTCGCCAATGCAAGTATGTTATGAAGAAGATGTTTTTGTAGGTTATCGTTACTTTGAAACGTTTAAGAAAGAAAAAGTAGCGTATCCATTTGGTTTTGGTCTTTCATACACTACATTTGAGTATCAAGAAATAAAGTCTACTGTTAATGAAAATAAAATAATGGTTTTGTTGACCGTTAAAAATACGGGTAGTTTTGCAGGTAAAGAAATTGTTCAGGTGTATTCATCATCGCCAAAAACAAATGTAATGAAACCTGCGATTGAACTACGCGCTTACAAAAAAACTAGACTTTTGCAGCCTAATGAAAGTCAAAGCATTGTGGTTACTTTTGACTTAAACGATATGGTGTATTTCGATGAACCAACTGCATCATTTATTCTAGAAAAAGGTGAGTATTCATTTTTTGTAGGTCCAAACGTTAGAGACGTTCAATGCTGTGGAAAGTACGTTCAAGAAGAAAATAAAACCGTTTATCAAACGACCTTAAAATTTTCATTTGGTTCGCCTTATAAATTAAATGCAGAAGGGAAATTAGAGCCCACTAAATATTGGACGGAGAATTTAACTAAAAACGACCTTGAAGTTATAACTTCAGGTGATGAAAGCAATCTTATAATCAATATTGACAAGAAAGAAGAACAAAAGCGAGATGCTCAATATACGCTCTACGACGTTGCAGATGGAAAACTATCCCTTGATGATTTTGTTAAACAATTAAGCAGTAATGAGCTTATAGATATGGCAAACGGACAACCTCCAGCACTTATTCGTGGAACGGCAGGCATAGGCAATCTTTCAAGGCTTAAAATCCCAAATCCACAAACAGCAGATGGACCTGCTGGTATTCGTAGCACAATACCCACGCTGTGTTTTCCTTGTGCTACGCTATTTGCTTGCACGTGGAATGACGAGCTATTAGAAGAAGTAGGTTCAGCTATTGGGCAAGACGCCGTGAAGAACGGAGTAGATATATTACTTGCTCCGGGCTTGAACATCCATAGAAATCCACTATGCGGTAGAAATTTTGAATATTATTCAGAAGACCCCGTAGTTTCAGGTAGAAGTGCTGCCGCTATCGTACGTGGCGTTCAAAGTACGGGTGTATGTGCAACTATAAAGCATTTTGCTATAAATAATAAAGAAGAAAACAGGCAAGAATCTAACAGCATTTTGTCCGAACGCGCTATAAGAGATATTTATTTAAAAGGTTTCTATATAGCTATTAAGGAAAGTAATCCTTTTGCTGTTATGACGTCATATAATTTGATAAATGGTGTAAGAGCTTCTGCCCACGCGGGACTAATCAAAGGGATATTGCGTGAGGAGTGGGGATATGATGGCCTAGTTATGACAGACTGGCACGTTCGTTCACACTTGTGGCAGGAAATAAAAGCAGGTAGCAATCTTAAAATGCCCACAGGCTATGCTGATGAAATTAGTCTAGCTCAAAAATTTTATTCATGGAATTTATTAGTTCGTGAAGAATTGGAAGATTGTGCAAAGTACGTATTAAAAGCAGTTATGAAAACTCGTCGTTTTAAGGAAGCTAATTTTGGTAAAACACAAAAAATTTCAGACTTTAACGTTTTGGATTTTATATGTCTTTATACCACTGTTTCCGGTACAAAAATAGAAAATGACGGAAGCACGTCGTTAATGGGTATAGGTTTTAACAACCATTTTGACAAGGTGTTCGTTGATTACCGTATTGAGAACGATAATGCAGGCGAATATATTCTTAAAATAAATGCATCTGTGTATAGTGAAGGTCAAAGTGTGGATATTTATATGGATGGCGAAAAAGTAGATGAAATAATGTTAGATGCGCCAGAGTATAATATCGATAAATTTTTCACGTTTGAATCTAAGCCGTTTATGATTAGTGAGGGCGTGCATGAGATTCGTTCTATAATAAACGGTGCAAAAATTCAAGATGGAGTTCATTATAAAAAATGGGAGTTTGAAAAGGTTTAACTAGCGGTAGGGTGCTTAAAACAAAAAGTGCCGAATACATTTATATAGTAATTATATAAAGTATAGGCGGTGAATATTATCGTTAAATCATTTTCAATAACAGTTTTACGAAAGAGGTTATTTGCAAGTATAATTGTAGTAACCTTTTTATTTTGCTTGGTTTTAGGTAGGTTGTTTTACGTTCAAATAATATGGGGCGAAGCTTTGCAAGAAAAAGCGATAGACCAGTGGACGCGTGAAATACCAGTTGTTGCATCAAGGGGAAAAATCACCGACGTAAACGGAGTTGTATTAGTTGATAATCAAGATACGTATACCGTTTTTGCTAGAAAAAAAGCTATTAGCAACGTTAACGAAACAGCCAAAATTTTAGCAGACGTTTTGCAAATGGATTTTGATTACGTTCTAAATAGGCTAACGACAACTGTTTCAAGCGAAATTACAATAAAAAAACAGGTAACTAAGGATAAAATTAACAAGCTCTTAGACAAAGGGTTGAGTGGCGTGTATTATTCAAGGGATAATTTTAGAACTTATCCATACAACGAATTTTTAACTTCAGTGCTAGGCTTTACGTCGACAGACGGCAAAGGTCAATCGGGGTTAGAGCTATATTACGATAAATACCTACAAGGCAAAAATGGTGAAATTCTATACGAAACGGATATTGTAGGTGTGGAATTAGAAAACGGAAACGTTAGTTATATTCCTGCAACCGACGGGTTAAATATAAAATTGACAATAGATTATCAAGTTCAGCAACTGTGTGAAGTAGCTATGGAAGAAGCAATGAGTGTTCACCAAGCAAAGTCAGCCCAGATGATAGTTATTGACCCACAAAATGGGGAAATTAGAGCGTTATGCTCTAAGCCATCGTTTAATCTTAACGAAATACCTAGAGATGACTTGCAAGCCTTAAATTCTTTGAGCAGAAACGGACTTATTTGTGATATTTACGAGCCGGGTTCAACATTTAAGGTGTTAACGGCTGCGGCAAATATAGAAGAATATTTACAGGGCAATAAAAAAGCCTTTTCGCTAAACCACGTGTATAATTCTTCTAGGTATAGGTACATAGACGGGCAAAAAACTAAGTGTTGGAGTGACCATAAAAATGGAAAACATTCCTGCTTAACTTTGCAGGGTGGATTAAATAATAGTTGCAACCCAATCTTTGTAGATATTGCTATGTCGCTAGGCAAGGAGACTATGTATAAGTATATCGATTTATTTAATTACGGAAAGGTTACAGGCGTAGACTTTAGTGGTGAATCGCAAGGTATGGTTTTGCCTGTAAGTGCTGTTCAAAACGTAGACCTTGCAAGAATAGCGTTTGGGCAAACAATTGCAGTTACGGGACTGCAGTTGGCAGCAGCAACCTGCGCTGCTGTAAACGGTGGGTATTATTATGAGCCACATTTGGTTGGTGAAATTTACGATAATAACGGAATTATTGCAGAAAAAATACAGCCAAAACTTAAAAATAGAGTAATAAGTGAAAAGGCATCTTCAATATTAAACCAGATGCTAGAACAGGTAGTGTCAGAAGGCTCTGGCAAGCAAGCATATATAGAAGGTTATAGAGTGGCTGGTAAAACAGGCACGGCACAAAAATATGAAAATGGAATTATAGCAGTTGGCAAATACGTATCTTCATTCGTGGGATATTTTCCTGCCAACAATCCAAAATATTTAGCTTTAGTAATTATCGATGAACCTGTGGGGCAGTATTACGGCTCAACAGTTGCTGCGCCTTATGCAAAACAAGTTTTTGAGGGTATAATAAAATTAAAAAACATGAAAATGTAAAGCATATTCATTATAAAAGGAACTAAATGGGATAGATTAGAACGTTTTAGTGTTGTGTTTAACCCTATGCTTAAAGTTGTGGAAATGTAACAAGCAATAAAAGGCGCAATCAAATTAATTTTGGTTGCGCTTATTTTTGTAATCTGCAGGTGAAATTCCATAACGCTTTAAATATATCCGATAAAAATTGCTGTAATTTTCATAGCCTAGTTTTAAGGCGACTTCTAAAGCAGGCATACCTTCTTTTAGTAGCTTGTTTGCGATAGCTAGTTTTTTTTGTAAAATAAATTGTTTTGGTGAAACGTTCATTTTTTGTTCAAAAAGATGGCAAAATGCTGATTTAGAGCACAGCATATACTTTGCAAGTTGTTCTAAAAGTATTTTTTCGTAAATGTGTTTGTCGATATAGTTTATAGCAGATTGTAAAAATTTATCTGATTTTGTTTCGCAAAAGTCTTCGGTTGCTTGTATGCTATCGTAAAAAATTTGAGTCATTAAACTTTCGGCTAGTGGGGCGTAATATGAAGGGTTGCTTTCTAGAAAAATAGCTTTTAATTTTTCCGTTTGTGAAAAATAAGATGGAGCAGTTCTAAAACTATTGCTTGCTAAAGTGGATTGTAAAATGCTAGGTATAGCAGATAGTTCAAATAGCGTGGTTATTCTTTTATATGCACTTAAATCATTAACTTCTATGGTGTGATATTGGAGTGGTGGGATTATTATGCACTGATTTGCAGTCAAACTGTAAATCTTATTTTCTAGTTTAATAGTAATATCGCCTTCAACAACCAAAATCATTTCATAACGTGAGTGGCAGTGGTTATCTAGCGCAGTTTGATTTGCGTTTGCCATTGCTATAAAACTAAATTCAAAGTTGTCCGTTGCAAGTTTGTATATCATAATTAGCTCCTTTTTAATGATTATATTACATTTGTGCAAGAAAAGCAATATATTTTGCAAATTATGCTATATAAATTTCCTTTATTTAATGATATAATTAGGACATAAAAGGAGATTTAGAGATGATAGAAAAATCGCTGAGTATAGGAAAATTTAACCTGCAAAACCGTGTGGTTTTGCAACCTATGGAAGGTTGCGATTGTAATTTAGATGGTAGCCCTAGTAATTTGACTATTGAAAAGTATTACCGTGCCATTAGGAGTGGGGCAGGATTGATTTGGTTTGAAGCGAACGCAGTTTGCAAAGAAGGGCGAACAAATCCAAGGCAAATGATGCTTACAAAAGAAAATTTGGATAAGTTCAAAACGCTAATCAGAGAGTTAAAGCAAACGGCTAAAAATGAGCTAGGCTATGAGCCAGTGTTTATTCTTCAACTAACTCATTCTGGTAGGCAAAGTATAGTTCCTATGATAGCTTACCGTAACCCTGTATATGAAGAAACTCGCCCAGTGGCTGATGATAATATTGTAACAGACGAATATTTAGATACATTGCCTGAAAAATACGTTAATTCGGCGTTGTTAGCAGTTGAAGCTGGGTTTGACGGGATAGACGTTAAATCTTGCCACGGCTATCTCTTTCAAGAAATGTTATCAGGTTACTTAAGAGAAGGAAAATACGGTGGCAGTTTTGAAAATAGAACTAAACTTTATTTAGATACAATTTGTGCCGTGAAAAAGGTTTTACCTGAAAATATTTTGTTAACTACGCGATTAAGCGTTAGCGATATGGTTAAAAAGCCTTACGGGTTTGGAACTACTGAAAACAATGAGATTGATTTTGCCGAGCCTGATAAACTTATAGAAAAACTTATTTGTTTAGGGGTGCAAATTCTAAATGTTACCGTTGGTAACCCTTATTATAATCCACACGTAAATCGCCCGTATAGAGCAGGGGGATACACTGCGCCTGAAACACCAGCCGTTGGGCTTGAAAGATTTACCTTTATTGAAAAACATATTAAAGAAAAGTTTTCTAGCTTAATTGTGGTTGGCTCTGGGTTATCTTATTATAGAGATGATTTAATTGTTCAATCGGAAAAACAATTGGAAAATGGAGTGTGTGATTTAGTAGGCTACGGTAGGATGTGGCTTGCATACCCAAACTTTTATATAGATTATCTAAACGGTAAATTTGATGCTAAGAAATGCTGTGTTGCTTGTTCAAAATGTACAATACTTATGAGAAACAAAAAAGTATCTGGCTGTGCAGTATTTAATAATTACTATAAAGAACTTTTTAAGGAGATAAAGTAATGAAAGTAGCCATTGTAACTGGCGCGCTTGGTGGAATTGGTAAGGCAAGTGCTCTAGGGCTTATTCAAAT
Organism: Christensenellaceae bacterium; assembly: GCA_045654125.1. Lineage (GTDB taxonomy): Bacteria > Bacillota > Clostridia > Christensenellales > Borkfalkiaceae > UBA1259. The sequence continues at coordinate 17,072 of JAZOMU010000043.1, forward strand.
AGGATATCACGTTGTAGGAATGGGCAGAAAAGTAAAACCGGATTTAACTGATTTTAATTCTTTACCTTTTACTTACGTTTCAGGTGACGTGTCAGTGGCTGAAGATAGAGAAAAGCTATTTGAAACGGCAAAATCTTTAGGACAAATAACTGCGCTTGTAAACGTTGCAGGCGTTGCCCCTAAAACTAGAAAAGACTTGTTAGAAATGACTGAAGAAAGCTATGATTTTGTGATGGGCATAAATACCAAAGGCACTCTATTTTTAACGCAAATGGTTGCAAACGAAATGGTTAGTCAAGCAAAAGGTGGTAGCATTGTAAATATATCTTCATGCTCAGCGTATACCAGTTCAACTAGCCGTGGCGAATACTGTATATCGAAAGCAGGCGTGTCAATGATAACCAAACTTTTTGCAGATAGATTATCTTGCGAAGGTATTACGGTAAACGAGATTTGCCCAGGTATTATCGATACGGAGATGACGTCGGTTGTAAAAGAAAAATATGATAAACTTATCGAACAAGGTTTAGTGCCATTAGGCAGGTGGGGAAAGCCTAGTGATATAGGTAAAGCTGTAGTAGCATTATGCGATGGAACTTTTGGGTATACCACAGGGCAATCGTTTATTGTAGATGGTGGTATGCATATTAGAAAATTATGAAAAAACGATACAATACAATAATTATCGGCACGGGCTGTGCTGGTTACAATACGGCAGACCGTTTATATGATTTTGGCGTAAAAGATATAGCAATCGTTACTGAAGGTCGCTTGATGGGAACATCTAGAAACACGGGTAGCGATAAGCAAACGTATTATAAACTCTCTCTTTGTGGTGGTGATGGCGATAGCGTTCGCGAAATGGCTGATACCCTGTATTCAGGGGGTGGGGTAATGGGTGAACACGCTCTTTGTGAAGCATCGTATTCTACTAGATGTTTTATGCGTTTGGTTGAACTCGGCGTTCCGTTCCCAACTAACGAGTTTGGCGAGTACGCTGGGTATAAAACAGACCATGACCCGAGAACACGCGCTACTTCTTGTGGGCCATTAACTTCAAAATTTATGACAGAAGCATTAGAAAAATCTGTAATTTCAAAAGGTATTGAAATTATAGATTTTCAGCGCGTTATAAAAATTTTAATTAAAAACAATTCAGTGGTGGGCATTGCTTGTGTAAATACGGGCACGGGAGAAATTACGGTAATTAACTGTCAAAACGTTGTGCTATGCACTGGGGGGCCTGCTTGTATTTATAAAAATAACGTTTATCCTGCAAGCCAATTTGGTGCAACGGGGCTTGCTATTGATGCTGGGGCATTGCTTTCAAATATGGAAGAGTGGCAATACGGCATAGCAAGCACAAAATTCCGTTGGAATTTGTCTGGTACGTATCAACAAGTTTTACCACGCTACGTTTCAGTTGACAAAGATGGAAAGGAAAGTGAGTTCCTTTATCAAGCACTTGGCTCTCAATCGTTAGGGCTTATATTCCTAAAAGGTTATCAATGGCCGTTTGATACTAGAAAAATTTTAGGCTCTTCAAAAGTAGACCTTTTAGTAGCTGAAGAAATAAAAAAAGGCAATCGTGTTTATCTTGATTTTACTAAAAATCCAAAAGGTTTGGAAAATGGGTTTAGCGTGCTACCAAAAGAAGCCTACGAATATTTAGAAAAATCGGGCGCACTATTTGGCACGCCTATAGAAAGGCTTGAAAAAATGAATAGAGGTGCAATAGAGCTATATAAAAACCATAAAATTGATTTATACAGTGAATATTTAGAGATTGCTGTTTGTGCACAACATTGCAATGGTGGTGTAGCCGTAGATGGAAATTGGCAAAGCAATATAAACGGATTATACGTTGCAGGCGAGGCAGCCGGCACGTTTGGTGTTTATAGACCGGGTGGTAGTGCGCTAAATTCTACACAAGTAGGTAGTTTGCGTGTTGCAGAGCATATTGCAAGTAAGAAACCTAGCAAGTATGTAGCGACAAAATATGTTTTACCAAAAATTAAATTTGGCAAGTCAAACGTAAGCAAAATGCGTAAGGAATTACAATTAGAAATGAGCAATGTTGCAGATTTTGACCGTTCTATCTTGGAAATGAAAAAATTATTTGCAAAAACTTGTGATTTATGCGATAATTTTTTTGATAGAGTAGTAATTAGTAAGCAGACGGAAATTGTAGCACTCTTTAAATTATACGATATGGTTCTTACACAACGTTCTACGCTATCAGCAATGATATATTCTGCAGAAAATATTGGCACGCACGGTTCGGCTTTGGTAGATAAAAAAGCAGAGATTTCTATAAAAGGTCAACGTGATGATAGGACGATAACCGATGGCAAAATGTCTTGGTTTGAAAGGGTATCGCCTATGCCCACGCCAGAATTGTGGTTTGAAACGCTTTTAGCAAGGCAAAAAGGTAAGTTATGTTAGAAAGTAAATACAACTTAGGTTTAGTATCGGTTTCTTTTAGGGATTATTCTCCACAGGAAATTTTAAAAGAAATGAAAAAAGCCCAACTCACTCATATAGAGTGGGGGGCAGATGTGCACGCACCGTGCAATGATATAAACAAATTACAAGAAATAGCAAGTTTGCAAAAAGAATATGGAATTACCTGTTCGTCTTATGGAACCTATTTTCGTTTAGGGCAAACACCTATTGAAGAGTTAGTTGACTATATTGATGCTTCAAAAATTTTAGGAACAAACGTTATTAGAGTTTGGTGTGGCAGTAAAAACGGACAGAATATGACTTTAGATGAAAAAGAGTTTTTATTAGAGCAGTGTAAAAAAGCAGAGCAAACGGCTAGAAAAAACAATGTGATTTTATGTACGGAGTGCCATATGAACACTTTTACAGAGTTTGATAGTGATGCTGTTTGGTTTATGGAAACTATAAACTCACCACATTTTAGAACTTATTGGCAACCATTTCAAAATCTAGATGAAGAAAAAAACTTATATATAGCTAAAGCGCTTTCGCCATACACAGAGCATATACACGTTTTTAATTGGAAAGGCGATAAAAGGTTTAAGTTGGGAAAAGCAGTAAAAGAGTGGCAGTTGTATTTAGGTAAATTTTCTACACCACGCACTTTACTACTTGAATTTATGCCTGATGATAAAATTGAATCGCTACAAATCGAAGCGAATGCTTTGAGAAAAATTATAGGAGATAAAAATGAGAGCAATAATTTTATGTGATTTTCTTAAATGGGCAAATGCAGTATATGATGAGCAAACCATTTTAGAAATGCAAAAAACAGTTGACGTTACTAATACTGTTTATTCAAAAAAGGATATTTTAGATAATCCAAAAGCTTTTTTAGACGTGGATTTTATTTTTTCCACTTGGGGATTTGAACCTTTTACTGAAGAAGATATAAAGCTATTCTTTCCTAATCTTAAATGTGTGTTTTATAGTGCTGGAACAGTGCAGGATTTTGCTAGGCCATATTTGGCGAGTGGCGTGAAAGTTTTTTCTGCTTGGGGTGCTAATGCAGTTCCTGTTGCAGAAATGACGGTTGCTCAAATAATACTTGCAAACAAAGGGTATTTTCTTACCCAACGAATATATAAAAAAGATGGCATAAAGCTTGCTAAAGAATCTTTTGTTAAATGCAACGGCAACTACGGGGAAACGGTAGGTATTATCGGTGCTGGAATGATAGGTCGCTTAGTAATAAAGATGCTAAAACAATATAAGTTAAATGTTATAGTATTTGACCCGTTTTTACCTAATGAAAAAGCTGAAGAGCTAGGTGTTAAAAAGTGCGATTTAGAAACTCTCTTTGAAAAGTCTTTTGTCGTTTCTAATCATCTAGCAAACAATGAACAAACTAAAAAAATGCTTAATTACGATTTGTTTTCGAAAATGAGAGAAAACGCTGTTTTTATAAATACTGCAAGGGGTGCGCAAGTTGTTGAAGAAGATTTAGTACGCATATTGGGTGAACGCCCCGATTTAACTGCACTTTTAGACGTTACTTTCCCAGAGCCACCTGAAGAAGGGCATCCGTTCTATACTTTAGAAAACTGCTATTTAACACCGCACATTGCAGGTAGTGCAGGCGATGAAGTTCGTAGAATGAGCGAATATATGTTAAATGAATGCAAAGCGTATATTTTAGGTAAAGAGTGTAAGTATGAAGTTACTGAATCAATGTTAAAAACTATGGCATAGTAATAGAAAAAATTAAGGAGAAAAGGTATGTACGATTTATCAAAACATCCGTATTTTGAAGAATATCAAGACCCAAAAACCGGAGTGGTTAGTTATATTTTGAAAGAAAGAGTGGGCGAGGTGCAAAAAAACTTATATTTTACTGAGTTTGGTGGTATTACTAAAGATGAAAAATATATGTGGTTTAGATGTTGTGATTGGCCTAAGCATGGCGATACGTTGGCAGTAGTGTCTCTTGACCCAGAGAACCCGTTTATTAGAAGATTTAACGGTGCTGGTGGCACGGATAGTGGCACGATTGGAAATATCGTTAACGTTGATGGTAATTACGTGTTTTTTTCTTCAGGCTCAGCACTATATAAAATAGACGTCGATGGTAATATAACAAAGTTGTTTGAAATTGGGCAAGATTTTATAAATTATCGTAGATTTGAACAACTTTCTACAACATGTTCGGTCAATTCAACTGGCGAGTTAGTTCTTTTTGATATGCGTATTGGGGACAAGTCTTACGTTGCAACGGGCAATCTTAAAACAGGCGAAATTAAGCATATTCATAAATTTTATAGATACTATAATCACGCAATGTTTTCTCCAACAGACCCTGATTTGTTTATAATTGACCAAGAGTGGCAAAGAGACCCTAATTCTGGTGAAAGGTTTGATATTGATAAGAGAATTTGGCTTATGGATACACAGGGAACTAGGCTTGAGGCGATTGACCCTGAAAATTGGTTTAGACATAACGATTCTATATATTGCCATGATTTTTGGTCGCAAGATGGTTGGATTTGTTGGCCAGATATAATCGAATACGTGTATGAATATAACGTTGAAACTAAAGAAAAAAACATGGTTTGGAAAAGACCTCTTTGTCATGCACATACCTTATATCGGAAGTATTGGGTAGGCGATGATAATCCATATAGTTGGGCTTACGAGCCATGTAAGGTTTGGTTTTTTGATAGAGAAAGTGGTAAGGAGATAGAAATTTTCTCATCAATGCCTTATCCTATACGTGGTGGGCTAACGTATCATCTAGACCCACATCCATCCTTTTCCCCTAAGGGCACGTACGTTGTTTCGTTAACCACCGTGAATAATGGTGTTGCTGACGTTGCGATAACCCCAACCGATGCACTTATCAAGAGATGTAGAGAAGTGGGCGAAAAGGTTAAATAATTCTTTGGCTAAAATAGTTGTTATAATAATAAAAATGTTTAAAATAAAAAAATAAAAAGGTCTTGCAAGCACAAGACCTTTTTGTTTTTAAATAGTTTAGTATTTTTTTGATTGTAAAGCTTCTTCAGTTAAGTGTATTAATTCTTTTGCGTTATCAATATTGCAAACTAAGTAAGAATAGATTGTATCAATTATAGCTAATTGAGAAATTCTTGAACTTAAACCTAATATAGAATAATTAGTTTCATCAGCAATGGTATTCAATACAAAATCACTTACACGATAAATTGGAGATTTACCGAAATTAGTTAGTGCAACCGTAACGGCACCGTTGCGTCTGCAAAGTTCAAGAGTTCTAACAATATCTTTAGAGCTACCAGAATGTGAAATGCCCAATGCAACGCAGTTTTGGTTGGAATGTGCAGCCGCTATAGCTTGCATATGGTTATCAGTATATGCGTGTGCGCTAATTCCTAACCTTAAAAACTTATGAGCAGCATCGGTTGCAACTGATGCTGAGTTTCCAAGTCCAAAAATTAAAACAGTTTTTGCTGACAATATTTTTTTGCATACCGTTTTTAGCGTAGCTTTGTCTATGGATTTTTTAGTTTTTTCTAAAGAACAGTAAATATCATCGCAAACCTTTTCTAATATGTCAAAAGGTTGGTCGTTGCTAGAAATATCAGTTCTTAATGGCGAGCCTGATTCCTGCGCTACTGCAATTTTTAATTGTTGATAGCCTTCAAACCCCATTTTTTTAGAAAATCTAGTTACCGTTGCTTCACTTGTGTCGCACGCTTTGGCAAGTTCTGAAATAGAAAGTGGTATTAATTGCTGTGGAGAGTTAAGCACGAAATTTGCAACTTTTTGCTCTGCTGAACCAAGTTTAGGGTATAAAATTTTTAATGAAAGCACTATTTTATTCATTATTTCTCCACCTGCTTAATTTTATATGATTTTATTATACAAAATATAAAGCTGAAAGTCAATAAATTATTTTAATATAAAAGTGCAAATGTGAAAATAATTTTCATAATAAAAAATAATTAAAAAAAATATGTCATAAATGGTTGAAATTTATTTTTATTAGTGATATAATATTGTGGAATGATAAATAGATTAATATTTGAGAGGTAAATATGAACGATTTTTTGTTTACACAGATACTTACGGAATTAGAAGATGCTGTAGGTAGAGAGAACTGTTCGGTTAAGGAAATCGATAAGGTTACGCATAGCGTAGACTATTTTTGGCTTTCTAGAATGTGGGCAGATAGGGGCAGAAGAATGCCGGCAGCAGACTACGTTGTTTCGCCTAAAGATGCAACAGAAACTTCTAAGGTTATGAAGATAGCAAACTACTATAAATTACCGGTTACCACATGGGGTGGTGGTGGTGGCACTCAAGGTGGTGCAATTCCCGTTGCTGGTGGTATTTTGCTTGATACCAAAAGAATGAATAAAATTTATGACGTTAACACCGATAGTATGTATATCGAGTGTGGTGCAGGCGCTATTTATAAGCATATAGAATGGGCAGCAAACGAAAAGGGATATGCAACAATGCATTATCCATCATCACTTACCTGTTCTACGGTTGGTGGATTCTTAGCACATAGGGGTATAGGCGTTGTTTCAACAAAGTACGGCAAAATTGATGACATGGTGCTTAAAATGGAAGTTGTTCTGCCAAACGGCGATATTATCGAAACTAGTAGTGCGCCTAAACACGCTGCAGGCCCTGACCTAAATCAAATATTTATTGGTTCTGAAGGTACGCTTGGTATCATTACAAAAGCGCAAATCAGAATATACGAACAACCAGAAGTGCGCCGTTTCCGTGGTTTCTTATTCAAGGATATGTCTTCTGCGTTTAAGGCGAGCCGTGAAATACTACAAAAATTTAAGCCGTCTGTTATGCGTCTTTATAACGAGGCAGAAACAGCAAGCCTTATCAAAAAAATAGTAGGCGTTGCTAAGCCGGGCGCATTTATGAATATTGCTTACGAAGGCGTAAAAGAACTTGTAGACGTAGAAGAAAAGATTTTACTTGAAACGTTCAAGAGATATGGTGCAGAAGATTTAGGTAGCGAATACGGTGAAAAGTGGTGGAAGGAAAAGATTACATTTTTCTATCCAGGACATATGATGGATTTACCACAAATGTTCGGTACTATGGATACTATCGCGCCTTATGATAAAATTGAAAAGATTTATTATGCAATGAAAGAAGCTATTGAAACGAATTTTCCACAAGCTAAGTTTATTGCACACTTCTCACATTGGTATGAATGGGGCTGTATGATTTACGACCGTTTCATTATTGACGAAAAAGACGTTCCAAAAGACCCTGTTGAAGCAATGCGCTTGCATAACGCAATATGGAACCTTGGCGTGAGAACGGCAATAGCTAACGGTGGCGTTGTAAATGATCATCACGGCGTTGGTATTAAGCTGGGTAGATTGATGAAAGAACAATACGGACCTGCAATGCAGGTATTTGAAGGCATTAAGAAATCGCTTGACCCGAACGGTATAATGAACCCGTTTAAGCTAGGTTTATAATAGGAGAAAATTGCAATGAATATTAGTGAAAAAGCAAAAGGTATTATAGATAGTTGTAGGTTTTGTTGGATGTGTAGGCATATTTGCCCAATCGGCAATGCTACAGGTTTAGAAAGAAATACAGCAAGAGCGCGTTCTCTTGGTGCGTCAATGGTAGTTCGTGGTGCTACCGAATTAAAAGAAGTTGCTGATAACATCTACGAATGCACGCTTTGTGGTGCATGTACTAATAACTGTATGACGGGTTGGGACCCAAAGGTTTTTATTCAAGAGTTTAAGACGGAAATTATACTTAACGGTGTAACGCCCGAATATATAGTTAGTCTTCTAGAAAAATACCAAGCAACTGGTAACGTGTACGGTCTGTCGGTATGTGATTGTTTAGATGACTTTTTCAAAACTCAATCAGAAGTAGCGCTTTTCGTAGGTCAAACTGCGCTATACAAATCGCCTGAAAGCGTAAAGAATAGCATATCCGTTTTAGAAAAAGCAGGGGTAAAAGTAGCGCTTGATGAAAATCAGGATAGTGGTTCGGCTCTTTGGTTCCTTACGGGCAAAACGGCAGAAACGCTTGAAACAGCAAAAAAGTTTGCTGAAAGCCTAAACAAATACAAGACAGTAATCATTTACGACCCAATCGACTTAAGCCTTATTATGCACGAGTTTAAGGAGTGGGGTATTGAAGTTAAAGCAGAAGTTATAAGCTTTAATAAATATCTGCTAGGTTTAATTGAAAAAGGTGCGTTAACTGTTAAAAAATCAGAAAACGAATATAGCTTGCAAGACAATTATGCTTATGCAAGAGAGCTTGAAGATTCGGAAACGGGCAGGAAAATTATAGACAAGGTTGGCGTAAATAAAGAAATGCTATTAATCGGCAAGGAAGCTAATCTTGCAGGGCAAAGCATTATGTCGGAATATATGCCGTCTGTATTAACTCAGGTTGCATTGGATAGATGGACTAATGCAATCAATATGGGTTGCAAAACGGTAGTTACTGAAAACCCTGCCGAATACATTGCGTTAAAGTCTACTGCACCTGATGGTTATCGTGCAATTTCAATAGAAGAAATGGTTTTAGAAAATCTTTAATATCGGAGTTAATTATGAATTTAAAAAAATCTTACGTTGAAAAATACGGATACGAAAGAGTTGTTACGGATAGGAATAGTCCTTTAACTTATACTGAACTGGATTTTTTAATGCTTGCTGATGGGCAAAGTTATACCGTTAGCGAGCGTGGAAAAGAATTTGCGTTGATAGTTCTTCGTGGTAAATGTTCTGTGAAAGGTGAAAACTTTAATTTTGATAACGTTGGCAAGCGTTTAAACGTGTTCGATGGTCCAGCAGAAGCTGTTTATGTTGGTAAAGATACTACTTTTACCGTTACGGGTAAGGGTGGCGACGTTAAAATTGCCGTATGCAAAGCGCCTGCTGAAATGTATTTTGAGCCAAGATACGTTCCTGTAGAAGATATAAAAACAAAAGATTTAGGCAAAGGTGCATATACCCGTAAGGCTGCTTTTAACTTGCCTGAAACGGTGGGTGCAAACCTTCTTTATATCGGTGAGTTTTGGGTGGAAGACGGTAATTGGGCAAGCTATCCACCACATAAACACGACGTTGATAATATGCCAACCGAAGGTTTTCTCGATGAAATATACTACTTTGAATTTGATAAACCACAAGGTTTTGGCTTTCAAGCAGTATATTCAAAAGAAGGGGATATTAACGAAGTTTATAAAGTTAAATCGGGCGATTTAGTTGAAATACCAAAAGGATATCATCCCTTTACAGTTGCGCCTGGTTATAAAAACTACTGCTTATGGATAATGGCAGGTAAAAACCGTGGCATTTTCTGCACTAGTGAAGAAGAGCATAAGTGGGTTAACCTATAAAAAAATAAAAAGACGAGTATATAACGGTAAATCAATATGAAAATTTATTCAATAAGTGATAAAGCTTTTAAAAAATACGGGCAGGTCTTAGACAACCCGTATTTTGACGATTTTATAGGGGCGCAAAAAGATATAGCCGTGCCTGAAAGTGGAAGTTCATATCTTCCTTCTGTTGACAAATTTGAAACGGAAAAGGTAATTAATTACTATAAAAAGCATTTTGGAGAAATGGACGTTCAAATAGGATATTGCTGGGGGAGAAACAATATTTTAAATGCACTAGAGTGGCATAAATCTACCGAAATAAACATTGCATTGGAAGATATGATTGTACTACTTGGTGATATGAGAGAAATGGTAGGCAACGTGTTTAATACTGCCAAACTTAAAGCATTTCGCGTAAAAAAGGGACAAGCTGTGGAATTTTATCAAACCACACTGCATTTTTGTCCTTGTGGTGAGCAAAATAAAGTTTTTAAGTCTGTAGTAATATTGCCACGTGGCACAAACACTGCCTTAACGGAAGTTAGTCTGGATAAAAGACTTATTGCAAAGAATAAATGGCTTATTTGCCATCCTGAGTGTAAGAGGCACGTTGATTTAGGTAGAGTAGCTACGATTAAAGGAAAAAACATAGTAGTAAAGTAAAATGGAGATTTTATGTACGTATTGGGCGTAGATTTTGGTGGTGGAGCTAGCAAAGCTACACTGCTCGATAAAAATGGAAAGGTAGTTGCAACGTCAACTACAGAATATCCTACTTTTTACGGAGAAGGTGGTAAGGCTGAACAAAATCCTATGGATTGGTACAATTCTGCCTGTATTAATATTCGTTCGGTGCTAAAAGGCATAGATGCCAATCTTGTGCACTGCCTTTGCTTTGATGCTGCAACGCATACTGCCGTTTTAATGGATGAGTACGGAGTGCTCATATGTAATTCTGTTTATTGGACTGATACTAGATGCGTTGATGAAAAGAAATTTCTTTTAGAAAATTACGGAAAAGAAGTTTTTGAGAAATGCAAGCATGAAGTAGACACTATTTGGTCTCTTCCAGAAATTTTGTATATAAAAAATAAATTCCCTGAAATCTTTAAAAAAGTCAAGAAAGTAACTTTTGCTAAGGACTTCGTTAGGGGGCTTTTTACAGGCGATTTTGTAACTGATTATATAGAAGCTCAAGGGAGTATGCTGTTCGATTTTGATAAGCGTGTTTGGGATGATGAGCTGTTATCGATAGTAGGGTTAACTAAGGAAAATTTACCTAGAATAGTTAATCCACTTGACGTTATCGGAAATGTTAGTGAAAAATCAGCAAAAGACACGGGGCTTAGTGTTAACACAAAAGTTATTTGTGGGTCAACGGACACTGCAATGGAAGTATTTGCAGCAGGTGGAATTAAAAAAGGCGATATGACCTTAAAGCTTGCCACAGCAGGTAGAATTTGCGTTGTTTCAGATAAGTTTTTTGCTGATAAGAACGTCATAAACTATTCGCACTTGATAGATAACCTATATTATCCTGGTAGTGCTACCAAAGCCTGCGCATCGTCGCTTAGATGGTTTAGGGATACGTTTGGTGGGGATTTTGCTGATTTTAGCGAGCTTGCAAAAGATATATCGGTAGGGGCTGACGGGTTGATATTTCACCCGTACCTAATGGGCGAGTTAACTCCACATGCAAATCCTTCGCTTAAAGGAAATTTTTTCGGTATAAGTTCAAATCATACTAAATCACATTTTGTTAGAGCTGTTATGGAAGGCGTGGCTATGAGCCTTTTAGACTGCATAACCTACTTAAAGGGTAAAGGTCTAAAGATAGGCGATACAGCCTACGTAATAGGTGGTGGAGCAAAGAGTGAAGTTTGGAGACAAATAGTTGCCGATGCTCTTAATTTAACTTTAATATGCACGGAGAATAATGATTCTTCGTTTGGTTCTGCAATGTGCGCAGGCATAAGCGCAGGATTTTTTAAGAGCTTTGAAAGTGCAAGTAACACTTGTAAGGTGGTGCTATCAAATACTCAACCTATAAAAGAAAACACCTTAAAGTATGAAAAAATATTTAAGAAATATAAAAAAATTAGCAAGTTTTTAGTGGATATGGCAAATGAACAATAGTAAGGTAGTAGTTGCGCTTAAGTATTTTAAGGGCGAATTAAATCCGTTTGACTGTTCGGCGTTAGAAATTGCTTTATCTCAAAACTTAGATGTTACCGTTCTAGCAATGGCGCCTTTATCCGTTTTAGAACAGCTGAAAGGCATTACGAGATTAGGCGTTAAAGCCGTGCTTGTTTCAGATTCTTGCTATGCTGGGAGTGATACTATAGTTACTTCACTCATTTTAGCACAAGCTATAAAAAAGCTAAACCCGGATTACGTGTTTTGTGGTAGGCAAAGTGTAGATGGCGATACTGCGCAAGTTCCACCAATGCTGGCAAAGCGTTTGAACTATGAAATTTTTACAAAAGCAACGGATATTATTGGAAATGATATCGTTTTGCGTAATGGAAAACGGGTAAAAACTGTAAAACAGGCTGTAATCACTTTTGAAAAATCAAAAAAACTACGTTTTCCATCTATATTTTCAAAGGTGGGGGATGTTCAAATATGGGATAACTCCATCTTAAATATACCTGTAGAAAAGTGTGGATTAAAAGGTTCTCCAACAAAAGTTGTGTGTTCTTATGAGAGTGATATCGGCAGAAGATTTTGTGAATTCAAAAGTTTTTCTGATTTAGAGTGCTTAATAAAAAGCGCATTAAAAAAACAAACAATTGACGAGGGCGAAACAGCTTCCGAAAAGCTTAATGTTATTTATTACGTTGGAAATGTAAAAAATATAGCTGAAAAAATTGCAATTAGTGCTATAATGATAAACGTTAAGGGCAAAAGTGCAGAAGAAATAGCACGTTTTATTAGCGCCAATCAAGTAGAATACGTTATTTGGGAAGATAGTGAATCCTTAAAAATTTTATCTGCCCAAGTGGCAGTTTTGCTAAATGCAGGTTTGTGTGCAGATTGTATATCATTTTCCGTTCAAAAAGCCAAACTAATTATGACTAGACCTGCACAAGGTGGAACGGTTACTGCCGATATTGAAGGAACTACTTCCGTTACAATGGCAACGGTTAGAACTGTTAAAGAAGAAGGCTCGGAAATAGTTTTCTCAATTGGTAAGGGTGCAGTAGGTAAAAAGCAAGAAATAATTGCTTTGGCGAAAAAATACGGCGCAGAAGTGTGCTGTTCAAGAATAGTAGCTGATAATGGAGATTTGCCCTACGAGTGCCAGGTAGGGTTAACGGGTAAAACGGTTTATCCAAAGGTATACGTGGCTTTTGGAATTTCGGGTGCAGTTCAGCATACGTGTGCGATTTCAGGCGCAAGAACGGTAATTGCTATAAATAGTGATAAAGATGCAAGAATATTTGATTTCGCTGACTACGGAATCATAGAAAATATAAATAAAATATTCTAGAAGGAGAATTTATGTTAGATTACAAGTTAAGAGTTGGTGTAGTTGCTATACGTCGTTTAATTAAAGAACCACCTAAGCGCATAGGTTTATTTCAAAGCGATTACGCAGTAGAGAACAAGAACGCTACATTGAATTTTCTGCGTGAAAATTTTCAAGATGAAAATACGGAATTTTTTGATATCGATTGGCTAAACGAAGAAGGTTTGCTTCGTTTTGATAGCGATTGCGATAAAGTGGTGGATTACTTTAAGGATAAGAAAGTAAACGCGCTTTTTATATTAAACTGTAATTTTGGTGAAGAGAGTGTAGCTGGTATAGTTGGTAAAAAAATGCAAGTACCAACACTATTGTGGGGACCAAGAGATAGGTTGTTCGATGATGACCAAAGGTACACTGACACACAATGTGGCTTGTTTGCTATGAGTAAGCAACTTAAGAGAAACAACGTAAAATTCAGCTACATAGAAAATTGTGACCTTAACGACCCTGCGTTTAAGAAGGGTGTTCAACGGTTTTTAGGCGTTGCATGCATGGTTAACAATTTCAAGAATATTAGAATTTTAGAAATTGGTGCAAGGCTTAAGCCATTTAAGTCTATTATGTATAATGAGCTTGAGCTTTGTGAAAAGTTTGGCGTTGATATCGTATCTATAAACCTTGTTGAATCGGTTAATACGCTAAAAAGTATTTATGCAAATAAACAAGACTTGTTAAATGAAGAACTTGTTAAGTTGAAAGCTACTTACGATTGTGGTTCGCTTGATGATGAAACACTTAAAAAGCTTTTAACAGTGGTTTATTATTTTGAAGATTTATCTAAAACATATAACAGTAACATAATTGGTACGGATTGTTGGTCAGGCTTTGCAACGGGTTGGGGCGTTCCACCGTGTTTAGCTATGAGTTTGGTTGCAGATAAAGGCATATTCGTTACTTGTGAAGGCGATATTCTTATGTCTATAACCAACGTGTTATTGATAAGCGCAACTCGTGGAAAAGGTAGGGCAATCCAAGGCGAATTTACTAGCCGTCACCCCGAAAACGACAATGCTGAACTGTTGTGGCACTGTGGCGTTTTCCCCTTGTCATGCAAGGCTGATGATGAACCTGCTAAAATATTTAGTATGAAACCATCTTACAGGGTTAAAGATGGCAGATATACGATAGCACGTTTCCAAGCAGAAAAAGGCAAGTACTATTTGCTTGGTGGCGAGTTTAACACTTGTAAAGGCCCAAAAACTTTCGGCACATATATGTGGGCTGAATTTAATGATTTGCCAAAGTTGGAAAGAAAACTAATAGAAGGACCGTATATACACCACGTAAGCGAAGTTTATGGCGAATATGATTCTTATTTAAGAGAGTTCGCAAAATATTTTGACGATATAATTTACGATAATATTTACGATTAAGGAGAGCAATATGCTAGTTAATATTCAAACAATTCTAAAAGATGCAGACGAAAAAGGGTATGCCGTTCCTGCTTTTAACGTGTATAATATGGAAATAGCAATGGGAATTATTCAGGCTGCAGAAGAGTGCCGTTCGCCTGTAATAATGCAGTTTTACAGTCGTTTAGCAACAACGGGTGTTGCAGATTATCTTGCCCCTGTAATATTGAAAGCTGCTGAAAGAGCAACAGTTCCCGTATGCATGCATCTTGACCACGGTGCAGGGTATGAAGCAACAGCGATTGCGCTTAAGAACGGCGTAAGTGGGGTAATGGTTGACTTTTCCAAGCTATCAATGGAAGAAAACATTGAAAAAACTGCCAAGGTTGTGGAGCTCTTAAAGGCGATGAATATTGGAGTTGAAGGTGAAATAGGGCACATTGGCGTTGCAGCTGATGGTATTCCTACCGATTATACTACCGTTGAAGAAGCAAAACAATTCGTAGATGGAACGGGCGTTTGCGCTCTTGCCGTGGCCGTTGGCACTGCGCACGGCAGATATAAACAAGCACCCGTGCTTGCGATTGATAGAATTAAGGAAATTAAAAACCAAGTTAAGATTCCACTTGTTTTACACGGTGGAAGTGGTATTCCTGATGAGCAAATACAATCAGCAATCAAGGCTGGTATAAGAAAAGTTAATTTTGGTACAGACGTTTGTTATTCCTTTTTAGATAGCGTGTTTAACGTTGATAGAAAGATATTTGCCGTAGATTTATTTATGCGTGAACCGATTGAGGCTGTTAAAAACTTTGCAATATCAAAAATTAAATTACTCGGAGCAGAAAATAGAGTATGAAAAAAGTTGTAGGTCTTGGCGCATGCGTGCTTGACACCCTTATCTCTTGTGATAAATATCCTATTGAAGATACAAAGCAAAGGGCGCAAAATATATTTGTTTGTGGTGGTGGTCCTGTTGCAAATGCACTAGTTGTAGTGAGTAAACTAGGTGTATCGGCAGAAGTTATAGGCGCATTTGCATCAGATAATTCTGCTGATTATATTCTTGAAGATTTTAAAAAATATGGTGTTGAAACAAAAAATACGGTAAGGGTGGAAGATGCTAAATCGTTTGTATCTTACGTCCTTATATCGCAAGAAAAAAAATCTCGCACTTGTGTGTTTGATAGGGGAACGATTCCCGATGATACAAATAATGTAAAGCTTAACGCTGTTGACGGGGCTACGGTATTGCATCTTGACGGCAATTATCTAAATTGCGCTATTTATACTGCAGAACACGCAAAAAAAATGGGCGTAAAAGTTAGCCTTGATGCAGGTGGGCTTTATGAAGGGATAGAGAAATTATTACCTTTAGTTGACCTTTTAATTCCATCGGCTGAATTTGCGTTAGGATTTACGGGTGCGAAGGATGTGCCGTCAGCAATGCATATCTTATATGAAAAATATACGCCTGAAGTTTTGGTTGTAACCGATGGTTGCAATGGTGGGTACTACTATGAAAATGGCAAAGTAAATAAGTACGATAGCTTTAAGGTTGAAGCCGTTGATACTAACGGAGCAGGCGATACTTTTCACGGAGCGTTTGTTACAGCCTATTGTAATGGCTACAGTCTTGCAAAATGTTGCCAATTTGCAAGCGCCGTTGCTGCTTATAAGTGTAAGAATAAAGGGGCAAGAAGTTATCCACTTAATTACGACATCATTGATGATTTTATCAAAAATATATGAAAAACATAATTCTATGTAACGGAAAAATAGTTTTGCCTGAGAAAGTATTTTTTGGAGACGTTAGATTTTCAAACGGCAAAATTATTGAAATCGGAGAAAGTCTATGTGCTGATGGCTGTGAAATAATAGACGTTAGCAATAAAATTGTTGCGCCAGGATTTATTGATATACATACTCACGGTGGTTATGGCTCTGATTTTTTGGATGCCACACGTGAAGATTTTGTAAATGCATTAAAGTTCCATGCCGATAACGGCACAACTACTGTTGTACCAACTTCTTGTACAGCACCAAAAAAGGAAATTTTGAAATTTTTAGACTTTTCAAAAGATTACTTAATGAACCCTGTAGATGGCGTTGCATCTGTTTACGGAGTGCACTTAGAAGGTCCGTATCTTTCAGAAAGGAACAAGGGTGCGCAAAAGCAAGAAGATTTAGCAATACCATCAAGAGACGACTATGGTTATATGCTAGACTATGCTGAAACTATAAAGACCGTAACGATTGCCCCAGAGCTTGACGGTGCGCCGGAGATGACTAAAAAGCTTTCTGAGAAAGGCATAATTGTTTGTGGTGGGCACGATGACGGAGTCTACCCTGAGTTTATGCCTGCAATAGAAAATGGGCTTAAGCACATAACTCATCTATTTTGTGTTACATCAGAAGTTCGCTTTAAAAACGGCGTAAGAAACGTTGGGTTAAGAGAATACGCACTTATTGACGACAATTTAACTGCTGAAATTATAGCTGATAATAAGCATATCCCTATTGAACTACTAAAACTTATAGTTCGAGCAAAGGGAACGGATAAATTATGCTTGGTTTCAGATTCACTTAGGTGTGCAGGATTGGATGCCGATAACATGGAATACACTTTGGGCACAGGCGAAAACGCTCAAAAAGTTGTTATCAAAGACGGTGTAGCTGTTGTTTCAGGTGTAGGTAAATACGCAGGCAGTATTACTTGCCTTAGAAAAATGGTAAAAAATGTAATGAGTGCAGGGGTGGATTTATCTTCTGCTGTAAAAATGGCAACGATAAATCCTGCAAAAATAATAGGTGTTCAAAATATTACAGGCAGTATTGAAGTTGGGAAGCTAGCTGATATTTGCGTGCTTAATGAAAATTTTGAAGTTGAAAAAGTATTTATTAAAGGCAAAGAGGTTTGTTAAAATGGAGAAAATGATTAACGGAATTAAGATTATAGTTGTAGACGGTGAATGGGACGTATATTTTGATATGGCGTTAAAAATGCTTGAAGAAATAATGACAAACAACTCGCTTGGTAAAAACACGGTTATGATTGTTCCCGTTGGGCCAACGCAACAATATCCAATTCTAGCAAGGCTTGTAAATCAGCTTAACGTATCCTTAAAGAATGTTTGGTTTTTCAATATGGATGAATATATGGTAGATGAGTTTACCTGTATAGATAGTGAAAATGATTTAAGTTTTCACAAACGTATGGAGTTGGAATTCTATTCGAGAGTTAAAGCTGAACTACTTATGCCTGAAAGTCAAAGAAAGTTTCCAATTCCAGGCAAGGAAAAAGAATACGATAATCTAATCAAAGAGCTAGGTGGGGTTGATTTGTGTTTAGGTGGACTAGGAATAAACGGGCACATTGCGTTTAACGAGCCTGCCGAAATAGGAGATAAAATTACAGCTGAAGAATACGCTAGTTTAGGAACGAGAGTTTTGCCTGTTTCTAGAGAAACCCAAGCAATAAATGCTTACGGATACAAAAGGGGTGACCTTCGTGCAATGCCAACTTGGTGTATTACTGTTGGTATGAAACAAATTTTAGAATCAAGAAAAATTTACATTGCACTTAATCGTGATTGGCAACACGGGATTGTTAAACACGTTTTATCTGATGCGCCACAACCACAAATTCCTGCAACTTTGTTACAAGGTCATAAAAATGTAGAGTTTTGTATGCATAAAGGAATTGCAAATAATTTATTTTAAGTAAAAATAGTATGTAAAAAAGCCAATTATGTTCACACATAATGGCTTTTTTTGTTTCACTTTTATATTGCGTGTTTAATTGTTGTATATAATTACTTTTTTATAAATAATCACTAAAAAAACAAAAACGACTATTGACTTTAATTATCATATAGTTTATAATGATTATGTATGCTAAAGGAGGCTCTTATTATGAGTGATACAAGAAAGAAAAACAAACATGAAGTAGTAGACTTTTTTTCTCAAATTGCAGGTGGTGGCAAACGTTTGCAAACCAGAATTCCTGCGCTTGCACCTATTCCACCGTTGGAGTTGGATTATAAAGAATTACCGTCTGCTGAATTAAAAGACGTTAAATTTGTTGAATTTGATGAAAAAGTTGAATACGAAAACTTTTTAAAAGAAAAAGAAGAACTTAAAAGTTACTATAGGCCGTTTTTGGAAAACTATTCTAGAAAAGTTAATACTCCGAGAACGGAAACTCAACTTATAGATTTTACATATAGAAAAGAAACCGATGAGGATAAGCAAGATTTTTCACTTGTTCTATCTGGAAAGGGTGAGTGGGAAAAGGTAAAGCTACCACACTACGTTGGTCCTATTGGTATTTGGAATGCTTTTTATAAAACGGAAATTGTCCTTGATAAAAAAGATGAAAATTTAGAATATCTAATTGATTTTGAGGCAGTGGATTATATTGGGGAAATTTACCTTAACGGTAGATTAGTTGCTCATCACACAGGCTTTTTCGCGCCATTCACTGCATATTTAACGCCTTATATACGTGAAGGTGTTAATAGCTTGGTGGTAGTAGTTAAAAACGACGTTGTAGTTACTGGTGATGATTTTAACGGCGAAAAGCATTATGGTAACAAGATTTACGGGCATACTCATTTAGGTTATGACGAGCCTGTTTTAGGTTGGCACCATAACCCGTCTGGCGCAGGCATTTACGGCAAGGTTAAATTTGTTACTTGTAAAAAGCAAAGAATAACCGATATATTTGTTAATCCAGATATTGATGCTGGGAAAATCCACGTAGAAACTACCATTTATAACTTTTTACACCACTCAACTGAATGTGAAGTTCGTTATTCAATAGAAGGTAGGAACTTTAAAGAACAAGTGCTTGAAAATTATCAAGGTAGTATTCAAAAAGTTCTTATTGAAGAAAACTATCTTGAAGAAGATTTTGAAATTCCTAGCTTTAAGTTATGGACGCAAAAAGAACCGTATTTATATCAAATAACCGTTACGCTTACTGATAAGGAAGGTAACGTGCTTGACGAATTGCAAACACACTTTGGTATGCGCAAATTCCATATGGATGAAAATAGCACGCCAAAGGGTAAGTTTTATTTAAATAATGAAAGAATAATTCTTCGTGGTACTAACGAAATGGGGCATTTGCCTAGGTGCGTTATGGAAAACAACTACGAACAATTAATTGACGATATAATGATTGCAAAAGTTGCAGGATTAAACTTCTTTAGAATGACACAAAGACCTGTGCTTGATGATATTTACACGTACTTTGATATGCTAGGTATGCTTTGTCAATCAGATTTTGCTTGTTTCTTATTCTTGAGAGAAAGTATCGTTGGTGAAGCTTTTAAAGAAGTTGTTGACATGGAACATCATACTAGAAATCACCCAAGTGTAGTTATAGAAAGCTTCTGTAACGAAATTGCTGATTCGTGGGATTATTTTTGGCAACAATATGGACTTGGCAGAGTAAAAATGCAAAACTTTATGGACGGTGCAAGACAGGCAGTGTTACTTTGCAACCCAAGTAGAGTTGTAAAATATTGTGACGGTGAATATTCTCAGGTTGCAGATTCGTACGGTGTTTCAGATTTTCACTGTTATACTTATTGGTATATTAATCACGGTATTGATAGTGGTAGATTTGAAAAGGGTTATTTGCCACCATTTAGACCGGATTGGATGACAGGCTGTGGTGAATATGGTACGGATGGGCTTGATAGCTTAGAAGTAATGGAAAAATACTTACCTAAAGATTGGCTTCCGAACTCTTATGATGAGCCTTGGACGCCAAAGCGTATTTCAAAAGCACAATGTTTTGGGCATCACGCGCAATTCTTCCCTGAGCAAACATATATAAAGGATTGGATTAGAGAGAGCCGTGAGTGGCAAAGAAAGGCTGTAAAATTATACGTTCACGGATTAAGACGTAGGGTAGACTACGTTCAAAGTTGTGCAATCCATTTATTGATTGATGCTTGGCCATCTGGCTGGACAAAGACCGTTGTAGACGTTGATAGAATTCCAAAGCCTGCATACTATTCGTTAAAGGAATCGAATATCCCAGTAAGAATTAGTATTAGAAGTAGTAAACGTACGGCATATAACGATGATTCACTTGTTACAGAAGTGTTTGCACTTAACGATACAAACGCAACGGAAAATGCTTTAATTAGAGCAAGCGTATACTATGGGGACAAATTAACTGCAACCTATGAAAGTCAAGCAGAGGCAATGCCCGTTGCGTCTACTTATGTGGGCAACGTAGTTGTAAATCCAAAGGGATACGTTGGCAAAATTAAAGTAGTTGCTGAAATGATAGTTAATGGAAATAGAACTCAAGATATTACCGAGTTTGAAGTGTTGCCACGCAATGAAAAAGCAACGTGTGTACCAGTTATTTACAGTGAAAAGCTTGAAGACGTTAAATTGCTTTGTCAAGGCGAATTAAACGATAATATAATTTTCTGCGACAACGTTTATTATCGTGAAAACCAAGATGAAATTGAAGAAAGAATTAAAAATGGCGCAAGGGTTGTATTATTTACAGTTAGACCCATAAACGTGTTTGATGAAAACATTATATTTAAGGTGCATACTTTAGCAGAAGAATTAGGCACTACTAAACGCATGGTTTGGCGAAATGCTGATAGTGAGTTTGTAAAAGAATTTTCAGAAATGACGTTTACTCATCTTTATAATGCTCAAGGCGACTATCAAGATTTATATGCTTGGCATCATTTCGATTGGGAAGGCTCAGAAGAAATTCTTTACGATATGTTAGACGAATCTAAAGACGTATACGTGCTAAACAAAAATCATAAGATGGTTATGGCAAGAAAGAAATACGGTAAAGGCGAGCTTATTTTAACTACGTTAAACGGTTTGAAAGGTTGCATAGGCAATAACCCGTATTACGATAAATTATTTATTAACTTGATTGAAAAGAAGTAGGCTAAAATGAAAGTAGATAAATGTTTTGGTATAATGCTTGACTGTTCAAGAAATGCGGTCATGAGTGTTCCTGCAGTAAAAGATTTGATTGATAAGATGTCTATAATGGGGTATAACTGCTTAATGCTTTATACCGAAGATACCTATGAAATTGAGAGTCAACCACTGTTTGGATATTTAAGGGGTAGATATAGTAAGGCTGAACTTAAAGAGATAGTTTCGTATGCAGACGGTAAAAATATAGAAACTATCCCATGTATACAAACGCTGGCACACCTAGAAAGAATTTTTCAGTACCCTGAATATCAGGCATATAATGATACGGACAACATTTTGCTCGTTGACGACGATAGGACTTATACTCTTATTGAAGAAATGTTTAAAACGTGCAAGGAGTGTTTTACTACTGATAGAATACATATCGGAATGGACGAAGCTCATAATCTAGGCTTAGGAAATTATCTTACTAAGCACGGTTATGAAAATCGTTTTGATATATTTGTTAAACATTTAGACAAAGTTTGTGCTTTGGCTGAAAAATACGAATTAAAACCTTTGATTTGGTCTGATATGTTTTTTAGGCTATTATACGACGGGGATTATTATGGAATAGGCAAAAAGATGCCTGACAGCGTGAAAGAAAAGATTCCTAAAAACGTAGATATTGTTTATTGGGATTACTATCACGAAAAAGAATCGGAGTATTCTAATTATATCAAACAACATAAAGAGCTAAAACGCGAAATTTGGTTTGCAGGTGGCGCGTGGAAATGGCATGGATTTAACAGTGCAACCGTTTTGAGCAATAATCGCACAAAGAGTGCGTTAAAAGCCTGTAAAAAGCACGGCATAGACAACATTGTTATTACTCTTTGGGGTGATAATGGTAACGAATGCCCGTTGTATGCTATTTTGCCAAGTCTTTTATACGCATCAGAATGTGCAAAAGGTAATTATTCTATTAAAAATGCAAAGCAAAAATTTAAGGAGTTGTTTAATGAAAATTGGGCAGACTTTATGCTTTGTGATATGAAAAATATTAATGTTAAAATTAACGATTTAGAGCGTAACGACCTAAAAAAACTTTTTTTCAACGACTGCTTTTTGGGTAAATGCGATTTTGAGGCAATAAATTCCGGTTGGTCAAAAAACGAATTTATAAAATTTGCAAATAGATTTAGGCGTACTAAAAACAAGAGTAGCGAATTTTCGTATATTTTTGATTCTTACGAAAAATTAAGCAGGTTTTTAGCTGTTAAGTACGACTTGGGTTATAGAACGAGAATCGCTTACCAAAGTGGAAATAAAGCCGAATTGCAACTTATACTAAAAGATTTCAAGATTGCAATAAAAAGGCTTGAAAAGTTTTTAGAAAGCTTTAGAAACATGTGGTATAAAGACAATAAGCCACACGGATTTGACGTTCAAGAGATAAGAATTGGTGGAACTTTGCAAAGACTTAAAAGTTGTTCTGCTAGGTTAAAAGATTATTTAACAGGTAAGATGGAAACTATTTTAGAACTTGAAGAAAAAATGGTGGAATTTAAGGGTGGACCTAAATCGGAAAATATTTATTCTTACGCAGTTACGGTTAATTTATTTTAACGTATAATTTCCGAGGTAAAAGTTATGAAAAATTACGTAGAAAAAAGCATAAACGAACTATATGATAAGTATAGTTTTCCAGAAAGTTTTGTTACAACTTTAACGAAGATTAATGAAGAGATTACTGTTGAAGAGATTGAGAAAATACTTTCAAAGTATCAAAGTTTAGAAAGTTTTGATATTAAAGAACTTTCTGCTTTGGCAGAAGAATTAGCAAACAAATATAACTATAAGAAAGAAACCCTAAATCTTTATATTCTAGTTTGTCTTGTGCCAAAACTAAAAGAGTTTTATAAACAAAAAGGTATTAGCGAAAAAATATTTTACGATACAGTAAACGATATTAGATATAAACATAGAGAGTGTATGAACTGTGAAGGGGTTGACGGTATACGCAATGCATCTTTTGTAGGTTGGTATGATACTATCCTAAAGATGGATTTGTTTGCTTTAGGTCGTTTTCAATACGAAGTGTTGCCATTTAGATTAAAAGAATACAAAAAAAATGGTAACGTAGTTAGAGAAGGGGATAAAGTTTTGAGCATACATATCCCATCTTCAGGCGTTCCACTTACAGATGAAGTTCGCCACGAGTCTTATGCACTTGCAAAAGAATTTTTTAACGAAAGATTTAACGGTAAGCCAATTCCTTTTATTTGTTGGTCTTGGCTAATGAATCCAAACCACGATAACATTTTGGACAAAAACTCAAACATTGTGGCTTTTATGCATGATTTTGAAATTATTGATACCGAAGAGTATGAAGATTTTAACGTTTTATCACCCTGGATTTTTGGTAAACAACGCGTAGATTTTGATACTATGCCACAAAACTCTTCTTTGCAAAGAAATATAAAGAAGCATCTAGTATCCGGTGGAAAATTGGGTTGGGGTTACGGTGTATTCTTCTTATAAAAAAATACGGAGAAAAAAATGAAAAACTTAAAAATTAATGCACTTCAAATTGACCTTGCAAGACAAAAAGAAAACCTCCCTTATATATTTTCGTATATAGATTTTGCAAGCCAAAATGGTTATAATACATTGCTTGTATACTTGGAAAACGCTGTGCGTACAAAAAGCACTAGTTTCTTTAATGAGGATGATACTTATTCGGAAGATGAAATTCTGAAAATCGTAGAATATGCTGAAAAGAAAAATATAGACGTAATACCTGCTCTTGAAACGCTAGACCACTTGGAAAAATTTATGGCGTATCCTGAGTTTAAGGATATTGGAGAAGATAACTGCCAAGCATTAGGGCGTGATTTTCATAATAAAGATACCTGTGGTTGTGTGTGCAACTCTAAATTTTATCAACTTGTTGATACGTATACAACAGAAGTTAGTGCTCTTTTTAAGAGCAAGTACTTGCACGTTGGCTTAGATGAACCGTTTTATTTTACTGCTTGCGATAAGTGTCAGGAAAGAATTAAAAACGGCGAATCTGCAAAAAAATTATTCTTTGACCACGTTGTTCATATGCATGAGCTTTGCACTTCGCTTGGCAAACGCATGATGATGTGGGACGATTTCTTTGAGTATTTTGACGTTGTTAGTGAGCTTCCAAAAGACATTGTTATGTGTAACTGGAACTATATGTTTATGGCAGACCAACCATTAGGGCACTGGGTAAATAGAATAGCTAAAGATTGGTTTGCAATGTATGATAAACTAGGCATAGATTATATTTACTGCACAAACGTACATCGTGCGTCTTCTACCTATGCAATGGATAGTTTTTATGATTATGCAAAGCGTTATAATCCTTTAGGCTCTCTTTCTACTGCATGGGAAAGGTCTACTGATTTTTATTTAGGTGCATATCCGGGCATTGCATATTGGGGGCGTTTAATTGCAGGTAAAATTACCAAAGAGCAAAAGATTGACGTATATACTGAAATATTAGATGGAAATAGAGAAATAGCTGAATTGATTTCAAGTCTTAATATCGTTGATGCTGGTGGATATGGTCAAATAACAGAGAAATGCGAAACTGATTATTTAATTAAGCGTATTTACAGGGATAGTTTGGCTTATGCGTTGCCTAAATTCAAGCAGGCGATAGACGCTATGAAAGATGGGCGTGCAAAAGATATAATAATTAACGTATATTTGCACGTTTTTGACCAGTATTTAAAATTGCTTATGCAGAGGTCGGCTGTTGATTACTTTGAAGGTGGCGATAGAAAGAAAATACTTAATACCGTATCATACGTTAAGAATGGATATAGGGAAATAAAAGATAAGCTTACAAATTTATGGCCTAAATATCGCGATGGAATTAAAAGCTCTGAAAATAGCTTTGAACTTCAATACGCAAATATAGAACAAAATCTTGAAGAGAATTATAAAAAAGTACAAGAAGATAAAGAGTTTGGTATACTATACGTAGAACTTATGTTGCCGGAAGGTTACGGCACACCACGAAGCAAAGTGCAAATAGAATATGAAGATGGAGAAATTGCTACTGTATACAATGGAATCTTAAAGCATAGTATAGTTTCATTTGAATTTGGTGGTTGCTTCCAGTATAGATTTGCAATAAAGATGAAAAAGATTAAAAAGCTAATCTTTACTGCGCTTGGAGAAGGGTGTACTTATCCTACTTTCTTCCGTTATTCAATCGGTAAAAATATTTATGTAATTGATACTGTAAAGAAATTATATGGCAACGTTATAAACGAAGATAAATTGCTTAGAAATGACAGTCGCTTTGCAGAAATGGGTTATGATGATGGTGTTGCGCACGCATTAGATATAACCTTATGTAAAGTTGAAAGCGCTATTGAAGTTACCTTTAAGGAATTTGTTTAAGAAAAAACCACGCGAGCAATTGCGTGGTTTTTATTTGACATAAAAAGGTTTTATTTCTATAATGTATTATATATGATAAGAAAAAGGAGTTTGTATGTTCCATATCCTAGTTGTTGATGATGATAAAAATATTCGTTTCGTAATGAAGGAAGTGTTGGAAACAAACCAATATACTGTATTTACGGCATCTAATGGGGAAGAAGCATTTGAAGTTTTGGTTAAAGAGCACGTGGATTTAGCAATAGTGGATATTATGATGCCTAAGATGAACGGTTATGAGTTTACCAAAGAATTAAGGGAATTTAATCAAGAACTGCCAATACTAATGGTAAGCGCTAAGCAACTGCCCGAAGATAGAAAGAAAGGTTTTTTAGCAGGTATAGACGATTATATGAGTAAACCTATTGACCCTGAAGAGTTGATGCTACACGTTAAAGCATTGCTTCGCCGTTCCAAGATAATTAACGAAAGGAAAATCACTATTGCTGATGTGGTGCTTGATTACGATAGTTATACTGTATCTGGGCATGGTGAAATTCAAGAACTTCCACAAAAAGAATTTATGCTGTTATATAAGCTTTTATCTTTCCCAAACAAGATTTTCACCAGAATTCAGCTTATGGATGAAATTTGGGGTGGAGACTGTGATTCTGGCTCAGAGACTCTTACCGTTCATATCGGTAGATTAAGAAAAAGATTTGAAGGCTGGGAAGAGTTCCAAATAGAAAGTATTAGGGGATTAGGTTATAAGGCGGTAAGGAAGATATGAGAGAGAACGATACATTTTCAAAAAATAGGTTGAGATTTACGTTCGTTTTACTTGTTGCAGGCATCTTACTTGTAGCTGTTGCTATAGTTGTAATTTTAGAGTACGTTTTAGTTTTATCAGGTATTGGCACACAAGAAGATTTGGAAAAAACGGGTACTTATTGGATATTCGTGTTTGGCGTAACAAGTACAATTATTGGCTTAGCATTGGCGTTTTTATTAAGCAGACTTGTTTTGCGCCCGTTTGATAAGCTCATAGACGGCATGTCTTTACTTGCAAGGGGGAACTTTTCGGTAAGAATGGATTTTGGCGAACGCAAGTATTTAGAAGGGTTATCTGATAGCTTTAATAGTCTTGCGACAGAACTACAAAACACTGAGATTTTAAGGTCGGATTTTGTTAATAATTTTTCTCACGAACTTAAAACGCCTATAGCATCGGTTAGCAGTTTAATTACTTTGTTAAAAAGTGATGACTTGCCTAAGGCTAAGAGGTTAAAATATTTAAACATTATTGAAGAAGAAATGGATAGATTATCTTCCATGACTACAAACATCTTAAACTTGTCTAAGATTGAAAACCAAGAAATTTTAACGGAAAAATCAAAGTTTAACCTTTCTGAGCAGATTAGAAAATGCGTTCTGCTATTAGAGAAAAAGTGGGCTAAAAAGCGTTTAAATTTATCATTGGATTTCGATGAGGTTGAAATTATTGCAAATGAAGACATGCTTAAACAAGTGTGGATAAACCTATTAGACAACGGAATAAAATTTGCTAATATTGGTGGTGAATTGCAAGTTAAAATCTTTAATGAAACAGAGACGATTTTGGTTGCTATTCAAAACAGTGGTAGTGAAATTTTGGAGAGCGAATACGAAAAAATATTTAGCAAATTTTACCGTGTTGAAAGAGAAGGAAAAAGCGAGGGTAATGGCATTGGTTTATCTATCGTAAAGCACATTGTTGATTTACATAACGGTAAAATCGAAGTTAAAAGTGGAGATAATAAAACGGAATTTTTGGTTAAATTTCCAATTTAATGGTCTAGCCTTTTTAGAATAATTTTATTTAAATTAAAAAAACACTTGCAACTATTGTTACTTTATGTTATACTTTATTGGGTTGAACTTAAGGGGAAAAGATGATGTTTGATTTTACTAAGGCTGAAATAATAAGTGCAAATTATAAAATCATACTACCACTATCTTCTTTAAAAGTTAATTTTGTTTTTTAAAGTCCTAGTCTCTAGGACTTTTATTTTTTACTTTGGATAAAAAATTTTTATATAAAATTTGGAGGTACATTATGAAAAACGTAAACTTAGTTTACAACGTAAGTGACAAACCTGGTTTTTGGAAAACTATATTGTTTGCACTTCAACAAGTGCTTGCGATTTTGGCAGCAACTATCGTAGTTCCTGTAATAATCAATGGCAATACGGCAGGTTTAATGGCTGATGGTGACATAGCATTCAAATCTAACATGTCTCAATCTGCTGCTTTGCTTGGCGCAGGCGTTGGTACAATAATTTATTTATTATTTACCAAATTCAAGAGCCCAGTGTTCTTAGGTTCATCTTTTGCATTCCTTGGCTCTATGACAGCTGCTTTTGCAGGTGCTGTTAGTGCTGCTGCTGGTTATGCTGGTTTAATAATTGGTGCAGTTCTAGCTGGTCTTGTATACGTTGGTATTTCAATCGCAGTTAAATTTGCAGGTGTTAAGTGGATTAGTAAAATTATGCCTGCTGCAGTTATTGGACCAACCGTTGCTATTATCGGGTTATCACTTGCAGGCAACGCTATTGGCGATTTATCTAAGGGCGCTATTGCTACTGCAAATCCTTGGCTTTGCTTACTATGTGGTTTAGTAACCCTAGCTGGTGTAATCGTTAGCTCTATATACGGCAAAAAAATGATGAAGATAATTCCTTTTATCATCGGTATTCTTGCAGGCTATATTTTAGCTTCAATTTTTACCGTTATAGGTATTCTTACAGATAATGCTACATTAATGATTATAGATTTTGAAAAGTTTGCAAACATGGCTTGGCTTCCTGAATTTACTTTTGTAGAAGCGTTTAAGGGTGTTAAAGAGCTTGACTTAGCATTTATAGGTACTGTAGCTGTTGCTTACGTTCCTGTTGCTTTCGTAGTATTTGCTGAACACTTAGCTGACCATAAGAACATTTCTTCAATTATTGGTGAAGACTTACTTGAAGAACCAGGCTTACACAGAACTCTTCTTGGTGATGGTATTGGTTCAATGGCTGGTGCATTCTTTGGTGGTTGCCCCAACACTACTTACGGTGAATCTGTAGGTTGCGTAGCAATTTCTGGTAACGCATCTGTTGTAACTATTATAACTGCTGCTATTATTTGTATTGTAGCTGCTTTCGTTGCTCCGTTTACAACCTTACTTGCTACTATTCCTAGCTGTGTAATGGGTGGCGTATGCATGACTTTATACGGATTTATCGCTGTATCAGGCTTAAAGATGATTCAAAAAGTAGACCTTAATGCAAATAATAACCTTTTCACTGTATCAGTTATCCTTATTGCTGGCGTAGGTGGCATGGTTCTTAAGATTGGTGCTGTTACTATTACTTCTATCGCATGTGCTCTTATTCTTGGTATCTTAGTAAATATCCTTGGCAATATTAAAACTAAAAAAGAAGCTGTAGTTGAAGAAGATAAGGCTGAATAATATGAAAAACTATCCTAACGTACATATTTTAGATCACCCGTTAATTCGCCACAAATTGGCTATTATAAGGGATAAAAACACTAATACTAAACAGTTTAGAGAAATAATAGGTGAACTTGCAACGCTTATGGCGTATGAAAGTTTTAAAGACGTGCCTACTCAAACTGTAACTGTTGAAACACCACTTGAAACGGTTGAACAAACGATAGTTAAGGAAAACTCTATTGCTATCGTGCCTATTCTTCGTGCAGGACTTGGTATGGTTGATGGTATTTTATCACTATTCCCAGCTGCAAAAGTAGGGCATATAGGTTTATATCGTGATGAAGAAACTTTTGAACCGAAAGAATATTACTGCAAACTTCCAGTTGGTATTGACGAAAAGGTAGTAATGGTTGTTGACCCTATGTTAGCAACAGGTGGTAGCGCTTGTGATGCTATTACTATGCTTAAAAAGCGTGGTTGCAAGAAGATAAAACTTATGTCTATCATAGGCGCGCCTGAAGGTGTTTCAAAGGTGGCTGAAGCCCATCCAGACGTAGAAATTTACGTGTCAACGTTGGATAGATGCCTTAACGAAAAATGTTATATTCTTCCCGGGTTAGGAGATGCTGGAGATAGAATATTTGGCACTAAATAAAACTAAAAATTCCTATTTAATCCCAAAAGCAATTACTGCTTTTGGGATTTTGTTTTTTCGCTAGGGAATTTAAGTAAAAATTGTTTTGATTATACTTATTATTCCACTAAAAGCGCTTGACGACAATTGTAAATTATTATATAATTAATTTAATTATATAAACAAAGGTAATTTTTATGCAAATAAAATTATTTCAAGCTTTAAATGCATCAACTAAAGAAGAAAGGTTAAAAGCATTAAAGCAATTACTCGCAATAGAAAATGATAAACCCATAAAAAGAGAAAATGATGCAAACAATCATATTCACACCATTTATTCTTTTTCGCCGTACTCACCTACAAAAGCGGCGTATATGGCATACCAGGCAGGACTTACTAGTGCGGGTATAATGGACCACGATAGCTTATCAGGGGTAGAAGAGTTTAAAAAAGCCTGTGAAATTTTAGGTATTGGCTCAACTTGTGGTGTGGAAGTTCGCTGTAAGTTTAACCGTGGATTTGGTAAAATCAATCACCCAGACCAAAAAGATTGTATTTACATGGCAGCACACGGCATACCTGCCCAAAACGTAAAGCCTTTTAACGATTATTTAGAGCAGTTCCGTCAAAAGAGATATCAAAGGGATAGAAAAATGTGTGAACTTATTAGTAATAAGTTTAGCAAGTTTGGCATCGAGCTTGATTTTGATAAAGACGTTATGCCACTATCACAGGCGCATGAGGGTGGAACTATTACTGAAAGGCATTTGCTTTACGCTTTAGCTGTTAAATTAGACCAAAGATTTGGTAGAACGGAAAGCTTAGTTGCATTTCTTGAAAATGATTTAGGGTTATCTGTAAGTGATAAAATCAAGACATATTTATTGGATAAAGAAAACGAGCATTTCCTTTACGACTTGCTCGGGGTATTAAAAGCCGATACTGCTTTCTTTTACATAGATGCAGATGAAGAAATGCCACTTGCCGAAGATTTTATTAAAGTTGCGCTTAGCTTTGGTGCAATACCTGCATACGCTTATCTTGGCGATGTTGGGGATTCGGTAACAGGCGATAAAAAAGCGCAAAAGTTTGAAGATGATTTCTTACCTGAGCTAATAAAGGAAATAAAGAAAATAGGCTTTCAGGCAGTTGCATATATGCCAACAAGAAATACACCAGAACAGTTGCAACGCCTAATTAAACTAGTAAAAGAAAACGACTTGTTTGAGATTAGTGGCGAAGACATCAACTCGTCTCGCCAAAAGTTCGCATGTGTGGCACTTGCAAAGCCAGAATATTCACACCTTATAACGTCAACGTGGGCACTTATTGGGCATGAAGCGGTTTCAAGTGAAAGGGGCGTGGCTTACGGTATGTTTAGCAACAGCTCTAAAGAGAAACAACCCGATATCGAAAAAAGAGCGCAAACCTTTGCCGAAATCGGTAGAAAAACAATAAAATTATAAAATACATAAAAATAAAACATTTTAGGAGATTATATTATGAGTTCAATCAATTTACAAGGAAAAGTAGCAGTAGTAACCGGCGCTAGCCAAGGTTTAGGAGAAGCCTTAGCAATGAGACTTGATAAAGAAGGCTGTAAAGTTGCAGTTTGTGATATCAATTTTGATGGCGCGCAGGCTGTTGCAAACAAACTAAGTGACGCTATGGCTCTCGCTGTAGACGTAACTAAATACGACCAATTGGTAGAAGCTGCAAAGGCTGTAATCGAAAAGTGGGGCAAGGTAGACGTTCTTATTTGCAACGCAGCAATTGTTAAGAGTGGCGATATATATAATCTTTCTCCAGAAGCGTTTGGTTTAGTTACGAACATTAACTTAAACGGTTACTTCAATACCGTTAAGGCTTTCGCTCCATATATGCTTGAAGCAAAGAGTGGTAGCATAATCCAAATTAACAGTAAATCAGGAAGAAAAGGCTCGTTCAAGAACGGTGCTTATGCGGCAAGTAAGTTTGGTGGCGTAGGCTTAACTCAAAGCCTTGCATTAGAATTTGCTGAAGCAGGCGTTAGGGTTAACTGCATTTGCCCTGGTAACTTATTGAACAGTCCACTTTGGGTTAATAGTTTGTTTAAGCAATACGCTGCAAACCAAGGTATTACCGAAGAAGAAGTTAGAACTAAATACATTAACCAAGTTCCTATGAAGCGCTCTTGCGAATATGAAGATATTGAAAACGCTATGGTATTCCTTGCTTCTGATTACTCAAGTTATATGACTGGCCAAGCTATAAACGTAACCGGTGGACAACAAATGTAATCAATAATTGAATATTTGTAAAAATATTCGCTTATAAATGAATAAAATGCATAATTAGAAAAATATTATTAAATATTTATGAATTTTATGCAAAAAATATTTGACATATTCAAGATATGTGAATATAATAGCAAGTGTTAATAAATCTTATGGAGTAACGACAAATGGAAAAGAAAGACATAAAGAAAGTAGTGTTAGCATATTCGGGTGGATTAGATACATCAATTATTATCCCGTGGCTTAAAGAAAATTATAACAACTGTGAAGTAATCGCTGTTGCTGGTAACGTAGGTCAAGCAGACGAGTTAGACGGATTAGAAGAAAAGGCTATAAAGACAGGTGCTTCAAAGTGCTATGTGCTAGACCTTACTGAAGATTACGTTGATAACTATATTATTCCTTGCGTAAAGGCAGGTGCTATTTACGAAGAATACCTTTTAGGTACTTCACATGCACGTCCTTGTATTGCAAAGGCACTTGCTGAAATTGCCATAAAAGAAGGCGCAGATGCTATTGCGCACGGTTGTAC
The DNA here is from genome assembly GCA_045654125.1 of Christensenellaceae bacterium. Lineage (GTDB taxonomy): Bacteria > Bacillota > Clostridia > Christensenellales > Borkfalkiaceae > UBA1259. The sequence continues at coordinate 50,045 of JAZOMU010000043.1, forward strand.
TGGTAAAGGTAATGACCAAGTTCGTTTTGAACTTACCTTAAAGCATTTCTGCCCAAATATGATGATTATAGCACCTTGGCGTGAATGGGATATTAAATCTCGTGAAGAAGAAATTGATTATGCTGAAGCGCATAACGTTCCACTAAAGATAAATAGGGAAACCAACTATTCAAAAGATAAGAACCTTTGGCACTTATCACACGAAGGCTTAGATTTAGAAGATACTGGAAACGAGCCTACTTATGAAAAGAAAGGCTTCTTAGAATTAGGTGTTTCTCCAATAGATGCGCCTGACAAACCCACTTACGTTGAAATTGAGTTTGAACAGGGTAAACCTGTTGCTCTTAACGGCGAAAAGATGAGTGCTAAAAACATTATCTTAAAACTAAATGAACTTGGTGGTGCAAACGGTATTGGTATACTTGATATCGTTGAAAACCGTCTTGTTGGTATGAAGTGTCGTGGCGTATACGAAACTCCAGGTGGTGCTATTTTATACAAAGCGCATAGCGTTTTAGAAACCGTGTGCCTTGATAAATACACAATGCATGAAAAACAAAAGCTTGCAATCACTTATGGCGAATTAGTTTACAACGGACAATGGTTCACACCACTTCGTGAAGCGCTTGGGGCTTTTGTTGATAAAACTCAAGAAAAAGTTACCGGTAAGGTACGCTTAAAACTATATAAGGGAAATATGATTAATGCAGGCGTTTGGAGTAAGTATTCCTTATATAGCGAAGAAATTGCTACTTTCGGCGAGAGCGATTATAATCAAAAAGACGCTGAAGGCTTTATAAATCTCTTTGGCTTGCCTATAAAAGTTCAGGCAATGGTTGATGCAGAAAACAAATAATAAAGCAAATAAATTTTATAGTCCTGCACGAATTTTTTCGCGCAGGACGATTCCATTTTTAACGGAGAGTAACTTTAATGGCTAAAATGTGGACAGGGCGCACCGATGGTGTTACCGATAAAATTGCAGATGATTTTAATTCTTCAATCAAGTTTGATTGCCGTATGTATAAGCAAGATATCCTTGGTAGTATGGCGCACGCTTCAATGCTTGGCGCAAAAGAAATAATCTCAAAAACTGATGCAGACCGTTTAATCGATGGATTATACGGCATTTTAACTGATATTGAAAACGGCAAGCTAGAGATAGATACGACTTGTGAAGACATACATATGTTCGTTGAACAAGAACTTACAGCGCGTCTTGGCGACGTTGGTAAGAAATTACACACTGCAAGAAGCCGTAACGACCAAGTTGCGCTTGATATGAGAATGTATCTCCGTGAAGAAGCAGAAACTATTATTCAAAAAATAAAAAAACTTCTTGGTGCAATTACTAATCAAGCAGAAGAACATAAAGAAACTATAATGCCAGGCTATACGCATTTACAACGTGCCCAACCTATAACTTTCGGTCATCATTTAATGGCATACGCAATGATGCTTGACCGTGATATAGATAGGTTTTTTGACTGTTTGAAAAGAATTAACGTTTCGCCAATCGGCTGTTGCGCCTTGGCTGGTACAACCTATGAGACGGATAGGCGTTACGAAGCAGAAAAATTAGCCTTTAGCGATATAACTAAAAACAGTATAGACGGTGTATCTGATAGGGACTTTGCGTTGGATTTTCTATCGGCTTGTTCAATCTTAATGATGCATTTATCTAGGTTTTCTGAAGAAATAATCCTTTGGTCTAGCTGGGAGTTTAAGTTTATTGAATTATCCGACGCGTTCACTACAGGCTCATCAATTATGCCACAAAAGAAGAATTCCGATATGGCAGAGCTTGTGCGTGGTAAAACGGGTAGGGTATATGGCGAACTAATGGCGTTGCTCACTACCTTAAAAGGATTACCACTTGCATACAACAAAGATATGCAAGAAGATAAAGAAGGCGTTTACGATGCAGTGGATACCGTTAAAATGTGTTTAGATGTGTTTGCACCTATGATTGACACTATGTCAGTTATAAAAGAAAATATGCGTTCAGCAGCTGAAAAAGGATTTATCAACGCTACGGACCTTGCCGATTATCTTGTTAAAAAAGGTTTGCCGTTTAGAACAGCTTATAAAATTTCGGGTAGCATAGTAGCAGATTGTATTAAAAACGGTAAAGTGCTTGAAGCTTTAAGCCTTACTGAATACAAAGCTTATAGCGACCTTGTTGAAACGGATGTTTATGATGAAATCAGCCTAGATGCTTGTGTTAAAAAACGTATATCAGAAGGTGGAACTTCACCAAATTCGGTTGCAAAGCAGATAGCGTATATAAAAGGAAAATTGAACTAATGAATAAAATATTCGTTGACGGTAGTGCAGGAACTACTGGACTAAAAATAATAGATAGGCTGTCAATTAGAAACGATATAGAACTAATAACTATTCCTGAAGAATTAAGAAAGGACGTTAATGCACGCCAAGAAGCTATAAATTCAGCCGATATCGTTTTTTTGTGTTTGCCTGACGTTGCGGCTATTGAATCGGTGGGGCTAGTTAAGAGCGATAAAGTAAAGGTTATTGATACTTCTACAGCGCATCGTACTAATAGCGATTGGGAATATGGTTTTTCAGAGCTTAAAGGCAGAAGGGAAAGGATTATAAATTCCAAAAGAATAGCTAACCCGGGTTGCCATGCAAGTGGATTTATTTCCCTTGTTGAACCGTTGATAAATGCAGGTGTTTTAAGCACAGATGAATATTTAACCTGTTTTTCTATAACGGGATACACAGGTGGTGGGAAAAAAATGATAGCTGAATACGAAGATGCTGATAGACAGGCGCTTTTGGATGCGCCAAGGCAATACGGTGTTTTACAAAACCATAAGCATTTACCAGAAATAAAAGCTGTATGTGGACTAAAAAATTCACCTATATTTTGTCCGATTTTAGCACCATTTCCACAAGGTATGGAAGTAACTGTGCCACTATTTAGAAATCAAATTAAATGTGATATTAGTGATATAAAGGAAATCTATAAATCAGCATATACCGGTAAACTTGTTCACTTTGACGATGATACAGGGGAAAACGGATTTATATCGGCAAATTATTATGCCAATAGAGACGATATGGGAATATCTGTTTATGGTAACGGCGAGAGAATTATACTTGTATCTCGTTTTGATAATTTGGGAAAAGGCGCATCTGGCGCAGCAATACAAAACATGAATTTACTTCTCGGTGTTGATGAGACTACGGGACTTAACTTTTAAGGAGAAAGATAATGAAGATTATAAACGGTAGCGTTTGCTCTGCACAAGGATTTATGGCAAATGGCGTTCATTGTGGAATAAGGCATAATCGTACTAAAAGGGATTTGGCGCTAATTTACAGCCAAGTGCCCTGTACTGCTGCAGCTGTATATACTACTAACTTGGTTAAAGGCGCGCCACTTTTAGTAACAAAAAATCACCTATCTAACGGCATAGCTCAAGCTGTTATTTGTAATAGTGGCAATGCGAACACCTGTAATGCAAACGGTATTGAGATTGCTGAGCAAATGAGTGATTTAATTTCAAACGAACTTGGGATTGATAGTCAAGACGTTGTGGTTGCATCTACCGGCGTTATAGGTCAGCCATTAAATATAGAGCCAATTAAAAAAGGTGTTCCAGAATTGGTTAAAGGCTTGTCAAACGAAAACGCAAAATTTGCCGCAGAAGCTATAATGACTACGGACGTTGTTGCTAAAGAAATTGCTATAGAGTTTACTGTTGGTGGCAAGACCTGTAGAATTGGTGGGATAGCTAAGGGAAGTGGTATGATACATCCCAATATGGCTACGATGTTAGTATTTATAACTACTGACGTTAAAATTTCTGCAAAAATGCTAAACAAAGCATTAAAGAGTGATATTCAAGAGACTTTTAATATGATTAGCATAGATGGTGATACATCAACTAACGATATGGTTACCGTGCTTGCAAACGGCATGGCAGGCAATGCTGAAATCGTTAGCGAAGGTGCTGATTTTGATGCGTTTATGAAGGCGCTAAACACAGTAAACGTTTATCTTTGCAGAATGATTGCAGGTGATGGCGAAGGAGCAACAAAGTTATTAGAGTGCGCAGTTACGGGCGCTAATTCAAAACAGACGGCAAAAACTGTTGCGAAAAGCGTTATTTGTTCTAGCCTACTTAAAGCTGCAATGTTTGGCGCTGATGCTAACTGGGGACGTGTGCTTTGTGCTATAGGATATAGTGGCGCAGACGTAAACGTGAATAAAATAGACGTTTCATTTAAATCTAACAAGGGTGAAATTTTAGTTTGCAAAAACGGTAGTGGCGTAGATTTTTCCGAAGAGTTGGCAAAGGAAATATTATTAGAAAAAGAAATAGTTATTGCTGTTTCGCTTAACGATGGGGGGTTTTCAGCTTCAGCTTGGGGTTGTGACTTAACCTATGATTACGTAAAAATAAACGGCGATTATCGTACTTAAAAGGTGAATAAAATGGATAAACAATTTTCAAATGCGCAAAGGGCTGAAGTGCTAACACAAGCACTTCCATACATTAAGCGTTATAGTGGAAAAATAGTAGTAATAAAATATGGTGGAAACGCAATGATAAATGCTTCCTTAAAAGAACAAGTTATGGAAGATATTGTGCTTTTACATCTTACTGGCGTAAAGGTCGTTCTAGTTCACGGTGGTGGTCCTGAAATCAGCGAACTTATGAATAAGCTCGGTAAAAAAGCCGAATTTGTTGATGGTTTAAGGGTAACGGATAAGGAAACGGTTGATATCGTTCAAATGGTGCTTGCTGGTAAAATCAATAAGTCTTTAGTAAACTTCATCGAAAAGAAAGGTGGAAAGGCTATGGGTATTTCTGGCATGGACGGTAGACTTATTGAAGCTAAGATGAAAGATGAAAGACTTGGCTACGTAGGTGCTATTACAAAAGTAAATATTCAGCCTGTAAAAGACCTTTTGGAAAAAGATTACATACCAGTCATTTCTACCATAGGTTGTGACAAGGAAGGTAATGCTTATAATATTAACGGCGATACTGCTGCAGCTTTTATTGCAGGAGCGCTTAATGCTGAACGTTTAATAATGATGACGGACATTGCAGGTGTTTTAAGGGATAAGGACGATGTGTCTACTCTTATTCCACATATTACCATAAACGAAGCTAAAGAGCTGTATAAAGAAGGTGTTATTTCTGGTGGCATGATACCTAAAGTTGATTGTTGTATTGAAGCGATTGAACATGGCGTTAAAAAGGTCATTATTATGGATGGTAGAGTGCCACATTCAATATTGATGGAATTGTTTACCGACGAAGGTGCTGGTACGATGGTTGTAGGGGATTAAAATGGGTTTAATTACAGAAAACGATAAGCTTTTCGTTGCAAATACTTATAATCGCTTTCCAATAGAAATTGTTAGTGGGAAAGGCTCTTTGCTTTATTCTTCTGACGGTAAGGAATATATTGACTTAGGCTCTGGTATAGGCGTTACTGCGTTTGGTATTGCAGATGACGAATGGAAAGATGCTGTAACCGAGCAGTTGAACAAAGTTCAACACACATCTAATCTTTATTATACAGAGCCGTGTGTGTTGCTTGCAAAAGCGCTTTGTGAACGCACGGGTATGAAAAAAGTTTTCTTTGGCAATTCTGGTGCAGAAGCTAACGAGTGCGCTATTAAAATCGCTAGAAAATATGCAACTGATAAAAAAGGTGCAAAATACAATACGATTATTACCCTGAAAAACAGTTTTCACGGAAGAACAATCACAACTCTTTCGGCAACTGGGCAAGACGTTTTTCATAAGAACTTTGCACCACTTACAGATGGCTTTGTTCATGCAACTGCTAACGATTTAGATAGCGTTATTGAGTACGTAAAAAAAGATAACGTAGCAGGTGTTTTGATTGAATGCGTTCAAGGCGAAGGGGGCGTAAATGCACTTGATAAGCAGTTCGTTTTGGGTGTTCAACAAATTTGCAATGATAACGATTTGGTTTTTATGGTTGATGAAGTTCAAACTGGTAACGGTAGAACGGGCGAACTTTACTCGTATATGAATTATGGTGTAAAACCAGACGTTGTTACTACTGCAAAAGGTTTGGGTGGTGGATTACCCATAGGCGCTTGTTTGATGAGTGAAAAGGTTGAAAAAGTTTTAGGTTTTGGCGACCACGGATCAACTTTTGGTGGAAATCCTGTGTGCTGTGCTGGTGCGTTAAACGTTATAAATCGTATTGACGATAACTTGCTTAAGTCAGTAAAAGAAAAGAGCGAATATGCGTTTAATGAGTTGCGTTCTGCAAATGGCATAGAAAGCGTTAGTGGGTTAGGACTGATGATTGGTATAAAAACTGTTAAACCTGCAAAGGACGTAGTTAGTGCTTGTATGGAAAAAGGCGTGCTTTGTTTAACGGCAAAAGATAAAGTTAGGTTGCTACCTGCAATCAATATTCCGTTTGAACTGTTTAAGAAAGCAATTAATACTATAAAAGAAGTAGTTTCGTTATAAAATAGAGGGAAACAAATGAATCTTAAAGGAAAAAGTTTTTTAAAATTATTAGACTTTACGCCCGAAGAAATTAAAGGGCTTATAGACCTTGCAAAAGAACTTAAAGAAAAAAAGAAAAAAGGCATACCACATAGGCTCTGCGAAGGTAAAAATATTGCTTTGATATTTGAAAAAACCAGCACTCGCACCCGTTGTAGTTTTGAAGTTGCTGGCGCTGATTTGGGAATGCACCCTGTGTACCTTGACCCAAGTGGCTCTCAAATAGGTAAAAAGGAAAGTATTGCCGATACGGCTAGAGTTCTTGGCAGAATGTTTGATGGTATTGAATACCGTGGTTACGGACAGGAAATCGTTGAAGAATTAGCTAAACATGCAGGGGTTCCTGTATGGAACGGTCTAACTAACGAGTTTCATCCTACTCAAATATTAGCAGATTTTTTAACTATTGAAGAGTATTTTGGTGACTTAAAAGGCAAAAAGCTTGTTTATATGGGAGATGCAAGATACAATATGGGAAACTCTCTTATGGTAGGCTGTGCAAAAATGGGCATGCATTTCGTTGCGTGCGCGCCTGAAAAATATTTTCCTAATAAAGATTTGATTGAAGAGTGTAATATTATTGCTAAAGAAACAGGTGCAAAATTAGAGTTTATAACTGACCCTGAAATTGCTACTAAAAACGCACACGTTATATATACAGACGTTTGGGTTTCTATGGGTGAGCCCGATAGTGTTTGGCAGGAAAGAATTAACGATTTAATGCCTTATCAGGTGAATACAAGTATTATGGAAAATGCAGGCTGTCAATGTAAATTTATGCATTGTTTGCCAGCTTTTCACGACCTAAAAACTACGATAGGCAAGGAAATATATTCTAAGTTTAATATTTCAGCAATGGAAGTTACTGATGAAGTTTTTGAAAGTGAAGCATCAATAGTTTTTGACCAGGCAGAAAATAGGATGCACACTATAAAAGCTGTAATGCTTGCAACTTTATAATTTAGCACAAGAAAAACGGGCGATTATTGTCGCCCGTTATTTTATTTGTCAAACGTTTTGTTTGCGATATTCCTTTGGGGAAAACCCCGTCATTTTCTTAAAAAATCTAGTAAAATAGTGTATGCTTTCAAAGTTAAGTTCTTCTGCTATTTCAGTAAAGGTTCTAGATGAATAAAGAACTTTATTTTTTGCAACGTTTAATTTTTTATTGTTAATATACTCGGTTATTGTCATACCCGTATTACTTTTAAATTCTTTGCAAAGTGTAGAGCGATTTGTTCTAAAAATAAAGGATAGCTCGTCAAGAGTAATTTTTTCTAAAAAATTATCGTTTATGTAGTCTAGTATTTCCGTAACGTTAATTCCTTCAGTTACGCTTAACTCTTCATTATTCGTAATGTCAATAGATTTGCGCATCAACCCGATTAAAAAATATTCAAGTAAAATTTTAAGCATCTGCTCTGCACCGTAAGGTGCGTTTTTCTTCTTTTTCATATCGTAAACAGGCACGTCGTAGGGTGGAGTAAAAACGTTTCTTGCTTCTTTAATTATTTCAGCAAGCTTTTTCACGTCTGCATCGGTAAGTGTTATTGGTGTTTTAGAAAATCTATCAATTCCAGAACCTGAACAGGTAAAACCGATTATGATAACCGTTGGAGTGCTGTCTTTATCACAGGTTAATGCGTGATATTCGTTTTCACGGTGAATTAAAAGCTTGTTTTTTTCTAGTTCGCCACTAAAATCTTCACTCTTTATGGTTAGTTTTCCACTCGAAACAAAAATAAGCTCGTAAAACGGGTGTTTGTCGTTTTTTGTATAATAATCTTTAGTGAATTCAAAAAAGTGTACGTTTACAACACCTAAAATTTCTATGGTGTTATTAAGTTTTTTTGTTACAAATTCCATAGTTAAATTATAATAAATAAAATGCTAGTTGTCAATAAATAAATTTACGATTGTGCAAAAAAAATTTATGATTTGATAAAGACAGTTTTTTATTATAGATATATAATAAAAGAAAAACTTATTACGAGGAGAAAATTATGCAAAGAATTTGTATCCCTGATTATGAATATCAGGAAAGAATTGCAAAGGCAGCAAAACTTGTTGCAGAAAAAGGGCTAGATGCAATGCTAGTTGTTTCAACTGAAAGTGACTATGCAAATGCAAGATATTTTTCAGGCTTTTGGCCATTATTTGAAAGAGCAGGCGTTTTAATTTCTGCTACTGGTAAAGCAGCTCTTTTAGTTGGTCCAGAATCAGCAATTTTTGCTAAAGACTTTGGTAAAATTGATAAGGTTATGGTGTTAAAAGAATTCCGTGAATCTGCTGACCCTGCTTATCCTGAACTTGTTCCTGATACTTTTAAGGATGCTTTTGATTACGTTGGCGTTAAGGGTGAAAATATTAAAATCGGGCTTGGTAGTTACGTTGAATGCACTCTTCCAATTATGGATGGCTTAAAAGCTACTTTCCCAAAGGCTGAAATCTCTGTATGTAGCGATATTATGGTTGCTCTTCGTTCAATCAAGAGTGAAAACGAACTTGCTTGTATTAGAGAAGGTTTCAGAATTGTTGAACTCGCTACCGACGAAGTTATTAAGGCGTTAAAACCTGGTGTTACTGAACTTCAAATGGTAGGTATTGCGCAAAGAGTTATTTATGAAAATGGTGCTGAATACGAAGGTCTACCAATGTACGTATTTAGTGAATCTTCAACTCGTCACGCAATCAGCCGTTCAACTTATAAACAAATTGGTAAAGACGATATCGTTCAATTAAACCTTTCTGCAAAAATCGATGGTTATTCACCTGCAATTGGTCTTCCTGTATTTATGGGTAAGGCTGAAGGTGAAAAGAAAGAACTTGTTGAATTCTGCTTAAAGATGCATAACTGGACTACTGAAAATCTTAAAGCTGGTATTCCTGCAGATAGAATTCCAAAACAATTCTTACAAATGTTTAAGGATGCAGGTTACGAAAAGAACTACGTTTACGGACCTTGCCATGGTACAGGTATGATAGAAGTTGAAGCACCTTGGATGGAAACTTCTTCTGCTTATACGTTGAAAGAAAATATGACTTTCCAAGTAGATACCTTTATTTCTGGTTCAACCTTTGGTTGCCGTTGGGAAAAGGGTATTGCTATTAAAGAAAACGGCGTGGAATCTTACACCGATTATCTTGAAAAGCACGGCCTAATCGAACTTGGTTTCTAATTTAATTAATTTATAAATGTATAGGTAAGCAAATGTGCTTACCTATACTATTTTTTAAAAAACCAAAAAAATTAAAACGATTATATATTGTAATTAACAAATAAAAGTGCTATAATGATATAGATAAAATCAAGGAGCTAATTATGACTTATATTAAAGACAATTTTTTATTAACTAATAAAACTGCAGAAAAGCTATATTATGATTATGCTAAGAATATGCCTATATTCGACTATCACTGCCATTTACCAGAAATGCAAATTTTGGAAAATAAAGAATTTAACGACGTTTTTGAGATTTGGTTAAAAGGTGACCATTATAAGTGGCGTTTAATGCGCAATTATGGTGTTGATGAAGAATTTATAACGGGTGATAAGAGTAATAAAGAAAAGTTTATTGCTTACTGCTCAACTTTAGGCACTGCGTTTGGCAATCCACTTTATCATTGGTCGCAGGTAGAATTGAAAGAATTTTTTAATTGCGAAATAGAGATAAATAAAGATAATGCTGAAACTATTTGGGATTGGTGCAACGACTATATAAAACTAAATAAAATTACACCACAAACTTTGATTGAAAAATCAAACGTTTCACACATCTTTACTACTAACGAAATTTTTGATAATCTTGAAACTTTTGTTAAAATTGCTAAAAAAGATTATAAGTTTAAGGTTATTCCTGCGTTTAGAGCTGATAAGATTATGAACGTAGAAGCAAAAGATTATAAGCTTTCAATAGAAAGATTAGTTTCTTTAGTTGGTGAAATTAAAGATATTAGCGACCTTGAAAATGCGATCGAAACTAGGTTAAAAGAGTTTATTAAAGTAGGGACGGTTGCAAGCGATATCGCTTTAGAAAGCGTTTATCCCATAACAGATAAAGAGCTAGCAAATAGTGTTTTTGTTTCTGCGTTAAACGGTGAAGCGATATCTACGGAACAAAGCAAAGTATTCAAGGGATATTTTACTTATTTTTTAATGAAATTATATGCTAGATACAATATTAGAACTGAGCTTCACGTTGGTGCAATGCGAAATAACAACTCTGTAATGATGGCTAAACTAGGTTTAGATACGGGTTATGATAGCATTTCTGAAGAAAACAGCATTAAAAACATGTCTAGACTATTTGATAAACTAAACGATGAAAATTTACTGCCAAGAACGATTGTCTTCAACCTTAACCCAAAGATGAATACGGAAATAATGACGTTAATTGGCTGTTTTCAAGACAGCAGTGCTAAAGGAAAAGTTCAATACGGCCCTGCGTGGTGGTTTTTAGATAATAAGGTTGGTATGGAAAGACATTTAGAAGACCTTACTGCAACAGGACACATTGGTGCGTTTATTGGTATGCTAACTGATAGCCGTTCGCTATTATCGTATCCAAGGCATCACTACTTTAGAAGAATACTTTGCAACTATTTAGGCACTATGCTTGAAAAGGGCGAAATTACCCAAGATTTAGAGCTTGTGGGTAAGGTTGTAAAAGACGTATCATATCATAATTCAATAAACTATTTCGGAGTATAAATAAAATAGCACACATATTTGTGTGCTTTTTATTGTTTGCATAAATACTATTTTCTAGCATTATATTTATAAATTTCGCGATATTTTTTGGGTGAATGGCCGTATCTATTTTTGAACAGCTTAGAAAAATGCGAGGCATCAAAAAAACCAACCTGTTCCATAATGGCGTTTACTGATTCTGAAGACTGTTCTAGTAAAAATTTAGCCCTTTCTAGTTTTATCATTTTAATAAATTGAATAGGTGAGTGGCTAGTCTCTTCCTTAAATTTTTTAACAAAATAGTTTGGGCTTAAATTTACCAATTTTGATAACTCTTCTAATGAAAAATTTTCGCTGTAATTATTTTTTACGTGTTTAATTATTTTATCAATTTCGGTGGTTGGGTTCTTTTTTTCCGTATAAACGCAATTTTGAAAATAAAAAGCAACGATAGACATAACCATGCCAGAAGCTATTAGCGAATCACTAAAATTTTTGCCATATGCATGCTTAATTGCCGTATTAAAAAGTTCTTCAAGATATTTGTTTTTACCAACGTGAATTTTATATGGAAAAATGTAATGCTCAAAAAAACTTTCATTACCAATTTTTAGGTCAAAGTGAAACCAATATTTAACTGCAAAGTTATCTTCAGTGAGATGAAAGTTATGTTTAACGCCAGCAGGTATTAAGATTAAATCACCTTCTTTGCCGACGTAAATTGCATCTTCCGTTTCAACTACAATTTCGCCTTCTATAACATAATAAATTTTACTATTAGGATTAATAACGTTTTTGTCGTGCCAAAGTGGAGTTAGTTTTTCTTTTGAACCACAATAAAACGTTGCAGATAAACTTTCAATATTTAATTCGTTCATATCCTTCACCTACGTTTAATATAGCATTATACATACTAAAAGTCAAGGATATAGTCAACATTGTAAACAAATAGCGTAATTTTATACAACTTTTAAGATAATTATTTTATAACTTTAGCGAAAAAACTGGTGTATAATTTAAATAATGAAATAGGAGACGTTTAACTATGTTAAAAATTATTGAAAATCAATGTTTTACAGCTAAAATAAACGAACTTGGTGCAGAGCTGTTTTCCTTAAAAAGCAAGAAAACTGGCGCAGAAATTTTATGGCAGGGCGATGCTGAATTTTGGAAAGATAGAGCACCCACTTTGTTCCCAATATGTGGTAGATTGTTTGAAGGCAAATACACCTACAACGGTAACGTGTATGAAATGAACTTGCACGGCTTTGCAAGGGCTAGTGAATTTACTTCAAATCAAATTTCTGAAAATGAGATTGAGTTTTTATTAGTAGCAAACGATGATACTAAAAAGATTTATCCGTTTGACTTTAAGTTGGCTATAACTTTCAAGCTTGTTGATAACCAATTAGTTAAAACCATTAGGGTTACTAATGCAGGAAAAGAAGTTATGCCGTTCTCATTTGGTGGGCACCCAGGTTTTAACGTGCCAATTTACAATAACGAAGAATTTACTGATTATTACGTTGAATTCCCAACGGATAAGTTAAACAAAATCGTTATGTCAGAAAGGTGTTTATACACAAATGTTATAGAAGAATACCCATTAGTTGATAAAAAAATTGCATTAAAGCACGATTTATTTGATAATGACGCGTTGTTCTTTGAAATGCAAGAAGGGACTGTTAAATTAAAATCACAAAAGAGTAGTTTTGAGCTAGCAATGACATTTAACGATATGACCTGTTTAGGTTTGTGGCATAAACCTAAAGCAGAAGCGCCTTACGTATGTATTGAACCGTGGCACGGTGTTCCTGCTGATGACGGGGTTGTTGACGATTTGTTGTTAAAGCGCCAAATGATTCACTTAGGCGTAGGCGATACTTATGAAAATACCTATTCAATAACTATAAAAGAGTAGAAAAATAAAAATAAAAAAATATAAAACTCGTTTTAAATCGAGCTATTAAATTTATAAAAAAGGAGAGAAAATTATGGCAAAATCTAGATTGATTGGTAATTACCCAGTAATAGGTATAAGACCAACTATTGATGGCAGGCGTGGTCCGTTAAAGGTTAGGGAAAGTTTAGAAGTTCAAACCATGAACATGGCAAAATCTGCAGCTAAACTTATTGAAGAAAACCTTTGTTACTCAAACGGTGAAAAGGTTAAGGTGGTTATTGCCGATACTACTATCGGTAGGGTTGCAGAAACTGCAGCTTGCGCTGATAAGTTCAAAAAGGAAGGCGTGGACATTACTTTAACAGTTACGCCTTGTTGGTGTTACGGCAGTGAAACAATGGATATGGACCCTAACACTATCAAAGCTGTTTGGGGCTTTAATGGTACTGAAAGACCTGGTGCAGTTTATTTAGCTGCAGTTTTAGCAGGGCATGCTCAAAAAGGTCTTCCTGCGTTCGGTATCTATGGACACGACGTTCAGGATTTAGATGACACTTCTATTCCTAGCGACGTTGCAGAAAAGATTTTAAGATTTGCAAGATGTGCTGTTGCAGTTGCAACTATGCGTGGTAAATCATATCTTCAAATCGGTTCAATCTGTATGGGTATTGCAGGCTCTATCGTTGATACAAACTTATTTGAAGATTACTTTGGTATGCGTGTTGAAAGCGTTGATGAAGTTGAAATTATCAGACGAATGACTGAAGGCATTTACGATAATGCCGAATACGAAAAAGCTCTTGCATGGGTAAAGGCAAAATGCAACCAAGACTTTGATAAAAACCCTGTTGAGTTACAAAGAACAGCTGAGCAAAAGGAAAAGGATTGGGAATTTACTGCTAAAATGGCTTGTATCATAAAGGACCTTATGAACGGCAACAACAACCTGCCCGAAGGTGCTGAAGAAGAAATGGTAGGTCATAACGCAATCGCAGCTGGCTTCCAAGGTCAACGTCAATGGACAGACTTCTATCCTAACTGTGACTTCCCTGAAAGTATCTTGAACTCTTCTTTCGACTGGAACGGTGCAAGAGAGCCTTATATTTTAGCTACTGAAAACGACAGCTTAAACGGAATGTGTATGTTATTTGGTAAGCTCTTAACTAACAGGGCGCAAATTTTTGCCGACGTTAGAACTTATTGGTCGGGCGATGCTGTTAAGAGAGTTACTGGCTATGAAATCGATGGAAAGGCTAAAGAAGCTGATGGGTTTATTCACCTCATCAACAGTGGTGCAGCATGTGTAGATGCCTGTGGCGAAGTGAAAGACCAGGATGGCAATGCTATCATGAAAAAATGGTGGGAAATGACCGATAAAGATATTGATGCTTGTATGAAAGCAACCACTTGGCCGTATGCTGACTTAGGTTACTTCCGTGGTGGTGGATATTCTTCTCGCTTCGTTACTAAAACTGAAATGCCTTGCACTATGATGAGACTAAATATGGTTAAAGGCTTAGGCCCTGTAATGCAAATTGCAGAAGGTTGGACGGTTGCGCTACCTGACGACGTTACTGATAAACTCTGGAAGAGAACAGACTATACTTGGCCTTGTACTTGGTTTGCTCCAAGAATAACCGGTAAGGGCGCATTTAAGACTGCTTACGACGTTATGAACAACTGGGGCGCAAACCATGGTGCCATTTCTTACGGTCATATCGGTGCAGACGTGATTACTATGTGTTCAATGCTTCGTATTCCTGTATGTATGCATAACGTTGACGAAGACAAGATTTATCGTCCTGCAAGCTGGAACGCTTTTGGCATGGATAAAGAAGGTCAAGATTATCGTGCTTGCACTACGTACGGCCCATTATATAAGAAATAATGCCGATTTAGGAGGGTTGTATGTCTAAGTTTTTGTTTTTTGGAGATTCAATAACTGATGCTGGTAGACATAGGGATATAGACTTTAATCAAACAAGCTACGGTTTTGGATTTGTTAGGTCTTTAGTTGGGATTTTGCACAAAGAAGACACAAAACACGTTATTTATAATCGTGGATATAGTGGGTTTAGAGTAGTTGATGCATACGCAAAGGCTAAACCAGACGTTTGGAACTTAGAACCTGAAATTTTAACTATTTTAATCGGTGTAAACGATATATGGCATGAACTTGAACAAAATGGCGTAGAAATAGACCGATTTGAAAAAGTGTATCGTATGCTTATTAGCGAAACGTTAGAAAGATTGCCTAACGTTAAGATAATTCTTATAGAGCCGTTTTTCTTAAAAGGTTCTGCTACTATTGAAAATTACGAACATTTTTTAAAGGTGTACGACTATGCAAAAGTAGTTGAAAAACTTGCTAACGAGTTTAATCTTCCGTTAGTAAAAGTTCAAGACAAGTTTGATGAGCTTGCAAAACTAAATGGCGAAGAAATCTATTTATATGATGGTGTTCATCCTAATATTGCAGGTGCTGACGTAATTGCAGATGAATGGTATAAAGTATACTGCCAAAAGGTTAAATAAAACTTAAAGTTCAGACTAAAAAACTCGGTTGACTTGTGTCAACCGAGTTTTATATTATAACGTTTTTTGTATTGCGTAGGGGTGATTCCGTTTAGTTTCTTAAACGTTTTAGAAAAATAGTTTGGTGTGTCGAAACATAGTTTTTCTGAAATTTCTCTAACCGATAATTCGTTTTCCCTTAATAACTTTTTTGCTACCTTGTTTTTTAGTTCAATATAATATTCAATTACTCCTTTTCCTGTAGCCGTTTTGAATTGTTTAAAAATATATGCTTTGCTATAACTTGTTAATTTACTTATTTCGTAGATAGATAGATTTCTATAGACGTTTTCTTTAAGTAAATTTATTATTTCATCAACTAACTTATTGCTTTGTTGATTTTCTGTTATAAAAATCTTGTTTCCATCAGCTGTTTCCGTTAAGCTTCTCATTAAGTCTATCAGCAATAATTCAAAATGGTTTTTGATAAGCTGTTCTCCACCTAAAATAGGGTGTGGCAAAAGTTCCATTTTTCTCAAGTTGGGGTCTGAGTAGGATATGTCAAACGTTTGGCGAGCAAGCTCCATTATAGAGTAAATTGATTGAATTTGTCTAGGGTTTAGCGTAATAATTTTATTTTCAAAAAATTGCATTGCTTCCGAACGGCAAGCGAAAGACGCTACAAAAACTTCTGGTGCGTTTTTACCGTTGGCTGAGTGTGCGTGTACTTCATTTGGCTTATGAAAGATTACTTGTCCTTGACCTAAGATGGTATCTTTTCCGTTTATGTTGCATAATAAACTTTCTTTATCGGCAAAAACCATTTCCCAAAAGTCATGTGATTCTGGTCCGTATTTAAAGTTCTTATCAAATTCATAAAATTGTAGTATTACAAATTTATCAATAACAAGTAGATTTTGTATTTTATGCTTAAAGTATTTTTTCATATAAAAAGTATAACATAATCAACTAAAAAAATCAAGTAGATTATTTTACTCTTTTTGTATATTATGTGCCATTGTAATTTTTAATACGCAGTATTAAAATAATAAGAAAAGGACAAAGGAGATAATATGAGAATACTTGCTATTGGTGCGCATCCTGATGATATAGAAATTGCTTGCTCGGGTACGCTTGCTAAATGTGTTCAAAGGGGAGATACCGTTATAGTTTGCCACGCTTCAAGTGGTAATTTAGGGCACGTTGTAATCCCACCAGATGAGCTAAGAGTTATGCGTGCAAACGAAGCTAAAAAAGCAGGTTCACTAGCTGGAATTGAAGTTATTTGGGGTGGTTTTGATGACCTTGAGATTTATGAAAATAACCGTGAAGCACGTGATAAGATGGTAGACGTAATTAGATACGCTAACCCTGACTTAATAATCACGCACGACCCAGATGACTATATGCCAGACCACACGTCAATTAGTAAACTTGTTTTTGATGCTAGCTTTACGGCAACGCTACCGAATTATAAGTGTACCGTTCATAAATATACCAAAGACGATACGCCTGCGAAATTAGTTCCCATTTATTATATGGATACTCTTGCTGGGGTTAATTTTAACCCAACTATGTTTGTTGACGTAACTGACACGATTGATTTGAAAATTGATATGCTAAATTGCCACGAAAGTCAAATAGTATGGATGAGAGACCACGACCACATTGATTTTTGTGATATGGTCAGAACCTGTTCAAGATATCGTGGTTATCAAGCTGGCGTTGATTATGCTGAAGGTTTTAAGCAATGCCAAGTATACCTTAAAGGTACAACGGAAAAATTGTTGCCGTAAAAATCGGCTTTAAAAACATAAAATATTAAAAATTAAAAAGGAGAAAAATTATGGATTTTAATTCAACAGTAAAAGGCAGTTTATTAGAAGGATTTTATCCCGAGGGTTGGGATTTTAAGAAGATTGACGAGTGTTGTTCAAACGCTCCTGAAAGCATAACAGACCGTCAAGCTTTCTGGAATAAAGATTTTACACCTATTAAGTGCGATAGCTTAGGTGAATTCGACGTAAAAATGGGTCACGAAATCGCAAATGAAATTAAAAAGGCAAACGAAAGGGGTCAAAAACTTGCGTTTATTCTTCCTGTAGGTCCTATGGGTATGTATAAATGGGCAGTTTATTTCTTAAAAGAATGGAACGTAAGCTGTAAAAACGTTTGGTGCTTTAACATGGACGAATGGGCAGATGCAGATGGTAATACAATTACTGGCGAAGCATCTTTCCAAAATGCTATGGAGCAGGCTTTCTATAATCCACTAGGTGAACTTACCGTTCCTAAGGACCACAGAAACTTTGCTACTAAAGAAAATCTCCCTTCATATCCTGAAAAGATTATGGCATTAAAGAAAGATGGCGCTAAGCTCGTATTAGTTTACGGCATTGGTAGAATGTGCCATATCGCGTTCTGGGAACCACAATTTGGTTCTGAATTCAAGAGTGATGAAGAGTGGAAGGCTCAACCCTATAGGATTGGTGCAAAACTACACCCATTAACTATTGAACAAAACGCAATAACTTCGTTTAAATCTAGAACGTCATTAGTTCCTTGTCGTGCAAACACTATTGGACCTGGCTTGATGTTCCAGGCAGACTATGCAATTGGTGGTGCAGATGGCGTATTCAATCGTGGTATGCAATGGCAAGGCATGAGTCTTTGGATGACTTTAAGATATGGACCTACAAGATATATCACTTCAAGCTTTATCCCAACAATTCCAGGTAGACTATTCTTCCTTAAAGATTTAGCTGGCCCACTTACTCCAGATATGAACTAAAACAAGCGAATGGAAAGGAATTAAAAATGAAAAAGTTTATTATGTACGGCGCAGGAAATATTGGTAGAGGTTTTATCGGTCAGGTATTTTCTGATGCTGGATATAGCGTAGGTTTTATAGATATTAACAAAGAAGTTATAGGAAAACTTAACGCAGATAAGGAATATCCCGTTGATGTAGTTAGCAACGAAGGAATTGATGAAAGAATTGTTAAAAATGTATATGGTATAGACGGTACGAACGTTGAGCTTGTTTCTGATGAAATTGCAAGTGCAGATATTATGGCTACTGCGATTGGCGTTAACGTTTTGAAGTTTATTGCTAAACCTATCGCTTTGGGCTTAAAGAAACGCTTTGAAAGCAATAAAAAGCCTTTCAATATTATTATTTGTGAAAATTTAATAGGCGCAGATGAATTCCTTAAAGGGCTTATTAAAGAACAGATACCAGAATTTGCAGATAGAATTGATAGTGAGATAGGTTTTGTTGAAGCAAGTATTGGTAGGATGGTTCCAGTTGTTCCAGAAGAAAAGAAGATGGGCAACGTTTTGCGTGTATACGTAGAGCCTTATAACATTTTACCTGTTGACCTTAATGCGTTTAAGGGTGAAATTCCCAAAATTTCTAATCTTTATCCATACGCTCCATTTAATTTGTTTATTCAAAGAAAGTTGTTTATGCACAATATGAGCCATGCAACGTGCGCATACCTTGGCTATTTAAGAGATTACACATATATTTATCAAGCCGTTAATGACGTTGACATTAAATACGTTGCGTATAAGAGCTTATTGCAATCGGCTTCAGCAGTTGCAAAAGAAAATGGTGCTGAAATGAAGGATTTGATTTCTCACGCAGAAAATCTAATCTATAGATTTAAGAACACTGCGCTTGGCGATACGGTTGAAAGAGTTGGTAAAGATACCATTAGAAAACTCGGCAACAACGATAGGTTAGTTGGTGCGTTATTGCTTGCTGAAAAGCACAGCTTGCCTTGTGAATATTTATGTATTGGTATTGCGGCAGGCATGCTCTTTAATCCACAAGCTGATGAAAGAAGTGTTGAGCTTTCTGGTTTTGCAAAAGAAAACGGCGTTAAAGCTACTTTACAAAAATATTGTGGTTATGATGGTAAGATGGTTGGCGTTATTGAAACGCTTTATGATAAATTTAATAGTGGTGAAACACTTGCTAGTGTAATTGATTATGTGGAAGAATTATCAGGAAAGGAGATAAGAGTTTAGTATGAATAAAGGTATAGCTCTTGCAGGCAATATTTTAACGGATAACGTAAAAATGATTGGCGCATATCCTGAAAAAGGTATGCTAGTAACAATTGAAGACGAATCTCTAGCTGTTGGTGGTGCAGTTCCAAATACGGCAATGGATATTAAAAATCTTGATAAAAACATTAAAGTTTGTGTTTACGGTAGAGTTGGTAACGACGATAAGGGAAGATACGTTTTATCAAGAATGAGTGATATTGGTATCGATGTTTCAGGAGTTAAAATTAGCAACACACAGCCCACTTCTTATTCTGACGTTATGACGGTTATTGGTACGGGTGAAAGAACCTTTTTCCATAATCGTGGTGCTAATAAGGAATTTTGTATTGCTGATATAGATTTTGATAAGCTTGATTGTGATATTTTCCATATTGGCTACCTAATGCTCTTAGATTACTTTGACAAGCTAGATGAAAGTGGCAATACTCCGATGGCAGAGCTTCTTAAAAAAGTTCAGGCTATGGGTATTAAAACTTCTATTGACTTAGTAAGTGAAACGAGTGGTAACTTCCATAAAGTAGTATCTGCGGCACTCCCATATTGTAACTACGTTATTATTAACGAAATTGAAGCAGGCAACATTGTTGGCATATCACCAAGAGATAAAGAAGATAAATTATTGTCTGAAAACGTTAAATTGATAATGCAAAAGCTAATGGCTTATGGCGTTAAAGATAAGGTTATAGTGCATTGTCCTGAGATGGGTTTCTCGCTAGATAGTAACGGTGAATTTACGGCTGTGCCGTCAATTAAACTTAAGAAAGGTTTTATAAAGGGAAGCGTTGGCGCAGGCGATGCGTTTTGTGCAGGTAGTTTGTATTCAATCTATAATGGATTTGATGACAAAAAGATGCTTGAATTTTCAAACCTTGTTGCAGTAAACTGTTTATCTCAACCAGACTCGGTAAGTGGCGTTTGCTCGGCAGAAAAACTTTATAAAGTTCTTGAAGATTAAAAAAGAAAAAGCGAAGTAAACTTACTTCGCTTTTTTTAATATTTAAAATAAATTTAATATAATACTTGCAATAAGTTTAATTAAATATTATAATAAAAATATGAAAAAAATTAAGTGCGTGATTTCGCTATTTTTAACTATGTTTAAGATCGGGCTATTCACTTTCGGTGGTGGGTACGCAATGATATCTATAATAGAAAGAGAAATAGTGGAAAGAAAGAAATGGATAGAACACGAAGAATATATGGATATTTTAGCGATAGCAGAAGCATCGCCCGGTCCACTTGCAATAAATAGCGCAACCTATATCGGCTATAAAATTTGTGGTTGGGTTGGCTCGCTTTTTGCCACGCTTGGTGTGGTATTGCCGTCCTTTATCATTATTTTCGTTATATCTTTGTTTTTTAACGAGTTCTTAAGCTTAACTTACGTTGGTTATGCTTTTCGTGGAATTCAAGCATGCGTTGCTTTTTTAATACTTTCTGCTGGCATTAAAATGTATAAACACTTAAAAAAGACAGCGTTTAATATCAGTTTGCTTTTAATCACAGTATTCCTTATGCTTGCATTTTCCTTGTTTGCCGTTGATTTTTCAACGATTATTTTTATTCTTATTGGTGGATGCGTTGGGTTATCTTTTTTCTTAGTTAGGTATTTTAACGAGCGAAAGAAAACTAAAGAGCAGACATCGATAAAACCTCAAGGCGAAAACGGGGAGGATAAAGACTAATGCCTTTACTTCTCGATTTGTTTTTAACTTTCTTTAAAATTGGCGCAGTATCCTTTGGTGGTGGGTACGGTATGATACCGTTGCTTACTGAAGAGGTTTTATCTCACGGTTGGCTTACAGAGGCTCAATTGATGAATTTTATTGCCGTTTCAGAATCTACGCCAGGGCCTATAGCTGTTAATATGGCAACTTTTATAGGTGCATCGCAAGGTGGAATAATAGGCGCAATACTCGCTACGATTGGCGTTGTTTTGCCAGCATTTGTAATTATACTAATCGTTGCATCTCTTGTGCGTGGATTGTTACAGTATGCTGGGGTTAAGGGCTTTTTGTCAGGCGTTCGCCCTGTGGTAGTAGGATTGATTATAGCAACAGGTCTCACGATATTTTTAACTGTTGTATTTTCACTAGAAACGGTATATGATGTAGTTGTTGGCTTTGATTGGAAAGCAGTGGTAATTTTTTGTGTTGTTGCTACACTGCATATCATATACAAGAAAATTATGAAAAAAACTATATCGCCAATAATTTTAATTTTAGTTTCAGCTTTGCTTGGCATGCTGTTATATGGTTTATTATAGATTTAATTTGAGGTTGAAATGGATACTATTGGAAATACTAAAAGAAAAAATATTCCGTTTTATGCTAATACTACAGAATTTATTAATTTTGTTGATAGAGTAACGCAGGGTAAGTTTGGCAAATTTACGAACTTTACTCTAATAGAAAGTGAAAGTGGATTTGATGAATATTCACTTTCTGTAAAAGATAATAAAATTTTAATTAAAGCTACTAGTGGCTCAGCTGGTGGAATGGCGTTAAATGCGTATTTAAAAAAATATTGTAAGTTTCAGTACGGTATTTTAGGTGTTTCTGGTAATCTTCCTGATTGCCCACCTGATACAAAAGAAGAGATTAGTGCTCAAACAGTTTTTCATTATCGTTACGCCTTTAATTACTGCACTTACGGGTATTCTTACGCGTTTAACGATTGGGCTGATTGGGAAAGAATTACCGACTATTTAATTCTTGCAGGTTATAACTTGGTGTTAAATCCTATAGGAAACGAGTGTGTGTGGCTAGAATTATTGCAAAAATTTGGTTATACGAGAGAAGATGCGAAAAAATATATATCTGCACCTAATTATTTGCCTTGGCAATGGATGATGAATTTATCATCTTATAACAGTGAATACCCTGATTATTGGTTTGTAGAACAACAAGAAATTTCTAGAAAATTTAATAAAAAACTAAAAGATTTTGGTATGAGCGCCGTACTGCCAGGATATTGTGGTGCTGTTCCTGATGATTTTTTAGATAAACACCCAACTGCAAAAATATTGCCACAAGGTTATTGGTGTGAGCAGTTTTTACGCCCAGCTATTCTTTTGCCTGAAAATCAAATATTTAACGAAATTGCTAAGCAATTTTATACTTTACAAAAAGAATTGTTAGGCACAGATGGTCATCACTATTATTCAATCGACCCGTTCCATGAAGGTGGAAAGAAAGGTGGCGTAGACCTAAAAGCTTACGCTCAAAGTGTACTAAAGATAATGCGTGTTCAAGACAAAGATGCTGTTTGGGCGTTGCAAGGTTGGCATGCTAATCCTGACCGTGAAATATTGTCAGCGTTATCTAAAGAGGACGTTTTGATAATGAATTTGCACGCAGATGAACGCCCCGATGGTGGAGATGACTTTTTAGGATATCCACATATTTATTGCTTAGTAAACAATTTTGGTGGGGAAGTCGTTATGCGTGGAAGTGCAAAACGTACTTATTATAAACCACACGAGATGGCTAAAAGTAATGATTCAGCGTGTGTTGGTATCGGTATAATACCAGAAGGCGTTGAATGTGATGAGTTTTTATTTGACATAATAGCCGAGGTTATTTCAAAACAAAACCTTCGTGAAGCTAACGAATACTTTAAAGAATATGTAGGTGCTCGTTACGGGGTTATAAGTGAAGAGCTAGCAAAGGCAATTGAAATTTTGTTTGAAAAGATATACACAATAGATACATTTATGTATGACCACGAATCCGGGTTATTAGCTAAACCTAGCCTTGATGCAAATAGAGTATGTTTTTGGGCATCGCCTTCGGTTATTTACGACCTTTCGCCGTTAATAAAAGTTGCTGATACCTTGCTTAAATATTACGACGAGTGTAAGGATAGGGAAGGTTACGTTGTAGATGCTGTATCTATTGCAAGACAATTGCTTGGCGATTACTCTTGGCGAATAATCTATCCTATGCAAGAAGCATTTAAGAACAAGGATAAGGAATTATTTAATAAATATCGCGATGAGTTGCTAAAACTATTTAATTTGCAAGAAAATATTATTGATTGCGATAAAAACTTGAATTTCCAAAGCTTTTTAGATAAGGCGCTAAAGCGCGGTAAGAACGAGCAGGATAAATACTGGATTATGCGTTCGATTAAGCGTTTAATTACGCTTTGGGGGGATGAAAAGTGCGTTACGTTGCACGATTACTCTCCACGCGAGTTTGGTGATATGATAAGAAGATATTATCGTCCTCGTTGGGAAAAGTTTTTAGGCGCATTAACAGAAAGTATAAATTTTAATACTGAATTTGTAGATTATGATAGGTTTGAGTTTGATAACGAATTCATAAATGAAAATAAAACTTATTCTTATAAAGTAAACGAGAATTTAAAAGAATCACTTGGCAATGTAATAGAGCTAGTTAAAAAAGGAGTACAGGATGAGAAATAGTTTTTTTAACGTAAAATTTGATAAAAAACTTGGTGGTGTTAAATTATTATCATTAGTAAAAGACAAAAATAATATGAATTTTTGTAAAGGTGGTAGATATTTTTGTCTTTTAAGAGATTTTGGCGATAGAATTAAACTTTTGCGCTTAGAAGGCGTTAAAACGGCTTATGACCCAACTTATTTTGATTTAAAAGAGATTGTAAGCTCAAGCTCTAGAACGGTTGTAATCAGCGAAAGCAGGGGTGTAGAAGCAAAAACGGAATATACAATTAAAAGAGATAAGCTAATTGTAAAAACCGTGTTGAAAAATAAAAATTCTTATCCTGTATATTATAAAGATGGTGATATATCTATAGATATGCCATTTAATGATGCTTACGAGTCTAGCGAAATATGTATGAAAGAGCGTGCCCATACCCATATTCATACTGGTTTAGATGTATGCTACGTTCGTTCGGAACGTATGGGACTAAGCGAAAATAATTTAGGTTTGGTCTTTAGCAAGGGTAGGATATCTTCGTATAGTCAAGATGGCGCGTGCACTCATAATAGAGGTTATTTTCGCTTCAATCTAGCTCCGTTTTATCTAAACAAAAATGATACTTATGAATTAGAGTATGCTTTTTTCATTTATAAGAATAAGGAAGATTTTTTCAATAAGCTAAAGAAATTTGATAGTTATTTGCACGTTCAATGCGATAAAGGTTTAACTTTTGACTTTGATAGCGAAGTTAGTTTTTCGGTATTGTCAAAAAAC
The DNA here is from genome assembly GCA_045654125.1 of Christensenellaceae bacterium. Classification (GTDB taxonomy): domain Bacteria; phylum Bacillota; class Clostridia; order Christensenellales; family Borkfalkiaceae; genus UBA1259. Next base: position 74,954 of record JAZOMU010000043.1, read on the forward strand.
AAAATTGCAGATGCTAGCGTGGTGTTAGATGGCGAGAATGTTGCGTTTAAGAAAGGTGCAAAATGCATAAAAGTTAGTCTTAAACCACAACGTTGTGGTGAACACAAGTTTTATTTTACAATAAATGGAACAACTGGCTCAGCTACCTTTAACGTTATTTCGTCAGTAGATGATTTAGTAAGCAAGCGCATTAAATTTATAGTAGAAAATCAGCAGTGCCTAGATAAAAACTCTCCATTATATGGTGATTATTTGGTTTATGATAACCAAGAAAAAATGCAACACTGCAATACTACTTGGCCTGATTATAACGGCGTTAGAGAGCGTCTCGGTATGCCAATTTCTATAATCAAGTGGCTTCAAAAAAATAACGACCAAAAGATTAGAGCAAGTATAGATTTATACGTTGAATTTTTGTTGAGAGAAAGTGTGGATGAGATAAACGGTTACGTTTATGGCAATATTGGTAAGGATGAAAAGAGTTTAAGGCTTTATAACCCACCATGGGTTATGCTCCTCTTTGCCGAATATTATAACCTTACTAAAAACGTTAGGTGGGCAAAACTCGTTTACACTGTAGTTAAATACTACTACACCAAAGGTGGCAGTAAGTTCTATCCAAACGGAATAAGGTTTTCCACTCTATTTAACTGCTTAAAAGATGCTGGCCTTAACGCTGAATTAAAGGAAATTTTACCGTTGTTTGACGAGCATATAGCTAACATAGTTAAAAATGGAACTAATTATCCACCACACGAAGTTAATTTTGAACAAACCATAGTTACTCCTGCAGTAACATTATTGCTTGATAAATATCAGATTTCTGGTGAACAAGAGTATCTTATAGAAGCTGAAAAGCATTTGAAGATTCTAGAGAGATTTGATGGTTGCCAGCCTGATTGTAGGCAAAACAAAATTCCTATTAGGTTTTGGGATGATTTTTGGTTTGGTAAAAACGGCACTTTTGGTGACACGTTGCATTATTGGAGCGTGCTTAGTGGGTATTGCTTTTACCTTTATGGTAAATTAGCTAACAATGATTACTATAAAGATTATGGTGAGCAATGCTTAAGGAACTGTTGCTATTTATTTAATGAAAGTGGTGTGGGTAGTTGCGCTTATGTTTATCCCCGTCAAATTAACGGAAATAAAGGCGAATTCCACAATGTTTTCTCTAATGACCAGGATTTTGCTTTGTATTTCTTAATGAAGGTCTTTAACGACTAAATAGGCGTTAAAACGGGTGATGTATGAAATACGTGTTGGTTACTGGCGCTTATGGTGGAATGGGTAGCGTTGCCGTTAAAGAGTTTGTTAATAACGGCTACGTTGTTTTTGCGCTTGATAAAATTGTAAATCAATCTGAAGAAAATATTATTCCTATACAAGCTGATGTTTCTAATAGCGACAGCGTAGAGCACGCATTGGAAAAGGTTAAAGCTGTTACGAACGAATTATTTGCGATAGTTCACTTTGCAGGTGTGTATGCGTTAGACTCGCTCATTGAAGTCGGAAATGAAGATTTTGAAAGGCTGTTCAAGATTAACTTTTTTGGCGCGTTTTACGTTAATAAAACTTTTATGCCGTTATTAAAAAAAGGTAGTAAAATCGTTATGGTTACTAGTGAACTTGCTCCACTTAATCCATTGCCGTTTACAGGGATTTATGCGATTGCTAAGGGTGCGTTAGATAAATACGCGTTTTCATTAAGAATGGAACTTCAACTTTTAGATATATCTGTTTCTGTCTTGCGCGCAGGGGCAGTGTCTACTGGCATGCTTGGCGTTTCAACCAGTCAGCTTGACAAGTTTTGCGAAAAAACAACTCATTATATCTGTAATGCAGATAGGTTTAGAAAGATAGTTAATGATGTAGAAGCTAAAAGCGTATCACCTAAAAAAATAGCGCAAAAAATGCTAAAAATTATATCAAAGAAAAAACCAAGATTTGCATATAATATTAACAGGAATAAGCTTTTATTATTGCTAAACGCCTTGCCAAAATCAATACAGTTTTTTGCAATAAAAAAGGTCTTAAAAAAATAAATTTTTACAAAAACAAAGCGATAAAGCTACAAGGGATTTTAAGGCTGATTATAGGGGTTTTTCTTGGGAAAAATTTAAAAAAGCCACCTAAAAAATCAAAAAATATTACGATTAAAAATATTAGAAAAACAAAGATAAATCTTGCCTTTTTTCTTGAAAAACTTAAAAAGACTTGTTCCCAAAATCCCCCTAGGGTTTTGCTCAAACTTAAAAAGCCTTAAAAACTTTAGTTTTTTCACTATTTTTTGCCTCATTGTCCCATTGAGTTGGATATTTTTCACCCGAAAATTGTTCATTTTCGGGTGTTTTTTATTATTTTTAAGCATTTTTTATAAAATTTATCTTTTATGAATATCCTAATTTTACAAACTTTTTCCCAAGTTTTATAAAAAAATTTTTTGGGAAATAAACAACTAATAGCATTGTAAATAGTTGAAAATAAACTTAATATATTGATTTTTAGACGTAGTATATAAACTACGTCTTTTAAATTTTTTTAGTGTTTTTGGATATCCAAGTGAATTGCATTTTTTGTCAATATATGCTATAATACACTAAAATTAGTTGTAGAGGACAAAGATGAAAATAAAAAGATTATCTATAAATGGTATTGGTGGAATAAAAAATTTAGAATTGAAATTTAATCGAAATGTTAATGTTATTTGTGGCTCAAACGGAATTGGTAAAAGTACAATTCTTGATATTATAACGGATGCGTTTAGTTCTGCTACTCCTTCAAAATTAAAAAGAAACGCTTTGTGTGATTGCGGTAAATATAGCATAGAAATATGTGCTGATGATACTAATGTTCTAAAAAAAGATGAAATAGTAGATAAGTTTTTACCAAGTGACGAAGTTTATAGGGGTGGATGGCAAAAGTATGCGGAAAATATTTTATATTTTGGTATAGAGCGTAATATCATTTATTCGAAATTAAATTCTATTTCATCTGATCCAGAAAGAAAAGAATATATAAATGGAAAAATGGCTGTTGATGGCATAGATGCTAATGATTTAAAAAATTGGTTTGTTAATAGGTATTTATTTTTTGATAAACAAGATAGTTTGACCAAAGAGCAAAATGAAAATTATAAACTTGCTCGCAGTTCATTTAGCATATTAG
>JAZOMU010000044.1:0-5211 GCA_045654125.1 Christensenellaceae bacterium
TGCACCAGGAGTATTGAAAACAACAATACCTTTTTCAGACATTGCAGAAACTGGAATATTGTTTACACCAGCACCAGCACGAGCGATAGCTTTTACAGAAGCTGGAAGTTCCATTGGGTGCATATCAGCACTTCTTAGCAAAATTGTATCTGGATTTAAGATTTCTGAAGCAATTTGATAATCATCACGAGGAAAGTTTGCCAATCCTTCTGCTGAAATTTTATTTAATGTTTGAATCTTGAACATCGTATTATCCTTTTAATTGATATTTGGATTTTAGGCGATTTTAACATCAATCCCAAAATCCATGATTTTTAGTTTTCTTTAGCGAATTTGTCCATGAAAGCGATAAGAGCTTTTACACCTTCCAAAGACATAGCATTGTAAATAGATGCTCTCATTCCACCGGTAACTCTGTGCCCTTTGAGAGAAACAAGGCCAGTTTTAGAAGCTTCTGCAACAAATTTAGCATCAAGCTCTTCGCTACCTGTTACGAACGGAACGTTCATAAGCGACCTATCTTTAGGATTAACCTTATTGGTGTAAAGTGAAGAGTTGTCAATAAAATCGTAAAGCATTTTAGCCTTTTCTTCATTGATTTGTTGCATAGCCTTTACGCCACCTAAGTTTTTAAGCCATCTAAACACCAAAAGCGCCATATAGATAGGGAAGCAAGGTGGAGTGTTATACAAGCTATCGTTTTTATCTTGGATAGCGTAATTTAGCATGATTGGGCATACAGGTGAAGCGTTGCCAAGCAATTCCTTTTTAACGATAACGATAGTAAGACCTGCTGGAGCAATGTTCTTTTGTGCGCCTGCGTAGATAAGTCCAAACTTCTTAACATCAACTTCTTCACTCAAAATGCAAGAACTCATATCGGTAACTAAAGTTGCATCTGTTTTAGGTAGTTCAGTGTAACGAGTGCCAAAAATGGTGTTGTTGTAAGTTGTGTGAACGTAATCAATTCCATCACGGAACTTGATAGAATTCATATCGGGAATATAGGTGTAGTTAGCTTCTTTAGATGATGCTGCAACTGCCATATCGCCGTATTTTTGACCTTCTTCATAAGCTTTTTGAGCAAAGTTACCGGTTAAAATATAATCAGCCTTACCGTTTTTAAGTAAGTTTAACGGAACAGCAGCAAACTGTTGAGTAGCGCCACCTTGAACAAAAAGAACTGAATAATCGTCAGGGATATTCATAAGCTCGCGAAGTAAAGCGTTAGCTTCTGCATTAACAGCCATAAAAGGCTTGCCACGATGGCTCATTTCTATAATGCTCATACCAGTATTTTGATAGTCTAAAAGCTCTCTTTGCGCTTGTTCTAATACTGGCAACGGAAGGGTCGAAGGACCTGCTGCAAAATTGTATACTCTCATAAGTCTCTCCTTGTGAATAAGATTGGTTTTTCAAAAATAATTCAATTAAGATATATTATAATCTTATTCGCCTTTTTTTTCAAGCGTTTTACAGGCTTATTAAGGATTTTATCAGATTGTAATACTAATACTGTTTACATTTTTCACAAAAAAGTGTATAATTATAATAACTTTATCTTGCTATAAAAATAATTTTCAATCATGAGAAAATAAACTAATATAAGGAGCAAAAAGTGAAAAACGGAAACAAGAAAAAGACTACTATTAAAAAAGCTAGCGACGTGCTTTTTGCCGATAAAACAATAAAGAAAAAGAAAGAGTTGCCTAAGCAAAAGGAAAATAAAACGTTAAAGGTGCGTTTTTTAGGTGGCGTTGGTGAAATCGGAAAAAACATGACTGCGCTAGAGTTTGGCAAGGACATTATAATAATAGACGTTGGCGTATCATTTCCATCAGACAATATGCCGGGCGTTGATTTGGTAATACCAGACGTTACCTATCTTGAACAAAACAAAAATAAAATCCGTGGTGTTTTAATAACGCACGGGCATGAAGACCACATAGGCGCAATTCCTTATATTATGAAGGAAATTTCTGCGCCTATATTCGGCACTAAATTGACCTTAACGCTAATAGAAAACAAACTTCGCGAACACAAACTAAACGACGTAAGCCTAAATTGTGTAGTGGCAGGAAGCGTAATAAAACTCGGCTGTTTTTCCATCGAATTTATCAATGTGAACCACTCAATCGCAGGCGCTGTTGGACTAGCAATAACTACACCAGTTGGGGTGGTGTTTCATTCGGGCGATTTTAAAATTGACTTTACCCCAGTTAACGGTGAAACTATGGATTTAAGTAGAATTTCCGAGATAGGTGATAAGGGCGTTTTGCTTATGATGGCAGATTCTACAAATATAGAGATAGAAGGGACAACTATGAGTGAAGCCGTGGTTAAAGAAACTTTAGACCACGTGTTTTCAAACAATGCGAAAAGACGACTTATTATAGCAACTTTTGCATCTAACGTGCATAGGCTACAACAAATTTTAGATCTTGCAAAAAAGTATAAAAGAAAGGTGGCGTTTTCTGGTAGAAGTATGATAAATATTGCAGAGGCAGCATCTAAAATTGGCGAGATAAAAATACCTAATAATCTCATAATAGACGTAGAAAAAATTAAAAACCACCGAGATGAAGAAGTTGTAATTGTATCAACAGGCACACAGGGTGAGCCAATGAGTGCCCTAACCCGTATGGCTAGTGGCGAGTTTAATAAAGTGGTAATCGGTAAAAACGATACTGTAGTAATCAGCGCTTCTGTAATTCCTGGCAACGAAAAAATGATTTACGGTGTTATAAATAACCTTTATAGGCTTGGCGCAGAAGTAATATACGAATCATTAGAGCCTATTCACGTTTCAGGGCATGCTTGCCGTGGCGAGCTAAGAGTTTTGCACTCGTTAGTAAAGCCCAAGTTTTTTATACCCGTGCACGGCGAATATAGGCACTTAAAAAAGCACGCAAAGTTAGCTGAAAGCTTAGGAATGAAAGAAAGCAATATACTTATTGCTGAAATAGGCGATACGGTAGAGCTTACTGATAAAACTATGTGTTTTGGCGAAAAATTCCAAGCAGGCTCAAGGTTTGTAGACGGTATGGGGATTGACGATGCCGATAGCTACGTATTGCGTGATAGAAGGCATTTAGCCGAAGATGGTATTATCGTTATATCAGTGGGCCTAGATGAGCTTACGGCAAAGTTAATTTCACTAGAAATAATAGGTAAAGGTTTAGTGCTTTCAGATACCATAATAGAAGACGCTAAAACGCACGTTGTTTCAACCCTAAACGGTATAGACTTGCGAACAGTTCGTGATGAAACAGAGCTTTCAAATATAATCAGAAGATGTACCAAAAACTATTTGTTTAAGGCAACTAAGAAAAATCCGATAATTTTACCTGTGATTATGGTGATATAGTGTTAGAAAAAGTTAAACGTTTAAGAGAACAAGCAAAAATACAAGGCGAGCCAATACTTCGCGATAAATCTTTTGAGATACTGCTAGAAAAAATAAAAGAAAAACAACCACAAAGAATACTTGAGATAGGCGTAAACCTAGGTTTATCAAGCATAGCAATGTTACTTACTAGCAAGAGTTCGCATCTTACCGGCATAGAGATAGATGAAGAAAAGATTAAGCTTGCCAAAGCAAACTATAAAGAATTTGGCGTTTTAGAGCGCGCAAAAATTTTTCAAGGCGACGCATCGGAAATTATACCTGTTTTAACTGGCGAATATGATTTCATTTTTTTAGATGGACCTAAAGGTCATTATTTTGAGTATTTGCCCCACTTATTATCGGTGCTTAAAAGTGGTGGAATACTCTTTGCTGATAACGTGCTATTTCGTGGTTACGTGGGTGGAAAAGTAAAAACTCCACATAAGTTTAATACAACCAAAAATAGTATGGAAAGATTTTTATCATCAATAACGGAAAATGAAGATTTAAATACCGAAATAATAGATATCGAAGACGGATTAAGCATAACGGAAAAAATCAAATGAGAAAACTAGAACTACTTTCGCCAGCAGGCGATATGAACAAATTAAAAACTGCTTTTTATTATGGTGCAGATGCTGTGTATATTGGTGGAAAAAGTTTCAGCCTACGCGCACTTGCAGGGAACTTTACCGATGAAGAAATTATAGAAGCAGTAGAGTATGCGCATAACCTAAATAAGAAAGTTTACGTAACGGTAAATATTTTTGGGCGTAACACAGATATAAACAAAGCCGAAGAGTACTTTAAGTTTTTAGAAAGCACAGGGGTTGACGGGGCAATCGTATCGGATACAGGTTTAATTGCTCTTGCAAGAGAAGTTGCTCCAAACCTACCTATAAATTTATCTACACAAGCAAACACCCTAAACTACAAAACAGTGGAGTTTTGGAAGAATTTTGGGGTAAAGCGCGTTATCTTAGCAAGAGAACTTAGCTTAAAAGAAATCAGTGAAATTAGCCAAAAAGTGCCAGACATTGAGATAGAAACATTTATCCACGGCGCAATGTGCATAGCGTATAGTGGTAGATGCTTGCTTTCAGACTATAAAACGGGCAGGAGCAGTAACCGTGGCGCATGTGTGCAAGCGTGCAGATGGAACTATGAAATTCGTGAAAAGGGTTCTGATGGCGAATTTATGGAAATACAAGAAGACGAGCGTGGCACGTATATCCTAAACAGCAAGGACCTAAATCTATTGGATTATATTGCCGAGCTAGATGGTGCAGGCGTTTGCTCTTTTAAGATTGAAGGCAGAATGAAATCTGAATACTACCTTGCAACCGTGGTCAACGCATATCGCAGAGCAATTGATGCTTATTATGAATATGGCACAAAGTATAAAGAAGATGCGCTTTTCCAAACCGAATTAAAAAAGACAGCGCATAGGGCGTTTACAACAGCTTACTTTTTAGGCGATAACGATAGAACGGTTAACTATGATGATAGCCAAAGCAAAGGCAGTTATAAATATATAGCAAACGTATTAGAAAGCAACGAAAATAAAGATTACGCAGTTGTAGAAATGCGCAATCGCTTTAAGGTTGGGGATAGTTTAGAAGTGCTTTCGCCAAGTGAAAGCTTTAATAAAACAATAACCATATCAAAAATGCTAGATGAAAAGGATAAGGAAATAGATGACGCAAAGCTAGTGCAACAACGCATAAAACTATTTACTCATATTCCACTCTTTGCAGGCGACATTTTAAGAATGAAAGTCTAAAATATAAAAACTTAAAAAGCGACGGGAAATTTTCCGTCGC
>JAZOMU010000045.1:0-11377 GCA_045654125.1 Christensenellaceae bacterium
TTTCGTATTAACCTTTCGTTTTTTAAGATATTTAGTCTTTTTTAATCTTTTTGCCTTAATGTACTAAAAATTTAAGTCTTCTCGATTGATATATTTGCTATATCTCTCTTTTCTTTCTATGCAGTTGTCAATCTACGGTGCTTTGACTACGGTCAAAGGTGGTTTTTTACGCCACAAAATTATTGCTATCGAAAGCGATAGCCTAACTATATTACCATTTTATAAAATGTAAGTCAAGCAAAAAACAAAACTTTTTCTACATTTTTTAAATTTTTTTATCACCATTTTTTAACCCTTTTATGCATTATAATATATATAGTATAACTTTAGATATTTACCCCTAAATATAGGTTAAATCGTTGCTTTTTTTGCCGTTCGGTGCTAAAATAAATTATGGTGAAAGATATGAATATTAAATGTCAATGTGAAAATGCAGTAAATGAACTTATCGATATCGCTAAGCTTAAAGCTGGCTCTATACTTGTTGTAGGCTGTTCTACTAGCGAAGTTGTTGGCAGTAAAATAGGCACCAATTCTGACCCCGATACTGCAAAGGAAATTTTTGATGGTATTTACGGCACACTAAAAGAGAAAGGAATTTATCTTGCAGTTCAGTGCTGTGAACACTTAAATCGCGCAATCGTTGTTGAGCGTGAAGCCCTACCGTTTGCTGAGCCAGTAAACGTAGTTCCACAAAAAAAGGCAGGTGGTAGCCTTGCGACCGTTGCTTACGCTAGCCTTGAACAACCTATCGTCGTTGAAGAAATTAAAGCTGATGCAGGTATGGATATAGGCGACACGCTTATTGGTATGCATCTAAAAAAAGTTGCCGTGCCAGTTCGCCTTTCGGTAAAAGAAATTGGAAACGCACACCTAACCTGCGCGCGAGTTCGCCCCAAATTCATCGGGGGTGTAAGGGCTGTTTATAACGAAGATTTGTTATAACCCTAAAACAATATAATATATTTATATAGTAATTTTTCAATAAACAAAACGAATGCCCGACAGCGAATTGCAGTCGGGCATATTTTTTCTAGTTGTTATTTCTTATTAAGTTCTTTGCCCACTTCTCTTAGTATATCTAGGCAAGGACCAGGTATTCTGCCAAGATTGTCTGGACCAACGTTTAATAAATAGTTAATCCCACAATCGTTTAATTGCTTTTTGAGTTCCAAAACTCTCTTTGCGTCTTTCCAGTTGTCATCATAAGCCTTGTATCCCCAGTTATCGTTAAGGGTTGCAGGACATTCATAGAGCTTATCGCCAACATCGATATCAAGATATTCGTTATCTCCTGTAGACGTATAGTCACCACGTCCGTTGCCGATACGAGAGTTAACCAAACAGTTGGGTTGAAGTTTTTTTACCAAATGGAAAAGCTCATCGCTCTGTTCAGGGGTAATTGTCCAAGGGTTGTCAAACCAAATCAAACAAATATCTCCATAATTAGTTAAAAGTTCTTCTACTTGTGGAAGGGCTTTATCCTTAAAATATTGATAGAAATTTTTGTTGCTTGACGGGAAATCCCAGTTATTCTCCCAATAGTGAGTATCCACCAAGTTTTCATCTGGCGGCCAAACGCGTCCACCACCGTTAGGTTCGTGCCAGTCCATTTCTTGAGAATAGTAAAGTCCAAGTTTTAAATTATGCTTTTTACAAGCATCTGCAAATTCTTTAATGATATCACGGCCGTAAGGGGTAGCATCTACAACGTTGTATTTATCAACCTTGCTATGATAGAGCGCAAAACCATCGTGATGCTTTGCCGTTACTACTATGTATTGCATTCCCACTTCTTTTGCTAGTTTAACGTACTCTTCAGCGTCAAAATAGATAGGGTTAAACGCATCGGCAAGTTTTTCATATTCTGCGTTAGGAATTTTGAAAATATGTTGCGCCCATTCGGCAACCCTATCGGTACGCTTACCTTTCCATTCGCCTGCAATCAAACTATACAAGCCAAAATGAACCATCATTCCAAATTTTGCTTCTTTAAACCATTTCTTACTATCCATGATTTCTCCTTTAATTAATCTTTATTTGATAATTTGCACCCCGTCAGGAGTAGAGATTTCTACTTTTCCGTTATGAACTTTAACCTTAATTAAACCCTTTGGCGTAGGCACGGTACCCATAGCGTATTTTAGTCCCAATAAGTTAGGCTTAATACTAACTTTTGAACAGCCATCGTCTAAAATCTGCACACCCAACACGTATCTAGCTAAGAAATAAGACGGGGTTGCCGACCATGCGTGACAGGCACTGAGTGGAGTAAAGATGCTCGTATCTTCCATGTCGTCTACATCCCAACGCTCAATACAAGTGGTATAGCCGTAGCGATGTAATGCACCCCATTCTTCTTGTATCCAAGTAAATGCTTCGGCTAAATACCCAGCCTCGCATAGCGCCCTTACTATCCATTGTTTAGCCATGCCTTGGTCGGGATAGGCCGTTGTTTCTTTAGGCATTGCCTTTAATGCTGAAAGGTAATCTTCTTTAGAAACAAGACCTGCTAGATACATAAACGATTGAGCCACAGGACTATACGTTCTAACTTCATGGCAGTTTCTGAACATTCTTTTTTGTTCATCCATGTACTCGTATACTTTCTTAGAATACCTATCGATTGCCACTTGCGCTTTTTGTATATCTTCTTCCGTGCCGAAAACCTTGCAAAGTTTTACGTAATCTTTAATTCCGTAAACTAACGAAGAGTATACACAGGCTTGGTCGCAAAGATTATCCGTATACGGACGATTCGCTTTAGGTTGTATTGGGAAATGATATTTTGCAATCATTTCATCAGACAAATCACAAGCGTATTCGGCAATCTTATTAACAAAGCTCCAAATCTTTTTTACAAACGCCTCGTCTCCTGAATATTGATAATATTCATAAACCATTCCAAGAAAATCTGCTTGGTAAGGAATATAATAAATTTCACCACAATCCCTATAGAATTCAGGCGTACCTTCTACCGACTTTTTAGTAACGAAGTCAAACATATAGTCGATATTACTAGGGTGTTGATGTGCGCCACCTATAGTTCCACTAGTAGAAATCCAGCCGTTTTCTTTCATTGTGCGAATAAAGTAAATCAAGCTGTTTCTAACCACTGTAGTATTACCTAAAGTAGCATAGTTACATATCATACCTTGGCGCGAATCGGTTATCCAGCAAAGCCCGTCTCTTTTAATGCCGTCTTCTATAAAGTCTTGCATGCACAACCTTGTTGTACGCTTTGACATTTCGTATATATCATTTATGCGTTGGTCGTTGCAATAGAAAGTGCCGTCAAACGGGTTTCTTGCTTCTACCGTCTTTAAGTTTGGCTCTGAAACTTCTATCTCGCCAGTAGCTCGAATGCGCAAAAACCTGAATGCACGCCTTTTGCCAATGCCAACTTCTACAAAATCTTTACTATCAACCGTTATTTTATCAACGGGTGGAATATACCAGCAAGGAATGGTGTCTTCATGCCTATCGTACATTTCGTCAAGCCACTCGCAGTAATCTAAAGTGAGTTCTCCCTTGCCACGCGCTTTTATAGTGAAAAAACCTATGCTTTCCACACTAAAATCGTATAAAAGTTCGCCTTCTACCTTGCACACCTTGCCCTGCTGGTAGCCTTTAGGCTGAACGTCTTTGTATACTAAGTCGCTCTTTATTTCTTCAGGAAACACGTTCCTATTAGGATATCTTGAAAAATCAAAATTCATATCTGTTCTTTCTCCACGTTTTTTCGTTAGATAAATTATACTATTATTTTTAAATTCAGTACATTGACAGAAAAGTTATTATGTCGTGTAACAATGTAAAAAAACGCATAAAATAAAAGAGTAGTATTAGTTTTCTTTTTGTATGTTAGCGCAAAACAATCCTAAGCTTACATAAACATGTTGCAAAGTTCCCTGCTTTATCTTGCTCGCAATGGCTAAATCAGTCGTCTTGATAACTATTTTGTATGTTTGATTTATTATACCATAATTATCGAATAATATATATAACAAAATTAATATTTAGTTGTATAAAATTACGCATTTGTTTTACAAGCAGTATTAAACTACTAATTTTCTTAGGTATATTAACTTGTATACTAGGTATATCAATTTAAATAATTGAAGTTTTAAAAAAGCGAACACGCCACTACTATGTGGCGTGCACTTATTGATTACGTGTTTTTTTGACATATATTATTTTATGATTTCTTCAAATGCAGTTTTTAGTTGATAGAATATATCTTGTGCATCTTCTTGTTTTTCGCATTTTAGAGAATAGTAAACTTTTATCTTTGGTTCTGTTCCACTTGGGCGAATACAGATAAAGCTATCGCCTTCTAGCTCGTAGTAAACAGCGTTTGTTTTAGGCGAATCTATCTTTTCAACACTTCCGTCTGCATAAGTTTTTTGGGCTTTTGAGTAATCCCTAGTTGCCAAAACTTTTAAATCACCTATGTTCTCTATTGGCATAGTCTTAAGCTTATCGACAACGGCGTTCATTTCCTGCATTGCGTTAAGGCCAGAATACGCTATACTAACGTTTGTATCAAAAACAAAACCGTATTTCTCATACAGCTCGGTTAAGCGTTCGTAAATGCCTTTGCCGTAATAAGCGTAGTAGCACACCATTTCAGCGAACAACATACTTGCAACTACTGCATCTTTGTCACGACAGTGTGTTCCACGAAGATATCCACAGCTTTCTTCAAAGCCGAACAAATATTCTCTCTTGCCAGTATCGTCTAATTGCTTAATTTTTTCGCCAATGAACTTAAAACCTACTGGAACTTCAATTAGCTCCACACCGTAATCGTCACAAATAAGCTTTGCCATGCCCGTGGAAACAAAACTCTTTACCACAAAACCTTTCTTTGTAAGTTTTCCCATCTCTTTTAGGCGACGAAGAACGTAATCTAAGAGCAGTATCCCCGACTGATTTCCTGAAAGGGCAACAAACTCGCCCTTATTGTCTCTAACTGCCACACCTAGTCTATCACAGTCTGGGTCAGTGCCGAAAACAACGTCTGCATTTTTAAAGTCTGCCATTTTTATGCCGAGCGTAAGTGTTTCTTTTATTTCGGGGTTTGGCACTTTTACCGTAGAAAACTCAGTATCTTTAGTCGTTTGCTCGGGAACTAGCGTGGCCGTAATGCCCATTTTTTTCAAAATTGTCGTTACGGGTATATATCCACTTCCGTGAACAGGGGTATATACTAGTTTTATAGTTTTACCCACCTTTTTAACTTGTTTTGGGGAAAGAGAAAGTTTCTTTATGGTTTTATAATACTTGTTGTCTACACGCTTACTAACCACGTTGATTTTTTTAGAAAGCGTTTCGTCAAAAAGAATTCTATCAGACAAGCAATCGCCAATGTCTTCGATAAATTCAACGACCTTAGCAGTATCTTCTGGCGACATTTGCGCGCCGTCGCTACCATAAACCTTATAACCGTTATATTCTTTGGGGTTATGGCTCGCAGTAATCATAATGCCTGCAACCGTGCCCATTTCCCTTACTGCGTAAGAAAGCATTGGAACGGGGTGAACGTCGTTAAATAAGTACACCTTAATGCCGTTTGAAGCCAAAACTACAGCTGAAGCATAAGCAAACTCATAAGACATACGCCTAGTATCGTAAGAAATTACAACGCCTTGTTTTTTTGCGCGTTCGCCAAGAGTTTTTATATATTCAGCAAGACCTTGAGTGGCTCTGCGAACGGTATAAACGTTCATCATATTTGTGCCAAGACCTATAAACCCACGCATACCAGCCGTGCCAAATTCTAAATCTTTGCCAAAACGATATTCAATTTCTTTTTGGTCATCTGAAATTGCTGATAGTTCTTTTCTTTGCTCGTCGGTTAAAATTGGGTTTGTTAGCCAGTTTTTGTAAATATCTAAATACATAACGTTAAAACTCCGTTTTTTCTCTCTTATATATTACTATAACAATATATACAATTATACATAACAGATAGAAACGTGTCAAGATTTTTTATTTTTACTTGTATATTCATTTACTAAAAATAACGCCAAAAATTCGTTTTTTAAAAAATTTAAAAAATAATTGACAAACAGTTGACAACGCCTGACCTTTTTGATATAATTTTTTAGCATTGTCTACGGAAAGGTAATGCGGGTGTAATTCAATGGTAGAATTCCAGCCTTCCAAGCTGGCTGCGTGGGTCCGATTCCCATCACCCGCTCCAAAAATACTTTGCTTCGGGGACGCTTTATTATATGCACCTGTAGCTCAGTTGGATAGAGCATCGGCCTTCTAAGCCGAGGGTCAGGGGTTCGAATCCCTTCAGGCGCACCAGAATGGCGGGCGTAGCTCAGTTGGTTAGAGCGCAAGATTGTGGTCCTTGAGGTCGTGGGTTCGATTCCCATCGCCCGCCCCATTATATACACACAGGGGTGTCGCCAAGCGGTAAGGCAACGGATTTTGATTCCGTCATTCGTAGGTTCAAATCCTGCCACCCCTGCCAATTAAAATGTAATGTGGCTGGATTTGATGGGGGAGAAATTTTGCACTTGCAAAATTGTCCACTATTGAAAGCCAATTAAATGATTAGCAGATAAGTGGACTAAAACGTTCAGTGAACGTTTTATCGGGGCGGTGTGCAAAACACCAAATCCTGCCACCCCTGCCAAAAGAAAATTACCCTTATGGGATAAAATATGTACCTTTAGCTCAGTTGGTAGAGCAACTGACTCTTAATCAGTGGGTCCAGGGTTCGAGTCCCTGAAGGTGCACCAATGATTCATTAGCTCAGCCGGTAGAGCACGTGACTTTTAATCACGGTGTCCGGGGTTCGATTCCCCGATGGATCACCAGAAACCCTTAAATCCTTAGTGGATTTAAGGGTTTTTGTTATTCATTGAGTTGCAACGATTCCACAACGGATAAGATTAGTTGAACTTTAAATATACATTTATTAAAGCTCTTGACAAGGCGCAACTTTTGTGGTATATTTTAGTAAAATATAACGTAAAGGTATTTATGGATAAGAACGAGCAACTAGAAAAACACCTTGTGATTTTAGAAAAATTATCAAACGGCATAAACCCTATTGATGACACACCATTCCCAATAGATAGCCCGATAAACAACGTTGAAATTGCAAGAGCATTGTTTTTTGCGCTATCACAATTAAAATCTAGCTCAAAAACCCCAGCAAGAAAGAAGTATTTTTGCATTGATGAAAACAAGCTTGCTAACTACGAATTTTTGCCAGACGGCGCATATTTAAGCCAAATTATTGAAAAATTAAATGACCTGATTGACGAAGATAAAATGAAAAAGTTATCTAGAAAAAAAATGGTTAACTGGCTTGTTGATATTGGCATTTTGTCAACCGTTCAACTAGGCGATAGAAAGACAAAACGACATTTACCAACAGAGCAAGGGCTAACTATGGGACTAGAAGTGGTTAAATTAACTGATAAATTTGGCAACGACTTTGAAGCTGTTAAATATCCTTTATCTATGCAAAAATTTATTTTAGACAACCTTGACAGTCTTTATAATTGGCTTGCAACTAAAAAAAGTAAAAAGTAAATTTCTTTTGCTTTACTTTTTAACGTCAAATAAAAAACACGGAAATTCCGTGTTTTTATTTTGTATTTTTATTCATTTATTTATTTTGCTATATGCTTTTTAACAAACTCCATGTATACATGCCAATCTGTTCTGCTGTGATAATGCGTTCCCTCACGCAAGAAAAAACCAACCTTGCCATCAATAAACTTATCGTTAAGCTCTGGTAATCTATCGGGTGAAACTATTCCCTTTTCCCCATAAAGCTCCCATACTTTTGAACACGCCACGCCCGATAAAAACTGATTGTCGTTATCTGCCCACTCGTCATCTAGAGCGCCACCAATACAAACGGCTCTCGGCGCAATCAAAGCAACTAGCGAATGCTGGTCAAAGGGCATATTGTCTTCATTATTACAATATTTTTTATAGTTAGGACAAAACCAGTATGGAAATCTATTATAAATAAAGTCCACAGACTCACCTTTATCCCCCCTTCCACGAGCAAGCGCTGCACCCGAACAACCTGACTCGTTAGAGCAAACAAAAGCGAATCTTTTATCTATAGCACCGACCAATAACGCAGTTTTTCCTAACCTTGAATGCCCTGCAACAGCCACAGGAATATCTTTCGTTCTAGAAAACTCACACAAGAAGTCCATCATGTGCAAAGCCATGTACGCCCAATAAATAAGTTTTCCACAATCGGTTTCTTTTCTTTCACCGTGCTGAAATAGTCCTGCAAGTCCGTTAGTAAAATCATCGTTATCCGTAGTTATATCGTTGTAGCACACGGTAAATATGCCAAACCCGTTATCAAGCAATTCTTCAACAGGCAAATATCTATCTGGAATCTCTGACCTAAAATTCAAATAGACAAATATGGCACAAGGTTTTTTGTTTGGAAGAATTAATTGCGTGGGAACAGCGTGTTTGTTTTGGCTTGTTTCAAAATTAAATTCAACTTCATCCCAAGTGCCTTTACCTGCAAAATCTACACCGTTTCTATTTATCGTGGTTGTAGGTTTAATGTATTTGGGTAAACTGCCGTATTCTTCTTGCAACAATATGTTTTCCCAGTACGGACGAGCAAAATTTTCCCAATCGTTTTTCGTTTTAACAACCGTTCCGTTTGGTAATTTAAGTAAATCTGGCAAATCGCGTTTTTTTAGCTCGTTATTAAGAACTCCTTTTTCCATAAACACTCCTTTAAGATAGATGTATTATATCATTTTGAATAAAGATTGTAAAGAGCTTTTAAAGTTTTATATAAACAATATCCATCAGTCAAACTGATGGATATTAGTTTTTATTTATAGGTTAGCATTCCTTCGATAACGGTTATTTCATAGTTACCACACTCGTATTTACCATCACCATTAACGGCAAAACTTTCACCGTTGACAACTATATAATCAACCTTGTTACTCGAAGAGCCTTTATACATTTGACTGCCACCCAATATTACGCTAACGCTTTCGCCTTCTGGCACTTTGCCACCTGAAATATTATAGGCATCTTGCACGTCGTTTGGCATTATTGCCTCTGCTTTTTCAATATCCAAAGTTTTTATAGTTAATTTACACCTTGAAATTACAAAAGCACCACTAATAATTTGAATGTTGTAATAATCGGTACAGCTTACATAATACTTATCATCTGGCGAAACTTCTATCACAGGCGTTGTTGATATTTGATAGCTACCCACGTCTTTAACAGCATTTCCTGAAACCACTTCTCCATCTGCTCGCCAATTGGTATAGCCCGTTACGATATCGCCGGCAAGTAATCCTTCTACAACCTTTACTGTCATAACGTCAAACTGTTGTGCCGTACCGTTATACGTTCTAGTTCTAGTGTATATACGAACTTTTAGTATAGCTTTGGTAATTTCCAATTCGCCTATTTCTCTATCAGAAGTGTCATAGTTGTGCGTTTTATCAATATCACCTTTTTTTATTGCAAAAGGAATATCGTTATCTATCTTGCCAACGTAATCTATAGATGGTATTTGCCCATTTAAAACGACGTTATGCCCACCTACTAGCCCTAAGCCACCTTCTTTGACCTTTATAACACCGTTGGTAAGCGCAGTTCTATCATAGGGCTTAGACTTGCCCTCCATAATCAAGGTAACAGCACGCTTATGAATAGTTGCATTTCCATCTAAAACGGTTATATCATAGTTGTCCACGTAACTAGTTGCATCGGCATCAGCAATTTCCCCATCAAGCATTATCGTGTATGCACTAGAAATTGAGCTAGCATAGAACCCTGCATCAATACACTCATAACCTTGCTTTATGATTGCACTAAGCGTTAATTGTTGCCCTGCATAAAGAATAGCCTTGCCATCAATAAACTCAATATCTTCAAGCACGCCTAAATCAGAAAACATTTGCACGCTAACCTGTTGATTGCTTTGGCTAAACACGGCAGTATCATCATAAATCTTTTCGCAATCTATCCTAACAGTTATCGGGCGCTTGTTTATCGTCATTTGTCCGTTAACACAGATAGGCTCATTGTAATTGCCTGTTACTTCCGTGCCGTTTGCTCTAGTAATTTTTATAGAACTTAAATCAACTGCCGTGTAGTTCCCTGCCTTTACGCTTGCATATAATCCATAAACAGTTGCAGTGACAAGGTGGTTGTTTACTAGGTTATCCACCATTAAATCGTTGTGTTGCTTTTCATAAGCTAATGCATCGTAAGTTTTTGTAACGTTTGGCGCATAAATAGTTATATCTCGCTTTGTTATGCTTGCCTTAATATCAAATTCAGTTAAATTGTAGTTTCTGGTTGCATTTTCTTCCCCGTTAAAGATTACGTAATAGAGCTTGCTGTTGGTTATAGAATATGTTCCTGCATCTACTTCCGTTCCAGTATTTACTTGAATATACTGCCCAGAAACAAGCTTGTTTTTATCAAGTATTTCGCTTGGGAATAAACTGTTTTCTACGTTGCCCGAATATATTTGGTCATCATACGTCTTTGATAGCTCTATCAAGCCTAATAGTGGCCTTGGAGTTATGCTGAATTTGCCCCACACGAAAAACTCTTCAAACTCATAGTTAGCCGTTTTATCATCTAGTTCGTTTCCGTTTGAATATATCTTGTCTACTGCAACCGTGTTATTAACAGGCTCGTCTACGTTAATTAACGTTAACCAATCTTTATACTTAATATCGTGCCATGAAACTAGGTTTTCCACGCTTGCATGCGCAAACGTTTGCGCCTCTCCATTATATATTCTATCACCTGTTTGTGAAGTTTGCGTGGTTATGATTATCTTTCTTTTGTTTACTAATAGTTGTCCTTTTTCGCAGGTTATTTCATAGTTTTCTAGTAAGCCATTTTTTATGGCAACACTGTTGTTAACTACTATTATCCTTTGGCTAAAATTTCCTGCATCAGTATTTTCGCCATCTATCATAAACTCGGCAATTGCCTTTTGTTCACCGTAAAGCCCAGCTGTTTCCGTGCCATCATCTTCCACTTTAAACACGTACATAGTTAACGTGCCTTGTGGAATTTCCGTAGTATCATCGTAAACCTTTTCTACTTCTCCCCACACCTTTACTGGGCGCTTATTGATGACTAGCTCGCCATTGACAAAATCAAGCACGTTATAGTTGTTTATAACATCTTCTCCATTTAACCTAGTAATGCTTAGAGTATTTTCCCTTATTACCGAATTATTATCATCTCTAACGTCTTGATATAATCCATAAACAGTTGCAGTTACAAGGTGGTTGTTTACTAGGTTATCCACTATTAAATCGTTGTGTTGCTTTTCATAAGCTAACGCATCGTAAGTTTTTGTAACGTTTGGCGC
>JAZOMU010000046.1:0-3600 GCA_045654125.1 Christensenellaceae bacterium
ACCTTGTTGAAGAAAATGCAAAGCTAACAGCTCTTGTTTATAAGAAATACGGAGAAGAAGCAAGCAAGGAATTAAGCAATTTATAAGGATGGTGGCTATATGAAAATAACAAATTACGGCCAAAGCATACTATTCAAAATATATGCTTTTTTGGTTTATCTTACACCAATGCTTGTATTGTTCTTTTGCAACATGGACGAATACACAAGTGATGCAACGTTCAGCTTTTTCGGCATTGTGTTGATAGGATTTGTAGCTATAGCGTTTTGTGGCACGTTAAAAAAAATATTTAATTATAATTTAGGTTTAAGCGTAAGCGCAATTATATTCGTAGTTGCGCTTATGTCAAAATATCTTGGCGAACAATTATTGCTTATAAGTGGTTGTTCGTTTATTGGTAGTGCTTTTTCGTTGGTGTTAGGCTCAATTTCTAATACGTATTATCGCTTTGCATTTATTATTGACGAAAGTGGAAGGAAGCGAAAGGACCGGGCCGAAGCGTTGCCGTTATCGGAAGCGTGGAAAGAGACGTTGTATATTAGTAGCAAAGAATAGTTCGCGAAACAAGGAGAATGATTATGGACGAGTTTTATGAAAAAAACAAAGAGTTTAGAACTAACCCTGTAAACAATACTGCAAAAAAGATTAAAGCAGGCATAATGACTTATTTGCCGTCAGTAGTGCTTACTTTAATCTTACTTGTTTTGTCGGGGTTGGGAGCTCTCTTACAGTTTAATTTCAGTATTAAAGATATTGTTTGGACTACCTTTTTTATAAGTTTAGGATTAAGGTTGGTTAGCAATTTTTTATCAAAGTATGTAGGTTCTAATCTTGCGTATAATAAAGCGCTTTATTCTGATGAAATGCAGAGTTTAAAAAAAGATTTTATTAACGCTGGAAAGAATATTGACCGAACAGCGTTTGAAAAATACATATATGAATATAATCTTGAAAACAAGAAAAAAGCATACAAAAACAAAAAGCGTATGAAAATACAAGCTCTTAATGAAAAGAAAAGTCTTTTAACATTTAGAAACAAACTTGATTATTCTAAAAGAAGAGCGGATAAAATAACAAAACTAGAACACAAAAAAGACGAATTAACGTCTATTTCAACTGATGATTATATTGATGAGAACATTTCATATATTAAAGTTAAGTACGCAAAGGTTAGAAGTTATTACTTTTTATCTCCGTCAGAAGACTACGTTGAAGATGGAATTAGATATAAAGTAAACTTTTCCAAGGAGAACACAAAGGAAATATTAAAGTCACTGCCTTTGACGGTGGCGTTAGTGTTTTTTAGCGCGTTGCTTGCTTATGATGTTGCGGTAGGCAAGGTAAACGCCGTATCAATATTGTTTGATATTGCAAATATGGTGTTTAACTTTATTATCGGTTGGTTTACTGTCGGCAAGAAGATTGCATCAAGAATGATGAACGCATACATAAACCGTCAAACGTTCATTTTAGAATTTAAGGCAAAATATGAGAGCAAAAATGAAAAAACTGTGGCAATGGCTACGCAAGAAGGCCCTGAATAAAGAAACGTTTATTTATTTCATTATAGCAGAACTTATCTTTTGGTCGCCTTGCATAGTAACGGCCCTTTTAGCATTAATCGTAAACCCTTGGTGGTGGACTGCGTTTGGTACGATATGCGCCTTTTGGGCAGGACCGTTTACGCCTGCAGTTCCGTTGCAAATAGGCTTAACTTTATTGTTGAAAAAAATATGTAAACGCATAAAAAATAAAAGTGTCAAAAAAGTGTCAAAATAAAAAACGGCGTTTTGACATCAATTTTTATTTTTTCTTAAAAATCTTATTTTGATAGGGTTTTTATGCTATTTTACTAATTTTAATACAAAAAGTGCTATGTTTTAACACTTAAAAAATGTTTTAACATAGCACTCATTTTGGTGTGAAGGATGGGACTTGAACCCACACGGATAACCATACGCCCCTCAAACGTACGCGTCTGCCAATTCCGCCACCCTCACGCGTTAGCCTTTATATATTACTTGAAAAAATCTTATTTGTCAAGGATATTTCCGTATAATTTTTTATATTTGGTAAAAGTTTGGTTAATTTTTTTTATATATTCACGGCTTTCGGGAAAGGGTATAAACTTAAGCGTTATTTTATTTTCGCTATATTTAGGATTGTTTAGCCAAAGGCTTACGTTTCCTTCACCTGCATTGTAGGCTACAAGCGTCGTTTCGCAGTTTTTAAATCTTGTTAAAAGGTAATTTAGGTAAAAACAGCCAAAACTGATATTTGTGCGATTGTCTTTTATATCGTATTCAGAAATACCTTGTAATGACGCGATATACTCGGCTGTTTTTGGTGTAATTTGCATTAGACCTAGTGCACCTGCTTTACTTTCTGCATTATCATTAAACCCACTTTCCACCTTTATTACTGAAAAAATAAGTGCTTTATCTAAGTTATAGAGTTCGCTATATTCAAACACTAAATCTTTATACTTAAGTGGGTAAAGGTGCGCTCTTTCCAAGTAATTATACAAACCAAGCACGGCAAAAAATAGCCAAAAAACGCATAAAAGAACGGTTAACACTTTGTACATAATTTTTTGAAAAGAAATTCTTTTTTTAATCATAAAAAGCACACACCTATTGTTAGTGTATGCTTTTTTTGTAATTTTAGCCGTTTACTAAAAAAGATAATATTATGAATAAAGATTAGCACTAGGGTATTCGCCAACGCCAAGGCTTATAAGCAGGGCAGTGTTAACTTTGCTCATTGTTATGGGGGAAAGTTCACCAATGCGCTCTTTTAGGCGCTTTTTATCAAGCGTTCGTATTTGTTCTAAAAGTATTACCGAATCTTTAATTAGCCCGTATTCGTTAGCAGAAAGCTCTATATGTGTGGGCAACTTAGCTTTGTTTATTTTGCTGGTTATTGCCGCTGCAATAATGGTGGGGCTATATTTATTACCCGTATCGTTTTGAACAATAAGTATGGGGCGAATACCACCCTGCTCACTACCTACTACGGGGCTTAAATCGGCATAGTATATTTCTCCTCGCTTAATCATAACGTCTCCAATGTGAAAAGTGTTCCCATTATCAATTTATGTATTTTTGCATTTAATGGTGTAGAGCACTTTTGTTATAACTTAAAATTCTTATTTTAAGTTTTGCCTTGCCGTTTAGATTATATACTATAAATTTAGAAAAATCCTTTAACTATAATTGACAGGTGTTTGGTTTTGTAGTAAAATAGTGGGGTAATCGTTACTGAGATAGCGATTGTTTACTTTTAATTTAATATCAGCTTCCGTAGTTAAATGGATATAACAGTCCCCTCCTAAGGGACAATTATGAGTTCGATTCTCGTCGGGAGTACCATTAAAACCGCAAAAGTTTGCGGTTTTAGTTGTTTCTAACAACAAGGTTTTTGTGGGAGAAATAAAAGGTGAGCGGATTTGGAAATATGCTTGTTGTCTTGATTTATTAAAAAAATTGATAAAAACACGTTTTTCAATCGACAAAATTGAAAAAAGCGGGTTAAAATCCTTGAAAATTCAAAAAGAGAGTGATATAATAGATGGTAATCTTATAAAGTGTATTATAAGAA
>JAZOMU010000047.1:0-54807 GCA_045654125.1 Christensenellaceae bacterium
TAAAATCTTTCTAAACAGTCGCTCCTTGTCCTTTTGAATTTCTGTCTTTTCTTTTTTCGGCGATTTTCCTTGTGGTTTATTCATTAGATAATAGCGAAGTTCGTCTAGAGCGTGGTCATCTGCTTTTTTAGGAACGTCTCCTTCTCCCCAACGATAAGTTTTAAGTTCTCTAATAAGGTTAACACAGTTAGGGAAAATGTAAATCTTCGGCTTGCCATCGTTCGTTTTTAAATATTGCTTTACCCGTTGTATTCCACTAAATAGGTCTTTGTTTACTCTAGTATCAACGTTAATGCCAAAATCGTAAAACAATTCTGCAACGCTTTTACTAGACGAGAGTGTTCGCTGGCTTGCCGCAGAATCTATTAGCGCAGTAAGGTTGCCGTTAGAACTTCTTTTCCAGCCTAAAGAATTTGATATTTCATAAATTCGGTTAGCATGATAAGAAACGTCTTTTCCAGCTTCAAAATGTTCGGCAACCACGTAAACGTTATCGTCAAAATCTACTGCATACCAATGTGCTGACAAAGGATTGTTTAAGCCAGGGTCTATAGAAATATTATCTTGCCACTCACTTGGAATCTTAAAAGGCTCTTTTAATACGTGAACGTTTTCATCGAACTCTGGATATACAAGCCCAGATGAACTTTTAAACTTGCCGTATCTTCTACTTTCCAACTGGTCTTTAGATAGAGTTTTAGATAACCTTTCAATTTCCAATTTGTCTAGATACGGATTATCAGCCCATTCCATAAACTCGTGCCAAACTTCGCTGGAGTTGTGAGAATTAAGATAGATTTCATCATGAATAAACGTTAGCCCCTTTAATGGTGTCATTGTCCCAAAAATATCGCCTTTTTTATCTAGCACTCGCATTACACACTCATCATAAACGTCCTTTGGTGGTTCTTCATCAAACCATACGAAATCAAGCGAACTGCCCTGAAACTTTTCTCTCCCCTGGTCGCAAGACTTAAAACCTATAACCGAGCTTCCACCAAACACGTTTTTTATGCGAATTTGGTCTATCACCCCATATTTAAGGCTATCTTTTTTACCCGAAAGCATTGTTACGTCTTCTATCCAACTAGGGTTTAAGTAATGCAAAATTTTTGCCTGTGCAACGTCTCTTTGAACTTGTTGTGAAAGTGAAACTACCCAACCGAAAACGTTGTTGCGATTTTCTCGATAAGGGTGTATACCGCGCGCCATATACACCGCTTCTACCGCACCGCACTCAGTTTTACCACTACGGTTACCACCGAAAACCCACCTGTTTTTCTTTTGGCATTTATGAAAGGCAAGCTGTTTTTCGTGTTTTTCTTTACCGCTGTTGTATTTGGATAAATTGTCCATTTCTTTTCTTCTTTTTAATTCGGTTTCAATTTTCACTAATCTTTCAACTACTTCTTTCATTTGCCCGTTCGCTCCTTTCACCACAATTGTATCAACCGAAATATTAAAAAAGCAATACTAGGTGACAGCAATTTTTGAGTTTTAAATTTGAAAAATAAAAAATCGCCTGTAAAACACAAGCGAAATTTAAAATAAAAAAGCCGTAAAAAACTTTACGGCATCAATTTAATTATCTTTTTTGGTTTCAAAAACTTTTTCAATCTTGTTAAGATGTGATATCAGAACAGCTAGTAAAACAACTGCAGTTAATAACCAAGTAATTGGGTAACTTAAATATATCATCCCAAACGTTTCGTTTAAGTGGTAAATGGTATTTATCCAAACTATTCTTAACCCACACGCACCTATTAAACAAATTACCATGGACGATATTGCTTTTCCTAGCGCACGCATTGATTGAGAAAGCATATCCATAGTACCACAAATAAAATGCGTTAAAGATATTAACACTAATCGTATTTGCGCTAAAGCGATTATTTCCTGGGAATCGGTCATTAGCCCTAAAAGCTGTTTAGAAAATATTGCTACAATACCACCAAAACCAAGTGAACTGACAAGTATAGTAAGTGCTGAAATTTTCATACCCTTTTTTATTCTCGTAACGTCGCCTGCCCCATAATTTTGGCTAACGAAAGACATACAAGAAGTGGCAACAGCATATCCTACGTGATATACTAACCCATCAAATTGCGTTGAATAAGTGTTTGCTGAAACAGCGTTTGCCCCCAATCTAAACACAGCAGACTGCAAGAATACGTTGGATAGTGAAAACAAACTTGCTTGCACTCCACTTGGAATGCCTACTAACAATATTCCCTTTAGCTCTTTAAGATATATTTTAAAGTATTTAAGCTGGAATTTACAGTATTCTTTGTTCTTTAATACCACTATTAAACAGCATACAGCGGCAAACGCCTGTGAGATTATAGTTGCGATGGCAACCCCTTCAACAGACATGCCTAAAAATCTAACGAACACTACGTTAAGTATAACGTTAAGCACTCCACCAATGGTTAAAAAAACCATAGGTCTAAACGTATCGCCAACAGCACGAAGTATAGCTGCCAAAAAATTATATAGCATTACTGCTGGCACACCTATAAAATATACCCTTAAATAAGTAGAAGCCAGCTCTAATTGTTCACCAGGGCAATCCATTAAGCGTAGCAATGGCCTGCCTACCACTAAACCTACTACCAGTAAAACTACCCCTGAAATTAAGCTGATAAAAACCGAAGTACCTACTACCCTTCTAGCACCATCAATATCTCCTTTTCCTTTGCATTTAGCAAGCACTACGTTTGAGCCTGCAGAAACACCTATAAAAATATTAGTTGTAAGAGTTATTAAATTTGCAGTTGCCCCAACCGAACCTGCAGCGTTATCGCCACGGTATATACTAATTACAGCTATATCGGCAGCGTGAAATAGCACTTGCAAAACGTTCATTATAAAAAACGGAATGGCACAAGTGATTATGGTTTTAAATATAGGACCTTTGGTCATATCGATTTCACGAGTTTTAATCATATAATTTCACCGAAAAATTAGCCTATTTTATAGATTGCATTATAAAAGACGCTAAAAAGTATAGCGCCTTTCGTCGTTATTAAAATTCAAGAATTTTAGAGTTTTTATAAACGGTAAATTTAATTTTTAATCCGTTTGTCTCTTGTTCTTCGCTCGCAGATATCATAGACCAGTTTGGAAGCTCGTCTAGATTTTCATAAAAAACTTCAGCTCCACCGTCAGCATCAACTTTAGTTACAAGCACTTCACTACAATATGGAAGCATTGTTTTATAAAACATTGCACCACCTATTATAAACACGTCGTCGGCAGGATATTTTTTAAGCTCCTGTCTTAATTCATCTAAACTGTCAACGATAATACAATCGTCTCTTTTTTCTCCACCAGGAAATAAAACGATATTAGTTCTATTCTTTAACGGCTTACCTCCGGGGAAAGATTTAAGTGTGTTACTACCCATAACTACTATTTTGTTAAGCGTTTTTTCTCTAAAATACGCCATATCTGCTGGTAAGGAAAACAATAAATCGTTCTTTTTTCCTATACCCCAATTTTTATCAACAGCTACTATTGCTTTCATTAGATTGCCACCTCAATTTTATCTTCAAGTTTATTAAACTCGTAACCTTCAAGTTTAAAGTCGTCCACAGTAAAGTCATAGAAGTTTTTAATTTCTGGGTTAATCCAAAACTTAGGTGCAGGATACTGTGGATTATCAAGTATTTTTTTAACTATAGGTACGTGCCTATCATAAATATGCGCATCTGCAATAACGTGTACTAATTCGCCTACCTTAAGCCCAGAAACTTGCGCAAACATGTGAAGCAATACTGCATACTGTACTACGTTCCAGTTATTTGCAGTTAAAACGTCGTTAGAGCGCTGGTTAAGTATGCCGTTAAGAGTATTCCCACTAACGTTAAAGGTCATAGAATACGCACAAGGATAAAGGTTCATTTCGTTTAAATCTTGGTGCACGTAAATATTGGTCATAATGCGCCTTGATTGTGGATTATTTTTAAGGTCGAATAAAACCCTATCTACCTGGTCAAACTCCCCTTCTTTGTACTTGTGTTTAACGCCAAGTTGGTATCCGTATGCCTTGCCGATAGAACCTTTTTCGTCAGCCCAGCTATCCCAAATATGAGAGTTTAGGTCGTTAATATTGTTAGATTTTTTCTGCCAAATCCAAAGTATTTCATCAATAGCAGACTTAAACGCAGTACGGCGCAAGGTAACAATGGGAAATTCTTTGGTTAAATCATATCTATTAACGATACAAAACTTTTTAACAGTATGTGCTGGCGTTCCATCAAGCCAACGTGGTCGAACGTCAAGCTCTGTATCCCAAAACCCGTTTTCAATGATATCCGTACATGTATTTATAAAAATTTTATCAGCTAAACTCATAATCTTCTCCCTAGTATTTTTATATGTTTATGCATTTTTTAGCGAACGAGCTAAAAAGCATCCTTACTCTGCTTCTTCCATCTGTTTGCTATAAACCTTAAAACAATGCACTTTGGCACTAATTTCATAATAAAGTTCAAAAATCTATTAAACGCGCCAGGAATATATTTTACTTTATTTTTTCTAACTGCTTTTAGAGATTTTTCTGCCACAAAGCTTGCAGGTTTTGCTGAAAGCCTTCCCCAAAGCCCTTGATTTTTGATATCTTCGATAATATCAGCACGAGTAGGCACGCCACCTGGCATAACTACGGTAACTTTTACACCACTGTTTTTTAATTCATAATGCAGTGAAGTGAAAAAGTTTATTAACATTGCCTTTGTTGCACTGTAAAGCGCAAAATACGGCATAGGGCTTGCTCCTGACATGCTTGAAATTGTTATAACTTCGGTATTCTCCACTCGCCTATTTAGCAATTCGTGTGTTAAGCAAACGGTTGCTTCTGTATTAACGCGTGTTTGAAACAAAACCTTATCTAAAGTATAGTCCATAAACGCCTTTTGGATATCAACGCCAGCAACGTTGATTATGCGCTCAAAAGTTAAACTTAAACTATCAACATAGTCTAACATTTCCAGTCTAGAATTTTCACTAGTTAAATCGCAAGCGAATATTTCAACTTTTATATTATATTGTTTAATAATTTCTTGCTTTAAGGTGAAAAGCTTATCGTTACTCCTACCCGTAAGGAATAAATCGTAACCTTTTTTCGCACAAGCAATGGTAAACGCCTTACCTATTCCACCCGTAGCACCACTGATAAACGTATAAGCCATAATTATTTAGTGGTCAACACCTTACTGGTAACGCCATTAACCATACCAAGCTTACCAGAAAGGCTGTTTATAGTTTCTTGTGGAGCATCCATTACCACGCTAATAACGTTAACCTTTTTTTCTTTATAAGGTATCCCAAGCCTACCTATAATATAAGCCCCAAAATCGTGTAGCAATGAATTTATTTTATCAACGGCATCTATATCGGATACAATTATAGCCACCACTGCAATTTTATTTTCCATATTTTTCTCCTACGTAGACTATTTTAACACATTGAAAGCCATTTAGCAATAAAATTGTCCTTTTTTTACTGCATCTTTTAATTTTTCTACAGCTTTTTTCTCTATACGTGAAATATACGAACGCGATATTTTAAGAAATGAAGCTACTTCTCGCTGAGCGTAACTTTTTTGACCTTTAAGCCCATATCTTAAACATAAAACCGTATACTCTCTTTCAGTTAAAACACCCTTTATGAACTGCAAAAATTTTTCCCTTTCAATACTACTATCAACTTGTGAAAATACTGCGTCTTCTCTTTCGCAAAGTAAATCCATCAAGGTTAAATCGTTTCCATCTTTATCCGTACCTACAGAATCAGATAAATATAAGTCGTTTTTATATTTTTTGTTTGCCCTAAGTAGCATTAAAATCTCGTTCTCAATACATCTAGCAGTATAAGTAGCAAGCTGTGTGCCTTTGCTTTGGTCAAAAGTGTTAATTGCCTTAATTAAACCGATACTGCCAACAGAAATTAAATCATCAGTTTCGGCAGAACCTGTGTACTTTTTTACCACGTGCGCTACAAGGCGCATATTGTGGTTTATAAGTTTTTCTTTTGCGCCCATATCCCCTTCTTTCATTAACTTTAAATAATTTTTTTCTTCTTCTGCCGTTAATGGTTTAGGGAATGAGCCAGAACTCAAAACACTACCTGCAAAAAAGGTTAGTTTGCCGAGTATGAACGATAAAAATTCAAAAAACATAGATTATCTCCTTTCCTTTTATATCAATAATCTATGCCTGATTAAGCTTTGGCATACTAAATCGCATGTCCCCATTTAAATTAGTGTCATATAACTCTTGACTTTGGAGATTTTAAATATATAATCAACTTAGCGTTTGGAAAATCATTATTAAAAAAAGGGGGGTATTATCATAAAGAGCTTTTACTATAAAATATATAACTTTAACGGTTTTTATCGTAGGCTTTCTGATTTTAGTTTAGGGGCTGAAACGGATAAGTGATTTATTCCCCAAAGGGGTAGAAATGAATTACGTTTATTTAAGAGTTTTTATTGAGAACTACAGTTTGCCCACACTTATTATTTCAGCAATAGTTGCGATTATGAATTTATTGTACGATAAGTTTTTTGCAGAAAAACTGCCCACAGCAGTAAGAAACTTGGTCCCTTTTTTGCTTTCAATCTTATTGTACTTTGCATACGATATGATTTTCGTTTTACAAGACTTCACGTTTTCGGCCGGCACTTTTTCAGCTGGGATATTGAGTGGCTCACTATCCATTGTTTTAACAACTTCCGTTTATAAACTACAAAACGGTAAACCTATTAGTGTAAATGCAGAGCATATGCTAATTGAAAGGCTTTTAGAAGGTTACGTTACAGCAGAACTCATTGATTACACAGCAAGCACGGTAAAGGCAATTTTAGATGAAGATAATGAAAATGCAGAAGAACAAATAGTTCTTTTCCTTACGGAAAATTGCAACGCAAACTTAAATCAGATTGAACTTAAAGCAATGGTTAGCTTAATAATAAAAGCTGTTAAGGCTATAAAGCAAAAATAAACAAAAAAGCCACGGCATTTGCCGTGGCTTATCGCTTGCAACCTACTTTTTAACCCATTAGAACTTCTGAAATTATATCCAGAACTTTTTGATAACAACCACCACAACCAGTAGAACAATGGGTAACGTTTTGAACGTCCTTAAAAACTTCTATAACGTCTTCCATTTTATTGTGGTTATGTAACGCGTTTTCTATATCAAAAAAGCTTACTTTTTTGCAGTTGCATACTATATAATTTTCTTTCATTTTTTCTCTCCTTATCTTAAGTTTATTTTATTCTAACACCAATTTAGTACTTTGTCAATATCAAAACTAAAAAAAGCAAGGTAAAACCTTGCTTTTTTTAATCCTTTTAAATCCAACTACTTGTTTTTTGGTTCATAGTGCGTGTGCAATAATTCGTGTGCCTTGTGTCCACCAACAATACCAAAGAAATTATCGTACAGCGATTGAACGGATTTATTGGTATGGCTCTTTCTATTAGCCTTGCCTTCATCATCACTGTAAAGTCCACTTGCACGCATACCCTTATAATCGATATCCGAACGAGTAAACGCATCAACGAACGGCTGACCACCACCGTTTACACAACCACCAGGGCAACTCATTATTTCAATAAATTGATAATCAGCTTCACCCTTTCTTACCTTGTCGCATATAGTAGCGGCGTTTTTAAGACCACTTACTACTGCTACTTTAACTTTTAAGCCTTTAACGTCGTACTCAGCCTCCTTAACGCCTTCCATACCACGAACTTCTTTAAACTCAACGTTAGGTAATTCTTCGCCAGTAATAGTTTCAACGGCAGTACGAAGCGCAGCTTCCATAACACCACCTGAAGCACCAAAGATAACGCCTGCACCAGTATAATCGCAAGGATTGTCAGCAAACGTTTCAGGTAAATGCTTAAAGCTAATACCATGCTCACGAATCATACGAACAACTTCTTGTGTAGAAAGAACGTAATCAACCATACCGTCAAACTTTTCGCGTCTTGCTTCGTCTTTCTTTGCAGAACAAGGCATAATTGCAACGTGAACGTGCTTCTTTTCGCCCTTATATAGGGCTTTTACGGTAGATGCAACCATTTGCATTGGTGAACGACAGGTTGAAATGTTATCTAAAAGGTCAGGATATTTATCTTCGGCAAATCTAATCCAAGCAGGACAGCAAGAAGTAAACATCGGAAGTTTTCCACCATTTTTAATTCTGCCGATAAGCTCGTTAGATTCTTCCATAATACAAAGGTCAGCACCAATATTAGTGTCGTAAACCTTGTCAAAACCCATCTGCTTTAATGCAGTAACGAGTTTTCCCATAACGTTAACGCCTTCTTGATAACCGAATTCAGTACCTAAACCTACACGAACTGCAGGAGCAACTTGAACAGAAACTTCTACGTCTGGGTCGCCGATAGCTTTCCATACAGCGTCGGCATCATCACGAATAGTAATAGCACCGGTTGGGCAAACTGCAGCACATTGACCACAGCCTACGCAGGGCGAATTAGCAATATCGCCATCAAACGCAGTTGCTATTTTCATTTTAGAACCACGGAAAGCGTAATCAATTGCGCCAACCGATTGAACTTCGTTACACATTCTTACGCACTTACCACAAAGAATACATTTGCTAGGCGTTCTAATAATGCAATTTGATGAATTATCCGAATCAAGATTGCAGGAAGTATTGGGGAATCTTACCCCTTCAATGTTGAACTTGTAAGCAAACTCTTGGAGCCTACACTTACCACTCATATGGCAAGTAGTACAGTCTCTGCAATGGTCAGCGAGTAAGAGTTCAAGAATCATCTTTCTATATTTGCGAAGCTTTGCAGTGTTGGTTTTAATAACCATACCGTCTCTAGGAATAGTAGAACAAGCCGCATCAAACCTGCCACGTTCATCTTCAAACATACACATTCTGCACGCGCCATAAATGGAAAGTTCGGGGTCGTAACAAAAAGCAGGGATTTCAATGCCGACTTTTCTAGCAACTTCTAAAACGTTTCTTTCTCCGTTAATTTCGGCTTTAATGCCGTCTATAATCATATAATCACTCATATTACATCTCCTTTATAGCCTTGAACGCACAGCTAGAAATACAAGCGCCACACTTTATGCACTTCTTTTGGTCAATGACGAACGGCTTTTTAATTTCACCACTAATAGCGTTAACCGGACAGTTTCTTGCACACTTAGAGCAACCCTTACAAAGTTCTGGGTCAATGGTAATAGTCTTAAGTTTTTGGCAAGCACCTGCTGGGCATTTCTTATCGTATATATGTGCCTTGTACTCATCTTCAAAATACTTAATGGTAGAAAGCACAGGACCTGCAGCAGTTTTACCTAGGCCACAAAGCGCCGTCTTAGAAATGGTTTCGCCGAGTTCTTTAAGTAGTTCGATATCACCGTCTTCACCCTTGCCATCAACTATGCGATTAAGTATTTCAAGCATGCGCTTTGTTCCTTCTCGACAAGGCACGCACTTACCACAAGATTCTCTTTGAGTAAAGTCCATAAAGAACCTAGCAACTTCAACCATACAAGTGTTCTTGTCCATAACAACTAGACCACCAGAACCGATAATTGCACCAACTTTAGATAGTGAATCAAAGTCAAGTGGCAAATCAAAATGTTCTTCAGTAAGACATCCACCTGATGGGCCACCGATTTGAACGGCCTTAAATTCACCACCGTCACGCATGCCACCACCGATTTCAAAAATAACTTCCTTTAAGGTTGTTCCCATAGGAACTTCAATTAAACCTGCATTTTTGATATTGCCAGTAAGCGCGAACGTTTTTGTACCAGTGCTATTTTCCGTACCAATCTTCTTAAACCATTCAGCGCCCTTGTTTATGATGAGAGCAACGTTAGCATAAGTTTCTACGTTGTTAAGAACGGTTGGCTTTTCAAAAAGACCATTTTCAACAGTACGTGGGGGCTTTGTTCTAGGCATTCCACGTTTACCTTCGATAGAAGCTGTTAAAGCAGAGCCTTCCCCACAAACGAATGCGCCTGCACCACGGTTTATATGCATCTTAAAGCTTTTTCCAGTGCCTAAAATATCGTCGCCAAGAAGACCTAATTCAGTAGCCTGTTTGATAGCGTTTTGAAGCCTTGCAACAGCCTTAGGATATTCAGCACGAACGTAAATATATCCGTCGTTAGCGCCAGTTGCAATACCAGCGATAACCATACCTTCTATCATACGGTGTGGGTCGTCTTCCATAACCGACCTGTCCATAAACGCACCAGGGTCGCCTTCGTCACCGTTACATACAACGTATTTAGGGAAATTCTTTTGTCTAGCAACCTGTGCCCACTTTCTACCAGCAGGGAATCCACCACCACCACGGCCACGAAGACCTGATTCAGAAATTTCATTAATGATATCTTCGCTAGTCATATCGAAAAGCACCTTTTCTAAAGCAGTATAACCACCGGTAGCAAGGTATTCTTCAATAGAAGTAGCGTCTATTTTATCGCAGTTGTCTAGAATAATTCTAGTTTGCTTTTTGTAGAAAGGAATTTCCTTTTGTTCTTTATAAACTTTGCCGTTTTCGGTATAAGCAAGTCTTTCTACGCACTCGCCGTTAACGATAGTTTTGTCAATAATTTCAGCACAGTCATCAACCTTAACCTTAACGTACAACCAACCTTGTGGTTCTATGCGAACTAACGGTCCTATTTCACAAAAGCCGTGGCAACCACTTTCTTTAAGTCTAACCGAATCGCTATGTGGCTCTTTTTGAAGTTCTAGTGAGAAGTTAACCCCCCTATCCTTCATAATTTCTGCAAACTTATCGTAAATTTTAAGCGCACCTTTAGATACACAGCCTGCGCCTGCGCATACGATAATTCTTTTGTTTTCTGCGTTCATTCTATTTGCAACAGACTCACGAAGCGCCTGTAATTCTTGTCTACTTTTTAACATTAGCCATTCTCCTTTACAGACCTAACTAATTGAACTGCCGATTCCGGAGTCATGGTCGGATAGATTTCGTCGTTTAAGGTAATAGCCGGTGCAGAAGAACAAGCGCCTAAGCATGCAACCGTTTCTACCGTAAACATAAGGTCGTCTGTGGTTTTTTTAGTTTCAGAAAGTCCTAATTCCTTTCTCAAAGCTTCTAAAATAGGAATTGAATGACGAACGTGACAAGCCGTTCCATCACATACTTTAATAACGTATTTACCTTTTTGTTCTAGCGAGAAATTTTCATAAAAGGTTGCAACGCCAAATATCTTCGCTTCTGAAATATTTAGTTTTTCAGCTAAATATGGAAAAACTTCCTTTGGTAAATATCTATAGTGTTCTTGCGCACTTTGCAAGATTGCAATTAAAGATTTTTCTTCGTTGCCGAATTCTTCAATCGCTCTGTCAAGGACAGTGTAATCAAATGCTGACATAAATCTTAGTCTCCTTTATCAGTATGTTTTTATTTTTGGTTGCTTAAGCCGTTCGAGCATTCCCGAACGGCTTAAAATCAATTATTTACTTAAATATTCGTCAATAGCTTTAGCTGCAGTTTTGCCTGCGCCCATTGCTAGAATAACAGTTGCCGCACCAGTAACAGCATCTCCACCAGCGTAAACGGCTTGTACAGAAGTAAGACCGTTTTCATCGGTAATAATACCACCGTGCTTGTTAACTTCAAGACCTTCAGTAGTATCTTTAATGAGTGGGTTTGGTGAAGTTCCAAGTGCCATAATAACAACGTCTGCTTCAATATCGAACTCACTGCCTGCAACTGCAACTGGGCGACGACGACCTGAAGCATCTGGCTCGCCAAGTTCCATCTTAATACAAGTGATTGCACTTACCCAGCCGTTTTCGTTACCTTTAATTTCGGTAGGATTGGTAAGAAGGTCAAAGATAATACCTTCTTCCATAGCGTGTTCAACTTCTTCCTTTCTTGCAGGAAGCTCATCAAGCGTTCTTCTATAAACAATGTGAACGTCTCCACCTAAACGCTTTGCGCAACGCGCTGCGTCCATAGCAACGTTACCACCACCTACTACAACAACTTTTTTACCACGAATAATTGGCGTGGTTGAATTGTCTTTGTAAGCTTTCATAAGGTTAATACGAGTTAGGAATTCGTTTGCTGAATATACGCCAATTAGGTTTTCACCAGGGATATTCATAAACTTAGGAAGTCCTGCGCCAGAACCTACGAATACTGCCTTAAAGTCGTATTCTTTAATAAGTTCATCAATGGAAATAACCTTACCGATAACCATATTGGTTTCAATCTTAACGCCCAAATCCTTAAGCGTATCTATTTCTTTTTGAACGATAGTCTTAGGAAGTCTAAATTCTGGAATACCGTAAACTAGAACGCCACCTGCTAAGTGGAAAGCTTCAAACACGGTAACTTCATAACCTTTTTTAGCAAGGTCGCCAGCACAAGTAAGCCCTGAAGGACCAGAACCAATAACTGCAACTTTTATTCCGTTGCTAACTGGTTTAACAGGCTTTTCAGTGCAATTAGAATTGTGATAATCTGCAACGAATCTTTCCAATCTACCAATAGCTACAGGTTCGCCCTTAATACCACGAATGCAGTATTTTTCGCATTGTGATTCTTGTGGGCAAACTCTACCACACACAGCAGGAAGTGAAGAAGATTCTGAAATAATTTGATATGCACCTTCAAAATCTTTTTCACGAATTTTTGCAATAAATTCAGGAATATGTACCATAACTGGACAACCGTTAACGCAAGGCTTATTCTTACAGTTTAAGCATCTTTCAGCTTCGTCAACAGCTTGTTCAGCAGTATAACCTAAAGCAACTTCAGCGAAGTTTTTATTTCTAACGTCTGCCTCTTGATGTGGCATAGGATTCTTTTTTAATGACATGTTAGGCATAATTATTTAACCTCCTTTTTGAAAAGGTTGCAAGTTTCTTCATACTTGTGTCTTTCCCATTCTTTATAACTTGCGCCACGCTTCATAGCTTCGTCAAAGTCAACTAAATGCCCGTCGAATTCCGGACCGTCAACGCAAGCGAATTTGGTTTCTCCACCAACAGTAAGACGGCAACCACCACACATACCCGTTCCGTCAATCATAACAGGGTTCATGCTAACTACAGTTTTTACGCCGTATTCCTTGGTGAGTTTGCAAATGAACTTCATCATAATAACAGGTCCTATTGCAATAACTTCATCATAATTTTCACCACTTTCAATAAGTTGTTTTAATGCATCGGTAACAAGACCTTTAGTACCAGCAGTACCATCGTCGCTCATTAAAACGTACTTATCGCTAACTGCCTTAAATTCTTCTTCTAAAATAACTAAATCTTTGCATCTAAAACCAACGATAGAATGAACTTCCGTTCCTTGTTCGTGGAATTTTTTAGCAACGGGATAAGCAATTGCACAACCAACGCCACCACCAACTACTGCAACTTTCTTTTTGCCTTCTGTTACAGTTGCTCTACCAAGTGGCCCAACAAAATCGGCAACCGAATCGCCAATTTCTAACTGGTTAAGCGTGTATGTAGTAGCACCTACTATTTGGAATATAACTGCTACCGTGCCCTTTTCTCTATCGTAATCAGCTACGGTAAGCGGGATTCTTTCTCCATCTTCAGTTGCCCTTATAATAACAAATTGCCCCGCCTGTGCTTTTTTAGCAACGTACGGAGCATAAACGTCTATACGGGTAACGGTGGGGTTAAGTACTTTTTTGTCAACAATTTTGAACATAAACTCTCCTTTTCACAATAAAGCTATATAGTTTTGTTTGCTTTACTTGGAATTTTTCCGTCAGTGTATAATATTTTAACATATTTAACGCTCGTTCGCAAGTCTTTTTGCTAATAAAATGACCATTATATTTATTAAATAAATATATCTTCATTTTAGCAACGCTTGTACACTCGTTAAAAAATGCGTTTTTTTCTATCGTCTGCACATACGTAACGTATGTTCATACAAAAAAAGAGTCGTATTTTATAATACAACTCTTTCATTTCCCTTTAGTTTTATGGTTTTTCGCCTTTTTTTACTTTTACGTGGCCAAACCAATAGGTGTAATCCTCGCCTTCGTATAATTCATCTACAAAATACGCTCTTGAATTTGCTCTACGCCCAAATTTGTCACGCAAAGTAATTCTAACGAAAGAGTCTTCTTCATAAACGTCGAAGACAGCTTCCGTTACTCCGTTTCCACTCTCATCATACGCGCTAGCACCTCTGCGCCCAGCAGTTGTCATTGAAATCATTTGAACGGGAGAGCATGTTACGTACAGCTTACCATCTTCAAAATAAATATCGTGAATTTCCGGACCCATAGATGCATAACAGTTCCCTTTTTTAAGGTTTTCCATAATGCTCTTATAATCAAGACTTTCAGACTTAATCATAGTAAACCCACCAGCAATATCCGTTCTAACGTGGTCTGGTGGGAATGCGCCGTGGCAATCATCGTTAGCTACACAAACCATTCTTCTACCCTGTCTTAAAAAATCTTCATAAACGTGTGGGGTATATTCTTCAAGACCACCCCTGTAAGTACCAAAGTTGCAAATTTCCATTGCATCTAAATTCAAATACTGCGAATAATCCCTGTAATCTTCGTTATTCCATCTTGGGTGGCAATATATCGTGTAAAAGCCCGTATCGTGCGCTTCTTTTAGCGCTTTATTA
This sequence comes from Christensenellaceae bacterium, assembly GCA_045654125.1. GTDB lineage: Bacteria > Bacillota > Clostridia > Christensenellales > Borkfalkiaceae > UBA1259. Next base: position 14,670 of record JAZOMU010000047.1, read on the forward strand.
ATGTTTTCAGGCGTGTAGTATCTAATAAAGTCAGGCTTGCTCTCATCGTATTTAATTTGGTCAACATACTTAAACGCATTGCCCAAAGCTCTCAATCCTTCACGGCGATAGCAAGGCATTACTAGATTATCAGGGTCTTTTGCTATGAATACCAAATGCACAGCCTTCCAACCACAATAACTGTATCCTTTATCAACAAAATCGGGGTTCCAGCCTTCGTAAAAGTCAAACTCTACGCCGTTTAAGGCAACAAAGTTTTCATCGCAAAGATTTGAGTGGTCAAGCATAATGTTATGGTCTGTAAAAGCTATTACAGAATAGCCTTTACTCATATAAACTTTCTTAACCAACTCCGGCGACATAGAGCCATCTGACACTGTAGAGTGCGTGTGAAGATTTGCCTTGTAAAATTTACCTTTTTCGCCAAATAAATACTTTCTCATAATGCGTTCAAAAAACCTTTACTTTTGTTACAAACAGTATAACACTCAACCCCTATTATGTCAATATTAGAAATTAAAATTTTAATAAATTTTTTAATTTTTGCTCGCAATATTATCGCTTATATGCTATACTTAAAAAAGGAGATTTTTTATGTTTAATTTTTTTTCTCAACGTCCACGCTCTATTGATGGATTTTACTATATCACAGGTAGTGATTTTAATCATATAAAAAACGTACTTCGTTTAAAAAAAGGCGATGAACTTTTAGTCAGCTTTGATGGTAAAAGCGACCTTTGTCAAATATTCGAATTTACCGAAAATCAAGTTAAAGTAAAGGCTATTAAAGAAGATGCCGTTAGCTCATCTTTGCCAATTAAAATCACCTTGTTTCAAGGGCTACCAAAAGCAGATAAGCTTGAACTTATAATTCAAAAAGCAGTAGAGCTAGGCGCGCATGCAATAGTGCCAGTGGAAATGAAAAACTGCGTGGTTAAGATTGAAGATAAAAAGAAAGAAAGTAAACGCGTTCGCTGGCAAAGTATTGCAGAAAGCGCTTCTAAACAAGCAAAGTGCAATTTTATTCCTAAAGTTCACTCACCAACAACTTTTAGCAAAAGTTTAGAGCTTGCAAAAGATTTAGACCTTTTAATCGTTCCTTACGAAAACCAAAACGGAATGCAATCTACTGAACTTGCCCTATCAAAGATAAAAAAAGGCATGAGTGTTGGCGTGTTTATCGGCGCAGAAGGTGGTTTTGATAAAACGGAAATTGATTCCCTACTAAAAATTGACGCGCGCTCAGTTTCACTTGGAAAACGAATACTGCGCACGGAAACGGCTTCTATCACAGCACTATCTATGCTTATGCTTTATGCTGAAATGGAATTAAACTAATCTATTGATTGGAATTTTTATACGGAGATAATGATGAAAAAAGTAATAGTTATAGGTGGCGGCGTTGCTGGATTATCAACTGGAATATATCTTAAGCTTAATGGCTACGACGTGGAAATTTTAGAAAAAAACGTTGAGATTGGTGGCGCATGCGTAGGTTGGGAGCGTAAAGGCTTTTATATCGACGGTTGCATACATTGGCTTACAGGTGTAAATAAGAAAGATATTCTATATAAATTATGGCGTGAAACTAACGCGATAGATAATAACACCGAGATTTTTTACCAAGATGAGCTTACCAAGTACGTTTTCCCCGACGGGAAAAATTTTCTTTTTTATGCTAGCTTAGATAAGTTAAAAAATTCACTTTTAGAATTTGCACCTGAAGATAAAAAATCTATAAACAAACTGATAAAACACATAAAATCTTTCCAAAAGATAAATCCACCTTGCGAAAAACCGATAGAGCTTATGAATTTGTTAGATGCAATCAAGCTTTTGCCCATGGTTTGGAAATTACCTATTCTTTCAAAAACTTCACGCATGTCTTGTAAAGACCTTGCAATGAAATTTAAAAATACTTATCTAAAAGACGTTTTTGAACATTTTATGGCACCACACTATAATTACATGAGTATGCTTTATATGTTAGGGCATATTTCTGCTAATGATGGTGGCATCCCCATTGGTGGCTCGCTTGAGATGTCAAAGAGAATGGAACGCTATTTTATAAGCCTTGGTGGAACGGTTACAAAAAAAGCCGAGGTTGAGAAAATTTTAGTTGAAAATGATACAGCAAAAGGCGTTCGACTTAAAAACGGCAACCAACTTAGCGCAGATTGGATTGTTTGCACCACCCCGTTAGAACACTGTTTGGTAGACCTTTTAGACAACAAATATCACGACAAAAAGTTCGATTTTAGACTAAACGACCAAGAAACCTACCCCATTTATACTTACACGGTGGTTGCTATCAAATGTCCGTTATGGGTTAAGGAAAAATCCCTAGCCGTAAACGTTAAGCTTAAAGAAAAAATCACACTCGATTGCGACTATGATAGAATTTCATTTAGAAATTACGCTTATGACCGAACTGTAAAAGCCCAAGATGGTTATTCGGTTATACAAGCAACCGTGCATGGCGATGACCAAATGTATTTTTGGTGGAAAAACGTTAAGGATAACGGCAATTATAAAGCAATAAAAAAAGATATAGCTGAAAAGTTTTTAAGCATTGCAAAAGAAACCTATCCAGACGTTGCTGAAGAGCTTGAAATTATTGACGTTTTCACACCCTGCACTTACGAGCGTTACTTAAATTCTAGGCACGGCTCTTTCCAAGGATTTATCCATACTAGTAAAGGTAAAGCTCTTATGCAAAATGGTAGGCTAAAGGGATTAAAGAACTTTATCCTTGGTGGACAATGGTTAATCAGGAGTGGTGGACTACCCACTGCCGTTATGAGTGGTAGATTTTCTGCACAACGCATTTGCCACACAGATAAAAAGAAATTTACTGTTAAATAATGTTTGAATAAAACAAAAAAGTGTACCCAAACGGATACACTTTTAATTTTTTTGTTATTTTTTAACGTTAACGGCAACAACACCAGAAATTACGCCAACTATAGTTTGAAACAATAAATCAATAAAAAATGATGCACCAAAAGAATACTCACCACCAATAAAAGCAAAAATTAGGTATGTAATTACGGCAGAAAGTAGGCCTATTAAAGCCCCCTTAACAAGCCCTTTACTTTCTTTAACGAATAAAAGGCAACCTAAAAATATTGATAGTACTTTTATAAACTGGTTAACTGCTTTGATTACCGAAGAGTTTAGATACGCCATTTTAATAACAAATGCAAAAACCAGTATTCCTGCTAGCGTAACTATAATTGCAGTAGCGCTACCCTTTAATATAGAAGAAAATATTTTATCATCTTTAACGTTTTCGCGCATAAAAAACCCCCGAACGTATTCATTAAATAAATATGTCGGGGATTTAAAGTTTATTACTAAATTGAAGTACTTGTTTTCTTATTCAGCAGGTTTTTCTTCTACTACTGCTTCAGCAGGTGCTTCTTCAACTTTAGCAGGCTCTTTCTTTGATGGAGCGCTAACAGCATTGCCCTGTGCAGGAGCAGTTTGGTAAATCGCACCTTTATCAAACTTAACGTATGATTTCTTATCATCAAGGCCAGTTTCTAAAACGAAAGTGTTTTCTGAATCGTTAATTTGAGCAACGAAACCACAAATTCCACCTATAGTTTTAACTCTATCTCCAATCTGAAGCTTATTAACCATGTTTTCAGCTTCTTTTCTCTTCTTTTTGTTGTTGATGCTTTGCCATACGAATAAACCTATAATAGCAACGATTAAAACTACCATTATAACAATAGTACTCCAACTATTGCCTTCCGGGGCAGTTTCTTCTGCAAGTAAGTTCCAAATCATAATCTTATCTCCTTTTTTACAAATTACTTAACGATATTATTGTAATGCATTTTTAAGTTAAAATCAAGTGTTTTTAAAATCTTTTTGTTATTCGACAGCTTTTGCACTAAAATTTAGGATAGGTTTCCCCTGTCTTTCTATAAAATTCTTCAGCAAATTCAGTAAACGAATCTTGCATAATAGCTTCCCTAACCTGTTTCATAAGATTGTTTAGGTAGGTAATATTATGCAAGCTTATCATCATACCACCCATCATTTCCCCAACGTTAATTAAGTGCCTTAAATACGCTTTTGAATAGTTTTTACAAGCATAACAATCACACTCTGGGTCAAGTGGTAAAAAATCCTCCTTATATGCACCATTTCTAACCACAGCTTTACCGTAAGAAGTCATCGCCGTTCCGTTTCTACCAACACGAGTAGCCAAAACACAGTCAAACATATCAATACCACGGCGAACGCCTTCAATAAGGCAATCAGGACTACCTACCCCCATAAGATAACGTGGAACGTTAGTTGGATAAAAATCAAGCATAGAATCCATTATTTCATACATAACATTTTTAGGCTCGCCTACTGAAAGTCCACCGATTGCAATACCATATTTAGCGTAGGGAATAGTCTCTTTTAAGCTAGTCGCCCTTAAATCTTTATACATATTACCTTGAACGATTGGGAAAAGTGCCTGCTCAGAATTTTTATGATGATTATAGCATCTGTCAAGCCACTTTAACGTTCGTTCCATAGCCTTTTTAGAATCAGCATAGTCTGCACCGTAAGGTGAACACTGGTCAAACGCCATAATAATATCAGCACCTAAATTGTTTTCTATGTCAATAGCTTTTTCAGGGGTTATGAAATGCCTGCTACCATCAACGTGAGAACTAAATTCCACCCCTTCGTCTTTGATTTTATTAAGCTTTGCAAGCGAAAAAACTTGAAACCCACCACTATCGGTTAGGATTGGTCTATCCCAAGCCATAAACTTGTGCAATCCACCAGCCTGTTTAACTAACTCATCGCCTGGGCGCATATACAAGTGATAGGTATTTGCAAGAATTATTTGCGATTTTGCTTCCTTTAAGTCGCGTGGCATAACGCCCTTTACAGTAGCCTGCGTGCCGACCGGCATATAGGTTGGCGTTTCAATGTCACCGTGTGGGGTATGAAGTATACCTACTCTCGCACCCGTTCTTTTATCCTGTTTTATTTGTTCGTAATAAAATTTTTCCATATTATTCTATAAACATAGCGTCGCCGAACGAGAAAAATCTGTATTTCTCATTTACGGCTGTATTGTATAATTCTAAAATCTTTTCTCTTGTAGAAAGTGCCGAAACAAGCATTACTAAAGTAGATTTTGGCAAGTGAAAATTCGTAATTAGCGCATCTACGCACTTAAATTTATAAGACGGATAAATAAAAATTTCCGTATTAGCTTTTATAGGTTTAACAAACCCGTTTCCATCAGAGGCGCTCTCTAACGTTCTAACGCTAGTAGTACCAACGGCAATTACTCGCCTACCTTCTCGCTTTGCATTGTTAATCTTTTCAGCTGAACTCACATCTATCTCGTAGTATTCAGAGTGCATATGATGTTCTAATATATTATCAGCCTTAACGGGACGGAACGTACCTAACCCAACGTGTAACAAAACGTCTACTATTTCCACGCCCATTTCCTTTAACTCAGCTAAAAGTTTTTCAGTAAAATGCAAGCCTGCCGTAGGCGCTGCCGCCGAGCCATCTACTTTTGCATACACCGTTTGGTAACGCTCTTTATCTTTTAACTTTTCAGTAATATAAGGTGGCAATGGCATTTCCCCAAGCCTAGAAATTATATCTTCAAACACCCCGTCAAACTCAAATTTTACACGCCTACTACCTGATTCTTCAATTGTAGATAAAACGGTAAGACTAAGCTCTTCAGAAACGACCAGTTTTGTTCCCGGTTTTGCTTTTTTTCCAGGTTTAACTAAAACTTCCCACTCGGTAAGGTTAAAACGCTTTAATAAAAGAACTTCCACCTTTCCACCATGCTCGGTATAAGCAAACATTCTAGCAGGTAATACTCTAGTGTTGTTTCTAACCAACACGTCGCCTGGTTTTAAGAATTCTTTTATATCGTAAAATTTTTTATGATAAATTTTATCTTCACCCCTATTATATACCAAAAGCCTTGAATGGTCTCTTGGTTCAATAGGTGTTTGAGCAATCAGCTCTTCAGGAAGATAATAGTCAAAATCACTTGTTTTCATCATTTTTGTCGTAAATGGAAAGTTGTTCTATTTTATTTAACGGCATTTTTAAGCCAATGTGTTCATAACCTGCCTTAAGTAGTACTCTACCACGTGGTGTGCGCGCAATAAATCCAAGTTGCAATAAATAAGGCTCGTACACGTCTTCAATGGTATTTGCATCTTCGTTAACGGTTGCAGCAAGCGTATCAAGCCCACAAGGCCCACCGTTGAATTTTTCAGCCATAGACTTAAGCAAATTTACGTCTACAGCGTCTAAACCAAGCTCATCTATTTCCATCATCTTAAGCGCAGACTTAGCATCTTCAAGCAAAACTATTTCGTGCCCTTTTACCATAGCGTAATCGCGAACGCGACGAAGTAGTCTATTAGCTATTCTTGGCGTTCCACGACTTCTTTTACCTATTTCGCACGCAGCCTGCTTTTCAATCTTGACGTTTAGCATTTTAGCAGCACGCTCTACTATTTCGGTAAGCTGAGCTTCAGTATAATTTTCCAGCCTGCAGATTAAACCAAACCTATCGCGAAGTGGTGATGATAACATACCTGCTTTAGTGGTTGCACCGATTAGCGTAAACTTTGGCAGTGGGATTTGAACGTTTTGCGCAGAAGGCCCTTTCCCAAAAATTAAATCTAGAAAATAATCTTCCATTGCAGGATACAAAATTTCTTCAATGTTACGGTTTAATCTATGAATTTCATCAATAAACAAAACGTCTCTATCGTTTAGGTTTGTTAAAATAGCTGCAAGGTCACCTTGATGAGCTATAGCAGGGCCACTAGTAACCTTTATTTGCGTGCCAAGCTCTGATGCTATTATATGCGCAAGCGTTGTTTTGCCAAGACCTGGTGGGCCGTAAAGCAAAACGTGGTCAAGCGCATCGTTACGCATTTTTGCCGCAGCCATAGAAACGGCAAGGTTATCTTTAATCTTTTCCTGACCAACGTAACCTTCCATCGACTTGGGGCGAAGTATATTTTCCACTTCCTGCTCGGTATCACCTACCGTGCTAGTAACTAATCTATCGTCTTCCATAATTAACCTTTAATGTTTTTAAGTGAATAGGTTATTAAAGCCTGAACGCCTTGAACGTTCTCTGCTTTTGCCTTGCTTAAAACGGCAACACATTCCTGCTTATTAAAGCCTAAGCCAGTTAAAGCAAGCATTGCGTTTTGAATTTCGCCATCGCTTAAATTTATAGTTTCTTCCTTGCCTTTTTTATTTTCTTTATCCTTAAGTTCTTCGCCCATTTTCTCGCGAAGCTCAACGATTATAAACTCAGCTTTCTTCTTGCCAAGTCCCTTTACTTGGGAAAGCCCTTTAACGTCGCTAGTAGCAATCTTAACGGCAAGGTCAGTTAAACTCATATTAGATAACACCGTCATACCCATTTTAGGGCCGATACCCGATACGGTTATTAACTTTAAGAACATATTTTTCTCTTCAATGCTCTTAAACCCATATAAACTAATATCATCTTCTCTAACAGCCATATAGGTATAAACAGCGCCACCACCGTTTGCTAAAATATCTTTATACGCTTCGGCAGACGGGGTAATAGAAAAGCCCACGCCGTTATTTTCTAAAATCACTTCCCCACCTGCATCGTGCAAGAGTTTACCTTTAATGTATCCTATCATAATCGCTCCTAAATACTAAATAATCCACTTAATCTATTAGTTCTAGAATGAGTTAGCGCAACTGCTAAAGCATCTGCCGCATCATCTGGCTTTGGCACGGCTTTTAAGCCCAAAAAGGTTTTCACCATTGCTTGAATTTGCTTTTTCTCTGCCCTGCCATAACCCGTTAACGCCTGTTTAATTTGCAAAGGAGTGTATTCAAAAATCCTTCCACACTCTTTATTGCAGGTTAAAAGCAAAACGCCACGCGCATGTGCAACGGTAATTGCAGTTTTAACGTTTTTAGCAAAGAATAATTCTTCAATAGCAATTTCATCGGGTTTATACTTATCTATTATCTGCTTAACGCCCTGTTCAAGCATGCAAAGCCTAACGGCTAGGTTTTCTTCCTTTGGGGTAGAAACAATGCCGTAATCAATCATTTCAACTTTACCACGTTTATCAGTTTTTATTACCCCGTATCCAAGCGTTGCAATACCTGGGTCGAAACCTACTATTATCATACTTATATTATTTTACTAAATTTATACAAAAAAGTCAATGGTTACCGAATATATAAATACGGCGTGGCTATATAAAATCGCCACGCCGATAAATTTTTTGTTTATTTAATATATCCCTGTATCACAAAATATTGCTTGTTTTGCTATTAGCGTTATTTTAACTTCGTTTGCATAACCTTCTCTACCAATCGATAGAACTACCTTATCAAGCACCTTAAGCGACTGCATAACCTCGCTAAGTTTTGATAAACTACTTATCTCTACAGTAAAGTCTGGTGAGTAGGATACTTGCCCGTTCTGACCTACTGTTGCTCTTAAAATTTGAGCTTTTCTAATATAGTCTTGTTTTACAATTCCTTGTAAATGAGCTTGGCTACCTACCGTTACATCCGATACTATTACTTTCTCTTCACTTTCTTGCGCAGTAAAGCCAAACTTTTCTATCCTACCGTAAACGTAACCGTAATTTTCACCAGTGTAAGTGCCTAAAAGTTTTTTAATGATATTTATAAACCCGTTATCATTATCACCGTTTTCGGCATCAATAACAAACGGTATTGCATAGTTAATACCAGAGTATTTATCACTGCCAGAATTAGTAATGCCTATTACTTCGCCATACAAATTAAATAAAGCACCACCCGAGCTTCCGTGATAAATATCGGTATTTATTTGAGTTAAAGTCATATCCCCAACACTACCAACGGTAACTTCACGGTTTAAGTAAGCTATCGTACCAACGGTAACTGTGCCTGGTAGCCTGCCAGATGGGTTACCTATTGCAAAAACACTTTCGCCAACTCGCATCGCATAACCACTTGTTGGCGCTAAATCAGCCTTTACGATTTTATCGCTAGTAACGTTTGTTCCCGACAAATCAAGTCTAAGCAAAGCAACGTCTGAATTAAGGTCACCACCAACAAGCGTTACTTCTCCTGAAAAAGTCTCGCCTATTTTACCAGTAAACTCATAGTCAGAGTTGTAGTCGTGCTCGCCAAAGTTATCTCCTTCTTCATCAGGAACGTAAACGGTAACGTTTCCTGCATCGCTTATTACGTGATGGCAAGTAAGTATATAAAATACGTTTTCCCCATCAACGTCTTGCTCGTTTTCATCTAGCCTTTTAACGTTTACAATAATGCCCGAACCATAACTAGCAGATTCTTCGTCAATTTGCATTTTAATGGCAACAACAGACCTAGAAACTTTTTCAATAGCATCTACAACGTCCATTTTTTGCCTTTCCGTAGAACCACTATTAAATACCACTACGGTATTTGTAGGCTGTGCAGGGTTAACCGATGGCGTATCATTTCCATCGCCTTCTAAAAAAACACAACCAATAGTCGATACGCCTATCATCAAAAGTAATATCAATACTACCGATAATTTGGCTAATTTTTTCATATAATTCTCCTAATGCTATTGTAATATCTTCTTCCTTCTTTTATATTGTATCACAATTTACTTAAAAAAACTTAAAAATTTTAAAATTTAATTTAAATATATAAAAAAATAACATTAAAAAATAAAAGACGATTGAATAAAAAAACTACTCAGTCGCCTTTTTCCGATTTTATCGGTGTAAAAAAATTTTACTGCCGAAAAAACGGGTATATTAACGGCAGTAAAAAGTGTAAATTCAATATAAATATCTTAAAAGTCTTAAAAATAAATTTACCTTACAGCCGACAAAATAAAGTATTAGCAAGTAAGGTAATTTTATACGCTTTTATTAAAATATTTTTTATTCTTCGTCTTCTTCAGGCAAATCTACGTTATGGTAAACGTTTTGAACGTCATCAAGGTCTTCTAACGCGTCAACTAATTTGTTAAACTTAGTAAGGTCATCGCCAGAAAGCGTGATTTTGTTTTGGGGGAGCATTTCAATTTGAGCAGAGAAGAATTTTAAGCCTTTTTCTTCAAGGTTTTTTCTAACTGATGAAAAATCCCCAATAGCAGTGTGAACAACGAAAGCATCGTCTTCAGCAATAAAATCATCTGCACCAGCTTCCAATGCATATTCCATAACGGTATCTTCATCAAGGTCAGCCGTTCTTTCGATTACTATTACACCAGCAGTTGTAAAGGTAAATGAAACGCAACCAGCGTTACCAAGTGAGCCACCGTGCTTTCTCATAGCAGTACGAACGTAATCCACCGTACGGTTTTTGTTATCGGTAAGCGTCTTGATAATTACTGCACTACCAGCAGGGCCGTAACCTTCATAAGTTAATTCTTCGTAATTGTCGCCATTTAGTTCGCCAGAAGCCTTTGCAATACATCTTTTAATATTGTCGTTAGGCATATTAACAGCTTTAGCCTTTGCAATAGCATCGGCAAGCTTACTGTTTGTATCAGGGTCGGGATTTGATTTAGCTGCAACTGCTATTTCTCTACCAACCTTGGTAAAAATCTTTCCTTTTGCAGCATCGGTTTTTGCTTTTTTCGCAGCAATATTCGCCGCATGACTGTGTCCTGACATAGTTTTCTCCTTTATTTTTTAAGATTGTACATTAGTATTCCAGCAGATACGGCTGCGTTTAAACTTTCCACCCCGTTTTCCATAGGAATACTTACGATATATTTTGCTTTTTCTCTAACAACTTCACTAACGCCCCTACCTTCATTGCCTATAACCAAACAAAACTCGTTTGGCATTTTTAGGTCAAAAACGTTTTTTCCATCCATATCTGCAACGGTTATAGGGCTATCAATAGTAGCTAGCAAGTTTTCAATGCTATCACGAACTATATTTACGCGAAAAATTCCACCCATTGCCGAACGAACTGTTTTTGGCGAATATGGGTCAGCACATTCTGGGGTCATATATACAGTATCGTAACCACTTGCCGCCGCCGTCCTTATAATCGCACCAACGTTAGCTGGATCTGAAACCCCATCTAATAAAAGACAGCTTTTATTAGAAGCTACAACCTTTTCTTGTGGCTTATATAGCACGGCAAGAACGCCTTGTGGAGAAACTTGTTCTGATATAGACTTAAAAACTTCTTCAGATACCGGTAGCGATTGAAATTTTACGTCACCAAGCGCGCTTAAACCTTTCTCCGTGCCAACTATAATTTTAATAGGCATATCTAGAGAAATTGCATCGTTTACAAGTTTAACGCTTTCTATCGTGTAAAGTCCGAGAGTATCACGGAACTTCTTATCGGAAAGAGACCGTATTTCTTTAATCGTGGCGTTTTGCTTTGAAGTTATCATTTCAATCTAAATAAAGCCTAATCTTTAATAAGGTTAGGCTTTAATTGCATTATTAAACGTTAGCTTTTGCCTTTTCGCAAAGAGCAGTAAAAGCAGCAGCATCTGAAACGGCGATTTCAGCAAGAACCTTTCTGTTAAGGTCAATACCTGCTTTCTTTAAGCCGAACATAAATTTGCTGTAAGAAAGACCGTTAAGTCTAGCAGCAGCGTTAATACGTGCAATCCAAAGACTTCTGAAATCTCTCTTCTTTGCCTTTCTACCGATGTAAGCATACTTTTGTGCTTTCATTACGGCTTCACGAGCAACTCTATATCTCTTACTTCTTCCACCAAAATAACCTTTGGCAAGTTTTAATATTTTTCTACGCTTTTTAACAGCGTTAACAGCTCTTTTAATACGCATGATATTCTATCTCCTTTTCCTTACTTGTTGTAAATGAGTGTTTGAATAGTCTTTTCTTGAGTGCTGTCAACGTAAGCACCTGCGCAGAGATTATTCTTTCTCTTTCTGTCTTTTTTGGTAAGAATGTGGTTTTTTCCCGAGCAAGAACGTTTAATTTTGCCCGTCGCGGTAGTTCTAAAACGCTTTTTAGCCGCGCTTTTTGTTTTCATTTTAGGCATATTAGTACCCTCCGTAAATTATTTTTGTTTATTACGCTTTAATCGGAGCAAGCATCATCCAAATATTTCTGCCTTCCGTAAGCGGTTGCTTTTCCATTACACCGAAGTCTTTAACAACTTCAAAAAATCTATTCATAACGTCTACGCAAAGTTCAGGGTGCGCCATTTGACGGCCACGCATTCTTATAGAAACTTTTACTTTGTTTCCACTAGACAAGAATTTTTGCGCCTGCTTTGCTTTAACGTTAAGGTCGCCAACGTCAATAGTCATAGAAAGCCAAACTTCTTTGATTTCAATAACTTTTTGGTTCTTTTTTGCTTCCTTAGCTTTCTTGTTTTGCTCGAATATGAATTTACCATAATTCATAACCTTGCAAACAGGTGGTACTGCGTTAGGGGAAATCTTTACTAAATCAAGCCCTGCATCTTCAGCAATACCCAAAGCTTCTCTTGACGAAACGATACCTAGTTGTTCGCCGTTTTCACCTATCAAGCGGACTTCTCTATCACGAATTTCCGCGTTAATCTGATGTTCTTTTTTAATGGTTTTATACCTCTCAATCATATTTTTCCACTCAGGCATTCGCCTTGTCGAAATACTAATAAAAACGGGTTGCTTTAGAATAAAAGCAACCCGAAAAATACAAAATGAACGAATAATATCCGTATCAAAGTATCGAACCGAACAAACCATTTTCCGTCGGTGAGAAGGGTTACTTCTTCTTTAAGCCTTATTATAATACAATATTTTTATGCCGTTGTCAAACGTTTTTACAACCTTTTTTAAACTTTTCCAATCACTATTCGTTTGGCAATAAATTTTTAGAAAATTCGCAACCACAATAGTTTTGGCGATACAATCCGTACTCTTTAGACAACTCAATAGAGCGCAAGTATCCGTTTTTCTTCTTAAAGTCGCTAGGTAAAAAAGCAACACCTTGATTTTGTTCTATCTCTAAACCTATTCGATTTAAGACTTCTGCATTTTTCAACGGGCTAACGGTAAGAGTGGTGGTGAAATAATCAAATCCTCTTTGCTTAGCAAATTTTGCAGTTTTATTTAGTCGCAATAAAAAGCATTTTTCACAACGGCTTCCACCTTCTTTTTCAGTTTCTAAACCCTTTACGGCACAATAAAACTCATCGCTGTTAAATTCTTCAATTACACAGCCAACCCCTAAAATCTCACAAAGCCTTTTTTGTTCTTCAGCACGATGGGTGTATTCCTCTAGCGTATCCATATTGGGATTATAAAAGAAAATGGTTATATCAAAATACTCTTTTAATCTTTCAATACAAGAAGATGAACAGGGCGCACAACAAGCGTGCATCAAAAGTTTTTTCTTTGCTTGTGATTTTTTCTGTTCGTTAACTATCTTTTGCATTAAAAAATCATAATTTTGTTTTTTCATTAAATCTCTCTCTTTATAACTTTGCCGTCTACATACTCTAAAAGGTAAGCCTTGCCACCTGAACTAATACTTTTTGTAGGAAAACCGTTAACGAATTCAATTGCACAGTCGTTTTCCACACAAAACGCAGACTTAACTTCATTTTTAATCATTGCTTCGGTAAAATCCTTTTCACGTTCGTTAAAATGTGGGCACATAGTTCCCTCAAGAACACCCAAGCCCTTTTTCATAACGTAATCAGCGCTTTGCCCACGCATAATTTCATAATCGGTATACATATCGTTAAACCAACAAATAGCACCTGCCGAAAGACCACATATTATCTTTCCATCATTATACGCCTTGATTAAAAGCTCGTCAATGCCCGTTTCTCGCCATTTTTCCAGCATATACACGGTATCTCCACCACCAACGTATATACAGTCTGCATTTTCAATTTTGTCTTTAATACGCTCCACGTCCATTTCTCCGTAAACGATAAGCGCAACTTCTGCCTTAATATCGAAAACTGAAGTGTAAGTTTTTCTAAAGCTGTTAAAGTAAGGCATAGAATCGTGAGAAGCCGTGCCTATAAAAAGTGCGTTTGCACGTTTTTCGCCAGCGTGCTCTTTTGCAAGGTTTGCTACGTATTCATCAATTTTTAGGGTGGTTTTGTTTTTAATCTCTCCACCACCTATTGCAATAATTCTTTTTTTCATAGTCCTTCCATAAAAAAGGTCAACCTTTAAGGCTGACCTTGAATAATTTTTTGTGCATTTTGATAAAAAATTGCGTTTGCAGTATTTTTGCCGTATTTTTTTGCTACCTTTTTATAAGCTTTTTTCATCAAATATTGTCTATTCATATGCATATCGCTTGCAACGAAATCAACAAGATTTTCAGCCAACATTTTATTTAAGAACTTTTTCTGCGCACGCGCTTCTGCTTTAATAAGCGCTTGCGCGTTTATTTGAATAAGCCCACCCGATTGCTTTATGTCAAACGCCATTTCCTCATCTGCATAGCCGTATCTTTCTAAATGTGCTACTATCGGGATAAATCCACGCCTAGCAAGTTCGTAAACTATATTAACGATATCAGACTCTGCATCAAAATCAAATTCGATTAACAAATATTTGGTATCGTTAAGGCTTTCCGGTTTAAACTCCTGTAACGCTCTTTTATAATCGTTTCTAACGTGTATTTCACGGCCTAAATAAAGATTTACGTTTACGCCACTTTCAACAACTTCTTGCTTAAATTGCTGAAATCTTTCCTTTAGCGATTGCTCGTCTTCCACAAATTCATCACGAAAGTGTGGGGTAAGAATCATGTCCGTTACGCCTTGATTATACGCCTGCCTTAAAAGTTCTATTGATTTCTCTACGCTATCACTACCATCATCAACAAACGGTAATAAATGTGAATGAATATCAATCATCTTTTATCACTTTCTATTTTCTACGCAATTCGTAATAATAGTTCCTTCCGTAATGTTTTTCGTTCTTGCCATCATACATAGTGAACACAGAACCAAGAATATTAGTGTTGTTTTTGCGAAGTTCTTTAATAGCTTCTGCCACCTGTGACCTAGTGGTTTGCGCATAAGCCACCATCAAAATTACCCCATCGGAAAACTTTGAAATATGGATATAGTCTGAAACCTGTAATACAGGTGCACAGTCAAGCAAAACGTAATCGTATTCGTTTCTCAATTCTTCAATAAGTTCTTTAAACTTATCGGAAAGCAAAACTAACGAAGAGTTGTATATTTCTGCACCACGGGTAATAATATCTACGTTTTTGTACTGTGTTTGTTTGATAAGTGATTTTTTATCTAAATTACCAAGCATATATTCAGCAATACCGTTATCGTTAGAAACTTCTAAAATTCTGTGCGCACTTGGGTGATAAAAGTCAAGGTCAATTACTATAACTTTTTTCTCTGTAAGCCCAAGGTCTACGGCAAGGTTACATAAAACGGTAGTTTTACCTTCTGCTGATACTGCCGATTCAACCTGAATAACTTTATTCTTGCCATCGGCATTCATATATAAAACGTTATCTTTTAATCTATCGTAGCCCCTTTGGATTTTTGTGTGGTTTTCACCTACGACAATTTTGCTTTGGAATTTTAACTTGTTTTTCTTTTTAAAAAACATATTTCACCCCTAAAAGTATTATATGTAATTATTTTATCACAAATAAAACGCAAAATCAATCAATGTAAGCATTTTTTACACTTTAATTATACCAAATCTTTTGTTTTGCCTGATTTTGAAAAAATACATTACCGTTAAAAATAAAAAAGGTCTATGCTAAATGCATAAACCTTGTTTTCGTATTGCTAAAATGTTAATAACTATCCGACCAATTAGAAGTAACGTTGGCTACAATTACTATTTCACCCGTTTGTTCTACTTTCATTTTTATTTTTCTTTTATTAAGATAAATGCTGTTTTTCAAATCTTCCATAAGTTGTTCCACAGTTGTTCCGAGAGCGTAAGCATTCTTCGTACCATCAAACTTTTTACCATCAACCGTCCAACCATAGAAATAATATGCTAATGGTGCGTTTACAAGCCTTATATCATCTTTGTCTGGGAACTGAGAGTTTACAACGTATTCACTATCCACCGTTATGTTTTTGGGTGCACCTGTAATTACGTCAACGAAAATAGTTCTTTCCTTAAATTCGGTATATAGTTGATAGGTAATAACGTACTCGTATTTTGCAAGGAATTCAACGTCACCTGCATAACTTAAAGTATCAGTTGGCTCAACTTTCTTTCCTTCATAATACCAACCTAAAAACTTAATCTTTCCACTATCCCCATTTTTAGCTACAGGAAGCTCGCCAATTTCATCACCAAAACGCATTACTTTTACGTTGTCAGCTAAATAGCCACTGCGCGCATTAAATGTAACGTTATAAAAATTGCCTTCCCACTGCGCTTCGTACTTAACGTCGGTAGTCCAATCAGTATCTATAACTAGCGTTTGTTGTAACTCCCCTTCAGGATTGCTCAAGTCTTTCCAACCCATAAAGGTGTAACCTTCTCTAGTGGGATTGATGATAGCAACGTCATCACCACCCGAAACGTATGTCAACGGGTTTTGCTCTTCTACCGTGCCACCCTTATAGAAAAGCTCTATTATGTGCTCATTTTCCCCAGTCCAAATCGGCCTTGCTTGCTTATGGTCTTTCCAAATCCACTTTGAACTAGCATCTATTCTTTGCGAATCAACCGTCCAGCCCCTAAAGGTCTTACCCGAAACAACTTCAGTAGGCGTTGCCAAAGTACCAAGGGCTTTATTTGGATAAGTTGAAATTACTAAGTTAGAGCCTTGAAAGGTTAAAAAATATCTTTCACGCCATTGTGCTGTTACAATTTTGTTTTGGGTTATTTCGGAAAGTTCCACGTCCCAACCCAAGAACTCGTGATATTTATACTCGTAAATCGGTGCAACGATATCTTTTGCATTATTAACTGATTGCGCTTCTAATCCAGAAACTAAAGTACCACCATTACCTTCAAACCACACAATAAACGGCTCGCCAGAAGCACAGCCTATCGTAGCGAACATGGTAGATAAACAAAGAATTAAAGTCGTTATAATGCTCAATATTCTTTTTTTCACTGGTACTTTTTCTCCTGCAACTTCGTTGCCTTTTGCTTATACGGATTTATTATACTAAAAAAAAACTTCCTTGTCAACTCAAACGCCATATTTTGACATAATCTTAAGCAATGCCCCAAGCCCATCGTTTATTTTAACCTTAACCTGCTGATTAAACTCCCCCCTTTCAGCAATCATAAGCGCACTTTCTAGTTCTTTTACCTGTTTCTTGTCGCTCTCTTTAAGTCCAAAATAATCCAGCCTTGCTATAACGCTTTTCACGTGCTGAAAATCTATTTCAAAATTAGAAACGTTTGACTCATCTTCTAGTTTTTCGGTAAAGTTTTCACAAGCGATTTTGCGACAATCTTCTTTGCAAGAAGTAGGCTTTGTCTCTAAAATATTGCTATCGATAAACTTAACTAAATCTCTCTGTTTTTCAGTTATTTTAAAGCTCTTAACCCTGATTAGCACAACGGGAATAAAAGCTAACACCGAATAGCCTGCAAGCATATAAGTAATGAACACGCCAAGTTCTGCCACCGAGCAAACCCCTGCCGAAACGAACACTAAAAACGCTGAAAACAACGGTTGCCACAACCGTTGTTTAATTGCGTAATCGCAAATGCAACAAGAAAAAATTAAGTTAAGCACAAAGCTTAAGGTCTCAAGCGAAATAAAAACAATAAAAACGCCGTCTTGCCCAAGCCTTTCGGCAATGCTTTTTGCTACGTTTATTATAAAACTCTCCATAGCGTTAATGATATAACTTTTATACGGAAAAATAGTAGCGCATGCCGTCTTAAATTATCGTTTTTTGTCTTTTATAGTTTTATAGTATCGCCTGTAAACAGATTAACTAGCGCTTTGCCATTAACCTTTAACCCTAGCGCACTTTCCACAGCATAAGCATAAAGTTCAAGCTGTTTTTGATAACGAGCTTTAAGGCTTTTTTCATCAAGCGCAGAATACTTATAATCAACTATATAAGCCCCGTCATCTTTTACGGCAAGCAAGTCGATTACGCCTTGCAATAACACTTTTTCTTTACTGTTTAAGGCTACTAAAATATCAGCAGGTATTTGAACTAAAAAGGATTTTTCCCTGTAAAATACAGCGTTCTTAAGTTCATTAAACACCTGGCTATTTATAGCCTTTTCCAGCCTTGAAAGGTTAATTTTGTCAAGCTCATCTTTAGAAATAATATTATTTTCCACCAATCTTTCAGCTTGAATTTTAACGCTCTCTATAGAATAAAAATCGTAGTGTTCTAAAATTTTATGCGCAATATTACCACGCTCGGTATCAGTAGTTTCATTGTCAACTAAAACGTAGGTGGGGTAAAAATCTTCCTTTTGCTCTTTTACAGCACTAGTTACACTATACTTTAACGGTAACACCGTGTCGATTAAATATGGGTATTCGCAACTAAAGCGCTTTATCATTCGCTCTTGTTCTACCTTGTTAGACTTGCCTATTATAACCTTTCTAGTCTGTTTAGCCTGGTTATACAAGGAAAAATCTTGCTCGTGATAATAATTAGCAGGGATATATGAAGGTATAAAATCCAAAAAGTTACCTGCTCCAACAAACTCATCTTTTCTCTTATCTTCTTTAACTGAGCAAACTAAATGTAACGAATATTGAGCACGCGTGGTAGCAACGTAAAAGAGCCTTGCTTCTTCCTTAACTCTTTCTAAACGCGCGTTTTCTTTGATAACTCCACGCAAAACCGTTTGTTCTTTTATCCTTTTTTCATCAATATAGCTTCTAACTGCAAATCCAAACTTTCTATCGAAAAGAATTTCTTTAGAATCATCCTCACTATTAAAAGAACGCTCTAATCCACAAACTATTACTATAGGGAATTCTAACCCTTTAGACGAGTGAATTGTCATTGCCTTAACAGTATTTTCGCTAGAAAATTCCGAAAGTCCAAACGCTTTAGGGCATAGTTCTATCCTGTTTAGAAATTCTTTTACAGTAAGATTTTTATCGTTAACAATACTTGCCGAAATAAACCTGTTTATCCTTGCAAGTTTATCTTTTCCGTTTGAACTTGCAAGCAAGTATCCCTTAAAGTTCTTTTCAGCTATAACCTTTTGTAAAACACCGTGTGCACCTAAAAAGTCTGAAACAAAACGCAGTTCATTAAAATAACTATCAAACTCTAATAATTTATCTTTTAACTCGCCTTGATAATTGGTTAGATAATGAGAATACGCTTCAAAAAAATTCCCACGCTGGTTATCGTTTCTAAACGCTAAAGCAATATCCATCAATTCTTCGTCTGTTACGTTTGCAATAGGGCTTTTTAAGGTGGAAACTAACGCCACGTCTTGCGCAAAACAATCTACTAGTTTTAATACGTTGACTAGCATTTTAATCTCAGCATAGTCTAAAACGTTAACTTCGGTATCAGATTCTATAGGAACGCCACGCCCAACTAACCCACCGATTAGTTCTCTAACATATTCGCTATCCCTACTTCTTGTAAGTAGACATATATCACCATAGTTAACTCGCCTATATTTTTGCTCTTTAACGTCGTAAATTTCCTTTTCTAGTTCCCCGTTAACAATTTGAGCTACTAATGCAGAAGTATACGCAGTGTGGCTTTCCACTATTTGTGGCTTTTCTTCTAAAATATCATACACGCGTGGCGTTTCTTCTTTTTTGTCTTCTTTTTCTGCACGCTCTAAAATATGCAATTGCGCTCTTCCCAAAGCGCTTTCATCAAAAGCGCCTCCGTAGATTAATTCAGAACGCCCCCTGTAATTTTCGCCATAGACAGCATTAGTCATGCAAAAAGAAAATATTTGGTTGACCATATCAACCACCTTTTTTGCCGAACGAAAGTTTGCATTTAAGCGAACTACCGGCTGACCTTTTGCCGACATAAGCTTATCTTTATAGGTAAAGAATTCCGAACGGCAACCACGGAACCCGTAAATGCTCTGTTTTACATCCCCCACCATAAACACGTTGTCGTTAGCAATCTTATCAATAATGCTTTCCTGAACGCCGTTGGTATCCTGATATTCGTCTACAAAAAGGTATTTATACTTATCCTTAACCGTTTGTAAAACTTGTTCGTCTTTAAGTATTTTAAGGGCAAAATGCTCTAAATCATTAAAATCTAAAGCGTTCTCTTCTTGTTTTTCAATAGCGTATATATTAGAAAATTTATTTAGCACCTTGAAAAACCACCCAGTATGCTCACTAACAGCCTTGTTTTTAGCAAGGTCGGTTTGTAAACAATTGCTTACACATTTAATAAACTTGTTACAAATCTTGCTAAACTCACCCCTAACGGCCATTAGCTGTTCTTTATATTGTTTAACCGTTTCATCGATAATCTTGCCAAAACTAGCAGGTAGTTTATAGTCTTCGTATGCCTTGATTTGATAAAAATCTTTGGCTACTAGCACAGTGTTCATATCAGCTAAAAGCGTGCTTGCAAAATTTACGCCTTTAGCAAAATTAGCAACTTCAAAAACTGAAAGCACTTGTTCTACCTGATTTTTTAGCCCAATAACCTGCCTATCGAAAGCATTTTTAAACTCTGAAAGCAGTGTGGAAAAACCGTTTTCCGTATACTGCATAAGGGTATTTTCCATCAATCTTTCAGGCTCTGCTTCCGAGGCGCAAAAAGCGTGCGCTTCTAGCACTATTTCTCTAAATTTCTTATCCGAGCGCGATTGAGCGTGCCTATCGAGAAGAGTGTAAAACCAATCTTCTTCACTATCGTAAAGTTCCTTAAAAGTCTTTTCAATGCACTTATGCTTTAATACGGTTGCATCACTCTCTTCTAAAATCTTAAAATCTGGCGCGCAACCA
The DNA here is from genome assembly GCA_045654125.1 of Christensenellaceae bacterium. Taxonomy (GTDB): domain Bacteria; phylum Bacillota; class Clostridia; order Christensenellales; family Borkfalkiaceae; genus UBA1259. Next base: position 35,565 of record JAZOMU010000047.1, read on the forward strand.
GCCACGAAAAAGTACGAACGAATAAGCCTTGCACAAAAGGCGTGCATTGTAGATATATCGCAGGTTGCAATCTCTGAAAGCTGTTCTTTTAATCTCTTATCATCGGTTTTTTCTATTACGGAAATTAAAGCTTTTTTAAGCCTTTCTTTCATTTCAAACGCAGCTTTTTCAGTAAAGGTAACACACAAAAGCTCACTTACGTTAACCTTTTCTTCTATTATTAAACGAATAACGCGCTCAATCATGGTATGCGTTTTACCACTACCAGCCGATGCCGAAACCAAAATATTGCCTTTGCCGTGCTTAACTACTTTTTCCTGTTCAACAGTTAGTGGCATCGTCGTTACCCCCTTCTTTTGCGTTAGTTATAGTCTGCTCTGTAACCTTCCCTACAGAACGCGCCTGCCCGTTAAAATGACAAAATGCACTATATTCACAGTACTCGCACACACCTTTATAAGGCGAACGCACTATAACCCCTTGTTCCATACGCTCTACTGCCTTTTCGCAAACAGCCACAGCGTAATCCACGTATTTATCTAAAGTTTGTTCGTTTGCGCCGTTTTTAAGCTTGCCACTTTTTGTTGTTGGCAAAAAGCTTTCGCCCTGTGCTAAAAGCGCGTCGGCTTTATCAAGAGTTTTTCCTTCAACTAAAAACTCTATTTTGTCTTCTTGATTTTCGTATTTGTCGCTTATGGGTAGATAATAAATGCCAGCAACCTTTTTACTGCCATCACAGTATTTTTGTTTTACTGCCTGAGCATAAAGATAAAGTTGCAGTTTGTTACCAGTAAATAAGCTTTCGTCTGAAATATCAGTTCCACCCGTTTTGTAATCCACTACCCTAAAGTAATCATCGCTTAAATCCACCCTGTCGATTTTACCACAAAGTTTAACCTTCCCACCATTGAGATTAACGGAAGGGAAATACTTTCCTTCACCAAACGCCTGTTCGGTTTTGCTTTCCTTAAATGCAGAACCCGATATGCACGAATAGGTCTTAAAACAATATTTTTTACACTCTTCAATAACCCTGTCCATAGTAGTGGCAGTGGCTTTATCAGAATAAAACCTTGAATATAAAGGTTTGCTTAAAATTTTTGTTTTTATATTTTCAAAATAATCGTAACAGCCCTGTAAATCTTTTATACTACCAATTCCATCGATAAACTCCTTTAGAATATCGTGCATAAAATTACCAACCGATAACGCGTTAACCGTCCCGTCTTCTCTATCGCGAAGTTTTAGAACGTGCGCAACGAAGGCACGGTATGGGCATTTATAGTAATCTTCAATAGTTGTGGGCGCAGTTTCACCACCAACCAGCGCAGAACGCCCACCTTCTAGCCTTTCTTTAACTTCCTTGTTAGCGCTCTCAAGTAACGGCTTTACCTTTTGTTCGCCAACTGCGTTAAAATATGAGCAAGCAAAGGAAATATCATCTATCTTTCCATCAACAAAATAACCTATGTCTTTAGCAAAGGTCTTTAAGCCCTGTCTTTCGGTAAGATATCCAACTTTTTCAGGGAAAGGTAGAAATTTGAATAGCCTTTCAAAAGTAGTAATAACTTCGCTCTTTTCTTGTTTTTTACCACTTACCGTGCAAAGTGGATAAGATAAATATAGTTTATCGGCAAAAGCTGAAAGCGCCATACCAACGTACTCTCTTGCTCGGTGGTTTACCACCCTAATTTTAGGCTCGATAAGTAGTTTTAAGTTTTCAAGCGCATCAATATCTCCGTCTGATAGCAATGCAACGTCTGCCTGAACGCATGGCACTTCTGCCGTAAGCCCCATTACCAACAGCACCTTTGCTTTAGCAAGTGAACACTCCTTAAAACCACCCACGAACACAGCGTCGTTATACTGTGGAATTATTGATAGTTCAAGCGCCTGCACGCCACTTGAAAACACGGTTATAAACTCGGCTACCGAAAGCTTATCATCGCCAAGCATCATATCAATTTCATTTAAAATATTATTTATTGCATCAAAAATTTGCTCGTTAACAGCGCTCTCTTCAATCTCATTAGCGTTACGTAGCGCAGTAGAAAATTCTGCAAGTTTACTTTGCACTTGCAAGTCTTTAAGTAGTTTTCTAACGTTAAACGAGCTTAAAAGTTCCACAGCACTAACCCTTAATTGCTCTAAACTTTCAAACTCCACGTTATTGGTTGCATCAAAGGTAAACGGCTCTTTTATTTTTCCGTAATTTACGTTGTACTTTATAATATAGTTTTCAAAAATGTCGGTTAAATGTTTGTCTTTACAAAATAATGGGTTCTTAATAAAAGCCAAAAGCGAACTTCTTTCCAATCCTTTCTTTATCGCTTCTGCATAAGAAAGTATAAGTGTTACTAGTGGATGGGAAAGCACCTTTTTTTGCTCGTCTAAGAAGAACGGAACGTTTAGTTCTGAAAAGATTTCTTTAATTAGGTTGCGATAAATAGAAATTTCCGGCACGGCAACTGTAAAATCTCTATAGCGATACTCCCCACTCAACACGCCTTTCTTTATAACTTCTGCTACCCTTTCCGTTTCAGCAAATATATCAGAAAACGCACCAAAATGTACTTTTTGATTGGTAGGCACTAATGCTTTAATAGCTGTTGGGTTAAAAAGCTTAGTAGTAATAAGCTTGCCTTCTTCCATTAAATCGCTATCTGCCTTTTCTTTGGATAGTGAAAGTCCTAAATCATTGCATAAATTTTCAAACACTCTTGTAGTTTCGTTAACGTAAAGCCACTCGTTATCCCCACCTGTAAGTATTGCAGTAACAGACTTTGCCTTTTTAAGCAATACGGAAATTGCCGAACGAATTTGGCTAGTCCACCCGTCAAACCCTACGATGTATAGGTTTGCATTTTCAATATCCTTACTGTTACTTAAAAGTTCAGGCAAATACGAAAGAAAAGAGCTTTGGTCTTCAAACATATTTAACTTTATAAACTGCTCGTAAGCAGAATACACGGTGTAAACGTCTGTCAACTTATTTTTGAGTATCCCTTTAGCATTTTGCAATGCGCCAAGCAAGTCTTCAGGCGAAACTTTTGCGCTCTTAAGTTGAATTATTAGTTCAAATAGCTTTGGCGCAAGGTTAACCTTATTAGAACGAAAACATTTTAGGTCTATAAGCCCTAAAATTCTTTTTACAGCCATTGCTGAGCCTTCTTTGCTTAAAAGGTTATCCATAGGCATTTTGGCACGCAAAAAGTTACCAAACGAATACACGCAGGTATTAAAACTACCGTTAAACTCTGCACAAAGCATGCGTTCAGCCATAAGCGAAACCTTTTCTTCGCAAAAAATAAGGTTTTTCCCACTTAAAGAATTGACTGTGCCTTTTAGTTCTTTAACTAGAACGGGAAACAGATTTGAATATGAATTAGTAACAATTAGTTTTGCCATAATTATATTGTATCACATTTATCAAACTTTTTTTATTTTTTTATTACAAAGTTTTACAATTTTTTATATTTGTGGTATGATATATTAAGAAAATCTATGGAGCTAACGATGAGAAAGAAAATTATTTCATTTATTACTGTTATAGTAGTGTTTGCAATAACGCTTGGTGGTTGTAGTTGCACTTCCACTACCCCACTTGTATTTAACGATAATTTTAATGGTGGAGTTGAAGCATCTTATCCGTATACCGAAACGCTTACTTACGACGTTAAGTATATAGAAAACTACGGCACAGTCTTTTCTAAAGGCGAACAAATAACCGATGACGTTCTAAAAATTGATATAGTTGGTACGTATACGGTAACTTTTACTGCAATGGCTAAAAGCCAAGCAGACGCATTGATCGATTCAGACTTGCTTGATGCAAGCATAGACGCAAGTTCTTCTATATACCACCTACACACTGAGTTAAATCTTACTTCTACGTACACTTCTAAATATTACATTTATCAAGAGAACAGCGATGAAGACCCTGTACAAACTGTTAGCAAACCTGAATATATAACAACAGATGCATATTTCCTTTCCTCAAGCTATTCGTTTAACCCACTTTATTCTAAAACAACAGGTTATACTTCTTTTGTAGAAATAGGAACAAACTCACTTGCAGCAGTAATCTTTTTAGAATATTCAACAGAAACGAAGTACAACAAAAACGATTACACTATTACGTCAGTTTACAGCTCAAATCAAATTATTTCCGAAGAGCACGACTATAACTTTAGAACAGTAATCGACAACAATATGCTATTATTTGCGCTAAGAAATATCGATTTAGGCGTTGAAGAAAGTTATATATTAAACGTCGTTTCCCCTTCATTTGGCAGTCCACAAAGTATAAAGGTAGTTAACGAAGAAGAAAATGAAGCAAAGTTTAAGATAAACGGCGACGATGAAGAAACAGTTAAATTTAAGAAATATAGTTTTGTAAGAAACGTTAAAAACGCAACAGGATTTCCACAATATGCACTTATACAAAAGGAACAAACGACAAAACTAGAAAATAAATCGCTATTGCTAGAATACGTTGCAACACTTAACCCAAACAACTCTTTCTTGTGCCTTGGTGGTATGCAATATACACTTAAAACCGTTGCTTAAAAGATAAAAAAAATTAAGTCGTTACTGAAAATCAGTAACGACTTTTATTTTATTTGTTTTTATTATTACCAACCAAAAATTGCATTTATCTTTTCAGCATTAATTCCGTTCACGGTAATTTTTGTGTTATCTTCAAAGATATCTGCAAAAGCAAGGTTTTCTATCGTAGCAAATCCTTCAAGATTAACCGTACCTGCCGTAGTTCCTACTTGGTTTAATTTTACAGCGCCTTTAAATGCAAACTGCCTTATAATTCCGTTGTTAACGTTATCTAATAAAACCGAAGTAAGTTTAACGCAGCCTGCAAACGCGAAATCTCCTATTTCTACAACACCCTTTAAAGTAACGGTAGCAACAGTGCTGTTATAGAACGCTTTGCTTGCTATTTTAACGTTTTCAGCAAATACTACGTTCTTTAGTTTTGCATTTTCAAATGCGCTTTCGCCTATTTGCTTTACATAGTTTAGTTTAATTACAGATTCACCGAATTCATCTTCGCCTAATGCCGTACAGCCGTTATAAGCACCTTTATGAATTTTAGTTACCGTTTCGGGTACGTTCGTAGTGATAAGGTTTTTACAACCACTAAACGCATATTCACCTATTTCTGTTATGTCGCCAGTTAAAGTAATGTTTGTAAGGTTTACGCAACCGTTAAACGCATACATAGGGATTTTATAAGCATCTTCTGAATTATCTACATCGCCTGCATTGATTATTACAGTATTTAGTGTAGTAGGCATATATCTATCTTCAGTAGCATCTTTTTTGTAGGTGATTGAAACTTTGCTACCACCATCGTATTTTTCAGTACCGAAAATATAAGCAAATGTTCTTTCATTTTCAGTCGCCTTTTCAGGTGCACTACCAGAACCACCTTGTGTAGCATCTGCATTTTTTGATGCACCAACGAAAGGTAAAGTGATTTTTTCAAGCGCTTTCATTCCTGCAAACGCACCTTCATCAATAGCAGTTACGCTTGATGGCACTATAATTTCCTTTATGGTATCGTTACCATAGAAAGCTTGCTTTTTAATTCTTACGTTGGAAACGCTTTCGCCAAGTTCAGTGCCTAAATTTAGAACAGTTTTAGGCTGGTCTTCATCAACGTAATCATAAATGGTGTAAACACCGTTTATTTCTTTGCAAAGTAACCCCTTTTCGCCCGAGCCATCTCCGTCGTTAGAGCAAGCCACTGCAGTAGCTAGGCAAACAACGGAAAGTATTGCAAGGATTAATATTTTAAGAATCTTTTTCATAAAAACTCCTTATCAACTATCTATATACACTCATTTAGTTTAACATTTTGCAAAGTATTTGTCAATCGATAATATTTATTTTAACATTATAATTGTCGTTTTTTTGTTTAACAATACAAAAAAACTCTTTCTTTTTAAGAAAGAGTCTTGTTTGTTTGCGTACATCTATACAATCGCCATTACTAAATCACTACTTTTCCCTGATAAAAGCTTTCAAAAAAACCGTTGGTATCAGCGCCTAATTTTTCGTATACCCCAACCACTTCATAAGGCGTTACGTTCTTAAAGCAATAACTATTAAAGTACTTTTTTAGTCCTTTGAAAAATAGTTCGTCGCCTATCGTAGTCCTTAAATAATCGTACATAATGCACGGCTTAATATACGATATATTAACGTATTCGTATTCGCCTGTAAATTCATCTAAACTGCGTATCATTGAAGTGTTAACACTCCCTAAAACCTTATCATATACCGAACAAAACACCTTGTAAGTCTTTTCGCTAGAAGATATCATTTGCGCTCTCGTCATGCCGTATTCGGGGTGATTTTCATAGAACAGCACAACTGAATACTCTGCAAGCCCCTCATCTACAAACCCATGTTCTATTTCGTTGTTCCCAACGCACGTTTGCCACCATTGATGCGCCGTTTCATGCACGATAACTTCACCGTAAGCATTTTCTTCTAGGTTATCGCTTATCATTACTAACGATGGAAATTCCATACCACCCTGTATAAACTTGGTTTGAACTACCGAATATGTAGGATATGGATATTCGCCAAAAGTTTTATTAAAATATTCCATGCTCTTTTTTGCATATTCAAACGATTTAGTAGGGTTATCGTCTTTGTAGAAATAATAGTTTATTTCCACACCGTTTTTTGTTTCAGTAATAGTTTCAAATTTTTCTGATAGAACTAACGCAAAAGAGCGCGCGTTATTTAGCTGGTATTCCCTTTTAGTTTTTCCGTTTTCGGTTCTTGCTGAAATAAGCTTTCCACTAGATGCAACAGTGTATTTTTGCTCACACGAAAAACTCACTACGTAATCCGAACAATCGGAAAAATAAGGGTCGCCATCAGAATAATAAACGCACTCATAAAAACCGTTCTGGTCTATTCCACAAAGCACTGGATAAAAGTTCGCTAGGTTGATAGTATCTGCGTTGTATCCCGTTCTTGCAATTACGTTAGCAAGATTTAACGTGTAATCAATGGTTACGCTTACACACTCGTCGGGGAAAATTTCCTTAGATAATGGAATTGTTAAAATGTTTTGGTCGACCCCTTCAACCCTAAAATCAGCCGACTGATTTTCCACTGCAGTGTTATTTATACTAATCTCCCCGTAACTAAAGCCGTTTGGATAAGCACGCGATGTATACTGTGCGCCAATAGGCGAATATTTAGCGTCTTTCCTAAATGCATTTGCATACAGGTTAAACTTAAGTTCACTAAAAGTATTTTCCGTATCGTTAAAAAATTTAACAGTCTGCTCGCCGTTAAGAATATAGCCATCAAGGGTACAATTTATTTCATAACTCGTTCTATTGCTATATTGCTTGCAACCACTACCCAAACAAGCAAACGCTAAAAAAGTAAGGATAAAAGCTAATGCAAAACTCATTTTTCGCATATAAAAAACTCCGAATAAGATATTTTTTATATCCTATTCGGAATTATTAGCATTTATAACTTAAATTTTATTTTTCAATCAAATCAAGATATTTGGCTGGGTCGATAATTTCCCCACCTTCAATCACTTCAAAGTGAAGGTGCGCGCCATCTTTATATTCTTGCCTATTAGTAACCGATACTGCTCCAATTATTTGACCTTTCTCTACAGACTGACCTACGCTAACCATATCCCCATCTTCAAGCGAATTGTAAACGGTTTTTAGCCCATTGCCGTGGTCTATAGTGATAGTAGTACCGTGTAGCAACGTGTTTTCTATACTCTCTACAGTGCCGTTATAAACAGCCATAACAGGCGTGCCGAGTGTAGCATAAAAGTCTATTGCCTTGTGTGCTGTAAACCTACCTAGCGTACTGTTAAACACCATTTGCTCGCTGTATTCACTAATCCCAGTAGCGTTCTCAATTGGAACTATAAACTCTATTGGAATAGATACGGGAACATCTGGCGTTCCATCTGGCTTTTCCACAATAACATCATCGTTAGGTGGGTCAATAGGCGTTTCCGTCATTGGCGTGTCGTCAATGCTTACCATGTTCATAGAAGCGTTCTTAGTTATTAGTGCAAGCGCAATAGAAAAGCCTATAGCTAGTATGCAGGTAGCAAGTATTAGATATAGCGCATTTCTTTTGAAAAAATGAATTGCCTTTCCTTTTGATTTTTTCATAATTTATTTCTCCTTTTTATTTTTCCTGATTATTGCCTTAAAAATTTTTTATATACTATCTTTTAAAAACTTCCAAAAATTAAAGGCGAGCCTACTGTAACGCCTGTATCACCTATAAAAACGTGCAAATTAACGGCTTTACCGTAAATTGTAGCGCCGTATTTTATATCGTCTGAATAGGCGTAGTAACTTACGCCTTGCGCTGTTTTTTCACTTAACACAACTTTTGCTCCCATCTCTTGCAAAAAGGAACTTAAATCAAACTTACCTTTAATTTTGCAACTTTCACCAACCTTGTTCGATATTAATCGATACTCGTTAGAATTTGCCTGCACTATTACTGCGTTTGAAGAAGGGTTTTTCGTGTAAATCTCAAAATTGTTTGAATAGCCAAAAAATACTGGGATTTGGTTTGAGATGCCGATAAAAACCAGAATCAATACCGAACAAAAGTAAAGTGCTATTTTTCTAAGCATAAAAAACACTCTCCGTAATTTTACAGAGAGTATTGCCTTAATTACGTTTTTTATACTTATAACGCTAAAAACCAATCTCTTTAATCAAGGTAACTGCGTTAATATTTTTCCCCACGTATCCAGCTAACTCTAAATATAGAGTTGTTTTTAATGGATACACGGCTTTTTCACCACCGTTTTCCATATATAGCTTGTGTATTTGATCAATTTCATTTTGCGCGCTCACCTGCCTACTTTTTGTCCATTGTATAAGCTTTTGAGCCCCACCACTCTTTTCAATTGTTTTAAGTTTATATAAAATATCTTTGCACAGCCCGTTAAAATCTCTGCCCGAAATATTAGATATGCGCTCTGCAATTAAATTGTAATTGCTAACCTTTTCTTCCTTCTTAGATGAATTAAGAGCGCTAGAAATAAAGCTTAGTATTCGTTTTGCACTAAAATATTCGCATATAGCATTTTCTCTAGTGCTTTTCTCAACTAGTAATGCCGTGTTTACTGCTGAAGAACATTTATAAAACTCTTCGTCAGCGAGTCTTGCTAATTGCACTTTTATTGATGCTAATAAAACCACTTCATTTAAACAAGCATTAGTTGCCGTTTTTAAGTTAAGCAAGCTATCAATAGCATCTTCTACCTGTTCAACCAGCAAAGCGTTTTCTTCTTTACCCAACAAAACTGCGTTTATTTTATAATCAATCAGCGATAGTATTTTACTTCCCACTAACGCAATGCCTTTTGAAAGGCTAGAATAATTAAAATTATTAAAGTCAATGGCAACCGTTCGGCTTGTGCTTACCGTGTAACCTTGTAAAGTCTTACCATTTTCAATAAGTAATGAATTTGCAGTAATGCCGTTAAGGTCAAACTCGTTTACAATAAACAAACTTGATAAATTTTTTAGCGTTGCAATATAAAGTCCTGCTTGCGAAAGAACACTATCGGTAACAACTATATATCTAACGTCTTCTGCAATGTTGAAAATCCCCATAACACTTTCTATCGAAAAATTTTTTTCGTTTTCTATACAAACGTTAATTGGGCGTAAGTTTTCGTTTCTTAGGGCATTGCTTAAAATTAGTGCGTAATTTGCAAAACTTTTTTTACTAGAAAGTATGCAAATTTTAGAAAAAGGCACTGCTTTTGATATAATTTCAGCAATGTTATGTGCATTTTCATATCGAACAAAATTTATTTTTTTATGAACAAAAAGTTGTTTTGCTGAAAGATTCAATTTTTTTAGTAGCATTAATAGATTCGTTTTAACCAAAATTTTACTTTACTTATAATTTTAACTCAAAAAAATACGAGTTTTTGATAAAAAAATAGCAAAAAACAGCAAAAAATATTAAATTTTAGGCAAAAATTTTAAAAAACCTATTGAAAAAATTTTTATATATGGTATAATAATTATAAGAAATCTTGGAGGAAAATGATAATGAACAAAAAAGAATTAGTAAGAGCAATTGCAAACAACGCAGGTATTACACTTAAAGATGCAGAAATAGCACTTGATAGCGTTATATCAGCTATTACCGACGGCTTAAATGCTGGCGAAAAAGTTCAAATTTCTGGTTTCGGTACTTTTGAACTTAAATCTAAGGGCGCAAGAGAAGGAATTAATCCCAAGACTGGTGCAAAAATTAAAATCGGTGCTTCTAAAACTCCTGCGTTCAAGTTCGGCAAAGCTTACAAAGACTCTTTCAATAAATAAACTTTAATTATTACAGCCTGCTAAAAGCAGGCTGTTGTTCTTTTAAATAGTTGAATATTTGTTATGTTTATGGTATTATATAAATATAAATTTTAAAGGAATTTAATATATGAAAGTTACTCTAATAACCGGCGCTACCGGTGGTCTTGGAAAAGCGTTTGCTAAAATTTATGCTAAAGAAAATAATAATCTTTTGCTAGTTGGCACAAATAATGATAAATTAAACTCATTAACAGATGAGTTAAAAAATCAGTTTAACGTAAGTATTGACTACGTTTCGGCAGACTTTTCTGATAAAGAACAATTGAGAAAAGTTTTTGAGTATTCCAAAGAAAAAGGTTATTTTGTTAACAATCTAGTTAACTGCGCTGGATTTGGCGATAGAACGGACTTTAAGGATATGGATATAGATTTGCAAATGAAAATGATAGACGTTAACTGCAATGCCCTACTTTACTTTTGCAGAGTGTTTATAGCCGATATGTTAAAAAATAACGAAGGGCATATTATAAATGCTTGTTCACTAGCTGGATTCGTTCCAGGTCCATATATGTGCACCTATCACGCAAGTAAAGCTTTTGTTTTAAACTTGACCGAGTCGATTGCACACGAAATAAGAAGAACTAAAGTAAAAATACTAGCGCTCTGCCCTGGCCCATTTGTTTCTGGGTTTGTTGATAAAGCAAAAAACGACTGGACATTTAAAAAGCTTAAGCCGGTTTCAGCAGAAAAGGTTGCAGAATTTGGTTACAAAAATTCAATTAAGGGCAAGCGCATTGCCATTATGGGCTTTGTAAACAAGTTAACCTCCTTTGCCCCAAGATTTTTTAGTAGAAAGTTTGTAGCTAAAGTATCAGCAAGCACGCTAAAACAAGGCGAGTAAAATAATTTATCGTAATTTGCTTGATTACCTACTATAAGTTATTAAAAACTAATATTTAAACACCCACAGGATAATTCCGTGGGTGTTCTTTTGTTTCGCGCTTTTAATTATTTATTTCAAGATTTTAGATTTAATATTAGAATATTCTTCTTCAGAAATTAGATTTTTATCAAAAAGCTTTTTCCATCTCTTTAAATCTTCAATAGAATTTACCTTTTTCTTGTCAATAGCAAATATTTTTGCCTTCAAAGAAGCATATTCAGCTTCGGTAATTACACCGTCTGCAAGCATTTGAGAATATTTTTCTACTTCACTAAAACTGTCATCAACTGCACAAACAGTAGAAACACCTTTAGTTTTATTAATTACGTAACCAAAAAACCCAAAAACTATTTCGATAAAATAGAATATGCTTGCAACCCCCATTATGATTAAGCCTATGCCCAAAATCATAGTGTCTTTATATTGCATTGCTACTATGCCTGTTGCCAAATTTACAGCAGAAATAGCATAACCAAAATTTTTAAGAGTAGCGTTATTTGCAAAAATAAAGCAAATAGCAAATATTGATGGCAATGCTAAAGTTAACAAACCGTCAGATCCCACATTCATTGCAAACATTATCATTGCAACTATTACAACGGTAAATCCTATAAAAGTTATTACTTTTTTAATTTTGTCTTTCATTGTATTTTTCTCCTTAATTTTGCGCAAAACATAATTAGCACCTTAGTGCTAACTTTAGTAATTATATCACCATGGTGCTAAAATGTCAAATGATAGGAGTGGATATGAATATTATTTTTGCAGAAAGATTAAAGGAGTTAATGAAGGAACAAGGGCTAAACCAAGTGAATTTGGCTAGTAAAGTTGGCGTTAAGCAAAACACGATTAGCGCATGGCTATTGAAAAGAAAAGAGCCTAGCATTTATTCATTATGGCTAGTTGCTGATTATTTTGGCGTTAGTGTTGATTACCTTATTGGTAGAGAAGATATATAAAACGCTAGATAATAAACGACGAAATTAGAATTATATAAGCTGAATAAAAAAATAAAGCGATGCAAATATTGCATCGCTTATATTTTTAAGATTTAAACTTATTTAACAATCTTAGAAACAACGCCTGAACCTACGGTTCTGCCACCTTCACGGATAGCGAAACGGAGACCTTCTTCCATTGCGATAGGAGTGATTAATTCAACGTCCATCTTAATGTTGTCGCCAGGCATAACCATTTCTACGCCTTCAGGAAGTTTGATTGAACCGGTAACGTCAGTAGTTCTGAAGTAGAACTGAGGACGATAGTTGTTGAAGAATGGGGTATGACGGCCACCTTCTTCTTTGGTAAGGATATACACTTGACCTTCGAATGCAGTGTGGGGTTTAACAGTACCCGGTTAAGCAATAACTTGTCCACGTTCGATACCTTTCTTGTCGATACCACGGAGAAGAGCACCAACGTTGTCACCAGCTTGAGCTTCGTCAAGAAGCTTTCTGAACATTTCAAGACCGGTAATAACGGTAGTTCTGCTTTCTTCGCCAAGACCTACGATTTCAGCAGGATCGTTAACTTTAGCAACACCACGTTCTACTCTACCAGTAGCAACGGTACCACGACCAGAGATGGTGAATACGTCTTCTACAGGGAGAAGGAATGGTTTAGCTTCGTCACGTTCTGGAGCAGGGATATAGCTATCAACTGCAGCCATAAGTTCTTTAATGCATTGAGTTTCAGGTGCGTTTAATACAGCATCACCTTCGTTTGCTTGTGCACATTCAAGTGCCTTAAGAGCAGAACCTTTGATGATAGGAGTATCGTCGCCAGGGAAACCATATTCAGAGAGAAGTTCTCTGATTTCCATTTCAACGAGTTCCTGAAGTTCAGGGTCATCAAGTTGGTCACACTTATTCATGAATACTACGATATAAGGAACGCCTACTTGACGAGCGAGAAGAATGTGTTCTCTAGTTTGTGGCATTGGACCGTCGGTAGCAGCAACAACAAGGATTGCGCCGTCCATTTGAGCAGCACCGGTAATCATGTTCTTAACGTAGTCAGCGTGTCCGGGGCAGTCAACGTGAGCGTAGTGACGGTTGTCAGTTTCGTATTCAACGTGAGAGGTGTTTATTGTAATACCTCTTGCCTTTTCTTCTGGTGCCTTATCGATTTCGTCATATTTCATCTTTTTAGCTTGACCCTTAGCAGCCATAGTCATAGTGATAGCAGCAGTAAGGGTGGTTTTGCCGTGGTCAACGTGACCGATGGTACCAATGTTAATGTGCGGTTTTGTTCTTTCGAATTTAGCCTTTGCCATTATTGTTTCCTCCAAAATTTACTATAATGATATAATTTTTTTATTTTGTTTTTATTTTTTTAAATTTATATAACCATTTTACAATAAAAATACTTAATTGTCAACAGTTAATTACGCTTTTTTACCCATTATCTTTTCAGCAACCGATTTCGGTACTTCTGCATAATGGCTAAACTGCATTGTGTAGTTACCACGACCTTGTGTTCTTGAACGAAGGTCAGTTGCATATCCAAACATTTCTGCTAGTGGAATGTGCGCATCGATAACCTTAACGCCGTTTCTATCGTCAGTACCTTGGATAATACCACGGCGAGCAGTAACGTTACCCATAAGGTCGCCAAAGTAATCATCAGGGGTTACGATTTCAACCTTCATAACTGGCTCGAGAAGTACGCTCTTTGCTTTTGCAAGACCATCTTTAAGAGCCATAGAACCAGCAATCTTAAACGCCATTTCTGAAGAGTCAACGTCGTGATAGCTACCGTCGTAAACGGTTACCTTAAAGTCAACAACTTCGTAACCAGCTAAGATACCGTTCTTTGATGCTTCCATAATACCTTTGTTGATAGGTTGAATAAATTCCTTAGGAATAGAACCACCAACAGTTTCGTCGATAAACTCATAGCCCTTACCTGGTTCTTGTGGTTCAAGACGGATTTTACAGTGACCGTACTGACCATGACCACCAGACTGACGCTTGAACATACCTTCTGCTTCAACAGCTTGGCGAATAGTTTCTTTGTAAGCAACTTGTGGCTTACCAACGTTTGCTTCTACTCTGAATTCACGGAGCAATCTATCTACGATAATTTCAAGGTGAAGTTCGCCCATACCTGCAATAATGGTTTGTCCAGTTTCGCCATCGGTATAAGTTTTGAACGTTGGGTCTTCTTCTGCAAGTTTTGCAAGTGCAAAGCCCATTTTTTCTTGACCTGCTTTGGTCTTTGGTTCAATAGCTACGTTAATAACGGGGTCTGGGAATTCCATTTGTTCAAGTATGATTTGGTTGCTTTCATCACAAAGAGTATCACCAGTGGTGGTATCTTTTAGACCTACGAGAGCACAAATTTCACCTGAATAAACTGCATCAACTTCTTCTCTGTGGTTAGCGTGCATACGAAGTATACGAGCAACTCTTTCTTTCTTACCTTTTACACTGTTATAAACGTATGAACCAGTCTTAAGAACACCGGAGTATGAACGGAAGAATGCGAGCTTACCAACGAACGGGTCGGTCATAATCTTAAATGCAAGACCACTGAACGGAGCGTTGTCATCAGGTTCTCTAGAAGTTTCTTCACCCTTTAAGGTTAAGCCACTTACTGCACCAACGTCTAATGGGCTTGGTAGATAATCAACTACTGCGTCTAGCAAGTTTTGAACGCCCTTGTTCTTGTAAGATGAACCACAAAGAACAGGAGTAACTTTCATTGCGAGAGTTGCAGCACGTAAACCTCTTTTGATTTCTTCAATAGAAAGGTCGCCTTCTTCAAAGAACTTTTCCATTAAAGCATCATCCGATTCAGCAGCAACTTCAACAACTGCAGCTCTTAATTCTTCGCATTTATCAACTAAGTCGCTTGGAACGTCTTGAACGTCTATTTCCTTACCTAAATCGTCAAGATAAATGTAAGCCTTTCTAGTGATAACGTCAACGATACCTTTGAATGTATCTTCCTTACCAATCGGGATAATGATTGGTAGTGGATTTGTGTGAAGTCTATCACGCATCATTTGGATAGCATTGTCGTAGTTAGCGCCGTTGATATCCATTTTGTTTACGTATGCAATTCTAGGAACTTTATACTTATCAGCCTGACGCCATACAGTTTCAGACTGTGGTTCAACGCCACCTTTAGCACAGAAAGTTGCAACAGCACCGTCAAGAATACGGAGCGAACGCTCAACTTCAACGGTAAAGTCAACGTGACCAGGGGTATCTATAATGTTTATACGGTGTCCTTTCCAGTAGCAAGTGGTAGCAGCAGACGTAATGGTAATACCACGTTCTTGTTCTTGAACCATCCAGTCCATAGTAGCGCCACCCTCGTGGGTTTCACCAAGCTTATGGGTTTTACCGGTGTAGAACAAAATTCTTTCGGTAGTGGTAGTCTTACCTGCGTCAATGTGCGCCATTATGCCTATATTTCTGGTAACACCTAAATCTAAATCTCTTGGCATAAACTATAATCTCCCAAATTAATATCTGAAATGTGCGAACGCCTTATTAGCTTCAGCCATTCTATGCGTATCTTCTTTCTTCTTAACTGCACTACCGGTGTTGTTGAAAGCATCAACAAGTTCAGCAGCAAGGCGAGCAGCCATTTCTCTTTCACTTCTCTTTCTTGCAGCAGCAACTAACCAACGGATAGCGAGCGTCTGTCTTCTTTCAGCACGGATTTCGATAGGTACTTGATAGTTAGCACCACCAACTCTCCTTGCTTTTACTTCTACCATAGGCATAATGTTACCTAGCGCTTGAGCAAACATTTCTCTTGCATCTTGACCAACTTTTTCAGCTGCAGATGTAAACGCATCGTAAACAATGCCTTGTGCAATGCCTTTCTTGCCGTCAAGCATAACTTGGTTGATAAGTTTGGTTACAACCTTATCGTTATACACGGGGTCTGGCAAAACGTCTCTTTTTGCAATATTGCCACGTCTTGGCATAATTAAATCCTCCTTTAAATTTTTTGCGCTTATCGCGCGATTTTTAAGGGTAAACCCTTGTTCTTAGTACAGCTATCACTTGCCCTTTCGGGTAGCGAACCTTCTGCCTTTCGACATACTGCCTACCAATCGGGTTTATTTTCCGAACTTTACCGATTTTAAGTAGGTGTTTTTGCTTTATAGTTTAACTTGAAATTTTTATTTGGTTAAACTTATTTAGGTCTTTTTGCGCCGTATCTCGACCTAGCCTGTCTGCGCTTTGCAACGCCAGCAGTGTCGAGTGCGCCACGTACGATATGGTATCTTACACCAGGTAAATCCTTAACACGTCCGCCACGGATAAGTACGGAACTGTGTTCTTGAAGGTTATGACCTTCACCAGGGATATAAACGATACCTTCTGCTTTGTTAGTCAAACGTACTCTAGCAATCTTACGAAGTGCTGAGTTCGGTTTTTTAGGCGTAGTAGTAGTTACTGATAAGCAAACACCACGCTTTTGTGGACATTCTTCCAAAATCGGTGATTTTGACTTGTAAGTAATTTTCTTTCTGCCTTGTCTGATTAACTGTTGAATTGTAGGCATAGCACACCTCCTTAATTTATTTCGGTTTATTCGGAAAACGGATTCGGAAAACTTCCGTTTTAGGAAACTTTTTTATTTCGCCGAGTGCTTTTAGTAAAAACACTCAGCGAATATTTATTTTATCAAATATCTTATTTTTAGTCAATCAAAAAGCATAGCTTAACTCTTTTTTTTAACTAAAAACTTAAATAAAACTTAAGCGTTTTGTTCTTCTACAGCGTTTTGAGTTACCGTCAATGGAGAAACGTTCTTATAGTTCTTTATACCTGTACCTGCAGGGATTAATTTACCGATAATTACGTTCTCTTTTAAGCCAACTAGTGGGTCAACCTTGTTCTTAATAGCAGCTTCGGTAAGAACTCTTGCCGTTTCTTGGAATGATGCTGCCGACAAGAAGCTTTCCTTAGCAAGCGCTGCCTTGGTAATACCAAGAAGAATTCTCTTACCTGTAGGTGGTTCTAACCCACTTTCAAGCGCTTTCATGGTTTCTTCTTCGTACTTGTAAACGTCTACCTTTTCGCCAGGGAGAATTTCCGTTCCACCAGGATTTTCTACTTGCACCTTTCTCATCATTTGACGAACAATAATTTCAACGTGCTTATCGTTGATGTCAACACCTTGTGAACGGTATACACTCTGAATTTCTTTCAAGATGTAATCCTGTACGCCCTTAATACCCTTCGTTCTCAAAATATCTTGTGGATATACCGAGCCGTTAGTGAGTATTGAACCAGGTTCTACCCTGTCGCCTGCTTTTACGATTACGCCCGTACCGAACGGAATAGTGTAATCTTTGGTTTCACCATCGTCAGTTTTAACGATAACGTGAATAATCTTGTCTTTTTCTTCAATTTCAACTAAGCCACTCTGTTCGCAAACGATTGCAGCGTGCTTTGGTTTACGTGCTTCAAAGAGTTCTTCAACTCTAGGAAGACCTTGCGTGATGTCGCCCGTTGATGCAATACCACCAGTGTGGAATGTACGCATGGTAAGCTGAGTACCAGGTTCACCGATTGATTGTGCAGCGATAATACCAACTGCTTCACCAATCTGAACTGGGTTGTTGTTGGACATGTTCTTGCCGTAACACTTAGCACATACGCCGGTTTTAGACTTACAGGTAAATATACTCCTGATTTCCACTTCGGTAATGCCTGCCTTAACGATTTCATCAGCCATATCTTCAGAAATCATTTCGTTTGCTTTAACCATTACTTCGCCAGTTGCAGGGTTAACAATATCGCCAACTACAAATCTACCAGCAATTCTATCGCGTAATCCTTCAATTACTTCACCAGAAGCATCTTTAATTGCCGTAACTTTAACGCCTTTAGTAGCACCACAATCTTCTTCTTTAATGATAACTTCTTGCGATACGTCAACTAAACGACGAGTCAAATAACCAGAGTCAGCCGTTTTAAGTGCAGTATCGGCAAGACCTTTACGTCCACCGTGAGATGAAATGAAGTATTCAAGAACTGAAAGTCCTTCACGGAAGCAAGATTTAACTGGAATTTCAATAGTTTTACCGTTCGGGTCAGTCATAAGACCACGCATGCCGGCAAGCTGTTTAATTTGGTCTTTTGAACCACGGGCACCAGAGTTTGCCATCATAAGTATTGGGTTAAACTCGTCAAGAGAAGCCATCAACTTATCAGTTACGTCATCGGTAGCTTTTTTCCAAATAGAAACTACCTTTTTGTATCTTTCTTCGTCTGTTATATAACCCTTCTTGTAAAGACCTTCAACCTTTAATACGTGTGCTTCAGCTTCCTTTAATACAGGCGATTTTTCCTTAGGCATGTGCATGTCGAATACGCTGGTGGTAACTGCGCCGATTGTAGAATACTTAAAGCCGAGAGCCTTAATCTTATCAAGAACGTCTGCAGCACAGCTTGCACCACGCTTTTTAAAGCATGCGCCAACGATTTTTTGTAGGTCTTTCTTGCCTACAAGCTTATCGATTTCGTATTTTAAGAAATCTTCCTTTGTTTCTCTCTTGGTAAATCCAAGGTCTTGTGGGATAGCTTCGTTGAAAATAATCTTACCAACTGAAGTTTTAACTCTGCCGGTAACCTGTTCACCATCAACTTCTACCGTGCGACGAACGATAATTTCATCCTGAAGCCTAATTTTACCAGTTTGATAAGCCATAATAGCTTCTTCTGGACTGGTGTATGAAACGGTATATTCAGGAACGCCGTAAACTACGCCGTTTTCATCTTTTCTACCCTTTTCGTTGTATTTTTCACCTATCTTTCTCTTAATAATGGTTAAGTAGTATGAACCCATAACCATGTCTTGAGAAGGAGACATAACAGGCTTACCATCAGAAAGCTTTAAGATGTTATTTGATGCAAGCATCAAAAATCTTGCTTCTGCTTGAGCTTCTACTGATAAAGGTACG
>JAZOMU010000048.1:0-24282 GCA_045654125.1 Christensenellaceae bacterium
GGTAGATGAAAACTTTAAGATTTTAGCAAACGACCAAACGGGTGCACACTTTAAGAAAATAAACAAAGTTTATCTTAGCATTTTAAGGCATCAAAATGTGCTCATTGCTGTAAAAGCGAGCGTTTATGATATGTTAAACGCACTTTTATCTGCAAATTTTGAAGAAGGGGAAAAAGGTTTTGAAGAATTACGCCCTGCGCTGTTAGCGATTGAAGAGCACCCTGAACAAAACACTTCTATAAAAGAATTAGCAAATCTTTGTTGTATGAGTGAAAGCAGTTTTTTTCATAAATTCTTAAAAGTATCAGGTGGAGTTTCTCCATTGCAATATCGCAACAGAATAAGGTTTATGCGTGCAGAAGAAATGGCAAACGACCAAAGCTATGCAATTGACGATATTGCGCAAGCGCTTGGGTTTTATGATGCAAGTCATTTGTGTAGATGTTATAAAAAAGCAACGGGGAACACGTTAAAAGGAAAGAAATAAAAAAGTCCACAACACAGGTTGTGGACTTTTGATTATTTGTTTATTTTATGGTTTTCTAATTAAGTCTACTGGTTTTTCTCTGGATATTTTAATTATCGGCAAAGTAGATGAAACTATTGCAGTAATAATGCTCGCTCCAAAAATTATAAGTGCTTGGCGAGCGCTAAATATTGCAAACGGGATAGCAATATTCATAACATTGTTTAAATACATATTTACGAATATACAGCCAACAGCTGTTAGCACGGTTGCAAGCACGGCGTTTATAATTGCAATGATAATACTTTCACAAATAAACATTCTTAAAATATCTTTTCTGCCAGAGCCAAGCCCACGAAGAACGCCTATGCTTGGCCGTTTATTAACTATGCTAGTTGCTATATAGTTAAAGAACATAAACATAGAAAACAGTGCTAACACTAGTGAGACGTATAAAAATAGGTCTGCCGATTGCCTTATAGTATTTTCATTTTCTTTGATTAAGTTAATAGTGGAATTTCCGTACCAATTAAGAGCAAAGCCATTTGTTGAAGTCATGTAATCAGATAGGATATTTATACTAGACGCGTTCTTAAAAAATAGCAAAAAGCTAGTTGTTTTTGGCATAATTAACAATCTAGAATAATCGCCCTGCTCAGTGCAAATCTCAAAGTCTTGCATGAGATTTTTATTCATCATTAGTCTATATCTGCTTTTTGGGAAAACAGTTCTGCTTGGTTCTATGTCGAAATAAATTCCTACTACTTTTACATTTTTAGTTATTTCTCGTTGTGAGCGATTTGATTTTTTTGTTATCGTTAAAGTTTTTGAATAGTCGCTTTCTTTTGTGCAAAGCACGTCAAGCATTTCTTGTAAAAACACACGCTTTTCAGCGATAGTATACATGGGTTGGTCTAATTTATCAGGTAGAGTATTGTTTTCCATATTAGTTATATTTGTAATACTATTATTTACAATTTCAACATCAGTTTTCAAAATTTCTTTATAATACCTTTCGTAGTATAAATATTTTATGTTGTCAACGTGTATTAAAACTTCATCGTCTTTAAGCGTAACTTTATTGTCTAGTGAATATTCATTGGAAAATAAAAGTATATTATCTTGTGTAAAGTCGTCAACCGAATAAACAGTAGGCTCTACTTGGTATTTTGTTGTATCATCGCTTTGTGTACTCGTCCAAGCGGAGTCGCCCGAAAAGTAAAGCGTTTCAATTTTACGATCGCTATTAAAATAATCTTTAAACCCTTGTGGCGCAAAGATATATTTGTGCGCCCCTGAGTTGATATAAGTAACATAATCTTCTATTAGCAGTTGCAATGAAACGTGGTTTGGCGTAGCTTCTTTTAGAATGTTATATTTTTCAGGAATCTCGCCACAACTTATAAAGCCAACGATTTTGAAAGACATATTATCCATCTTTATAGATTTATTAAGCAAATCTTCCGGTTTTTCTATGATGTAGTCATTCATCAGCTCGCCATTTAAGTAATGGAAAATAGAATCTGCCATATAAGTGGATATTGCTATATCTGCAGTAAGCGAGTCGCCTTTAGGGTAAATAGTCGTAGGATAAACGCCTTTTACAAGTTTATAACCAAAGCCTTTTATCTCGTTGTTCTCGTTAAATTCTTGTTGGCTAAACTCTACTACGCCACTGAAGTTGTTAGTATAATAATCTTTTCCAGCAGTTACTGTGGATTTTAACGTTTCAGCAATTGGATAAGTTTGATTTATATATCCACCCGAGTTATTATTGAAGTTATAAACTCCTTTGATTGTAAAGCCAGTTTTTGAAGAAAGTTCTTCTATTTTTTCTTCAGAAACTTTTATATCGTACGTATCTGTATAGGATTTGTCTAAAACGTATTGACCGTAAGTTGTTATTGATGGGTAAGGAGAATTTCTTAAAACGTTACTTAGAACTTTTGCCGTGCTAAAATTAGCTACCGTATCGAAAAGTCCAAACACTGCAAACGCTATGGCTGATAGAAGTATGGTAATAATTAGCCTTAATGGTTTAACGCCTAAAGATTTAACACCAAGCGCAAGTGCACTTTCAAACTTCATTTTACTTTTTTTAAGTTTTATCGGCTCTTTAGTGGGTAAAGTTTCAACCTTTCCAGTTGGTTTTTTGTCACGATAGGTGAGTTTTTCTATTAGTTTTATTTTTTTCCTATTTTTAACGGCAAGCGCCAAGGCGTCTTTTTCTCTATCGCTAAGGTCTGCGCCATCTCTAACCAAAAACAAATCTTTTTCGTCTTTTACGTTAAATTGAACTTCCTTTTCGTCGTATGAAAAGTCTTCAACAACTTTGCCATCTACAAGGCTAATAATACGGTCTGCATATTTTTTAGCAAACTCAAGGTCGTGCGAAACAACGATTATAAGCTTGTCTTTAGAAAGTTTTTTCAAAATGTCGAAAACTTGAACACCGGTTTTGCTATCGAGTGCGCCTGTCGGCTCGTCTGCCATGATAATGCGTGGGCTTTTAATAAGAGCTCTAGCAATGGCAACACGTTGACGTTGACCACCAGAAAGTTCGTTTGGTTTACGGTTTATAAGGTCTGAAATTTCTACCGTTTCAAGCAACTGGTTGAATTCATTTTGGTCGTAATTAGAACCTTGCAGTTCCATTGCTATCCTAATATTTTTTTCCACCGTAAATTCAGGCAGTAGATTATATTCTTGAAAAATAAAACCTATAAACGTATTACGGTAATCATCGTAATCAGATTGAGAAAATGAAGAAAATGGTTTTCCGAATACGCTTATATCACCACCATCAATCCCATCAAGCCCACCGATAACGTTGAGAAGAGTGGTTTTA
The DNA here is from genome assembly GCA_045654125.1 of Christensenellaceae bacterium. Taxonomy (GTDB): domain Bacteria; phylum Bacillota; class Clostridia; order Christensenellales; family Borkfalkiaceae; genus UBA1259. Next base: position 3,315 of record JAZOMU010000048.1, read on the forward strand.
CCACAACCACTTTTACCCGTTATAAAAACTAATCCTGTTGATGGAAAAACAAGGTCTATGCCATTTAGGGCATTAACTTCGCCTGATTTGGTTTTATAGGTTTTCTTAACGCCTTTTAATTCTAACATTTATATTCTCCAATAATCTTTAGCGCAAACAGTACTTTTAATTATACATAATTTTAAAATAGTTTGCAACAATATAAAATGAAAAAAACTTGCAAAGATTGGCTTTACGTGTAAAAACTGTATCAAATAGTGTAAAAATTCACTTGTGAGTTGTTTTATTATGTTGTACAATATATATTGTAAGTTGATAAGACTGCTAGGAGAAAAAGTATGGATTTTGATTATATAAAAATCGCATCACAATTTGATATTAAAGGTCAGCCTAAATGTATAGAAAGATACGGCGAAGGGCATATAAACCAAACGTATTTATTAAAGACTGAAATAGACGGTAAAGAAATTAAATACATACTACAAAAAATCAACAACCGTATTTTTAAGAACGTTGTAGAGCTTATGAGAAACATAGAGCTTGTAACTGAGTTTACAAGAAAAGAAATTATAGCGAACGGTGGAAACGCTGATAGAGAATCTCTTTCGCTAGTATACACCAAAGATGGCAAGGCATATTTTTATGATGAAGAAAGCCAAGGGTATTTTAGAATATATATTTTCATAGACGACGCAATCTCTTATCAACTCGCTGAAACGCCAGAGCTTTTCTATTACAGTGCCGTTGCCTTCGGTAGCTTTGCTAATAAGCTTTGCGGTTTTAACGCAAAAGAGCTTTTTGAAGTTATACCTGATTTTCATAATACGGTTAAAAGATTCAACGACTTTACCACTTCGGTTAAAAACAATAAAGCCGGTAGAGTAGATAGCGTTAAAGAAGAAATAGAGTTTGTTTTATCTCGTGAAAATTATTGCAATCGTATAGTTGATTTATTAAAATCGGGGGAAATGCCTACCCGTGTAACTCATAACGATACCAAGTTAAACAACGTTATGTTAGATGCCGTTACAGGTAAACCTGTTGCCGTTATAGACCTTGATACAGTAATGCCAGGCAGTATTTGTTACGATTTTGGCGATAGCATTCGTTTTGGTTGTAACACAGCACTTGAAGATGAAAAGGATTTAAGCAAGGTAAACTTTGATATTAGTTTGTTTGAAAGCTACGTTAAAGGTTATCTTGGCGAAGTTGGTAAAAAGCTTACTCAAGTAGAAAAAGATAATCTCGCTTTAGGCGCAATACTTATGACATACGAGTGTGGTATGAGATTTTTAGCAGACCACTTAGATGGAGACGTGTATTTTAACGTTAAGCGTGAGAACCATAATCTTGATAGGGCAAGAACACAGTTTAAACTTGTGGAAGAAATGGAAAACGTTTACGATAAAATGCAAGAAATAGTTAAAAAGTATTGATAAACGGCAGTTGATATTAAAAAATAAAAGCTAAAAAATAAGCAATATAAAAAAGCACCCTGTGCAAATAATGCGCAAGGTGTTTTGTTTTTTATTCAATATAGACGCAAAAATTTTGCATATTAGTATGAAAAACTAGCGTTGAAAAATGTTCAAAAAATTATTAAATTTTGTTCATATGAACAAAACGTTTGACAAAAATGAATACTTGTGTTAAAGTATAAATACTTTACGTTAGGAGAAAAAAGATGTTTAAGAAACTAATGAGTGGCGTAGTAGCTTTAGTAATAACGCTTAGCTTTGGTGCATTTATGGGATGCAGTGGCTCGGATAGTATTATTATTTTAACTACGGGCGAAGAAGAAAGGGTTGAGTTTTTAAGCGCAAAGCTTGAAGAGAGATTCCCCGACTACGATATTATATTGCAAAACGTAGGTACAGGCGAGCTTTATTCGAAACTAGAAGAAGAAAAGCAAGATATCACTGGCGACATTGTTTATGATTTTGAAGTTACCAATATGGAAATGCTATTAGCTGAAACGCCAGACCTATTCTATGATTTATCAGATTATGATTTTTCAATATACGTGGAAAACGCTAAAGCGCACACTAGTAGGCACAAAAAATACGCTGTTGACGTTAAGCAAGACGGGGCAATTATAGTTAATAAGAACGTGCTTTCTAACGCTGGGGCACTAATCCCTGAAACGTATAAAGACTTGACTGATTCAATTTATAAAGATTTAATTTGCATGCCAGACCCCAATCAATCTGGAACAGGGTATTGTTTTTATAGTGGCATGGTTGCTAAACTTGGAGAAGAAGCTGCACTTGAATATTTTAATATGCTAGATGGTAATATCGTTGGAACCACGTCTTCTGGTTCTGCGCCAATTAAAAGGGTAAACAGTGGGGAAGTAGGAATTGGCGTTTGCATGCTTTGGCAGGCTGTAAAGTATGCTAACGAAAACCCTGCACTTGAAGTAGTGCTTTTAGAAAACACTTTGCCTTATACCCTTTACGGTATGGCAATGATTAACGGAAGGGAAGCGCGCCCAGAAGTAAAGGAAGTATTTGATTACTTATTTACAGACCTAAACAAGCTTTGCGTTGAAGAGCTTAATGCAGAAAAGCTATTCGTAGACCAAGGCGCGTGCAAAGTGCCAAACTATCCAAGTAATTTTACCGAGTTTGACATGCCGTTCTTATATAATTACCAATACAAACAGCATTTGCTTGACAAGTGGGGAAGAAGTTAATGGAAAACATTTTAACCATTGATAGAATAAACAAAAAATATGGGAACAAGACGGTTTTAGAAGATATGTCCTTTACCGTAAGAAAAGGTGAATTTTTATCGCTTCTAGGGCCATCTGGTTGTGGTAAGACTACACTTTTAAGGCTTTTAATAGGTGTAGAATACCCCGATAGTGGTGCAATTTTTAAGTTTGATGAGGATATAACGTGCTTATCGCCAAAAGATAGAAACATTGGCATAGTTTTCCAAAATTACGCTTTGTTTCCTAATATGACCGTTTTTCAGAACATAGCGTATTCTTTAAAATGCAAAAAGCTTGCTAAAGCCGAGATAGAGAAAAAAGTAACGAAAATTATTGAAACGGTGGGTTTAAGCGAGCACGCATTTAAAAAACCTAGCCAGCTTAGTGGTGGGCAACAACAAAGGGTTGCCATTGCAAGAACTTTAGTTCTTAACCCAGATATTATACTTTTTGACGAGCCGATGAGCGCGCTTGATGCTGATATTAAACTTATTTTGCGAAAGCTTATAAAGGATATACAAAACACTTACGGCGTTACTATGATTTACGTTACGCATGACCAAGAAGAAGCTTTTGCGCTTTCCGATAGAATAATGGTTATTAACGATAGCAGAATTGCTCAACTAGATTCTCCCAAAGAGATTTACAAAAAACCAGCTTCGGAATTCGTTAAGCATTTCGTAGTTGCGCATTTAGAAGAAAAAATCCAATCCATCGAGGATAGCATAAGATGACCGAGCGAGCAAACGGTGTTAAACGTATAAAGCCTAAAGGTCAAAAAGAGTATTTAAGGATTATTTCTTTAGTTTGCATTTTTGCTTTTTCGCTTTTACCACTTTTTACACTTATATTTAGAATAAAAGGGAAAGATTTTTCTTTCGTTATAAATGACCCAATCTTTTATCAAGCGTTATTAAACTCGTTTTTGTATAGTTTAGTTTCTTCCGTAATTGTGCTTACTTTATCAACCATAGTAGCGTATTTTTTAGAAACTTCGTCTATAAAATGCAAAAAAGTGCTAGTAATCTTGCTCACGTTAGGTATGCTTGTCCCGTCTCTTTCAATCGGGCTTGGTATAAAGGTGTTTTTTGGCAGTAGTGGTTTTTTGAACAATATTTTAGGCATAAACGTTGAAGGAACGGGTATGTTTGGGCTAATATTCGGCTCGGTAATAGTGGCGTTCCCATCCTGTTTTTTAATAGTTTACGATGCGCTTCGCTATGAAGATAAACGCCCTTATGACGTTGCTGAAATTATGGGTATCAATAAGTTTTCCACTTTCTTTAGAGTAAAGCTTCCGTATTTAAAAACAGCGTTAATATCTGCGTTTTTCGCAACTTTTACGCTTATTTTTTCAGACTACGGCGTTCCTATGGAAGTTGCAAACAAGGTTGAAACTTTGCCAATGTATTTATACGAAAATGCATTTACTACGGCGCGTGGCAGAGCTTATATAATAGGACTATTACTTTTAATACCTGCAATTGCTTCGTTTATTTTAGACGTTTTCCTTAAAGAGCGTATTACTAACGACGTGGGTAAGCAGTTAATAAAAACAAGCAAACTGTTTAACGTAATTACCGTTATAATCTCGGTAACAGTAGCAGTAATTTTGTTTTTACCACAATTATCTTTTGTGGCGCGTGCGTTCTTTGAAGATTATCCTGTAAAAGCCAACTTTACCTTAGAGCATTTTACAAAGCTATTTAAGAATAAACAGTTTAAGTCAGCACTTGTGAGTTCGCTTACAATATCCTTGCTGGTTGGTTTTATAGGAACAATTTTAGCTTATACCTTTGGGTATTTATCTGCAAGGAAAGAAGGCGTACTAGGCAAAGTGCTCAACTTTCTTGCGATGGGTAGTATTGCTATACCCGGTATCGTTTTAGGCGTTGGGTATATGACCTTGTTTAAGGGGACTAAAGGTTTTTTCTATGAAACGATAGCCATAATCGTTGTGGTAAACATTTTCCACTTTTTAGGCTCGCCCTACATTATGGCAAAGAATTTCTTATCAAAGATAAATAAAGATTACGAAGTGGTTGGCGAAACACTAGGGATTTCAAAGTTTAAGGTAATAATTAAAGTTTTAGTGCCAAATTCAATCGGCACGCTAATAGAAATGTTTTCATACTTCTTCCTTAACAGTATGATAACTATTTCAGCAGTAGCATTTCTTTGTTCATATAAAAACATGCCGTTGGCAATTTTAATATCGTCATACGAAAAGAGTGGCAATTATGAAATGCAGGCGTGCATATCGGTGGTGTTGCTTGCTATAAACTTATTAACTAAAGTAATATTAAACGTTTTGTCAAATGTGTTTTCAAAGAAAAATAATAAAGAGGAAAAAATAATGGAACTTAATAGGTATCAATTCGACGTTCTAACTTATTTTGAAAAGAACGGCAAAAGTAAATACACCCAAAGATTTTTAGCAGATAAGCTTAAAGTTTCCGTGGGGATGATAAACAAAACGCTAGATGAATTAAAAAATCAAGGTGCATTGCAAGTAAATCTTAATATGGAAACAAGCATTACCGAAGAAGGTTTAAAACTTTTAGAGCCATATAGGGTAAGAAAAGCGTTAGTATTTGCAGCTGGTTTTGGCTCACGCCTTGCGCCCGTAACGCTAGAAACACCTAAGCCGTTAGTAAAGGTTAAAGGGGTAAGAATTATTGATACGCTGTTAGATGCTTTGGTTGAAAAAGGCATAACCAACATCACTATCGTTAGGGGATATAAAAAGGAAAAGTTTGATGAGCTTTTAGAAAAATATCCGTTTATTACTTTCGTTGATAACCCTGATTTTAACGTTACCAATAATATTTCTTCAGCAATGAAAGTTGTTGATATGATTGATAGGTGTTATATTTGTGAAGCAGACCTTTTGATTTCTAATAAAGACATTATTCGCAAATACGAGTACGAAACCAACTATCTTGGTGCAAAGGTTATGGAAACTGATGACTGGTGCTTTAAAAAAGTTAACGGGTACATAGGCGAATTTGGACAAGGTGGCGAAGACTGCTACCAAGAATACGGCATTTCGTTCTGGACGGAAAAAGATGGTTTAAGGCTTCAACACGACCTTAAAAAATTATATGCAACTAAGGGTGGTAAAGAACAATTCTGGGATGCTGCGCCACTAAAACTTTATAAGAAAGATTATAAGATTAGAATTAGAAATTGCCATAAAGAAGATATCGTTGAAATAGATAACTTTAGCGAGCTAGTTGCAATAGATTCTTCTTATGAAAACTACCCTGGTAGCGAAGGATTTTAATAGTAAAAAAAGGAACTTGGATTGAAAAAATTCAAGTTTTTTTATTGTAAAAACAAATTTTAAGTGCTATAATAATTTTATAGAGTAACGTCTTAGTGAGGCACTGATAATTATGAGGTTTGAAATAATAAAAAATCAATTTGTAAAAGATGGGACCCCAATTAAAATTATTTCGGTCGCAGTGCACTATTTTAGAAATTTACAGATACGCCTTATAGGCTAGAAAAAAACGTTCATTAAGAATAAAATTTATCACGTGTCTTAAGACAACAACTTAAAGGAGAGTTTATGGAGATTTTTAAGAAAATAGAAGAATATTCTTTTCAATATTCAGGAATAATGGATAAGGCTTTAAAGTCGCTTCCACTAGGTAATGGAGACGTTGGCGTTAACGTTTGGGTAGACGCTGAAGGGAAGTTAAACTTGCTCGTTTCTAAAAGCGATTCTTGGAGCGAACTTTATCGCTTAATTAAACCTGCATATGTAATAGTTGATTTAAATCCAAACCCATTTAAAGATGGTGCACTTTTTGATTTAAGTATTGCTGATGGGGTTTTAACGGTAAGTAAAGGCGAAGTTAAAGTTAGAGTATACGTAGATAATTTTGCACCTTGTATTAGACTAAACGTTCAATCAAATTCGCCAATAACGGTAAGCGCAGAGTTTGTAAATTATCGCAACAAGCCACTAATTCATAACGACCATTCAAATAATTTTGCCAATGGACTTATAGGGCTAAAAGAAAGTGCCGACGTAATAAGAACAACCAGAAAGGGTGGACTTGTTCAAATACATCATAATAATGATAGTTGTTATATTCCTTCGCTTTGCCTTCAAGATATGGAATTTTATATCGGGAAAGAGAGCGACCCACTTTTAAATCGCACTTTTGGTGCAGGCATTTATTCTCCTGATATGGCTATCAAAGGAGGAAAATTATTTTCCACCCCAATAAGCGAAATTAAAATTTCAATATATGTAAAAACAGCGTTTAGTAAAAATGTAAAAGTATTTGCAAACGAACTTGATAAATTATATATAAAACACGGCGAAGAGACTAAAGAAAGCTATGAGAATCACGTTAACAGTTGGCGTGAGTTTTGGGAAAAAAGTTACGTTTTCGTAGAAAGCGGAGATAAAGCTTTTGAGATAACCCGTGCATTTTTATTCCAGCGATATATTACGCATTGCGCAGACCGTGGGGCTACTATAAGGTTTAACGGCTCGCTGTTTACGGCAAAGGAAATGCAAAACTATCCCGGCAACTATGATGCAAGAAAATGGGGTAGTGCATATTGGTTTCAAAACACAAGAATAATATATTGGTATATGTTATACGTGGGGGATTATTCAGCTATGCTTCCTATGTTTGATATGTACATTAATATGATGCCTATTGCTCGTGCAAGGTGTGAACATTTTTTTGGGCATGAAGGCATTCTTATTCCTGAAACGGTGTCGTTTTTTGGGCTTTATTCAAATGGCAACTATGGTATCAAAAACGAACAAGGTATCCGTACAAACGGAACAAACAAGGCAATTAGACGTGGTGAGCCCTGTAATCAATATATTAGATATCACTACAACGGAATGCTAGAACTATCTTGGATGATGCTTAAATATTTGCAGGTTTCGGGAGATAATTCACGTAGGGAAAAGATGCTGGAATTTATAGAACAAACCTTGCAGTTTTTTAATAGACATTTTTATCGAGATAATGGGAAACTAGTTCTTAACCCTGTATCTTCGTTAGAAATGTGGGCTATTTGTGTAAACGATTTGCCAGACGTTGCAGGCTTAAAAGTAGTATGTAACGCTTTATCTAAAATGCAAAATATTCCTAAAACCCTAGAAAAGCTAGTGCAGGAATTACTTTCTGAAATCCCTGATATTCCAACTGAGAGTGGAAAGGACGGGCAGGTTTTATCGCCATGTGAAATAAAAATTACCAAAGAGCCACAAAACGTAGAAAATCCAGAGCTATACGCAGTATTTCCATTTGAGCTTTATGGTATAAACAAGCCTGATTTAGAACTAGCTGTTTGCACGTACTTTAATAGAGCAAATAAGCTAGACGGTGGTTGGAGCCAAGACCCAGCTATTTCAGCGATGTTAGGACTCACTGAAGAGGCTATGAAGCACGTTGTTCGTCAAGTAGATATGGTTGATGAAAATGCATTATTTCCTGCGTTCTTTGGACCTAATGCAGATGAAACGCCAGACCAAGACCACGGTTGTATGACAGCGTTATCTATAATATTTATGTTATTACAAAACCAAGAGAACGGCTACGTTGTTTTTCCTGCTTGGCCTAAGGAATGGAACGTTCGCTTTAGATTGCCAGTAGATGATAAACTATTTATTTATGGCGAGCAAGTAGATGGCGAACGCAAGGTAAGAGAAGAAAGGGTTTAAATAGATAATTTTAGCGAACTAGTTGCAATAGATTCATCTTATGAAAACTACCCTGGTAGCGAAAGATTTTAATAGTAAAAAAAGGAACTTGGATTGAAAAGATTCAAGTTCTTTTTTTGTTAATGCTACGTATGAAGTTTTCTAAATTGAAGTGGGGTAAGATTAAATTGTTTTTTAAATACTGCGCCAAAATATGCAGAAGAATTAAAGCCACACTTTAGTGCAATTTCTGAAATAGAAAAATTGCTGTGCCTTAAAAAGTACTTTGCGTTTTTAAGGCGAATTTGCGTAAGATAATCGTTAAAAGAAACTTCAAGGTGTTTAGAAAAAAGATGACATAAATAGAATTTGGAAATAAACAATGCGTTTGCCACGTCGTTAAGGCTAGATATATTTTCGTAATTAGTTTCTATGTATTGCATCGCTTTGTGCAATTGTTTTAGGGCAAAAGTGTCTTCATTTTGTAAGGTTGGGCATTCATTTAAGAGAAAAAACAATCTAAAAAGATGTTCTACTATGGTATCAATATCTTTTTTATTATAAGCTGAATTTATAGCGCTAAATTGCTCTAAAATAACAGTTTGTTTTTCGGCAGTAGGGCGAAAAAATAACTTGTTGAAAAAACTTAAAAAGATATTTTGTCCATCCTTGGTTATATAATTATCAATAAAGTTTTGGCTGAAATTTATCAAAAACCTTTGCCCTGAATTACCACCCGTTTTATGTGGCGCGTTTGATGGAATGCACGCAATATCTCCAGCTTTTAGTAGGAAAAATTTATCTTTAATAAAGTATTTTCTCGTTCCACTAGTGAGATAGAAAATTTCATACGCACTGTGAGTGTGCATGTCGGGCATATTACCAGATGAAGTAGCCTTTCCAGAAAAAAAATCACCTTTTCCTTCTTCAAGTATAAAACGTTCTTTCATAAAATAACTCCTGAGCAATATTTTAATATATTTGCTATTAAAAGGCAAGTTTTTTATTGAAATAATGAAAAATTTGCGATATAATTTTTACATAAAATATAGGAGTTTAAAAATGAAATACAGAAAAACAAATAAAAAAGAAAAAGTTTCAGGCGTTACGATAGCATACGTTGGTGGTGGTTCACGTGGATGGGCGTGGGGGTTTATGAGCGACCTATTGACTTGTGATGATATTAGTGGCACGGTTAAACTTTACGATATTGATAAAACTGCTGCAGAACACAATAAAATAATAGGAAACAAATTCAACTCTGCGCAAGGTGCAAAAACGCGCTGGAAGTATGAAGTTGCCCAAACTCTTTCTCAAGCTTGTAAAGGTGCAGACTTTGTAATCATTTCTATTCTACCAGGTACGTTTAATGAAATGAAATCAGATGTGCACGAGCCGGAAAAATACGGCATCTATCAAACGGTAGGCGATACGGTAGGTGTTGGTGGCATTATTCGTTCACTACGTACTGCGCCGATGATGGAAGAAATTGCTTATGCAGTGCGTGATAACTGCCCTAACGCTTGGGTAATTAACTATACTAATCCAATGACGTTGAGTGTAAAAACGTTATATCGTGCTTTCCCTGAAATTAAGGCATTTGGTTGCTGTCACGAAGTTTTTGGCACTCAAAACTTCTTATCTGATGTTATTGAAAAGGAACTAGGGATAAAAGGTGTTCGCCGTGAAGAAATTAAAGTTAATCCAATAGGTATTAACCACTTTACTTGGCTTACCGAAGCTAGATATCGCAATATAGACCTTTATCCTATATATGCTAAATTCGTGGAAGAACACTATGAAAGTGGTTATGAAAGCGATTGTGAAGATAACTGGGCAAACAAGTTTTGGAAACACGCAGAACGCGTTAAGATGGATTTATTTAAGCGATACGGTGTAATAGCTGCTGCAGGCGATAGGCACTTGGCTGAATTCTGCCCTGGCAAATGGTATCTAAAAGATAGAGATATGGTAGATGAATGGAAGTTTGCTATAACCGACGTTGTTTGGAGAGAAAAAGATTTAGAAACAAGGCTTCAAAAGAGTGCAGATTTACTCAGTGGCAAATTAGAGCCGAAGATTGAGCCAACGCATGAAGACGGTGTAAATCAAATTCGCTCATTGCTTGGGCTAACGGAAATGATAACTAACGTTAATATTCCCAACAACGGTCAAATACCAAACTTACCACTTGGCGCAGTAGTAGAAACCAACGCGATTTTTAGAAACGACGAAGTTAAGCCTGTGTTTGCTGGTGAAATTCCTAAACAGCTTTACACAATGATAGCGCATATTGTTGGTGAACAAGAAGCGCTTGATGAAGCTATTAGAGATAGGGACTTAGAAAAAGCGTTTAACGTGTTCGTTACCGACCAACAAGCGCATTTATCATTAAAAGATGCAAGAAAATTGTTTGATAAAATGATAGCAAACACTAAAGAATATCTTAGCGAATATTTCAAATAAAAGGAAAAAATATGAGAAAAAAATAAAAAGGCAGGCTGTATTGAAGTGAACCTGTCTTTTTTGTTAGTAATTTATCTAGGCTTTAGTTTAATGCAGTTTCCCGTAACGGCATCTTGGAACATCATCCAGTACCCATCGCCCTTAAGGTTAAAAACGGATAGTGGAATAAAGGATGCGCAATCTTTAAGTGTTTCGGGTGGGTTTGTTGAATATTTATCGGGCACTCCGTAGCATATATATTTTTCCTTTCCGTCTTCCTTTACTAATCCCACCACGTAGTATTTATCAGCATCATATTTAACCTGTGCCCAGCGACTATCTGCAAATAACGAGCACAGTTGTTTATCTTGGGGAAACTTGCTAAATATGTCTTCTAACTCACACTTTACCGTTAAGTAATAGGGGTTTTGCGTTGAATATTTTTGGCTACAACAAGGGTTTGCTTCATCTTGATTGCAGTAAGCTGTCGCTTTGCTTTTTTCCGTTTCTTTCTGGTTGAATTCAAAAGGCATTGCATTTTCATTTTGTATAAATGCATTTTGGTTCTCCTTAATTTGCAAAAGTTTATCGGTTATACTGCCTTCTAACGCATAATAGTTTTCCGTTGCAACGGCTTCGTCGTCGTAAGTTTGGGTTAGAGATTGGGTTTCAAAATCGTCTTCTTTAACAATTACACGCTCAGCTTGATTTATAAAACGTTCTCGCTCGGCAAGTTCTTCCTTTTCGCGCTGGCTTTTACGCCTAAAGTTTAAGCAGGTTTCGGCTACTAGTCTCTTAAAGTCTGGTAAATTTACAGGGCTACCATCTAAAAGTCCAAACGCGATAGTAATAGGCAGGTCGTCTTTAACAAAACAAAGTCCTGCAGAAAATCCATTTTCCATATTGGGCACGCCATCAAAAACTTTTCCGTACGTATAGGGACGAGTGGATAGGTCAAACGCGTATACTACTTTAGAACTGTCTATAACAAACAAAAAAAACGAACCACCCGTAAGAAAGCCAACGTTTATGGTGGAAAGATAAAGCTCAGAAACGCCATCTGATTGTTCTATTCGAACAATACCACTTATTTTTTTGCCGTTTATGGCAAAACTGCTTTCAAGTTCTTTTAAGATAACTACCTTTTTAGAAAAAGCCATACTTAACCTATGAATATTTAGATTTTGTAATAGTATATATGCTGTAATGATGAAAATAATATAAAAAAATAAATTATTATAGCAAAAAATGTAGAAAGATAAAATTTTCACAATTTAAAACAAAAAAATATTATTTTCCACTTTATTGCCTTTACATTTGACAGGCAATGTGCTAAAATGTAAATTGCGATAGGTTAGAATTAAATTAAAATTCAAAATGCTAGAAAAGAAGTGCGCCTAAAAAGGCAATAAATTTAATAAATTTTTAACCACCTAAAGCTAAGTTAGAAAATATAAATTCGGTTAATCCGATAACAACATAAGGAGAATTATTATGACGACAAACAAGAAAGTGTTGGATTTTATTCAACAAACCAAAGAACTTTGTCAGCCTGACAATATCGTTTGGGTAGACGGTAGTGAAGAACAGTTAGAAGCGTTCCGTCAACAAGCAGTTGACCAAAAGATTCTTATTAAACTTAACCAAGAAAAATTGCCTGGTTGCTATCTCCATAGAACAACCGTTAACGACGTTGCACGTGTTGAAGGTAGAACCTTTATTTGTTCAAAGAAAAAGGAAGATTCTGCTCCTATCAACAACTGGATGGAAACGGGCGAAGCTATGAACCTTATGAACGACCTTTTCAAAGGAGTTATGAAAGGCAGAACTATGTACGTAATCCCTTATTCAATGGGCGCTGTAGGTAGCAAGTTCTCTAAAATAGGTATCGAGCTTACCGACTCTATCTACGTTGTTCTTAACATGGCTATCATGACTAGAGTAGGCAAGGCTGTTATCGACGCTTTAGGCGATGGCGAGTTCATCAAGGGCTTACACTCTTATGCAGAACTTTCTGAAGAAAAGAGATATATTATGCACTTCCCAGAAGAAAATACCATTATGAGTATCAACTCTAACTATGGTGGTAACGTTCTTCTTGGTAAAAAGTGTTTTGCACTTCGTATCGCTTCTTACCTTGGTAAGACTGAAGGCTGGATGGCTGAGCACATGCTTATCCTTGGCATCACCAATCCTAAGGGCGAAAAGAAATATATTGCAGCTGCGTTCCCATCAGCTTGTGGCAAAACCAACCTTGCAATGCTTATCCCACCAAAGAGCTATCTTGACAAGGGATATTCAATTGAATGTGTAGGCGACGATATCGCTTGGATTAGAGTTGGCGAAGACGGTAGACTTTGGGCAGTTAACCCCGAAAACGGATACTTCGGCGTTGCACCTGGTACTAACGTTAAGTCTAACCCCAACGCATTATATTCTACAATGAAAAACACCATTTTCACCAACGTTGTACAAAACCTTGATGACAACACTGTTTGGTGGGAAGGTCTTGATAAAAACCCACCAAAGAACGCTATCGATTGGAAAGGTAATCCTTGGAACGGCGATATGAAAGATGCAGATGGCAAGGCTATCAAGGGTGCACACCCCAACAGCCGTTTCACTGCTCCTGCTATCAACTGTCCATGTATTTCTGACCAGTTTGAAGCTCCTAACGGCGTTCCACTATCTGCAATCGTATTCGGTGGTAGACGTGCTAAGACTGCTCCACTAGTATATCAATCAAGAGATTGGAACAACGGTGTGTTCGTAGGCTCTATTATGGCTAGTGAAACCACTGCTGCAGCTACTGGTGCAGTAGGCGTTGTTCGTCGTGACCCAATGGCTATGCGTCCGTTCGTTGGTTACAATATGGGCGACTATTTCAATCACTGGATTGAAATGGGCAAAAAGATTAAAAATCAACCGAAAATCTTCAACGTTAACTGGTTTAGAACTGACGATAACGGCAACTTCATTTGGCCGGGATTTGGCGACAACATGCGTGTTCTCGATTGGATTATCGACCGTTGTGAAGACAAGGTTGATGCTGTTGAAACTGCTATTGGTTACGTTCCAAATGCAGAAGACATCAACATCGAAGGTTTAGCTGACGTTAACCTTGATACTATTAAAGAACTTCTTACCATTGATACTGAAAACTGGAAGAAGGAAGCAGAAGGCATTGAACAGTTCTATGGCGAACTTACTAGAGTTCCAGCTGAACTTTACGATGAACTTGCTAAATTAAAAGCTAATCTCGACAAGTAATAGTTAAAAAATCGCCACTTGCCAAGTGGCGATTTTATTTTAATAAAAAAGTCAATTACGTTTAGATAAAAGGAGTAGAGATGATTTCTACATTTTTAACCACCTTAAATCCTATATTAGTGCTTTTTATTTGCATAGTGTTAGGCTTTACTTTAAGTAAAACCAAAATTTTACCGGACGTAGCAGGTAGAGTTATGGCAAAACTTGAAGTGTGGATATTTTGCCCTGCGCTCAACTTTTACACGATGACTAAATTCTGTACTATCGAAAACATAGGCACGCATGCAAGTAGCGTTATTATAGCAACGCTAGTGCTTTGCGTAATGGTTCCACTCGCGTGCTTATTGTCAAGATTATTCGTTCGTCAAAACGTGTATTCTAGAAACGTGTATAAATATGCTTTAACCTTTTCTAATCACGGCTATATGGGTGACCCGTTGGTTGAAGCCGTTTTAGGTGGACCAGGCTTAGCTTTCCATAAAATGTATACTTTACCAATGACGGTTGTAATTTATACTTGGGGTGCAAATATACTTATCCCACACGATAAAAAGCAAAGTACCAACTTGCTTCTAAAATTAATAAATGCACCTATGGTGGCATTGATTTTGGGTATAGTAGCAGGTCTTACTGGAATTGGTGGTTTCTTAGTTGGTGCAGATAATAGCTTAACTTTTTTTGGTTCAACGCTATCTGCTCTTAAATCGTGCATGGGCCCCGTTGCAATGCTACTAGTTGGTGTAACTATTTCTAAATATTCTATTAAAGTTATGCTTACTAACGTTAAAGTTTACATAGTTACTGCTCTTCGAATGATAGTATTGCCCGTTTTAACGGTATCTTTCGTGTTTGCCCTTACCGTGCTTGCAAGGATTATATTTAATGTCTATGTAGATAACGTAGTATTGCATCTAGCATACTTTACTGCAGGTTGCCCACTTGGTCTTAACACGGTTGTGTTCCCTGAAGCTTATGGTGGAGATTCTTCTACTGGCGCTGGTATGGCAATGGTATCGCATACACTTTGCGTAATTATAGTTCCACTTATGTATGCACTGCTTTCGTTATTATTCCCATTAGGAATTTAAGTTATAAACAAATAACAGCTCTCGATATTCGAGAGCTGTTTTTATTTTAAATAATCACGTGGCAAAACTCCTACGTTGTCTTTAAAAAATCTACTGAAATGACTTAAATCAGAAAAACCAGAAAGTTGTGCCGTTTCACTTACGCTATATATTCCAGAAGCTAAAAGCTCTTTTGCTCGTTTAAGCTTTAAGTCGTTAACGTATTTTATGGGAGAACAGCCGTAAAACTTTGCAAACAGCTTTCTTAAATAGTCAGAACTAATTCCACAAAGTTCACTTAAAGTTTCAATGTTAATCAATTCTTTGGTGTAGTGTTTAAGTATGTAATCTATTGCAGGCTGAATTAAAAGTTGTTTTGTTTTAGGCAAATAATCAGAAGCATTTTGGCTTTGCAGTTCATAGATAATTTTATACAATTCAGCCTTGCAGAGTGATTGATACCCCGTATTTTTCTTTCGCCAAGCTTTTTCGGCAATTTGGTATGACTTTAGTATTTCGTTTGCGCTTGGCAAATGTATAACAAACGGCTTATAAATTTCATCACCTTGGCATTGAAAATTTATACAATACGTATCGCCACGGCTTCTTGTTTTTACTTGATAACTTGAGTGTTTTGGTAGATAAATTACGTCATTAGCTTTTACTACTAAAGAGGTTGCACCATCAAAAATATATTCCCTTTCGCCTTTAAGAGAAAAAGCTAGCCCGTGTGATAATCGATTTTTATGCGTGCTCATGCCTGAAAAATTAATTGGCATAAATAATGCTACAACAATTTCAGTTACAACTTGTTCAATGCTCAAAAAATCATTTGCCATAACAATCTCCTTTGACTAAATATAACATATTGTATTGAAATAGTCAAATTAAATTGAAATAGTCATGTACATTTTTTAGTTTTCGATATAAAATGTTATTAAAGTAAAAATTTAAGTAAAAGGAGCATTTCAATGCAATATATTAAAAATGCTGATTACGAATACGTTATTAATAAATATCATGACTCAACTCAACCGTTTAATAGTTTTAATAGATTTATTCGTCGTGACGAAATATTCTTTGAACAAACGGGTATGCATGGAGAGAATATTAAGGAAGGGGTAGTTTTACAAGACGAAAAACTTAAAACCTTACCACATTCTATACGTAAAGCAAAAGCCGTAGAGTTCGTCTTAAATAATACTAGAATTGCGTGCGATAATAGAGACCGTTTTCCAGCAATTAATGCAATAGACCGTCCATTAAACCACACGCTTATAGCTAATTGGAAATATGAAGTGTTTTATGAAATTATTCCTGAAGTAGGTAGAATGCGTGATAAGTATTTAAAAGACGGCATTTCAAATATGAACCCAGATTATGACCATAGTGTTCCGTTTTGGGAAAGAGTTTTTGCACTGGGATTTAATGGGCTATTGCAAGAAAGTGAAAAAGCAAGATTATCTCGTGCTATTTCAGAAGAGCAAGATGCGTTTTACGAAGGTATAAAAATCACTTATGAAGCGATTATAAATTTTATAGGTCGATTAGCAGATATGGCAAATGCGACAAAAGGCTCAAAAAGGCTTGCAGACGCACTATCTAATATACAATACAATCCACCAAAAACTTTTTATGAAGCTCTATTAGTAGATTATCTTTACTTTATGATTTCAGAGCATATAGAAGGTTTGCAAGTGCGTTCGCTTGGTAACCTTGATAAACTTTTATATAAATTTTATAAAAACGATTTAGAAAATGGCGTTACCGAACAACAAATAAGAGAAGATATAGCATATTTTTACTTGCAGTTTACAGCAATAGGCAACTATTGGAATCAACCTATGTTTTTTGGTGGTTGCAAGGAAGATGAGCAAACGGAAATTAATGAGCTTTCTTATCTTCTCTTAGATGTTTACGATAAGATGGGGATATTTAACCCAAAACTTCAAATTAAGGTTGCAGATAGTACGCCTAAGGAATTTTTACTTAAAGCGCTGGATATGATACGTCGTGGCAATAGTAGTATAGTGTTTGTTGGCGAAAAAACTATAAGAGAAGCACTAATTAAAAAAGGTGTTAGCAAAAATGAAGCAAGGCTGTGTGACGTTAAAGGTTGCTATGAATATTCACCGCGTGGTAGTTTAGGCACGGGAATGGTTTATGTTAATTTAATTAAACCGTTAGAATATGCCCTGCATTGTGGTTGTGATGCCGTAACAAAAGAGATGGTGTCTATAAAGAGCCCAGAAGTTAGTGAATATAAAACTTTTGAAGAGTTTTATACGGAATACAAAAGGCAACTTAAGCACGTTATTGATTGCACTATGAAAACCGTAGATGCTTACGAAGATTACTTGGTTTATATGAATCCCCAATCAATGCTTTCTGCTACCTATCCGTCTTGCGTTGAACTAGCAAGGGACGCTTTGGGTGGTGGTGCATTTACTAACTCAACAAGCATGAGTATCGGTTTTTTAGCCGATTTAGTAGATTCTCTTACTGCTATTAAAAAACACGTATTTGATGGGAAAAAGCTTACGCTAAAAGAATTTGTAGAAATATTAGACAATAATTATGTTGGGCATGAAAAATTCCGTCAACAACTTCTTAATGATACGGATAAATTTGGCAATGATAAGGATTTGCCAGATAGTTTTGCAAAGGATATTACCCAGTTTATTTGCCAAAACGTTAACGGAAAACCAAATGCGAAAAAACGTGGTGGTACTTGGGCTAGTAGTTATCACGTTGCAAGAATGAGTTATATTCAAGGCGAGCTTACGGGTGCAACGCCTAACGGAAGATTAAAAGGCGAAGAACTTTCTAAAAATGCATCTGCATCTATGGGGCAAAACAAGGCAGGGCCAACGGCAGCTATTTTATCTACGACAAAAATAGATGCAACTGCCGTTCAAGGCGACGTTTGTTTGGATTTAGGGCTTTTACCATCTACGGTTAAAGGGCAAGATGGGCTTCAAGCTATGTATGGGTTATTGCAAACCTTTATTAAGCGTGGTGGGCAGGCACTTCAATTTAACGTGTTAGATGCAGAAACCTTAAAAGATGCACAAAAGCATCCTGAAAAGTATCAAGACCTGCAAATAAGAGTAGCCGGTTGGAACGTGCTTTGGAATAATATCAACAAAGTCGAGCAAGACGGCTTTATTAAGCAAGCAGAGAGTTTAATATAAGGTGAAATTTATGGAAGTTAAAATATCAAAAGTAAAAACTATTATATTATCCTTGATAGTGATGTTGCTTTGGGGGTCACTTTTTCCATGTATAAAAATAGGTTACAAAGCATTTGCAATTAACGGAACAGACGTTGCAAGTATTTTAATGTTTGCAGGAACAAGATTTACTTTGTGTGGTGTTATTATTTGCATGATAGCAAGGTGTAGAAATGACAAAATTCAAGCGCCAAAATTAAAATCTATAGGTGGTTTTGTTTTGATAGGATTATTTTCTATAATTTTACACTATACGTGTACTTACGTGGGTTTAAGTTCTACAGATAGTTCTAAGACTGCACTTATTAAACAATTAGGGTCTTTGTTGTACGTGTGCTTTGCTTTTCTATTTTTCAAAAATGAAACTTTTAATATTTGGAAAATTTTTGGCGCGTTGTTAGGGTTTATTGGCATTATTGCTATTAATTACAGTTCTAACGGGATTTCCTTTTCCGTAGGAGACGTGCTAATCATTTTAGCTTCTTTGTGTACTGTTGTTTCTGGGATTTTAAGCAAAAAAATTTTATCAAACAATTCCCCGTTATGGGTTACGGGAATTTCACAGCTTTCAGGTGGAGCAGTGCTTATGATTGTTGCCTTTGTGCTTGGAGCGAGATTCTTAACTTTCAACTGGTATAGCTTTTGTGTTTTCCTATACATTTGCACGGCATCTATGATAGCCTATATTTTATGGAACTACATATTAAAAACTAGCGACTTATCTTACATGTTTATTTTTAAGTTTTCAGAGCCGTTATTTGCTTGTTTGTTCGGTGCGATTTTATTAAAAGAAAACATATTCAAATGGCAATACTTAATTGCATTCGTATTGATTTCTACTGGTATAATTTTAGGGAATAAAAGAAAAAAAGGGGAAGGGAAATGACTGCTAATATATTTGAAATTAAAAGGTTTGCAGTGCATGATGGCGATGGCATAAGAACAACCGTTTTTCTTAAAGGATGCCCACTTAAATGCGTGTGGTGTCATAACCCAGAAGGGATTTTAGCAAAATCAGAAATAGCATATTATAGCCATAAATGTATTTCTTGTGGAGAATGCATTAAAGCTTGTGCTTTTAATGCGCATTTTATAGCTAATGGTGTGCATAGTTTTGATAGAAGCAAGTGTGTTGCCTGTGGAAAATGCGAAAGTGTTTGTTTGGGTAACGCTATAACTTTGTATGGAAAAGAATTAACGGTAGATGAGTTAGTTTCCATCTTGCTAAAGGATAAAGAGTTTTTTGATAATTCTGGTGGTGGGGTAACTCTTTCGGGTGGCGAATGTTTAACTCAGATAGATTTTTGCATAGAATTGTTTAAGAAACTTAAAGAAAAAGGCGTAAACACTGCTATTGATACGTGTGGGCTTGTGCCTACAACAGTTTTAGATAAAATAATTCCGTATACCGATTCGTTTTTATATGACGTGAAAGCATTTGACAACGAGGTGCATAAGAAGTGTACTGGAGTTGGGAATAAGCAAATACTTGATAACCTTTTATACCTTGACAAGAGTGGTGCAAAAATAGAAGTGAGAATACCGTTCGTGCCAGGTTTTAATGATAGCGAGATTAACGATATAGGCAGGTTTTTATCAAAACTAAAAAATCTAACTAAAGTGCGAGTTTTATCTTATCATAACCACGCAGGGTCTAAATATCTTGCGCTTGGTAGGGAAAACACTTTACCCACCCGTTTGCCGACTAAAGAAGAAATTGAGAAAGCAAAAACCGTTTTGCTTGATTATGGATTAAAAGTTGAAGAATAATTGAATATTATAAAAAAATCGCCAGCAATAGCTGGCGATTTTAATGTTTTTAAGCGTTTGCAGAAATTAATAGTTTATTTGGTTAACTAGATGTACATAGAGCAAAGAGTTTAAGATACTTTCAAGCAGTTTTTTACTATAATGAAATTTAAACTATTTGCAACTAAAATCAATTTTAACATGCTTAATCTGGTTAAGCACTGTGTTTAAATGGTTTATAAATTTTTCTCTATCAACACCTGTAACAAGTAAAACGTTGCCGTTAGGGTTAAAATCGCAAATAGTTTTTCCAGGGGCATCGGTAACGTTAACGGTAACAAAACATCTTTCAAATGTAAACATTTCAGGGTAGATTAGTGACAAAAGTGCGCAAACGTCGTTAGTTGCAACTCTTTTATCGGGGAAATTGGGTTCCCAGTACATAGAATACATTGTTCGCATTAGCTTACCTACGTCACCGTAATTATCTAAGTCCATTACGTATTTTTCGGTAAGATGTGCCTTTCTTCTACCTAAATCTGATGGCGCCATAACAAGTGGGATTTTACTATCAAGCACAATCTTAAACGCTTCTGGGTCAGAAGAAATGTTAAACGATATGTGGTCGGGGTAATTTGGGTGCCCAAATGGTGAGCCGCCCATAAATACTATTTTGGGGATTTTTTCAATTACTTCAGGATATTTTTTGATTAGAAGCGCAATATTTGTGTGTGGGCCGAGTATTATGGGAACGATATCGCCATCTCCTGCCATTATGGTTTTATACATAGCTGTAACTGCATCTTCG
>JAZOMU010000049.1:0-17658 GCA_045654125.1 Christensenellaceae bacterium
TATTTACATGACAACTTAAAAGCATGTTCTTTTTTTGGAGACTTTAAAATAGATATACATCAAAGTTTTAACAACGGAAAAGTAACGATTGATATAAGGTATACAAATAGAACTGAACAAAGTGAACAATGGCTAACCTTAAGCCCGTTTTTCTTTGTTTTAATAAATTTTTGAAATTACGAAATCAAAATTAAGGAAATGAAAAGTCTCAAAACGCCAAGACTTTTTATTTACTTTTACAAGCAACAAGAAATAAAACAAATTGCCCTTGTGAGATTTGAATGTTTTTATGGTGCAAAAGCAATTGAAAAACTCTATAAAATATGATATAATAAAATTAAAATTGGGAGGGTGTTGTATGTTTGATGAATTAAAATGTGCAAATTGCGGAAACACTAATAGTAATACTTTGTGGGATGAAGGAGATACAATATATTGCTCGAACTGTTGTCATAGAACAAGAAAAGAAGATGGTGAGGATGATTTAGTGGAGTGTCCCGTTTGTCATCATATGAAGGACAGAAAGGCTTATTATTGTAGGTGGTGTAACAATTCGGGAGACGAGGGAGAATATGACCCTGAAGCAGATGCTAGTGCGGACGAGTTTTTAGATGGTGTAGATTCAAGCAATTTAAGATATGGGAAATTTAAGAAATAAAGCCATTTTTTGACAAATAATTTGAGGAGATAAATTTATGCAAAGAGAGGAACTTAAAGCAAAAATTGATGAACTAATGAGGCAGTATGCAGATGGAGAAATTGATGGTGCTACTTATGCAAGCAGAATGATGGAATTAACATCATCAGCTCAAAATGAAGATGAAGATTAAAAAATAATTATATAGGTGAGATACGAGTAATGTAATTACAATTAAAACAAAGAAAAAGCGTTAGAAAATTTCTAACGCTTTTTATATTGTAGTTTGGCAGTTTATTAGCTGCGCAAGTAAATACACTAATGCCTTTATTTTAGGGGGATAAAAAGTTTTTATTTCTAAACTGTAAGGGGGACATACCCTTATAGCGTTTGAAAAGTTTTGAAAAATATTGGGTGTCTATTATTCCACAATGGGTGGCTATGGTTTGGATTTGCAACCGAGAAGTGGAAAGTAGATATTCAGCGTATTCCATTCTTCGATTGTTGATATATTCGGAAACGGTTATACCCGTAGCCTTTTTGAATACCGATGAAAGATATCCCAAGGAAACGCCGTGCTTTTGGGCGAGTTCTTTAGTGGATAGGCTGGCAGAAAGGTCTGAGTCAATAGTCAGAATAACTTTTTGCACGATTAGTGGCAAGTTTTGGGTGTTGTGTTTGTTAACCATACGGCAATATGACTTAAACATTTCAGCCATAAGTGAAACAGCTGAAGATGAAGAAGAAAGGTTTTCAATTTTAAGCGCAAAATCCCTTGAAATTTGGTTTATATATATGGGGTGAACGCCACCCTGCTCTGCGCCTTTACGCAAAAGAGTGTTCATAATAATACTGTAATTTTTAGCGTTCTGCAAAGGGTTATTAGAGCGTTTTTCAAAAAAATCACTGGAAAAAGCAGAACTAAAACGGCTTGCTAAGTGAGATTGACCAAGACTTACGGCGCGTATTAACTGATTTTCCAGTGCGTAACGGCGTTCAATAGTTTGTTCATCAACAAGCGCTTCGTTAGGTTGTGGGTTTAGGATGGATTTGCTAAAAGGAGCATCAAGAACTGCTGTTTCTTTCGCGAAATCAACGATATTAACCGAGCGTGTTTCCCAAACAATTTCACAAAAGGTGTAAAGCATTATTAACAGGTGTGAAGTTTCTGATAAAACAGGTAGAGAAGAATAATATTCCAAAAATCTGCTGTGCATTTTTGGTGAAAAGCCGTTTTTTTCGCATAATTCTAATATTTTTTTCGATGATAGACTTTCACCAAGAAAAGGCCCTATGCAAACGGTTGTGTTGGATGATGGTAATAACAAAAAACGATAACTTCGCTCTAGCGTGTCAGTATACCTATAAAGTTTGCCGTGTTTTAGCTCAGATACTATTTTTTGAAAAAGTGCGCGCGAATCAAATAAATTATCGGATACGCTAATGTCGGTTGTTTCATTTTCCTTAAACAAGATAACATCAACACTACTTTTCTTAAAGACTTCACAAATAAAATTTAACTCTTTCGAATACGTCATAAAGCTTTTTCCTTGCGCTTAAATAAAAAATTTTTATTTAATAATACCATTATTTGCCAAAAAAAACAACCAAATTAAAAAATCACATTAAAAAAATACAAAAAAACATTAAAAAAATTCTTATTAAGATAAAGAATATAGATTATACTATATTTATGACAAGTATTGGGTATAATACTGCCTAATTAGAAAACTAAAGGGGAAAAAATTTATGAAAAAAGAAGTACAGTTAGATGCTAACGGCAAGCGCAAGTTTGGCATGCGTGACAAGTTAGCTTACGCTGCGGGGGACTTTGGTTGTAATATGAGTTTCTCGCTTAAAGGAACGGTACAAACTTTCTGGCTTGCGTTTATGATGATTGAAACGGGGCTGTTATCTTTACTATTACTTATCGTTCAAATTTGGGACGCTATTAACGACCCTATTATTGGCGCATTGATTGATGCAGATAAGAGAAAGTATAAAATGGGCAAGTTTAAGACCTATATACTTGTAGGCGCAATAGGATTGCTGGTTGCCGGTGCACTTGTTTTTATACCCGTTCCAACAGCGCCACTTGCTATTAAATGCATAGTATTTATTGCTGGATATTTAATTTGGGATGCCTGCTACACGATTGCAAACGTTCCATACGGCTCAATGCTTTCGCTAGTTACTACGGATGGCGCAGAAAGGTCACAACTTTCTACTTGGCGTTCAATAGGCTCTATGTTCGGTAATCTTTTGCCACAAATTATTTTGCCCGTACTTATTTGGGAAAAGGCTGTAGGTTCTGATGGTAAACCTATTCTAAATGAACTTGGTGAACAAGTGGAAGTTTTAGTGGGAAATAGAGTTTTCTTTGCTGCGCTTATAATGGGCCTGCTTGGATTTATCGCGTTTATGTTCATGATTAAAAAGATTACTATACGCGTAGATGAAAACACTGTTAAGACCAATGAAAACGCTCAAAAATTCAACGTATTACAAGCGTTTGGCAATTTTATGAAAAACAGACCTGCCGTTGGTGCAACGCTTGCAGCAATGGCAATGTTCCTTGGTATGAACTCAGCAACTACGGCAACTACCATAATGTTTGCTACCTATTTTAATAAAGCATCTCTTTCGGGATTAGTTATGGCTATTGGCTTTGTACCAATGTTGTTCTTTATGCCGTTTATTAAAAAGATTGTCAATAAATATGGTAAGAAGGAATCTTCTGCTGCTGGTGCGTTCGTCTCGGTAATAGGTGGTGTAATAATGCTTATATTCCCACTTATTCCTAACAAAACTATTGCATTAGTTGTTTATGTTTTATCGCTCTCAATCTTTGGTATTGGTATGGGTATTTACACTTGCGTTTCTTGGGCGTTTATGGCTGATGCTATCGATTATAACGAGTGGAGAACAGGTAAAAGAGAAGAAGGCGTTGTTTATTCACTACACTCTTTCTTTAGAAAACTTGCTCAAGGCGTAGGTCCATCAATAGTTTTACTACTTATGGGTGCGTTAGGGTACGTTTCTAAGTTAGGAACTGATGGCCAAACTATTTCTACGGCATTTAATATGTGCTGGCTAGTTGGTGGGTTGTATTTATTTAGTGCGTTATTGATGTTTGTTTCTATTGCGTTTATTTATAATCTTGATAAGAAAACTCTTGCAAAAATGAACGATGAGCTTGCATCAAGAAAGCAACTAAATGCTACTGAAGAAGTAGTTTCTGAAAACTAAATTTTAGGATTTATTTAAACAATGCACTCGGCTAACCTGTCGGGTGCATTATGAAAAAGGAGCTAAATTATGAGAAACATTATCAATATAAATAAAGACTGGGCATTCGTTAAAAATTCAGGTTTTCCTTGTGCTGATTTGGGGCTTGCTGAAAAGGTTAATATACCACATACTTGGAACGCTATCGACGGTGCTGACGGTGGAAATGATTATTTTAGAGGTGCGTGCTTATACGTTAAAACATTAAACAAGCAAGATATACCTAGCGCTGATTTATATTATATCGAGTTTCGTGGAGCAAACTCTTCGGCAGACGTTTATGCTAACGGAGAAAAATTGGCTCATCACGACGGTGGTTATTCTACTTTCCGTGTAGATATTACTTCGCAAATTAAAGACCAAACGGAAATTGCAGTAGTAGTAGATAACTCTGCAAACGAAACTGTTTATCCACAAATGGCAGACTTCACTTTCTATGGTGGAATTTATCGCGACGTAAATTTAGTTTGCGTAAACAATTCGCACTTCGACCTTGATTACTATGGTGGCAACGGATTGATGATTACACCTACTATTGAAGGTGCAAACGCTAATGTTGAAGTGGAAGTTTTCGTTAAAAACTTAAAGGAAAATCAAAAATTAGTTTATACTATTTATGATAAAGAAGAAAACGAACTACAAAAAATAGAAACCACCGAACTAAAGGTAAATTTCAAAATAGAAAACGTGCATTTATGGCATGGAAGAAAAGACCCATATTTATATTGCTGTGAAGTAGAAATAGTTGATGGGGAAGAAGTAATCGATAACGTTTGCAATCGTTTTGGTTGCCGTTCATTTGAGATTAACCCCAATTTGGGCTTTATCTTAAACGGCGAAGAATATCCTTTGCGTGGTGTATCACGCCACCAAGACAGGCTTGGCGTAGGTAACGCACTTTTACCCGAACACCATAGAGAAGATATAGATTTAATCATGGAAGTTGGTGCAACAACTATTAGACTTGCTCATTATCAGCACGACCAATATTTCTATGATTTATGTGATGAAAAAGGGTTAGTGATTTGGGCAGAAATCCCTTACATTTCAAGGCATATGCCTACGGGCAGGGAAAATACCGTTTCGCAAATGAAAGAGTTAATCGTTCAAAACTACAACCATCCTAGTATCGTGGTTTGGGGGCTTTCTAACGAAATTTCAATTGCAGGCTCAAGCGAAGATTTATTAGAAAACCACAGAATATTAAACGACCTTGCTCATCAAATGGATAAAACGCGTTTAACAACAATTGCAGCCGTTTCTATGTGTAAAATGGATGACCCTTATCTTTTAATACCAGATGTGGTTTCATATAACCACTATTTCGGTTGGTATGGTGGAGATACTTCTATGAATGGGCCGTGGTTTGATAAATTCCATGCAATGCATCCAAATATTCCTATAGGCTGTTCTGAATATGGTTGTGAAGCGCTTAATTGGCACAGCAGTAAACCCTTCCAAGGCGATTATACCGAAGAATATCAAGCTTATTATCACGAAGAACTTATTAAACAGTTATTTTCAAGAAAATATCTTTGGGCAACTCACGTTTGGAATATGTTTGACTTTGGCGCAGATGCACGTGCTGAAGGTGGCGAAAACGGTCAAAATCACAAGGGATTAGTTACTATGGATAGAAAGTATAAAAAAGATTCTTTCTATGCATATAAAGCGTGGCTTTCTGATGAGCCGTTCGTGCACCTATGTGGTAAGAGATACGTCGACCGTGTGGAAGACGTTACTAAGATTACCGTTTACTCTAACCAGTCGGAAGTTGAGCTTTTCGTTAACGGGGTTAGCCTAGGCAAAAAATCTTCGCCAGAACATTTCTTCTATTTTGAAGTTCCTAACGTTGGCGAAAGCGTGTTGGTTGCAAAAGCAGGCGAGCTTGAAGACCAAAGCAAAATTCGTAAGGTTGAAACCTTCAACGAAGAATATCGCCTAAAAGAACAGGGTGCAATACTAAACTGGTTTGACGTTGAAGCGCCTGAAGGTAGATTTTCGCTTAACGATAAAATATCCGATATAATGAGCTGTTTTAGGGGCAAGTTATGGTTTCTTGCTTTAGGGCTTAAGCTCAAAAAGAAAATGGATGCAGGCAAAAAGGGTGGCGAAAAGAAATCTGGTGGATTTGACGTTGACTTAAAGGCAGATGGTGGCTTAATGCAAATGATGGGTGGCTTTACCGTGCTTCGTTTAACTAGTATGGTAGGGATGATGAACGTAGAATTTACCAAGGAAGAACTTCTTAAACTAAACAAAAAACTCAATCGCATTAAAAAACCGAAAACGCGTTAGTATGATGGTTTTAAGAGGTTAGAAAACTTTATAGCGTAAAAAAATAATATACTGTTAAGACTTTGGTAGATTAACAGTATATTTTTATTTAGAAAATATAACAAAATGCTTGATTTTTATTTGTTTTTAAGTTATTATAAGGCCGAGTAAAGGAAGATAATTATATGAACAAATTAAAAGGACATTTTATAAACTTAATTTTCTCAGCCTTTATATTTGGTGCTATTACGGGTATTTTAACTGCTTTGGTTGTTGTTATCTATAAACTAGCAGTAAAGTACGTTATTGAGTTTTCTCAAAATTCTTACGGGTTTTTAAGAACGAAACTTTACTTTGTACCCTTAGTAATACTTGTATTGTATGGCATAGCAATCTTGTTTTCATATATTTACAAAAAGCAACCCAGAGTTAGTGGTGGTGGCATACCATCATCTATAGCTATACTACGTGGTATAGTTACGTTTAAGTGGTTAAGAACGTTAATCGGCGTGTTTTTTATGTCGATGACTTCGTTTTTGATAGGCGTTCCTTTAGGTAATGAAGGGCCATCGGTATTGATGGGTACAGCTATTGGTAAGGGGAGCATAAGCGCTTTGGCAAAAAAACACCCTGCTTGGAAAAGAT
This sequence comes from Christensenellaceae bacterium, assembly GCA_045654125.1. Taxonomy (GTDB): domain Bacteria; phylum Bacillota; class Clostridia; order Christensenellales; family Borkfalkiaceae; genus UBA1259. The sequence goes on from JAZOMU010000049.1 coordinate 6,848, forward strand.
ACGCTATGACCGGTGGTGCATGTTCTGGCTTTGCTGTTGCAACTGGCGCTTCAGTATCAGGAATTTTGTTTGCTATTGAAGAAGCCCATCAGAGAATTTCGCCCATGATTTTATTAGTAGGCGCAATTTCGGTGTTGTTTGCACAAACCGTTTCTGAAATTTTATGTCCAATTCTTGATTTAAGCATTTCACTTTTTCCTAACGTTGATATTAAAACGCTAGCTATTACGGATGCGTGGGTAGCGCTTTTAGTGGGAATAGTTATTGGTGCTTTTGCAGTATTATTTTTAAAATATTATCATTTAATAAATAAATTTTTTAATAAAACGCTGAAGAAAATTCCACGTAGCGCAAAAATTTTTTCGGTATACGTACTAACGCTAGTATTAGGCTTAATTTCCTTTTCGTTCGTTTCTACTGGTCACGAAATATTTAATTTATTTTATGAAAAAAACGTAGCAATTTATAGTTTACTTATTTTGTTATTAGTTCGTATGTCTCTAACACTTCTTGCCAACACAAATAAGCTGACAGGGGGCGTGTTTGTTCCTATATTAGCGCTAGGGGTTATAATTTCTAGTATTATTGGTAAAGGCGCACAAAATTTATTCGGTTTATCCGATTCTTATTATACGGTTATATTGGCGCTTGGCGTTTCTGCTTGTGTTTCTGCAATGATGAAAATGCCACTTACTGCAATAGTTTTCTCAATGGAAGTTTTCGGGTGTGTTGATAATATTCTTTACGTAATAATTACGGTTGCAGTTTCGTATATTATTACTGAAATATTCAAAGTAAAGGGTATTAACGATGGAATTATTAGCAATATAGTAAAGGAGCAAGAAGAAAGACACGAAAGAAAGGTTATTGATACCCACGTGGTTATAAAAAAAGGGTCTTTTGCAGAAAATATGCACGTTAAGGATATACTTTGGCCATCAAACTTCTTTTTGCTTTCAATAATTCCTAGCAAATCTCGCTATGCTCAAATCGACCAGCAAGGCGACAAATTTTTCCATGAAGGTGACGTGTTGCATATTCGTTATGCTACTTTTGACGAGCCACATACCAAAAAAGAGTTAACAGCAATCGTGGGCGAGCAGGATTATGATGAAACGGAAATAGCTTCTGAATAAAATATTAACAAACAAAATAGTTAAAAAGGTTATATAACTAAAGGCGTTAGCAATATGCTAACGCCTTTAGTTATTCATTAAGTAATTTGGTTAATTTTTCAATCAGTAATTTATCCGTTGTAGGTAATTTCCCAAAAGGAAAGATTATTCCCATATTATCATACTTAACTTGGCAGATATTTTTAAATGGTAAAAGTTCAATCTTGTCTACTATTTTAGAGTTTTTAACCAACTCTTTTAGCTTTAAAATATTATCATTATCGTCGTTAATGGTGGGGATAATTACTTGGCGAACAGTGGTAGGTATTTTTTTGTCGTTCAAAACAGTTAAAAATTCTAAAACCTTATCTAAACTACAGCCAACGTGTTTAGTGTAGAGAGCGTTGTCGGTGTATTTTATATCAAGTAAAACTCTGTCCGTATAATCTAAAAGAGACAATACGCTATCATTTATAATACACCCCGAAGTATCAAGGCAGGTATTTATTTCACGTTCTCTGCAAAGCTTAAAAACTTTTTTAACAAACTCTGCCTGAACTAGTGGTTCTCCACCCGAAACTGTTATGCCACCCTTTGTGCCAAAGTAGTCTTTATAACGGCAAGCGTTTTCTACAACCTGTTCAGCTGTATAAGTTTTGCCACCGTTAAAATCCCAAGTGTCTGGGTTATGACAGCAACTGCAACGCAACGGACAGCCTTGCATAAACACTACGTATCTAACGCCCGGTCCGTCTACCGTCCCTAAGCTTTGAAAAGAGTGGATATTACCTAAAACTTCATTACAAACTATCATGAAAAGTCCTTGAAATAACTTCTTTTTGCTGTTCGCGTGAAAGTTTGTTAAAGTTAACTGCATATCCAGAAACTCTTATTGTTAGATTTGGGTATGCTTCTGGGTTTTCATATGCATCCATAAGCGTTTCACGGTTGAGTACGTTAACGTTTATATGGTGCGCGTGTTTTTTAAAGTATCCGTCTAGAATAGAAACCAGGTTGTTTATTCTTTCTTCATTAGTTTTGCCAAGAGCATCAGGCGTGATAGAGAAAGTATTAGAAATACCGTCCCTGCAATCTTCATAACTAATTTTAGCAACCGAGTTAAGAGATGCAAGTGCGCCGTTTTCTTCTCTATTATGCATTGGGTTAGCACCGGGTGCAAAGGGGGAGAAAGCCTTTCTTCCATCAGGCGTTGCGCCCGTATTTTTGCCGTACATTACGTTTGAAGTTATTGTAAGCACAGAAAGGGTATGCTCAGCATTACGGTAGGTTGGCGTCTTTCTTAATTCTTCTATTGCTTTATGGGTAAGTTCTTTTGCTATTAAATCAACACGGTCATCATCATTGCCAAACTTGGGGAAATTGCCAACTGTGTTAAAGTCTACAATATAACCCTTATCGTTTTTAACGGGGGTAACACTTGCATACTTAATAGCCGAAAGAGAATCGGTAACAACAGATAGCCCAGCCACGCCGAACGCCATAAATCGATGAACTAAAGTATCATGTAGAGACATTTGCGTTTTTTCGTAAGCATATTTATCGTGCATATAGTGGATTACGTTCATAGTGTTAACGTAAAGGCGCATTAACCAAGCTATATAAAGTTCATAACGCTCTTTAACACTATCGTAGTCCATTTTTTCAAGAACGGGCATTTGTGGGCCGATATGAATATCGCTAGTAGTGTCATAACCACCGTTAATGGCTATCAATAACAATTTAGCTAAGTTGCAACGCGCACCAAAGAACTGCATTTGCTTGCCTACTTTCATTGCCGAAACACAGCAGGCAATAGCGTAATCATCGCCGTAGATTGGGCGCATTAAATCGTCGTTTTCATACTGAATAGAATCTGTATCGCAAGATACTTTTGCACAGAATTTCTTGAAACCTTCAGGCAGTGCGTTAGACCAAAGCACCGTAAGGTTTGGCTCTGGGGAAGGTCCTAACGTATACAGGGTGTTAAGCATACGGAAACTGTTTTTGCTAACTAATGTTCTACCATCTTCACCCATACCACCAACGGCTTCGGTTATCCACATAGGGTCGCCACCGAATAGTTCGTTATATTCAGGCGTTCTTAGGTGGCGAGCAATACGAAGTTTTATTACAAAATCATCTATTAGCTCTTGCGCTTGTTGTTCGGTTAAAGTGCCGTTAGCAAGGTCTCGCTCAATATAGATATCAAAAAACGTACTAACTCTGCCTAGCGACATTGCTGCACCGTTTTGTTCTTTTATTGCGCCAAGGTAAGCAAAATACGTCCATTGGATAGCTTCTTTGGCGTTCTTTGCAGGCATTGAAATATCGTAGCCGTAAGATTTTGCCATTTCTTTAAGGTAGCCCAAAAATGCTATCTGTTGATAAAGTTCTTCGTCTAGACGAATAGAATCTACGTTAAAATTGTTATTAGAAAGGCTAGCTTTGTCCTTTTCTTTTTCTTCAATAAGTCTATCTACACCATAAAGTGCAACACGGCGATAATCACCTATAATCCTTCCCCTGCCGTATGCATCGGGAAGTCCTGTAATTACGTGGCACTTTCTAGCAAGACGCATTTCTTCGGTATACGCACGGAAAACGCCATCGTTATGCGTGGTACGAAAACGGAATTCTTCCTTTACTTTTTCGCTTAAAGAGTATCCATAGGCTTGGCACGCTTGTTTAACCATTCTCATGCCACCAAACGGGTTAACGCCACGTTTTAACGGGCTATCCGTTTGCATCCCTACGATAAGCTCGTTGGCTTTATCAATATATCCAGGTGCATAGCTGGTAAGCGAAGAAACTGTGGTAGTATCAACGTCTAACACTCCACCCTTTTTTCTTTCTTCTAAAAAGAGAGCGTTTACTTTTTTCATAAGATTATTCGTGCGTTCGGTTGCCTTAGCTAAGAACTTATCGTCACCAGTATATTCACGGTAGTTTTTTTGTATAAACTCCCTTACGTCTATGCTGTTTTGCCAATTTCCCAAATTAAATCCTTTCCAATATTCACTATACATACTCCACCTCCTTTGCAGGATTGCCTATTAAAAAAGGGCAATCCAATTTCCTTAAAAATTGAATTGCCCAGACGGTCGGCTTTTCTGCGCACACTCCCTTGCGGTTGCCCGCCTTAATCCGTCAGTCGTGTACGTACTTTTATTATACCTTATGCATTTTAAGTTTGTCAAGCCAAAATTAAAATTATTTAGCCTAAACGTAGCATTTAATTTTATAACCCAACAGGTGATAGCCTTGTTATATATTTGCAATTTATATAAAATGTGGTATACTGTATTCATTGAAAAGTAATTTGAAGGTATATAAATGCTTAAAAAATTTATAGCGCTAGCGTTAATACTAAGTTTAATTAGTGTATTTACGTTTACTGCGTGCGATAAAATTGACGTTACGGAGATAGGTATACCATCACAGGAAAGGTTTTCCACGGGCGAAAAAGCAAGGTGCGTGTGGGATATTAAACTGTGGGATGGAAAACTTTACGTAGGTGGTGGAGATTACAGTAAAAACACAGGACCTACTGATATTTGGGTTTATGACTTGCAAGATAAAGAGTGGAAAAGCAGTGGCAGAGTGCCTGATGAAGCAGTTGCACGATTTAACGTTATAGGTGGAAATTTAATAGCGCCAGGCATAGACCCAAAAGAAGATTGGAGCGTTGGAAATTATTATAAGTTAGAGCAAGGCGAGTGGGTAACTCATAGAGTTTTACCAAAGGCAATACATACTTTTGATATGATTGAATATAAAGGTTTGATTGTTGCAGGTATTGGCAATGATGGTGGATATTATCCTGCCTTAATCTCGTACGATAATGGCGAATCCTTTAGCCAAATGAATTTTTATAAAGCAGGCGAATTATACGATATCACCGAATATGAGTATTCAAGAACTCAAGAGTTGTTTGTTTTTAAGGATAATCTTTACGCTATAGTTTACCATAAACTTGAAGTTAAATTTAAGCTAGAGTTGTTTGAATACAATAACGGCGCTTTTCATTTTGTAAGGCAAGCAAATGATTTTTGCAATAATAATCTTTCCTTAAATTTACTCAATGCAAAAGCAGAGCTTAATGATAAATTTTTCTTTTCTTCAAATTATCTATACGTGGGGGATAACATAAGCGAATTTAGTAAAGTTCAGCTTCCAAATGATGAAAAAACTAGCCAGTTTAAAATAATTGATGGTAAATTGCACCTTTTATGCTATAAAGAAAATAATGAAAAAGACGGGTCTTATACCGTAACTATGTATGTAAGCCAAAGTGGAACAGATGATTTCAATGAGGCTTTTAGCCTTGAATACGCCGTGCCACCATTGTGTTTTGAAAAGGCAGGAGACACTTTTTATCTAGGAATGGGGGATAAAAACAAGACAAACGAAAAGAACGGGGCAGTGTTAGAAATTAAAATATAACGCCCAAAAAATTGAATAAAAAATAATACCTAGGCGAAAAACAACTAATTTTGTCAAAAGATATTAGAATTTTACAAGAAAAAAAATTTTTTTCTTTACAAATGAATATATTTGTTATATAATAAAAGTAACAAAATTTGGAGGTGATTTCTTATGGAAATCAAATATGCAAACGAAGAACAAGTTATCAAATCTTGGGACTATGCTAAAAGTGGTAAGTCTTTAAGCAGAAACAAGGTTCAACACAACCTTACCTTAACCAACAAGCGTGTTATCGCAACTTCTGAAAACGCTACTTCTTTAACCAGACACGAAGTTCCGATTAAAGCTGTTAAGAACGTATCAGGCGAATTCAAGAGAAACGGAAAACTTTTCCCAATTCTTAAAATTGTTTTCGGTGCGCTCTTTACCGTTTGTATTATCGGTATCATCATCAAAGGTTTTGGTATCAAAATGCTTTCAGCTGGTATCGCAGAATTAAAATCTTGCGTGTTCGAATTAACGCTTACTACTGCTGGTGAAGAAGGCTCTGCTTTAAGAGTTGGTGCATCACGTGGTCTTATCAAACTTCCTACCAAGATTAAAGTATTTACCGACAAGGTTGTAGCTAGAGAAATTATTAACGAAGTTGGCGCAATTATTGCAGAAAATCACGACTAATTTCAATAATTAAACAAAAACAAAAAAGGAGCATAATTTTGCTCCTTTTGTTTTTTTAAATTTACAAATGATTGTCTAAATATTTGTTTAATCAATATTCAGCAGTATAGTTATCAAAGTAGCCTTGTATCCAAATAATAGGCGTGCCTTTGTCGCCAGAGCCTGAAGTTAAATCGCAAAGCGAACCGATTAGGTCGGTAAGGCGTCTTGGAGTAGTTCCCATTTGACCTACTACCGTATCGTCCTTTTTAGCAATTTCGTTCTTTATAGCTTGCTTAAGTTCTTCGCCTTTTAAATCCTTAAAATCGTTATCGGCAAGATATTTAAGTTTAAGTTCGTTAGGTGTGCCTTCTAAGCCTTTGGTGTATGCAGGCGATACAACGGGGTCTGCAAGTTCCCAAATCTTACCTACGGGGTCCTTAAACGCACCGTCTCCGTAAACCATAACTTCCACTTTTTTACCGGTTGCTTTATAAAGGTTTGCTTGTATAGCTTCAACTAAAGGTTGAGCGTTCCTTGGGAAAAGTTTAACGGTATCTTCAGTAGACTTGTTAGAGCCAAGCAAACCGTATTCTTCGTTATAGCCACTACCGTTTATTGAAGCGTTAAGCACTTCGTCAAGGCCAATTACCTTTTCAGCGCCAGCGTTTTTAAGAATACGCTTGGTGCGTGCCCTAGTATGTATATCACAGCAAAGTACGTTCTTTGTGTAGTTTAGAATAGCTTTTGGGTTGTTAGCAAAAACAATTTCACATTCTGCACCACAATCGGTAACTAATTGTTTATAATATTCAACATAGTCAACACCCGTGAAAGTGTGCTTTGCATCGCCGAAAAGCGAGCGATATTCAGCTTCACTTAAAACGTCGGTATAAGGATTAACCCCCTTTTCGTCAAGCACATCATAGGTAACTAAATGGTTGCCTACTTCATCAGAAGGATAAGAAAGCATTAAGGTAACCTTTTTCGCGCCTTTAGAAATACCCTTAAGACAAACGGAAAAACGGTTTCTTGAAAGAATAGGGAAGATAACGCCTATATCGCCACCACCAAGCTTAGCTTTAACGTCTAAAGCAATATCATCAACAGAAGCGTAGTTGCCTTGTGCTCTTGCAACGATAGCTTCGGTCATAGCAACAACGTCTTTATCGTGGAAAGAAACCCCTTCAACCTTAGATGCTTCTAATACTGAATCAGTAACGATTTTTACTATATCGTCACCATTTTTAATAATTGGCGCTCTAACGCCACGTGAAATTGTTCCAAAAAGTCTACTCATAATTTACTCCTTAAAAGCAGATGTTTAGTGTTTACAAATATATTATATCACTCTATAGAAAATTGTCTACTAATTCTAGGTGAGTAGGTATAAAAATTTCTTATACATATTAGGTATAAAAATAGCTTTTAAGGAAAACATTTAATTAAAAGAAAAAAAAGGAGACAGATATGGGTAAAAACATGCTCACAACCAAAGAAGCAACGCTAATTTCCGACCTTTTAACTATGGAAGAGAGCGCGTGCAAAAAAGCAAGGCTTTATTCAAGAATTTTAACCAACCAAAAACTTGTTTGCGAACTCAATAAAATTGCAGACAACCACCAAAGGCGTTTTAACGCACTATTAGATTTGTTATAAGGAGAATTTTATGGACCATTATAAAGCACAAACAACACTTAATGAAAAAGATAGTCTTCAAGACCTTTTAAATCTAGAAAAAGATATAGTTAAAATTTATTCAACGGCTATAACCGAAGGCTGTAGTGATGGCTTTCGTTCAGTTGTAATGGACAACTGGCAGGACAGTGTTTCCGACCAAATGGATGTTTTTCTGCAAATGACTGAACTTGGTTATTACAAAGTAGAATCAGCTGTAGAAACCGATTTAAAAGAACAAAGAGAAAAGTTCGATAAAGTTAAAAGCGAATTATACTAATTAACAAATTAAAAAAGGGTATCCACAACGGATACCCTTTTTAAGTTTAGTTTTAATTATTCAGCGATTTCTTTTTCTGCTACTTCTTCTACTGGTTGAAGTTTCTTTTCCTTATTTTTAACAATAAGTCTTAAAACGATTACAGAGCCAACCATAATAGCGATAGAGAGTGGGAACATTACGTACCATAGTGGAACGAAACCTGCAATAATAAAGCAAACGAAAGAAACGCCTGCAACAAATAATGCGTAGGGAAGTTGGGTTGAAACGTGATTTAAGTGTTCACATTCAGCACCTGCGCTACTCATAATGGTAGTATCAGAAATAGGTGAGCAGTGGTCACCACAAACAGCGCCTGCAAGGCAAGCAGAGATACCAACTATCATAAGTGGTTGAACTTCTGCGATATTAGAACCTTCTGCAAAGCCGAACATTGCAGTAACTATCGGGATAAGTATACCGAACGTACCCCAAGACGTACCGGTTGAGAAAGAAAGCAAGCACGCAACGACGAAGATAATTGCAGGTAACAATTTAACGATAGTTGCGGGAACTTTTTCCATAAGTTCAGCAATGTATTCAGCAGCACCAAGCGAACCAGTAATATTCTTTAGGGCAGTTGCAAAGGTTAGAATAAGTATTGCTGGAACCATTGCGATAAAGCCTTTTGGTAGAGATTCCATAGATTGCTTAAACGAAACAACGTTTCTAGCAGCAAGGTAGATAATAGAAGCAACTAAGCCGATTAAACCACCCCAAGGAAGCGCTACGGTAGCATCAGTATAAGAGAACCACTCTGCAAACGAAGTTGCGCCGGCAGAAATACCGTTGTAGATAATTGCGCCAATGCAAGATACTATTAACAAAAGAACGGGGATAATAAGGTCTAATACTTTGCCCTTAGGTGAAACGTTTCCTTCTTCTTGAGTAACTTGTTTACCACTAAATAGGTCGCCCTTTTCTGCATTTTGTTCGTGCTTTTTCATTAGGCCGAAGTCAAACTTCATAAGCGTAATGCAGAGAACGAATACTAAGGTTAAGATAGAGTAGAAGTTCATAGGAATTGCCATAATGAACAATGAGAAACCTTGACCTTCTGCAACGTATTTAGAAACAGCTGCCGCCCAAGAAGAAATTGGTGCTATCATACAGATAGGTGCAGCCGTTGCGTCTATAAGGTAAGCAAGTTTAGAACGGCTTATCTTGTGCTTATCAGTAACGGGGCGCATAACTGAACCAACGGTTAAGCAGTTAAAGTAATCGTCGATAAAGATGAGTATGCCTAGAACGAAAGTGCAAAGCGCAGCGCCAACCTTAGTTTTAACGTGTGTTTTAGCCCAATCGCCAAACGCCCTTGAACCACCTGCTCTGTTAACCAAGCATACGAGTACGCCGAGTTCGATAAGGAATAAGAAAATTCCTGCCGTACCAGCGAACGCATCAATAAGTCCGGTGGTTACAACGGTGTCTACAGTCTTTAACGGTGCAAAGTCAGCAGCAATGATTGCACCTGAAACAATACCGATAAAGAGTGAACTGAACACTTCTTTAGTAATGAGCGCAAGGCCGATAGCGATAATCGGGGGAAGTAGAGCCCAAATAGAACTGAAAATTTTACCACTACCGCCACAGTTAGCGCATTCTTCACCGATACAACCTTCGCACGCCTTATGAGCAGCGCCCGTTGCAACAACGGCGATTAACGCACCTAAGATAACTACTGCGGAAATCAGTATGGTAAGCGTTTTTTTGCCAAAAAATTTCTTTTTTTCTAACATAACTTTCTCCTTTGTAAGAGTTTTTATTTTTTTATCAAAAAAATCACGGTGCATTTATACCGTGATTTTAAATTTACAGTAATAAATAGCACTCCGCAAAAAGCGACAGTTGTGTAGGTATTTCCCACACACCCAGAAAATACTCTTTGGGCAAAAGTATTTTCTTCGGCAACGTTCCCTTTCCCACGCGTGTTAAAACCCTACACGCGCTTATCATGAACGCCGCGCCTCTATTCTTGATTTAGTTGATATATTTATAATAAGATATTTTAACGAATATGTCAACGATTTTTTAAATTTTATGCTTAATAGGTTGCATTTTTGCACGGTTAGGTATATAATTAATAGTAATTTATATAAAGGTTTTCGGAAAACACTTTTCAAACAACCGAAAGTAAGCAAAAAAACGCTCTTTTTTCGGTTAAAAAAGGGGCGTTATTTTTTATGAAAAGCACAAAAATTATTTCAAGGGCAGGCATTGTTTCAGCCCTGTACGTACTTTTATCTCTGATAACATTGCCAATAGCAAGTGGTGCTATTCAATTTAGGGTAAGTGAAGCTTTATGTGTTTTGCCATTAATCTTTCCTGAAACAGCACCTGCGCTTGCAATAGGGTGTTTACTATCAAACCTAATAACAGGTTGTGCGCCTATTGATATAGTGTTTGGTAGTGTGATTACCTTAGTGGCATCAGTACTAACACTATTAACTGCAAAATTAATAAAGAATACAGTACTTAAAATAGCGATAGGTGGCTTTTTTCCAGTAATATTGAATGCGCTATTTTTACCGTTAATTTGGGTATGGTGTTATGGCGCAATAGAATATTTGTATTATTTGCAGGTATTGTTTTTAATAATTTCGCAAAGTGGTGCAGTA
>JAZOMU010000050.1:0-12670 GCA_045654125.1 Christensenellaceae bacterium
ACTAAAAGCGTAACTTTTTCTAAAGAAATGCTATATTCTCTACAAAAAGTCAAAAAAAGTAGTGGTATAAAATTTACCACTATAGCTTGCGTAAAATATCCCGAAAAACACGCAATTAGCGTATGTTTATGATTGAGCTTTGTGTTCATAATTGTCAAATATTATACCACAATGTGTTTTTTATATCAATCTTTTTAATACTTAAAATTTTTCACTAAGATTTCTTAGTTACACTCTCTTCTTATAAAAAATATAGTATAATAACTAAAAATACTTTTGCAAGCACCGATTGTCGCCACACAAAATTCGATTGTTGCGAAACATACCCACAAACCCCCTGAAAAGTTCTTCAGGGGGTTTGTGCTGTATTATCTCTTTTACAAATACAAAAGCAAGGAAACAAATCCTTGCTTTTTTGTTTGTTATAAATCTTCCATTTGTAATAAATAATCAGTAGTAACGTTGAAAAATTTAGCAATCGACCTTATCGCAGTAGCCGTAGGCTCATAAACGCCCTTTTCCCACTCAGAAACCGTTGCTTGCCCAACACCTATCGCCATTGCAAATTCTTTTTGAGAAACACCTTTCTCTTTTCTTAATTCTTTTATAATATTTCCTATCTTTTCCACAAAAATATTTTAACATAAATCGGTTTTCCGATTGACAAATATCGTAAATCCGATTATAATATATTAAAATGGCTTGTCCGATTGTTGCAACACAAAAACACAAAGCCCCCGAAGAAATTTTTCGGGGGCTTTGTGTTTTTTCTATCTCTTTTGCAAAAAAAACAAAAGCAAGGAAACAAATCCTTGCTTTTTGTGTTTGTTTTGTTGTTTTTTCTCTCGTGAAATTATCTCTTTGAGAATTGTGGAGCACGACGAGCTTTCTTTAAGCCGTACTTCTTTCTTTCTTTCATTCTTGAATCTCTGGTTAAGAAGCCTGCTTTCTTTAATGCACCACGAGTTTCGGGTTCTGCTTCTAGGAGAGCACGAGCGATGCCGTGACGAATTGCGCCTGCTTGACCAGTGAAGCCACCACCACATACGTTAATAACAACGTCATACTTTGCAGATGCTTCTACAAGTTCTAGTGGTTGACGAACGATGAACTTTAAGGTATCTAAACCAAAGTATTCGTCAAGGCTCTTTTTGTTTACGGTAATAACGCCATCACCTGCAGGAATTAAACGAACGCGAGCGATAGCTTTCTTTCTTCTACCAGTTCCCCAGTATTGAACTTTCTTTTTAGTCGTTGCTTTTGCCATTTTTCATTACCTCCTTAAAATAATTTAAGAACTTCGGGCTTTTGAGCCTGATGGTTGTGTTCTGCGCCACGATAAACCTTTAGTTTTGTGAGCATAGAACGGCCTAAACTGTTTTTGGGAAGCATGCCTTTAACAGCTTCATAAACAGCAACGTCTGCCTTGTTAGCCATTAAAGTTTTGTATTGGATTGACTTTAAGTGGCCGATATGACCGGTGTGATATCTATAATATTTGTCTTCAAGTTTCTTACCCGTTAAAACAACCTTATCACAGTTAACGATAATAACGAAATCGCCAGTGTCTACGTTAGGGGTAAAAGTAGGTTTGTTTTTGCCACGAAGAATAGCTGCAACTTTAGATGCTAAACGACCTAAAACCATGCCTTCTGCGTCAACAACATACCACTTTCTAGCCACGTCTTGCGCGTGTGCCATATAAGTTTTCATGAGTTTTTTCTCCTTGGATTTTTTCTTTGTTTATGCCGTTTTAAGTAAAGCCTGCCACACTACACGAATTGGTGGAAAAGGGAGGGCTAATCCCTAAAAAAACGAACTTTTCCTTATAAACGCTTAATTATATTAAATGATTTTTGCCCATAAGTCAAGCGTTTTTCAAGCGTTTTTTGTTATTTTTTTCGTGTTTTTTAATAAAAATAAAATCCGACACAATATCTTGTGCCGAATTTAAATTTACCCACTATTTTAGCTCTTTCTTTTGCTAGTTTTTAATACTCTACGTTCATTAAACACAAGCCCTTTGCTGGAAGCGTTCTGCCACCCATTGCTCGCTTGCCTGTGCCAAGCATTTGCTTTAGTTCTCTTTCATTGATTTCGCCACGCCCTGCTTTTAAGAGAGTGCCAACGAGTATTCTTACCATATTATATAAAAATCCGTTGCCCGTTACCATAAAACTTAGGTCGTTGCCGTTTTTTTCTATCGATATATTATATATCGTTCTAACAGTCGTCTTGACACTGCTACCACTAGCGCACATACACTTAAAATCACGCTCGCCCACGAACACTTTTGCCAACTCGCACATTTTTTCTATATCAAGATTATCATCTACTCTAACGGCGTATCTTTCTTTTAACGGATTTTCCACTTCGGATAAGTACAGCGAATATTTATAAGTTTTTTTCTTTGCCGTTCTGCACGCATCAAACTGCTCGTCAACCTTTTCGCTACTATACACTCTTATACTCTCGGGCAAGTGTGCGTTTAAGGCACGATAAAATTTATCAGACTGAACCGTTTTTGTTTGGGTATCAAAATGCGCAACCTGACCTTGTGCGTGAACGCCTGCATCAGTTCTTCCACTACCGGTTACCCTTACCTTTTCGCCTGTAACCTTAAACACAGCGTTTTCTAGCAGTTCTTGAACGCTTACTGCGTTTAACTGAACTTGCCAACCACAAAAATCCGTTCCGTCATAGCCAAGCGTTAATTTTATTCTCATAACGCCACCGTTAAAACTATATAGAATTTATTTAAGAATATGACGCCCGTAATAAGTGCGCCAATTACTATCGCACCTATTAAATCGCGCCAGCTCATCTTCATTTTCTTGAATTTAGTACGGTTTTTACTACCCGAATAACAGCGCGCGTCCATAGCGTCTGCAAGCTCGTCTGCACGACGGAAAGAACTGATAAGCAAAGGTATAAGCACGGGGATTAAAGCTTTTGCACGCTTGAAAAGATTGCCACTTTCAAAGTCTGCGCCACGCGCTTTTTGTGCTTTTATAATCCTATCCGTTTCATCCATAAGCGTGGGGATAAAACGAAGCGCAATACTCATTATAAGTGCGAATTCGTGCACGGGAAATTTTATCCATTTTAATGGATAAAGCAAGCTTTCAATAGCATCTGCAAGCTCAACGGGGGTGGTGGTTAAAGTAAGTATGCTAGCCCCCAAAACCACTAGAGAAATCCTAGCAGTTATAAACCCTGCGTTAAGCAAGCCAACGTCTGTAATTTTAATAAATTTCCACTCTAGTAAAACATTTCCACCAGCGTTAAAAAATATTTGCAAAATCGCCGATAAAATTATAATTACCAATATCCCTTTTATGCTCTTTAACACACGAGTGAACGGCACGCGCGAAAATGCCGTTGCCATAAGCACGAAGAATAGGCATGCACCAAACCCTAAAAAGTGAAAACTTTTTACCATAAACACGGCAACAATAAATGCGATTACGCCTAAAATCTTAATGCGCGCATCCATTTTATGCACTAAGGAAGTGGCTGGGTAATAACTGCCGAAAGCTACGTCTTTCATTGCTCTCCCCCCTTTTTCCACTCTACTATACCGTCTATAAATCCATCTACGGTAAGGTCGCATTGTATATTTATTCCACTCTTTTCAAGCTCTCTTTGTAGGTATGCAGTAACAGGCAAATCAAGACCTAATCTTTCCACCCTTTCGTAATCGCTAAACACCTGTTTAGGTGTGCCCGTTGCCGTAATTTTGCCACCCGAAAACACTGCAAGCGAAGTACAGTTTTCCGAAACCAAGTTCATATCGTGCGAAACTAAAATTATCGTTTTAACAAAGCTATCGTGTAGCCTGTGAAGTAGCGCGATAAACTCGCTTTTTCCTACCGGGTCTAATCCCGCCGCCGGCTCGTCTAAAACCAGCACTTCTGGGCGAGTAACTATAACACCGGCAATAGCCACCCTGCGCTTTTGCCCACCAGAAAGTTCAAACGGGGACTTATCTTTTATTTTATCATAATCAAGCCCAACCGTTTCAATGGCTTCTCTAACCATTTGCTCGGTTTGTTCAGGGCTTGTTTCAGGCATAAAATTCTTTATACCGAACGCCACGTCGTCTTGAACAGTTTCTGCAAAGAGCTGATATTCGGGATACTGGAAAACCATACCCACTTTAGAGCGAAGCTTTTTAAAATCACACTTTTTATCGGCTAGGTCAAACTCGCCCATTTTAATACTGCCATTGTCTTTGCTAGTTCTAATAAGTCCGTTTAAATGCTGAACGAAAGTAGTTTTTCCACTACCGGTATGCCCGATTATGCCGAAAAACTCGCCTTCGGGAATGGTGAGCGATATATCGTCTAAAGCCTTTACTGCAAGAGCCTTGGACTTTTCGCTGTAAATATACGATAAATTCTTTACTTCAACGCGCATATTCCGTCCTTTAACTCCTGCTCGGTTAAAATACCACTCTTTAGTGGCACGCCTTTTTCAATTAGCTTTCTTGCAATCTTGGTCGCAAATGGTAATTCTAGCCCCATTTCGTTTAATTTTTTCTCTTCCTTAAAAATTTCTTCAGGGCTTCCACACATAACAATCTCGCCGTCGCTTATCACCACGATTTTATCGCAATCAACGGCTTCATCCATATAGTGTGTAATATTTATAACTGTGGTTTTTTGTTCCTTGTTTAACTTTTTAACCACGCTTAAAACTTCTTTTCTGCCAATGGGGTCTAGCATAGCAGTAGATTCGTCTAGCACCAAAACTTTAGGTTGCAACGCCAAAACGCCTGCAATGGCTATCCTTTGCTTCTGCCCACCAGAAAGCCTTGTAGGACTAGAATACCTAAACTTTTCCATACCCACAGACTTTAAGGCGAAATCTATTCTCTTACCTATCTCTTGTCTTTTCACGCCTAAGTTTTCAGGGCCGAAAGCCACGTCGTCTTCAACGATAGAAGCAATCAACTGGTTGTCTGGGTTTTGAAAAACCACGCCCACGCGCTTTCTAATCTCAAAAACCTGCGCCTTGTCGTCAGCAGAAAACCCATCAACTACAATCTTGCCAGAATCGGGTAATAGCAAGCCGTTAAGAAGCTTGGCAAGCGTGCTTTTTCCACTGCCGTTATGCCCAATAACGACAATATGCTCCCCTTCTTCAACCGAAAGGGAGACGTTTTTTAGCACGGGTGTTAGTTTGTCGTATGAAAAGCTAACCTTTTCAACACTGATTAACGGCATACTAGACTTACTTTTGCTCCTTTAACTTAATATCATAAGGTAGTATACCAAATCTGAAGAGATTTTACAAGAAAAACAGCGCTCGCAATAAAAAATTTGCCTGCTTTCGTTGACTATTTCTTTTTTAGGTTGTATAATAGCATAGTAATTATTTTATATATATAGTAGACATAAGGAGAAACAAATAGAAATGAAGAAAATGACTATTGACGGCAACACAGCTGCCAGCCACGTTGCCTACGCCTTTTCAGAAGTTGCAGCTATTTTCCCGATAACCCCATCTTCTCCAATGGCTGAAGTTGCAGATGAATGGTCTGCAGCAGGCAGAGAGAACATGTTCGGTCAAAAGCTCCGTCTTGCAGAAATGCAATCGGAAGCAGGTGCAGCAGGTGCAGTTCACGGCTCACTCGTTGCAGGTGCACTTACCACCACTTACACTGCAAGCCAAGGCTTACTATTGATGATTCCTAACATGTATAAGATTGCAGGCGAATTATTGCCAACCGTTTTCCACGTTAGTGCAAGAGCGCTTGCTGCTCACTCACTTAACATTTTCGGCGACCATGCAGACGTTATGGCTTGCCGTCAAACAGGTTTTGCAATGATAGCTTCTAACTCTGTTCAAGAAGTTATGGATTTAGCTCTCGTTTCACACCTTGCTACGTTAAAATCAAAAGTTCCTTTCCTACATTTCTTCGATGGCTTTAGAACCAGCCACGAAGTAAGCAAGATTGACGCTATTGATTATGACGAAATGAAAGCGCTTGTTGACATGAAAGATATCGAAGATTTCCGTGCACGCGCTCTTAACCCAGAACACCCAGTTCAGCGTGGTACTGCACAAAACTCTGATATCTATTTCCAAAACAGAGAAACTGCTAACAAATACTACAACGCAACCCCTGCTATCGTTCAAGAAATGATGGACAAGGTTAATAAGCTTACCGGTAGAAATTATCACTTATTCGACTACGTTGGTGCACCTGATGCTGAAAACGTTGTTGTTCTTATGGGTAGTGGTGCTGATGCTGTTGAAGAAACCATTAACAAAATGAATGCTGAAGGTCATAAGGTTGGTCTTCTTAAAGTTCGTCTTTATAGACCGTTTGCAATCGATTCTTTTGTGGAAGCTCTTCCAAAAACCGTTAAAAAGCTTGCTGTTCTCGATAGAACTAAAGAAGCTGGCTCACTCGGTGAACCATTATATCTAGACGTTTGCTCGGCTCTACTTGAAAAGGGTATAACTGATATTAAGGTTGTTGGTGGTAGATACGGCTTAGGTTCAAAAGAATTTAACCCATCTATGATTTACTCGGTTTACAAAAACCTTGAACTCGCTGAACCTAAAAACCACTTTACCGTAGGTATTTACGACGACCTAACCAACACTTCGTTAGACTTTAGCGAAAAATACGACGCTGCTCCAAAAGGCACCGTTTCTTGTAAGTTCTGGGGCTTAGGCTCTGACGGTACGGTTGGCGCTAACAAAAACTCTATTAAGATTATTGGCGACCACACCGACAAGTACGTTCAAGGCTACTTCTTCTACGACTCTAAAAAGTCTGGTGGTATAACCGTTTCTCACTTGCGTTTCGGCGATACGCCTATCCAGTCAGCATATCTAATCGACGCTGCTGACTTCGTACAATGTTCTAATCCATCTTATATCACTCGTTACAACATGACTGGCGATATTAAGAACGGTGGTACTTTCCTTTTCAATACTTCTGCTAAATCTGCTGAAGAATTAGAAGACGTTTTACCTGCATCAGTTAAGCAAGATATTGCTAACAAGAACATCAACCTTTACGTTATAGATGCTATTAAGATAGCTTCTGAACTAGGTCTCCGTGGCAGAACGAACACCATTTTACAATCAGCGTTCTTTAAGGTTGCAGACATTATCCCTTACGCTGATGCAGTTGAATTCATGAAAAAGATGGCTTATAAGTCTTTCGCAAAGAAAGGCGATGCTATTGTTCAAATGAACTACAACGCTATCGACAGCGCAGAAGCTAACCTTGTTAAAATAGACGTTCCTGAAGCTTGGAAAACAGCTACTACCGGCGCACCTATGGCAGACGTTGCTGACAACAAATACTTTAAGGATATCGTTCACCCAATACTCGTTCTTGAAGGCGACAAGCTTCCATCATCTGCGTTCAATGCAGACGGTACCGTTCCTACTGGTACTACCCAGTACGAAAAGCGTGGCGTTGCAGTTAACGTGCCTAAGTGGGATGCTACTAAATGTATCCAATGTAACCAATGTGCGTTCGTTTGTCCACACTCTTGTATTCGTCCAGCAGTAGTTGCTGAAGGCGCTGAAAAGCCTATTTCTTTCGTAACCAAAGCTATGATTGGTAATAAGGGCTTTGAATACAGAATGCAAGTTTCACCACTTGACTGTATGGGTTGTGGTGTTTGTGCTGACATTTGTCCTGCTAAAGAAAAAGCACTTACGATGGTACCGTTCGGCTCTATCGTTGAAGAAGAAAAGGTTAACTATGAATATAGCGAAAGCTTGCCGGAAGTTAACGTTTCAGCTTGCCCTGGTTGTAAACCATCTACTGTAAAAGGTAGCCAGTTCAACAAGCCACTATTCGAGTTCTCAGGCGCATGCGCAGGCTGTGGTGAAACACCTTACGTTAAGCTCGTTACACAACTATTCGGTGATAGAATGGTAGTTGCAAACGCTACTGGTTGTTCTTCAATCTATGGTGGCTCTGCTCCTACTTGCCCATACACCGTTAACAAACAAGGCAAAGGTCCTGCTTGGGCAAACAGCTTGTTTGAAGATAACGCAGAATTCGGTTATGGTATGAACCTTGCTTACGTTACCCGTCGTTCAGCTCTTGCTGAAAAAATTGCTAAGCTTGCTGAAACAACTGCTTGCGCAGGCTTAAAAGAAACAGCTCTTCTTTGGATTGAAAACAGAAAGAGTGCAGAAGGCTCTAAGACTGCAAGCGAAAAATTCGTTAAGGAACTTGAAGCTTGCAAGGGCTGTGGCTGTGATTCAGATGCTCTTGTTGAAGAAATCCTTAAAGATAAAGATTGCTTGGTTAAAAAGTCTATTTGGATTATCGGTGGCGACGGCTGGGCTTACGATATCGGCTACGGTGGTTTAGACCACGTTCTAGCAATGGGCGAAGACGTTAACGTTTTAGTTCTTGATACCGAAGTTTACTCTAACACTGGTGGTCAAGCAAGTAAATCAACGCCAACCGGCTCTATTGCAAAATTCGCTGCTGCTGGTAAGCGCATTAAGAAAAAAGACCTTGGTATGATGGCTATGAGCTACGGCTACGTTTACGTTGCACAATGCTCTATGGGTTATAATAAGCAACAACTCTTGAATGCTCTTATTGAAGCTGAAAGCTATGACGGTCCGTCACTTGTAATCTGCTATGCACCTTGTATCAACCACGGTATCAATATGACCAAGTCTCAAGACGAAGAAAAGAAAGCAGTTGAATGTGGTTACTGGAACCTTTATAGATTCAACCCTGCAAACGCTGATGAAGGCAAAAACCCATTCACGCTTGACTCTAAAGAACCTACTGGCGACTACAAGGCGTTCTTGCTTGGCGAAACCAGATACGCTTCTCTCATGAAAGCTCGCCCTGAACTTGCTGAAGAGTTGTTCGTTAAGACCGAAGCTGATAGCAAAGAAAGACTTGCTAGCTACAAAGCGCTTGCAAACAGAGAATAAGCCTAGATAAGTTATTTAAGCTTAAAGCCGATGATAAACTCATCGGCTTTTTTGTTTTAAAAACACTTGAAAAAATTCATACTATATTATATAATGTATACGTTATGAGAAAAAACGAACAAGAAACGCAACAAGCGAAAAAAAGAAAATCTAAAAAGAAAATGAAGCTTTGGAAAAAACTTGTCATTATAGGCGCTTCAATCGTTATGGTGCTTAGCCTTGCTCTAGGTGGTTTTATTTTATACTTCCGTGTAGGCGCAAAAGACTATTACAACGCAAGCGAACGCGCCTTTTTAATACCAGACCTAAACTCTGGCGTTGTTCCACAAGGCTTTGCTTACGATGGGGAAAATGCCTGTTTTTTGATTAGTGGATATATGAAAGACGGCTCGGCTTCCCCACTATATCTAGTTCATCGCTTTACTGGTGAACAGATTAAACGCGTTACTTTCTTGGATAATGACGGTTTGACGTACACTGGCCATTTCGGTGGCGTTGCCCAGTATAAAAACTTCCTTTACGTTGCTAACGGCACTTCGCTTTTAGTTTACGATTATCAAAAGGTATTAAGTGCTAAAAATAACGATGCTATTGCCTGCCTTGGCGAAATTTCCTTAAAATATTCTAATTCAGATTATATCAAAGCATCATTTGTAACAGTATATGGCGATAGCTTAATAGTTGGCGAATTTTATGATGGAAACAACTATTTAACCTTGCCTAGCCACAAAATAACCACTAAAGCAGGCGATAAAAACTCTGCAATTGCTGTTGAATTTAGCCTTAGTAAAACTTACGAGCTAGGCGTTGACCTTACCCCGAGAAGTGCTTACTCTATCCCTAATAAAGTGCAAGGGCTTTGCGTTTATAGTAATAAAATCTATCTATCAACTTCTTATGGCCTAGCTTTCTCACATGTTTTGGAATACGATAAATCTAGCCTTAACGCAGAAGGTAGCAAAATCTTGTTAGGCACACCTTTAGAAGTATCTTCGTTAGACAGTAGTTCCTTACTAAACGATTACAAGATTGCGCCTATGAGTGAAGGGATTGTTATGGTAGAAAATGAGCTTTACGTTTTAAACGAATCTGCCAGCACTAAATATTTCTTCGGCAAACTGATTGGTGGAAAATGGTGCTACAAAACCAAGCTTGATTTAATGAAAAAATAGTTTCCTATAAACAATATATATAATAATATCCCAGCGATTACGCTGGGATATTTAATTTAGCTAAGTATTTCTAATAATTTAGTTGTAAATTCGTTAATAAGTTTTTTAATCTGCTTTTTCTTTTCTTGTTTGTCGGTTTTCTCTTTTTTATTTGCTATAAAATTTTCGTCTAATACAGGTCGCCCAGCCACAGAAACGTGTGGCTCAATTTCACCTTTATCAATGCCAATTATATTTTCAATAAGCTCGCATTTTCTTAATGCACTTGGCGCCCTAACCCCTTTTTCTCTACCTATTTGCCTCAAAACGTGTATATTTTTTAACTTTAATTCTTCTTTTGTGTACTCCATACTCTTCCCCTAAATAAAATAGTGCGCTACCTGTAGGCAACGCACCGAAAAACGCATTACCCACAGTTGCAACACAGTTCCTATTAGCACAGGAATAAAGGGCATACGCTTTTACCGATAGTATGCCTGTGCTAAAAAAAATTAAACTGTGTTGCGTTAATAGTATATCACAAAATATTATTTTTTACAATAAACTTTTAAATATTTTTAAAAACCACGTTAAAACACTTTACAACTTTATCGTAATAAAGTATAATGATATTGCTTTAGCACAATAAAGTGTTAAAGTAATATAAATTTTCAGGAGAAAAGAAAATGAAAAAATTTTTAACACTTTTAGTAACTGCAGTATTGGCACTTACAATGGTATTCGGCTTAACTGGTTGTAATGATGAGCTTGCACTTGGCAAGGAATACATAAAAGCTGATTCTCAACTAGATGCAGTAATAAAGCTTAACAACGGTGACGTAGACGCTATCGTTATTGACTCTATTATGGCTGGCTACTATGCAGTAGAAGGCGAATACGCTGGAAAGATTGCAACCGTGCCCAACTTAGTTCTTGCACAAGAAAAGTATGGCATTGCTGGTAGAAAAAGCGATAAAGCTCTTATTTCTAAGATTAACGAAGGGCTTCTTGCCGCAAGAGACACTGTAAACGAAGGTCAAAATTATCTTGAATATATTGCTAGCGAATTTGGTATTCAAGACAGCCTTGCTGTTGGCGCTGATGCTACCAATCCTTATCAAACTGCTACCGACAATAGTTGGAACGATATTGTTTCTGCTAAAAAAATCGTTATTGGCTACACCTTGTTTGCACCTATTGCTTACAAAGTAAATAACGAACTTACTGGTTTTGATATTGAACTTGCAAAAGCTATTATTAACTACTTAAACTATACTTATAGCGCAGAAATTGAAGTAGAATTTTTAATTATTAACTGGGATGCAAAAGAAGCACTTTTAGAAGAAGGCACTATTGACCTTATTTGGAACGGTATGACCATTACCCCAGAAAGAGAAGAGGCTATGTGTATTTCTATTCCTTATCTTAACAACAACCAAGTTGCAGTTGTTAAAGCAGAAAACGTTTCTAATTACACAAATAAAGAAAGCTTTAAAGATGCCGTTATGTGCGCAGAAAAAGGTTCTGCTGGCGAAAGTGTAATTTTAGGAAAATAATCTAAATAATAATGAGCGAATTTCAACAAATAATCTTAGGGCTTTTACGTGGGCTAGGGAATACTAGTATTTTATTCTTCACAACTCTCGTGTTCGCTCTCCCGTTAGGATTAATAATTTCTTTCGGGTCTATGTCAAAACTAAAACCACTTAAATTTTTGACAAAAATCTTTGTTTGGATCATAAGGGGAACTCCCCTTATGCTCCAAATTTTGCTTGTTAGCTTTTTGCCAAAATACCTTTTTGGTTCTACCACTAAGGCTTGGGCACAGGCGCTTGGGCTTTCCGTAAGCAATATGCTTTTCGTATTCGTTATAATTGCATTCGTAATCAACTACGCTTGTTATTTTTCGGAAATTTACCGAGGCGGAATTGAAAGTATTTCAACAGGTCAACACGAGGCATATCAAGTGCTTGGAATGACACGTTCTCAGGGATTTTTCCGAGTTATACTTTTGCAGGTTATAAAGAGAATTGTCCCACCTATGAGCAACGAAATAATAACCTTGGTCAAGGATACCTCTATCGCAAGAATAATTGGATTTTATGAAATTATTTTCTTCGCTCAAAAATATATCAAAAATGCCGGTTTGATATGGCCGTTGCTATATACCGGAGTGTTTTATCTTATATTCAGCGGTGTTCTTTCAATTCTTTTCAGTAAATTAGAAAAAAAACTGAATTATTTTAAATCCTAAAAGTATTATTGAATATATTTTGCGAATAAATCGCATAGTGCAACTGAAAGGCCACAATATTATGTCTATGCTCGAAGTAAAAAATTTAACCAAAAAATTTGGTTCTACCGAGGTTTTAAAGGGCATCAACTTCACCCTCGAAAAGGGCGAGGTCCTTGCCATAATCGGCTCATCGGGTAGCGGTAAAACGACGCTTCTGCGTTGTCTTAACTATCTTGAAACTCCCGATACGGGTACTATAACCGTAGACGGAAAAACCTATTTTGATGCCGAGGAAAACAAGAATTTAAGCGACAGCGAAAAGCGTCTTCGCAGGCTTCATTTC
>JAZOMU010000051.1:0-5665 GCA_045654125.1 Christensenellaceae bacterium
TTAGCAATAAGTATAGACGGTACGTAACGTGCTTTTTTACGGCCTATAGTCTCAAACTTGTTTTCTTCGTTTGCGCCTTGTACTTTTGCCCCTGTTTCCGTGTTCCCTACATACTGGTACGTTATTCGTCTAAACCCAATAGAACGGACGAACTTTTCAAATCCATCCATAAACTTTGATAACCTGGGCGACTTTTTCATTCCCTTATCCAAAGTCTCGGAAATACACAGTTTGAAGAATTTGAATATACCGTAAAGCAATCCAGGGCGACAAACCCATTCTTGACCGTATATGACCTTATTAAAGCCAACTACGCGCCTACAATCG
Source organism: Christensenellaceae bacterium (assembly GCA_045654125.1). GTDB lineage: Bacteria > Bacillota > Clostridia > Christensenellales > Borkfalkiaceae > UBA1259. The sequence continues at coordinate 328 of JAZOMU010000051.1, forward strand.
ATGTATATGTGGTTAAAGTCTTGCTCGCATCCAATTACCACCCATTTAACGTAATGCCCGCCTAAACGGAACATATCACTGATATCGTATGGTTTTTCTATCCCGGTTCTGTTTAATCCGTCTTCAGGCTTTAATAGTGCGCCTATTTCGTCTATTAGCACTACAGAGTAAATCGGTAAACGTTCTACCCCTTTTATGTGGTCAAACGTTATTTTGTGCGACTTGCGCCCCCATCGGTCCTCTATACCGATTACCGACCACAAGCACGGTATACATGGGCGCATAATGTAAAAGTTATATGCTAATTTTATTTCTTCGAGTTCGAGTAGCTCGCTAGGGTTCCCACGTTTCTTTATCTTGTCGGACCTGCCGAGCCATATTTTATAATCATACTGCAACTGCGCCCATTTTAATTTTGCTAGCACGAAAACGTCATGCACGCCAGACGACGTTTTCCCACTTCTGGGTTTCCCTGCATTTACTTGAACTGTAGAGCCAAAATCTAGGTTGCAGTCTTGCGTGTAACATAATGAAAAATACACGTAGAACTTGCCAAAATAATATATCCCGGCGCCTATTAAAAAAAGCTTTATTGTGTACGGTAAATATATTAGCTCGTAAAACTCCGGTACAAACGTTCCTAGATAAATTAATGCGACGGTTGCTATTAACGTTAGCGCTAAAAACAGCGCTTTAACTAGTGGCGCATAATCGCTTTTTACAATACCGTACACTAACAACAAAACAAGATACGCAAATATCGAAACAAGCATGTTAGCCATAAAGTTATATTGAAACATGTTAAACATGAGAAATATAACGTTTATGATTAACGGTATAGTGTAGTATAAAAAACCGTTCCTGCAGGCGCGCAGTTCGTTCCAAAATATGAAACGAGATAGTTTTTGTCTGTTCTTGCTCTTTACGTAGTTAGGTAGTGGCTCTCTTAACGTTGCAGAATCTAGCACGTTCTTTTTGTACCGTATTTGCTTTTCGTTGAGTCCTGCGTTCGGGTCGTATAACTTTGCCTTTGTTACGTATTCAGGCTCCGGACGGTATACGTCCGGATATTGCTTTTCCCTATATACGTACCGGTAGTGTTGTTTTACCCCCTTGCCTGTTGCTAACGGTAGAAAGCGCTTCTGATAATCCTTTTTATCTTCAGGCTTAATGTCGTCAAGCTCAACCTTGCTTCCATCGGCAAGTGTATAGTATCGCTTGTTCGGGTCTATCTCTTTCTCGCTAGCTGGCTCCGGCGCTTCTTTCGGCTTTGTATCTTTTTTTAGAAAATCGCTTATATTTTTTGCCATGCTGTATTACCAAAGCCCACCTAGCGCAGTAATTATTCCAATTCCCCACGTTATGTAAAAATAGTATGAAACGATTATTCCTGCAACAAGTGGTAGTATAATTATTAGTTTAACAAGCCAATGGTTTGATGCAGAGTTTATAAATTTAATTATCTTTATAAATAGGCCAAGACCTATAACGGCAACCACTACTAATATAATCAACACTAACCACGCGCAGAATACTCCAAATGTATCAATAAGCCAATCTAAAAACTTGTCCCACCAGTTTTTTGGTTGTTTTGAGCCTGTAATATCGTTAAAAACGTCTTCAGGCGACATGTTAGCAGCGATTGTATATTTAGATTCCCCTTGCTCGAATCTAAAAGATAATATATCAAAATCTAGGTATACTGACTCTTGCGCAAGAAACGTGTCCGATGCTATGCCAAAATATTCGCATGTATCATAACGTAAAATCCACGTTTCCTTATTCATAGCCGACTGTTGTGTTACATATGCTTTTATTTCCGATACTTCACTTTCCTCAATAAAGTATTTTTCGGAAAATTTCTCTTGGCTTAAAGATAAATCTTTAGTCTCTATTTTTACAAGGGGGAGAAGTTCTTTTGTTTCCGAACTTCTAATGCCCAATAATTGTTTAAACCATCCTGCATTGTCAAACTTAAGCCCAAACCCAAACACGTCATCTTCTGTTTCTGGTTTCTCAGCTATTGAATACGTGTGCTTGTTATAACCGTAAGGAAACCCCGTTAAACCTAGTTTTTCTTCTTTATATTCGCTTTCAGATATAAATAAGTCTGAAATTGCTTTAGTCCGTCCATGTTTTTCTGAATAATTATAAAAGTACGTTCTTAACTGTTCTCCACTGAACCTGTAATCCTCGGAATCAAATCCTGGTTGATTTTTTTCAATTTTATCATAAAAGGCCCAGTAAATAGTGTTTAAGCGTTCGTTTACTTGCATGGGCCATTTGTACTTACCATAATAAAAATCGTAAGTGGTAACAACTACCCCTGTCATGCTGCCACCCTCTTTTTTTACTCCCCATTCGAACTCCATGCTAAGCTCGTCATGTTCATCTACGTTCTTGCCTATATACTTTGGATAAAACGCCTCAAATTTTTCTCGGTCGTCTAATATAAGTACGTGCTTAGTATAATAATTATAAAACTCTGCAGTTAAAGCTTCTAACTTTCCACCCGAGCCTACGCCTGACACGTTTTTGGGGAGGGAGAAATAACACATGCTTAACTGGTTATTCCAATACTTTCCTTTATCAGAATAGTTTGTCCTATATACCGTATGGTTAACGTCTACCTCACACGTGGGCAACGTTGACGTTGAAATCGTTGTAATACCGTTTGCTGTATTACATTGATATACCGTGCTAACCGGGTATTCTGTAGCATTTTGCGCACCTGCAGTTACAAGCTCGATTCCACTTATACAATAAAAACGGTCAACGTCTTCCGGCATATTAAATCCGCTTATTTTAAAGCGCATAAATAAGCCGGTCTCTGATTGGCCGTCTTTTGTAATTATGTATTTATTAAATTGTGCGCGAAAAATGTCGGTGCTGTTTTTGGCATAGCCAATCTGCACCTTATTCCTCGTGTCTTCAGCAAATTCTATACGCTCCGGATTGTATATGTAAAACGATAAAGAATAACGGCTTTCGTCTCCGTAGTTATTTTCGTAAAAACGAATCAACGTTAAATCATTATAGCCTCGGTACTCGTATAAATTCTCTGCTGTCTCATTGTACTCGAATTCTTGCTGGGTTCCACCGGCAAACACTGTTTGTGTTGCCGGCATAACTAACCCTGCAAGTAAAATTATACATAGGAGAACATAAATGAAAATATTTTTTGTTCTTATACTTATTGTTTTCATCTCGTACTAAAAACTAAATTATTATTATCAAACTGCACGTCTTCACATCCTGATTCTATCCAAAATTTGAATGGTACGGTTTTCCCTGAAACTGCATCATAAATTTCTACTATAAAGTGCGGAGGATTACTTATTAATGTTTCTTGTTGAAGTTGTTTAAGTTCTTCATCCGTTATCATTTCTGGCAATGATAGGTCGGTTTTATTATAAACCTCAAGCTCGTAACCATCTTCTTTAGGTTGCGTAATAGTAAAAGTATAATCGGTCGTGCTCTCAGCACCTGGATTATATGAAATATCGTTTCCATTTAAAAGATAATCTGATGGGGTTTCAATAACTAATTGATTGTTTTCATTTATATATGCAGAATAAAATATATCATTGTTTTTATAAATCTCTTTATTCCCAAAATTTATTCTTATAGCATAACCTTTCGCCCAAGCTCCGTTTTGGTAGTAGGCATCCATTTCCATCCATAATAAGCCCCAGCCAGTGCAAGTTAAACTATATTCACCGGGTACTTCATCGTTATAAATATCCGTGGATTTTAAATCAAACACATATGTTTCGCCGTTCCTTAATTGATAATAATCTCCTATTCCTGCTGAATTTTTAAGTGGAATATCATCATCAACTTCTATTCTAAAATCTCTAAAGAGTCCTTGGAATGTACACGTGCAAGTATCCGTAAAACCACCGTCACGTGTTTTGACTGTTATTATGATTTTGTCATTGCCAAAATCTTTGTAGCATCTAACCTTTGCTACGGTTCCACCATCACTTGTAGGGACAACCGTTAAATAATCACTTACTGGCTCATTAATACGCTCTGCATATTTATCCCACTTAACAGTATAATCAACCTCTCGATTAGAAGCTGTAGTAGGCAATACTGTTGCCGTTAACGTTTTTTCTATGTATTTGGTGCCGTTTGGCAATGTTGCCGACATTGGTGCACCCATCGCCATGCAAACACCATGCACACGTAGATAATTGTTTGCTGTTCCTGAATTTTCAGAATTTAATTCAGCACAACCTACAGCAAACACACTCACTACTGCTAGTATGCTTGCCATTAAAATAGTTAAAATTTTCTTCATATTTATCTCCTTTTTATTTGTTTTAACTCCAATTTTCTGCTTTATCCATTCCGATTTCTGTTTGGCCCGTTTTAAAATTCGCCGCGTTTAAGCCCACGTAGTCGGTATCTGCATATAGGCTTAATTTGTCGTTTAATATAGTTTTTTCTGGCCCTGTATAACATGCCACTACTGCACTATGATAACCTTTCGATAAGTTGTTATATACAATTTGATGCTCGTATGTAAACTCAAATTTTTCGTTTATGTATCTAACTTTACTTGGCGCTAGCTCTGTTTCTATACCGTTGCACGTTAACGTAACCATATCTGGATAACTATCAAAAACCAAAACACCGGTAAACGTTGCATAATACCAACCGTTTTTTTCTATTTCAAAATTTAACTTAGACTCTTTAATAGAATCATCAGGTTTTAGTTCTTCAGTTATAACGCCATCGTTTTTAGAACTACAACCATTAAAATCAGATAACGTGCAGGCCGTCAAGAAAGAGCATAGAACTAGCAAGACCGACGTTATTATTAGAATTGTTTTTTTTCGCATTTATCTATTCCTTTTTCTTTTATCTATTTATAACAGCCGAAGCTGTGAATTCTCGAAAACCCGGCAATGTTTATTTGTCGGGTCGTTGCGCCGTTAAGCGACACTAGTGACTTTTAATCTAAAAACTATCGGGGTGGTAGTTATTTCATAACTTGTACCATCAGCGTCGTATGCGTATATTATAAGCGTATAATATCCTGCAGTTCTAGAGGTAGTGTCTATTATCTCTGCACCGGTATCAATAAAATATTTACCATCGCCTATTGCCCTGGCATCACTAAAATTTTTAGATTCCCCTAGCGTTGTTGAAAGCTCTTTTTCTTGTTCGTTGTTTATTGAATAGGTTAAAGACGTAAATTGAACGTTAGCCGTTACTAAGCAACGAAATATAACATTTTCCCCAACCATATATTCCTTTTCAATCAATTCGACTTTATGCGAAACGTTGTTTTCTCTATCAGTTGATTTTGAGCTTTTTACTATAGCTC
>JAZOMU010000052.1:0-11784 GCA_045654125.1 Christensenellaceae bacterium
GACGGAAATTTTATCTTGGTTTATACAACCCATTACAGACAATGGTATTTTAGCTGCTGCATATGGTGGCGTTCTACAAGGCATTGGCATTGGATTATTTATTAAGTTTGAAACTAGCAGTGGTGGAACTGAACTTTTAGGAAGAATAACCAACCACGCACTTCCTTTCGGTAGCATAGCAACTCACGTTGCTGTTTTTGATGCAATAGTAGTGTTAGCAGGCGCTATTGCTCTTAAAAATCCAGAAAACATACTTTATGCACTTATTCTCATATTCATTAGCGCAAAGGTTAGTGACATAATCGTTCTTGGATTAAACAAAGCAAAGTTATGCTATATAATAACAACCAAAGCAGAAGAAGTTTCTACGTTTATGCTTTCACACAGTCCACGTGGCATTACATTAATTAAAGGCGAAGGCATGTATACAAAATCACCAAAAGACGTGCTACTTACCTGTGTAAAAAATAGTCAAGTAGCTTATTTGAAATCAACAATTAAACAACTTGACGAAAACGCCTTTATAATAGTTACTGATGCTACTGAAGTTTACGGTAAAGGATTTAAGAATATTAAGTAAACAGCGCTATGTTTCAAAAATTAAAATTTTAAAAAAAATAAAACCTTGTTTTAGTCTCCTAAAACAAGGTTTTTTATTAGTTTTGTTTTTATTCGCCCATTAGTAATTGCATTACGTAGAATTCAAGTTTTTCAAAGTCACGTTCTTCAACGCACTTTTTCTGGAATTCATAGTCGAACTTTTCAACTTTCTTTTCAAGCATCTTAAATATTTTTAAGCTGTTTTCTAAGTGTTGATAAGAACCCTCTTGCTTTTCAGTTCTCATAACCTTAACGTCTAGACCAACGTATTCACCCTTACTGCCGTAACCATTTTCAGCCAATACCTTAACTTGGTTGAAAGCTGCTCTTAAATTTTCTACACCAAAACTCTTATCTTGGTCATACTTAATACCATTTTGGTCGTTTAAATGTACGGTAAAGAGTTTATCAAATGCAAGAGCAAAGCCAATTTCGTGTGCAGGGTCAAGACCAGCGAGCATTGCGTGTGCACTTTCTAAGTTACCACCAACTCTCTTCGGGTCAATAGTAGCTGCTGAAATTGCCATAACGTGTCCCATAGTACCACAAATTGAACGGTCAATAGGTTCATTGGGTTTTGGTTCAATACAAATTCTAATGTTTTTATCGTATTCAAGCATTTTGTTAATAGCTTCAACTAACATTTTGGTTGCCCAAACAGGACTCTTGCTTTCTGCACAAAGAGTACCTTCTCTAGCAAGCCATAAAACTATTAAATCTGTACCAAGTTCCTTAGCGATATCAATCGAACGATATGCTCTCCACATAGCGAATTCTCTATCAGCAGCTGAAGTTGACATAAAGCCACCGTCAACAGTGCGTGGGTCTTGCCAAAGTCTAGGTGCAACGAATTCAGCTTTAAGGTCATACTTGTCTAAAAGTGCTTTAACCTTTCTTGCTTCTGCCTTAATTTCTTCTTCAGTAAGGTCGTTCATGTTGGGAACTGCATCATCATCATGGAATTGAATAGCATCAAAACCGATTTCCTTAAACTTCTTAATTTTTTCTTCAAAAGGTATTTCGTCACGAACTGCGGGGCCATAAGCATCTGCACCTGCATGTACGTTCCAAGGTCCTACTGAAAATTTAAATTTGCTCATTTTATTTCTCCTTAATTATTAATTTTTTTTCAATTTTTATCCATTGTTTTTTCATGCTACTTTCTAATACTGCTTCGGTTAATTTTACAGTATAAGCAGCTTGTTCTAACGTTGCAAATATCGGCTCAATCTTTTTATCACTTTCAATATACTTATAGAAAGCGAAAATGTTATTCTTAAACGCATCATTCCAGCCTTCAGGGTGGCCCATTGCTAATGCTGTGTAAGGTTTAACGTTAGCAGAAATGTTGTTGGGGTCTCTAATAATATATCTATTATCTCCACCTCTAAAGCCCATCCACATTCTATCGTTTTGTTCTTGATTCCAGCTCATTGATGCTTTTGCGCCGTTTATTTCAAAATTGAAGTAGCATCCGTGCCCTGCAGCTAGTTCAGAAACGTGATATACGCCAGTGGCACCCTTGTCAGTATGGAACATTACTGCACCATAGTCTTCGTTTTTAATTTCGACTTCATCATATTCTGCTGATACACTGTTTGTAAACGTTTCCGTTTGCTTTTTGGGCTTTTTACGAATTGGTATCATAGTTTTAATATCAGCCATAACTTCAGTAATTCTATGTCCTGTTACGTGCTGAATAATATCCATCCAATGCGAGCCTATATCTGCAATAGCGCAGGATTTACCAGAAACTTCTGGCTCTAAACGCCAGCTGTAATCGGTATCATAAAGCAACCAATCTTGCTGGTAAGAACCCGTTATAATCCTAACATCGCCTATTTGTCCATCAGCAATACGATTTTTCATTTCTTGAACCATTGGATTTAAGCGATAATTAAAGTTTACTGCTGCAACACTATCAGGATACTGCTTTTTTAGTTCTACTAATTCTTTCGCTTCTTCAAAATTCATGCATAGTGGTTTTTCACTTAACAAGTGTTTGCCTGACTTTATAATTTCTTTGTTTATTGATAAATGCAAGAAGTTAGGCGTACAGTTATGCACAGCATCAATTTCGGGGTCAGCCAAAAGCTCTGCTACGCTTGAATAACATTTTTCAATACCGTAGTATTCTGCTTTAGCTTTAGCGAGTGCAGCATTGGTATCTGCTACAGCGTATAGTTCACAGCATCCAATTCGGCGAACTGCTTCAATATGGCTTTCGCCGATGTAACCCATTCCTATTATTCCAACTTTAATCTTTTTCATAGGCAATTAAAAAACTTCCTTTGCAGATTTAGCCAAGATTTCAATTGCTTTTGCAATTTGTTCTTCCGTCCAGTCTGGGTTAACATTTACGATAATAGTTCTCTTTAAGATAGCAACACTCTTTGCACTTTCTTCAGGCTTGTAGTTTAAGCGAAGCTTTTTGTTTGCTTTCATCAAATAAGGGTTCATCTTATCGTTGAAAGCGCCTCTCTTGTTAATTACTTGGTCCCAAGACGTTGCAATATGCTTACCTATATTTTTAAGAGTTTCAGCCCTTACAACTGGTGCTTCTTTTGCATTTTCGTTAACTGCGTTTGCAAACTTATCGGCCAATTCTTCGTTGTCAAATCTAAATGCCATAACGTTACCACAATCGCCTTCTATATCGTTTGAAGGAATTAGTTTAAGCCCCGTATCCTTTAACGCATCAACTACCTTAAACTTATTTTTTCTTAAGTCTGCAACTATGCCGTCAAGTCTCTTAAGTTGTACACGCAAAATAGCGCCTGAAATATCACTTATACGATATTCGTTACCAGAACATTCTTCCACAGTGAAACCATCTAATTCAGAGCCTAGCCATCTAGCACCACTACTGTCGTGATGTATAAATGCTTTTTGGAAAATTTCTGAATCGTTGGTCATTAAACCACCACCTTCCCCTGCGGTTATGTTTTTATAGCAGTTAAAGCTGGTTGCACCTGCGTGACCTATACTACCGAGTTTTTTACCCTTATAGCTTGCGCCAAGCGCTTGGCAAGCATCTTCCAATACGTAAAGATTATGTTTTTTAGCAATTTCCATAATCGCATCCATATTAGATGGAATACCTCTCATATGCACAGGGATTATTGCTTTAGTATGTTTTGAAATGTTCTTTTCAATTTCAATTGGGTCAATGCCAAGCGTTTCATCAATATTAACGATGACAGGAATTGCACCTACTGCTAAAACTGATAAAGCAGTTGCAATATAGGTATATGCAGGGATAATAACTTCATCTCCCGGACCAATACCCATACCTACTAAAGCGCATATAAGTGCACCTTTACCAGAAGTTAAAGAGAAAGCAAACTTTGTGCCAGCATATTCTTTTAATTCTTTTTCAAAATTTTGAACAGCTCTAATAGGGCCACCATTGCCCCTATAAAACTCTTTACTTCTTATGACTTCTGCCACTGCCTGAATTTCTTCTTCGCCTATTCTATACATAATTTTCTCCTTTATATTTTAAAATTTATTTTTTTATTTTATTTAGCAATCTTACGCTTTCTTTGATAAACTCTGAATCAGCGTTATCCGTTAAAACGTATGCACCAGAATTTTTAAAGTTCCAAACTTCGTATCCACCTTTTTTAATTTCGCTTTCATTAGGCAAATAACCATTACAGCCATTTGCGTTTGAAATTATAAAAGTATATTCAAATGGACTTGCTTTAGATAAATCTAACGCTACTTGAGTAAACGGCTCAAACGGGAAAGGTATAAATGCGATATCCCCAATGCTTACAACAAGTTGGTCTAACGTTTTATGGGTTTCAATCTTGTGATTATAAGCTTCAACCACCTTTAAAAGTTTTTGTTTTTCTTTTAATCGAACACCAACCTGCTCATCACCGTATTCTTTAAGTTTTTCTTTTGTCTCTTCTAAGCTTGGAAGCTTATCGTAAGGAAGCTTTATAACGTCATTTATTATTTTTAGGTCTACGTCTTTATATTCCTTAATTGTTTTATAAGCACGTATTGCATCGTTTGAAGCTTGCTCTCCAACAACTTTTTTCATTGCAAGACCTTCGCGCATACCTTCTGGTCTTCTTGGTGCTACATCTCCTTCTGCACCATTAAAGAATGCAGTGATTGCACCACTTTCCTTTTCTAAAGCGTCTACCATTACACCCGGCCAGTCACGAGTAATGCAAAACCAATCCTCATCACCCCTTACGCTAGTTGCATGTGCAGGATAACTAACTATATTACATATTGGTTTGCTATCGTTTGATACAAAGGATATAACGAACATTCTCTTGTCGAAAATCCCATCAGGGTTTTCATCTAAAACAATTTCGCCTTCCCAAAGCAACCTTCTATTGATACCAACCGTGCTTTCCGTTTTACCAATGCCTACTTTTGCTTCTTGCTGATTAGCTAAAGCCTGTTCGATTGCAAGAAGTATTTGTGGAATAAAAATGCTATTTTTATAATCTTGGTCAATAGGCACCCAGCCGTGATACATGGTCGGACCAGAATGGGTGTGAGTTGCGCATACTATTGTTGATGAGATGCCAAATTTTTCTTTTATTAAAGCTCTAATTTCGTCAGTTACTTCAGTTCCTATACACGTAAGCGTTGCAGAAACAAACAACGCTGTTTCCTTTTCGCTACTTATTGCTATAGCCGTTACTTCTAAATCGTCAGCAACAGTTTTAGCCTCTCTTACTCTAGGATAGCCTGCAAGTAATGCACCAAGTTTAGGCGTTATTTTTTGCTTTGCTACGCCAACTTTAATCATCTTTATTCACCTTATTTATTCTTTAATACATTTAAAAGCCTTAAATTTTCTTTGATAATTTCTTCATCTGCATTATCAGTAAGAACGTACGCTGTTGAGTTCTTAAATCCCCAAACTTCGTATCCACCCCTAGTTATTTCATAAGCAGTTGGCAAATATCCATCGTAACCGTTTGCATTTGAAATGCAGAACGTATACTTAAACGGACTTCTCTCAAAAAGTTTTAAGCCTATTTCAGTAAATGGTTCAAACGAAAAAGGAACAAAAGCGATGTCGCCGATTGCTATTATCACTTGATTTAAAACCATATGAGTTTTAATTTCGTGTTTATGAGCTTCTATTATGTCTAACAATCTTTGTTTTTCTTTTAAAGCCATAGAGTTTAACTCACCAAGGTATTTTTTAAGCTCATCATTTACAAACTCTAAGCTTGGTAGTTCATCATATGGTAGCTTAATTGTATCTTCAACTACCTTTAAGTCAACTTCCTTATACTCGGTTATGGTTCCATAAGCTCTAATAGCGTCTTTTGAAGCTTGCTCACCAACCTTTTTCTTCATTTCAAGGCCTTCATGCATACCTTCAGGTCTTCTCGGGGCTACGTCTCCTTCCGTACTGTTTAAAAACGCCGTAATTGCGCCAGTACGCTTTTCCATTGCATCAACCATTTCACCCGGCCAATCACGAGAAACACAGTACCAATCATCATTTAACCTAACGCTAGTCGCATGTGCTCCGTAACTAACAATGTTACATATAGGTTTATCGTCCTTTGAAACGAACGACACAACGAACATTCTTTTATCAAATATTCCGTTAGGGTCTTCGTCTAAAACGGCTTTACCTTCCCACATCAATCTTCGATTTACACCTACGAAACTTTCAGTTTGGCCAACGCCAACCTTTGCTTCTTGCATTGAAGAAAGCGCTTCTTCAACTGCAATAAGCGTTTTGGGAATTAATATTTCGTTTGTGTATTTAGCATCAGTCAAGCCCCAGCCTTCATAATCGTAAGTTACAGGACCAGAGTGAGTGTGCGTTAAACTAAATACCGTTGAAGTAATGCCAAATTTTTCTTTTATTAATCTTCTTATTTCATTTGCAACTGGATTGCCCAAACAAGTAAGTGTTGCAGAAATTAACAAAGCTGTTTCCTTTTCGTTACCAATCGCAATTGCCGTTACCTCTAAATCATCGGCAATCCATTGAGTTTTTCTTTCTCTAGGATAACCAGCAAGTAAAGCTCCAAGTTCTGGTGATATTATTTGCTTTGCGACACCAACTTTAATCATCTTTATTCACCTCGTAATCATAATTAGTCTTCTAACAATTTAGAAGCAAAATTATAATTGTTAATTGCACTTTCAACGTTAGATACGGGCGGACGGTCAAGCTCAGTACACAAAGGACCCGTATATTTAGCGTCATCAAGCACCTTAAATACTTCTTTGAAATTTACAACACCTTTACCTAGTTCGCAGAAGCAGTTAACGATAGGAACACCTGAATCTACCCAACCACCGTATGTAGCTTCTTCCCCAAGCTTATAATCTTTAAGGTGTACGAAATTAATTCTATCTGCATATCTTTTCATGATAACAGCTGGGTCCATATCAGCAGCTGCCAAGTGAGCTGTATCAGGTGCAAAATAGATTAAATCTTTATCAGTATTCTGCATAACGAAATCAACTTCATCTTCATACATAAAGTACGTATCAATATGTGGGTGCACGTTAGTTTTTACGCCAAAGCTCTTTGCAATTTTAGCAAATTTAAGCATGTTGTTAAGGTTGTGTTCCTTTAACTCCATCGTCATTTTACCGTCTACTGGTCTACCACCAGTTCCTTGTAAAGTTGCACGAGTTATACCAAGTTTAGCAACAAATTCAAGGTCGCGTTCAAGCGTATCAAATAAACCATTTTCACCACCATAGTAAGGAATATGGAAATAAAAACTACCTGCAGTTACTCCATACCTATCTAGAACTTCTTTATACGCATCAACGTCGTTGTTAAATGCATAAATAGCTGCTCTTACGCTTTCGAAAGATTTAAAACCAATTGGAACTATTTCTTGCAAAGCCTGTTCCATTTGTCCTCTTTCCCCAGTTCCCCATGGCCATATGGCACACATTAATTGTGATTTTTTCATTATAGATGTCCTCCTAATTGTTTTTATTTTTGTTCTTATAATATTTATACCATAATTATAGTGCCCTGTCAATACTTTTAGAAACAATTTCATAAAAAATTTTTTCAAAACTTTTTTCACAATTAAAAGTATTAAAATCATTAGTAAATATCTAATTTTTTTGGCTACTTAATAAATACGATATAATTGGTTAATTTATATAAAAATCATAAAAGATATCTATGATTTATTGTTTGATTGATTAACTATTTCATAAAAGCGTTTTGATTTTGTTGCAGTTTTGTGAAATTTGTGTTATAATTTAGACAAATACAATACGCAAGGTGCTTTATGGATAATAATTTTACGCTTAAAAATTTAGGTTATAACAGTACGCAAATAGAAGTTCTTAAAAAAATATATCTTCAACCTGACATCACAAGAAAAGAGCTTTCCGAACAAACTGGGATTAGTGGCAGGTCTATAATTAAGTTTGTTACTGAATTTTTAGATAAAGGCATTGTTGTTAATCATGAAACCATATTAAAGACGGGTGGAAGAAATGCTACAGGACTAGCAATAAACCCTAATTTTATGTTTGTTTTAGCCGTTGATATTGGTTCCTATTCCACGAAAATTGGCGTAGTTAATATGCATGGCAAAGTTATTAGTGATAAGTTTATTTATACACGAGATTTTTCCTTACAAAGCCTAAAAGAAAATTTAAGTCTATATATAAAAAAGTTTGGCAAAGAACGTTTTGCAGGCATAGGAATAGGTATTACAGGGCTTATTGACCATTCTAATAAGTTTATACGTTTCTCCCCTAATATTCCACTTTTTAACAACATAGATATCGTAAAAGAAATTGAAGAACCATTTGGATTACCTGTATGCTTAGACACTAGCGCAAGATGCTTATCTCTTGCCGAGCAAAAATACGGATATGGCAAGGACGTTAAAAACCAAATATTCGTTTCAGTTGGTCGTAGTATCAGTGCAGGCATTATTATTAATGATAGGCTCTTTAATGGTTCTAGTGGCGTTTCAGGCGAAATCGGACACATTTGCTGTGGCGACAAAAAACTGCGTTGCACTTGTGGAAATTTTGATTGTTTAGAACTATACTCAACCCTACCTATGATTGTAGGCACAACGGCTAACGCTGTGTTTAATTTTAATGGCTATTCCCCTACTTCTAAACTGGTTAAAGACAAGGATGGTTTTAGTTGGAGACACATAATAAAAGGGTTTGAACTAAAAGATAGAATAGTTCTTGAATGTATAGAAAACGCAGGTAAACGCTTAGGCTTTGTCGTTTCTTCATTAGTTAACACACTAAATCCAGAACTACTGGTATTCGGTGGTAGTGTTACCGAACTGTTGCCACCTGTAATCGACCAAGCCATTAAGACGATTAATGAACTAAGTCTTATAACTGCAATCCAAAACTTAACAATAAAAAAATCCGAACTAGGCAACAAAGCTGCTATCATTGGTAGTGCAACCCAAGTATTGAATAAGTTTTTTAATATTGAATAAAAAAATTCGCGATTTACTCGCGAATTTTTGTTTTCTACTCTATTTTGTATATTATTTTATTAACTCGACTATTCTTCAAAAACGTCGTACGATTCAAGAATCCACTTTGCAGTGTCATACATCATTGATTCGATATGCCTTTGCATAAATAATTGAGGTTCACACAAACGCAATTCTCTTGTGTTTTTATCAAACTGTCTTCTCCATTCCGTCCATTGGTGATATTTAATTAGCGAAGAATCGCTTTCAAGGGTAAAATAGCCCTTATAACCAACGTCAAGTAACGCCTGCATAATTTCATCGTGATTAAGCCTACCTAAAAACGGCGCAACGTGATCATCTCTACAATTATGGTTATCATTATAGTGAATAGCATAAAGTTCATCTTTTAATGCTAAAATCTCATCATATTGTGGGCCTTCAATATTAGCATGTCCCGTATCCCAACAACCGTGAAATTGTGGGTGGTCAACGTACTTTATAAAATCATACATATCCTTACCTGTAAACAAGGAATACTCATTTAATGTATTTACTTTTGTAGTATTTTCACAAAGCACGTTTACTCCACACTCTTCCATCGCTGGAAAAAGTTTAGAATAAAACTTTTTGTTCTTTTCAAACCATTCTTCCTTGCCAATCCCTTTTTCCGTACCCGTATGCGCAACAGTGTTTTTAATACCTAGCATTTGGCAAATTTCTATAGAACGAATAGTTGCTTTAATCAAAAAGTCCACATGTTCAGGGTCATCTTTAAGTGGGTTTCCTCCCTGTGAATGTGCTTGAACAAATTGCATGCCCAGTTCATCAGCAAGGTCTTTTATACGTTGAACTTCATCACGCCAATTATCTTGCATATAAGCACAATCAGGTTTAAAATTATGCAAATTTAAATCTATATACCTAAAACCAGCACGATGCAATTCGCGAATTCTCTCTTCGTCAGTCTTGCAATAAAAATTAAAATCCGCAGTAGTAGTTGCAATTTTCATAAAACTTCTCCAATCTTTTTTTATAAATAATAACACAGTATTCTACTACTGTCAACACCTAAACACGCTTTTATAATAAAAAAAATCCGTTCAATCAAGAAACGGATTTTTTGGTGCGAGTAGCAGGACTTGAACCTGTACGGCTGTTAACCACTAGAACCTGAATCTAGCGCGTCTGCCAATTCCGCCATACTCGCACGTCGAAGCAAACTACGCTCGTTGCAATTTGGCTTTCGCCACATCGCTACCACGCTTCGTTGCTTCTCCTTTTTCCCAAAAATTTCTTCGACAATTTTTGGGAGATTTTTTATTTCTCTACTGCAAACTACGCTCGTTGCAATTTGGCTTTCGCCACATCGCTACCACGCTCCGTTGCTTACTATTTCACTATATTTCGTAATCTATTGCCACGCTTGTTTTTGTTACTGCGTGCATATGTTTTTTTACAACTTCACAATGATACTTGTCTTGCTGATATTCCTTTAATGCATCAAAATCGTCAACCAAAACGGTGAGCATAACGTCATAAGAGCGCGCCGAACGAAGTTGGTCTATACCCACTTCTATACCGCGAACCGTTGGAACGTTTTTCTCCATACCAAGCAAAACTTCTTTTGCCTTTTCAGGACTTTCTCCATCATTAAGCTTAAAACATACAACGTGTTTTACCATAATTATACACCTCTCGTGTTAATAACACTTAAATTCTATAAATAGTTCTAATTAAATGAAATTACAGCCTTTGCATTTAAGTCTAGGTTAGCAAAATTCCCCTTTTTATACTGCAAATAGCCTTCAGCACCAATCATTGCGCCATTATCTGTACAGTAACGCTTTTCAGGTAGAACAAGTTCTAGACCTGCTCTACTCGTTTCTTCTTTTAATCTTTCTCTTAAATACCCGTTTGCACCTACGCCACCACTAATCGCAATAGTTTTGTATCCCGTTTCTTTAACAGCTAAAAGTGCCTTTTCTATTAAAACGTCTACTGCAGAACATTGAAAACTACAAGCAACGTCTGCCTTGTTTATTTTCGCACCTTTACTTTCTTGCGTATGAACATAGTTAATTACTGCAGTTTTTAAACCACTATATGAGAAATCGTATTTTCCACCGACGTAGTTTTTTAGCATTTTTGGTAAAACAATATTATTTTGCCCGTTAGAAGCTAACTTTTCCACGTTAGGCCCACCCGGATAACTTAACCCAAGCACCCTTGCCACCTTGTCAAACGCTTCACCAACAGCATCGTCAATAGTACTACCTAAAACTCTTAAATTATAGTAATCGTCAACGGCAACTATTGCAGTATGCCCACCACTTGCAAGTATTGTTACAAAAGGTGGCTCTAGCGTTTTATCAGTTAAATATGAAGCAGCTATATGCCCCCTTATATGACTTACTGGAACGAGTGGCTTTTCCATTGAATACGCCAAAGATTTTGCAAAAGAAACGCCTACCAACAACGCACCAAGAAGCCCTGCTCCTTCTGTTACTGCAAAGGCATCTATATCATTTAGCGATAAATTTGCCGATACTAAAGCTCGCTTTGTAGCTGTTAAAATTGCCGTAGTATGAGTTCTTGATGCGATTTCAGGAACTACGCCACCAAATTTAGCGTGCTCGGTAGCAGAGCTTATTATTTCATCAGCCAAAATTTCTCTTCCGTTTTTAATTATAGCAACAGCCGTTTCATCGCACGAAGTTTCTATTCCCAAAATTATTGGGTTTTCTACAAT
>JAZOMU010000053.1:0-4629 GCA_045654125.1 Christensenellaceae bacterium
GTTATCGACTCGGTTATGGCAGGCTACTATACCTCCACTGGTGATTACGCAAGCAAAATGCAAATGGTTGAAAATCTTGTATTAGCAGAAGAAAGTTATGGTATCGCAGCTAAGAAGGGTAATGAAGCATTTATGTCTAAAATTAACGAAGCTCTTATTGCTATTCGTACTGGAGAATATGCAGCAGTTGCCGCTGAATACGGACTTACTTCTTCTATAGCTTTAACAGCAGAAACTGTTGATACTTACGCGAGCGCAACAGACAACAGCTGGGAAAATGTAAAGGCTGACGGCAAAATCGTTATCGGTTACACCTTGTTTGCTCCCATCGCATTTGAAGAAAACAACGAATTAACGGGCTTTGATATTGATCTCGCTAAAGAAGTTGTTGCATATCTCAACGAAACATATACATTAAATTTAGAAGTTGAATTCCTTCTTATTGAGTGGAGCACTAAAGAAGCAAAACTTGCAGATGGCACGCTTGACCTTGTTTGGAATGGTATGACGATTACGCCTGACCGTGAAGCTGAAATGTGCATTTCTGTTCCCTATCTTTACAACAAGCAAGTTGCAGTTATTATGAAAGAGGATGCAGCCAAATATACTACGAAGGAAAGCATGAGCAATGCTATCATGACAGCAGAACTTGGCTCCGCTGGAGAATCGGTAATCGTTGCTGACCAAGAATAATCCACGGAGTTTTACATGGAACATTTTGTAGCAATTATAACTGAACTTTTCGAGGGTTTCGGCAATACACTTTTGTTGTTTGCCGTAACCCTCGTTGCGGCTTTTCCTTTAGGTCTTTTGCTGGCTTTCGGCTCTATGTCGAAATTCAAACCATTAAAATGGTTTGTAAAAGTTCTTGTATGGATTATCCGTGGCTCCCCTTTAATGTTGCAAATTTTGCTTGTTAGTTTGATGCCAAAATATGTTTTTAATATTGCCCCTAAAGACATAGCTTCATCTTTAGATATTACAATGATTGACCTGCAATTTTGGTTTGTTGCTGTTGCTTTCATTGTTAATTACGCTTGTTATTTTTCGGAAATTTATCGCTCGGGTATTGAAGCAATTCCTAAAGGTCAGTACGAAGCTGGCAAGGTATTGGGCATGACTAAAACACAAATATTCTTTAAGATTGTTCTTTTTCAAGTTATTAAGCGTATCGTTCCACCTATGAGTAACGAAACGATTACACTTGTTAAAGATACCGTTTTAGCCTTTACTTTAAGTGTTGTTGACCTTTTAACTTCTGCAAAAGAAGCCGTTAACAATTTCGTTACTCTTTCACCCTTGCTTTACGCTGGAATTTTCTTTTTAATTTTTAACGGTCTATTAACATTGCTTTTCGGCTGGATAGAAAAGAAGCTTTCTTTCTATAAGGAGTAAGTTATGGCGTATTTATCTATTAAAAATTTAAGAAAATCGTTTGGCAGTACCGAAGTGCTAAAGGGCATTGACCTTGATATCGAAAAGGGAGAAGTTGTTTCCATTATCGGCTCTTCCGGTAGTGGTAAAACCACTCTTCTTCGTTGCATTAACTTTTTAGAAACCCCATCTGATGGAACTATGGTGCTCGATAACGAAGTTTTGTTTGTTGCAAATGCTGAAAAAAAAGATAGCGAAATGGCTTTGCGTGATAAACGCTTAAACTTTGGGCTTGTTTTTCAATCCTTTAACCTTTTTCCACAATACAGCGTATTTAAGAATATTACCCTTGCCCCGTCTTTACTATTAAAGGACAAGATAAAGGCTAAAAAGAAACAGTTGAAAGCAAGTGGCGTTAAAGCTAAAGAACTAAAAAGCCAGCTTTCACAGTTTAAGGAAACGGAAAAGGCTGAAATAGAAAGGCACGCAAACGAACTTCTACAAACCATTGGTTTAACCGATAAGGCAAACGCTTATCCTTGCGAGCTTTCTGGTGGACAATGCCAGCGTGTTGCTATTGCAAGAGCTTTATCATTAAAGCCAAAAGTGTTATGCTTTGACGAGCCAACTTCTGCTTTAGACCCTGAACTTACTGGCGAAGTGTTAAAGGTTATTCGTTCGCTAAAAGACCAAGATAGAACAATGATTATCGTTACGCATGAAATGGGCTTTGCCAAAAACGTTTCTGATAAAATCATATTTATGGCAGACGGCGTTGTTGAAGAAGCTGGAGAGCCTAAAACTATGCTGGAAAACCCAAAGAGCGAAAAACTTAAAACCTTTTTATCTAGCGTAAGCAATAAGGACGGTGAGTAGTATGAGCGAAGATATGAAAACTGCACGCCTAGAGCTTTATGAAACCTTGCTTAAGCTAGAAACCGTAGAAGATTGTGAAAGCTTTTTACTAGACCTTTGCACAATGAAAGAGCTTGATTCTATGGCGCAACGCATTTCAGCTGCCAAGCTACTACTTAACGGCGAAACTTACGAAAGCATAATTAAAAAGACCGACATATCGTCTGCAACCCTTTCTCGTGTTTCCCGTTGCGTAAAATATGGCGATGGCTATAAAAAAATCCTTAAACCTTAAAACCCAATTAAACAACTAAAAAAGCGTAGCTTTGTACTACGCTTTTTTTTGTTTTGTTTATTTAATTTTAAACTACCGTGTTGTTTATATTAGAAAACGTAAACATAAAAGTGGAATATACATTTATGTAATTATTATCTTCCGTTAAACTTATTGCTATTGTATTTAAATAACCGTTTCTAAACGTTACTTCTGCACTTTTTGTGTATATATCATAGGTTTCATTTATATTTTCCTCGTTAACCACCGTAGATACAAAGTTTTCTGCCACGTATGCTTTTTTCGTTTGGTCAAACGTGAACTTACCATAATGGTCAGCAAATGGGAAATAACTCATTATAGAAGCTGTTAACCCCTTGTATTTGTTAGTGCTACTAGCAAAAACCCCACTTTCATCTTCTAGAACGCCACCCAAACGGAACTCAATAGACAATGCGTTTGGCGCTACTTTAAAAAGACAAGTGCCTTCTTGCCCATAGTTTTCGCCATCAGCAAAAATTGTATAGGATGTTATTTCAGGTAACGCTTGCGAAAAGTTTTCAGCAAACAGTTGAACTTGCTGGCTTTCTTCATCAACAGAAAGTGGCTGTGCTTGACCTTTTGTTAGATTGAAATTTATCTTCCATTGTGCTTCGGTAACAGTGTAAACAACGTCTCCTTCAGTTTCTGTACAAGCCGTTAGCGATACTACACAGGGCACAATTAAACAAATTGCTAGTATAAAGCTTAATAATCTCTTTTTCATTTTATTCTCCTTATAATTTGTAAAAAATTTTTTCTATTTAAACAGCCAATAGCGTAGCTGTTGCCACGCTATTGTCCATTTTCTTATTCTTTATCTTTTAAACTGTTGCCAAGATAAGTTCCGAAAGAAAAAGATGATGATTTTTTAGGTTTTTCAATAAAACCACTGCCTTTTCTATCGCTTCTACCACCTTTTCCTTGACGACGGTCGCTCCTTGAACGGTTGCCACCACGACGGTTATCGTTCTTTTTACCCTTGTCGTTTCTGCCTGCGTTGTATGGTTTAGAGAATTCGTCTTTATCGTTTGGAACTATAACTACGTAGCGATTAGGCTCTTTACCATCGCTTCTAGTAGTAACGGTTTCGCTTTCTGCAAGCGTGGTATGAATAATTCTTCTTTCATACGGGCTCATTGGCTCTAAAACAACTTCCCTGCGCATTTCGGTAGCTTTTTCTTCTAGCTTATGCGCAAGTTTTACTAGCGTTTCTTCTCTCTTTCCACGATAGTTTTCGCAGTCTACTACAACCTTTTTGTAATCCTTTCTGCCAATATTTTCAGCTGCGCCTGCAAGCGTTTGGATAGCATCTAAAATCTCTCCACGATGCCCTATTATTTCCTTTGCATCGCTACCCTTTAGCATAATAACCGTTTCTTCTCCATCAACGAGTTCAGCCGTTACGTCATATCCCATAATTGATAAAACGCCTTGAACGAACTTTAGCGTGTTTTCTGTTGCACCAGCAGTCTTTTGTTTTTTCATTTCCACTTCTATAACTGCTTTTCCTTTCACTCTGCCGAACAATCCCTTAGTCGGCTCTTCAATGATGGTAATTTCCATCATTTCTTCGGTGGTGTTTAACTCTGCAAGCGCTATCGCCTTTGCTTCTTCCACCGTCTTTCCAGTAAATTGCATTTTTTTACTCCTTATACTTCGCGACCTTGCGCGTTAAATTCTTACTTCCTGCCCCTAATGTGCTTGTTGTCTGCAGTTCCAGAAAGGAAATCTACCTTAGGTTCTTCTTTCTTTTCTTTAACCTTTTTTTCGGGTTTTTTCTTTTCTTCTTCCTTGGGGGTGTAAACTCTACCACGGATAACTTTTTTAGGTGCTTGTGATGCTAACTTTTTGAATTTACGGTCTACTATAAAGTTAATGCCGTAAGTTGTGCCTATGCTTAAAATGTTACTTATAATAATGTAAATAGCGAACGCCGCCGTGTACATGAACGAGAAGATTGCCATCATTATCGGCATCATCCATTTCATAATCTTTTGCGTTTGTGCGCCTTGGCCATCAACCGTTTGAAGTTCCATTTGCGCCTTTTGGCTCTTGCCCATTACTACTTGCATTAAGAACGATAT